>NZ_JAFLNA010000012.1:0-202775 GCF_017313405.1 Agrobacterium burrii
AGTTCGAATGCAGGCATGGCGATACCGTCTTCATCACGCCGGATGAGACGAAGGTCCACAGGTTCGATGACAGGGGGCTGGCGGTATGACCTTGCGCGTCAGTCTTCGCCGACCCTGACGCCATCACGGTCAAAGACATGCAGCCGTTCCCGAGGGAAACCGACCCGCAGGGATTTGCCCGGCTGCAACAGCGCCCGGTCTGACGAAAACAGCTTGAAGGGCAATCCGTGCACGGTCAGATGCAGGATGATGCCGAGGCCGGTCGGCTCGACCAGATCGACCGCCGCTTCGACACCGCCTTCAGCGGGCGAAACGGTGACATGTTCCGGGCGGATGCCGAGCGTGACCAGCTCACCATCGGCAAGCTTCACATCGCGGCCGAGTGCGAGACGCGTGCCATCGCCGAGCACAACGAAACTGCCGCCATTCTCGTGGTGAAGCCGCCCTTCGAGAAAATTCATGCCCGGCGAGCCGATGAAACCGGCCACAAACAGATTGGCGGGGCGGTCGTAAAGATCGAGCGGCGCGCCGATCTGCTGCACATGGCCGGCATTCATCGCGACGATGCGCGAGGCAAGCGTCATCGCCTCGATCTGGTCATGGGTGACATAAACCGAGGTGGCCCCGAGATCGGCATGCATGCGCTTGATTTCGGCGCGCATCTGCTCGCGCAGACGGGCATCGAGGTTGGAGAGCGGCTCATCGAACAGGAAGGCCTTTGGCTGGCGCACGATAGCGCGGCCCATGGCGACACGCTGGCGCTGGCCACCGGACAGCGCCTTCGGGCGGCGGGCGAGATAGGGATCGAGGCCGAGCTTGGCGGAAGCACCGGCCACCGCCGCCGCGATGGTTTCTTTCGGGCTGCGGCGCAGGCGCAGGCTGTAGCTCATATTGTCGGCGACGCTCATATGCGGATAGAGCGCATAGGACTGGAACACCATGGCAATGTCGCGATCCTTCGGCCGGCGATCATTGACGCGTTCACCGTCGATGGACAGGTCGCCGGATGTTATCTCTTCAAGCCCGGCGATCATGCGCAGCAGCGTCGATTTTCCGCAGCCGGAGGGGCCGACGAGGACGATGAACTCGCCATCCCTGATATCAAGATCGACGCCATGCAGCACGGCGAGGTCGCCATAGGTCTTGCCGACATTCTTCAGCTCGATGGAAGCCATGGGATTATCCTTTCACCGCGCCGGCCGTCAGGCCCTGCACGAGATAACGTTGAATGAGCAGGAAGAAGAGGCAGGCCGGAATGAGCGCCAGAACGCCCGCCGCCATCATCTGCCCGAAATCGACAGAAAATTTCGAAACGAAGGTCAGAAGGCCAACCGGGAAGGTGGCGCTCTGGTTGCCGGAAATCAGCATCAGTGCAAACAGAAGCTCACTCCACGCGGCGGTGAAGACGAAGCCGAGCGTCGCGGCAATGCCCGGCAAAGTCAGCGGCAGGATGATTTGGCGGAAGGCCGTAAACCGGCTTGCCCCGTCGATCATCGCCGCCTCTTCCAGATCCTTCGGAATGCCGTCGAAGAAGGACTGCATGAGGAAGGTGGCGAAGGGAACGTTGAAGGCGGTGTAGACGATGACGAGACCGGTGAGGCTGTTGGTGAGGCCGAGCGGCGACAGCATCTTGAAGATCGGCGCGACCAGCATCACCAGCGGAAACATCTGGGTGATCAGCATCAAGGCGACGATCCAGTATTTGCCCTTGAAGCGGAACCGCGACAGGGCGTAACCGGACAGCGAGGAAAGTACCGTTACGGCAAGGGCCGTGGAGCCGGCAACGATGACGCTGTTCTTAAAAAACGTCGGGAAGGCACTGTTTTCTATGACATAACGATAATGATCGAGCGTCGCATGCGACGGCCACATCCGCACACCTTCGCTATAAAGCAGGTCGTTCGGCGTGACGGAAACCTTGAGCAGCCAGAACAGCGGGAAGAGCGCAAAGACGATATAGGCAAGGATCGCCAGACGATGGGCAAGGGTGAGAAATATCCTTGATGTCATCGGTCAGTCCTTCTCGATCAGGCGCTGGCGCAGCAGCACGATCAGCATGGAATAAGCAAGCAGCAGGACCAGCAGCACCAGCGCGATGGCCGAGGCATAACCGAAATCGAGACGCCGGAAGGCCTGCGTGAAGATATAGCTGGCGACAATCTGCGTGCGGTCGGCCGGCCCGCCATTGGTCATGACGATGATGAGATCGGCGAAATTGGCGATCCAGACGGTGCGCAGCAGGATGGTGATGGCGATGGTGGGCGCCAGAAACGGCAGCGTGATCGAGGTGAAACGCTGCAACGGGTTGGCCCCGTCGATCTCCGCCGCCTCGTAAAGATCGCGCGGAATGGCCTGCAATGCCGCAAGCAGGGTGATGGCGAAGAAGGGAATGCCCCACCAGACATTGGCGATGATCGGCCCCCACATGGCAAGCTGCGGATCGGCGAGAATATTGTTGGGTGCGGATAACAGCCCGAGCGAGACCATCCAGTGCGGCAGCGGCCCGATGACCGGATTGAACAGCCAGGCCCAGTTGAGGCCGGCAAGGAATGTCGGCACCGCCCATGGCAGAAATACCAGCGCCTGCGCCAACCCCCTGCCCGCAAAGGGTTTATCGAGCAGCAGCGCCAGAATGAGGCCGAAGAAGAATTGCAGGAAAACGGAGGCTCCGGTCCACCACAGCGTATTTTTCAGCGCCCGGTAAAAGGCCGCATCCTGCGACAGGGCTTCCAGATGTTTCAGGCCGACGAAACCGCCGGAAAACGGGTTGAGCAGCTGCACGTCGCGAAACGCATAGGAGAGACCAAGCACCAGCGGCACCAGCATGACGGCGACGATGAGCACCAGCACGGGCGCGCTGTAGAGCCAGGGTTCGGCCCAGTCGGCAAACCTTCGCATCGCCGGTTTGCCAGCCGGTTTGCGCGCGGCCACCGGCCCGGCGCCATGGGCATAGGACATTGTATCGCTCCCTGATCGGACGACGGAACGGACGGGTTCTCCAGCCTCTCGGCTCACCGATCCGAAAATTTCAAGAAAAGGCCTGTCGCAGCGAAGGCCGGCAAGACCGCCGCACGGGCATTTTCGCCCGCACGGCCTGTCCGTGTCGTTATTTCGAAGCGAGGAACTTCTGCTGCGCCTTCGTCATGTAATCAGCCCATTGCTTGGCCAGATCTTCCGGCGTGATATCGCCGAGCAGCGCTTCCTGCGATGTCTTGATAACAAGCGAATCCTTGAAGAAGGCGAATTCCTCAAGATAGGTCGGCATTTTCGTCGGCACGGCGTTCTTGTCGGCAAGCTCGTCGAACCAGCCCTTGAACTGCTCGCTGGCATAGAAGGGGTCTTTTTCCGCCGACTTGTGCACCGGCAGCGCGCCGGTCTTCTTGTTCCATTCGATATTGCCTTCCGGCCCTTCGAGCGTCTCGACCAGTTTCCAGGAGAGATCCTTGTTGGCGGAGGCCGACATGATCGACCAGCCTGCAAAGCCGATGGTCGGGAAGGTCTTGCCGTCAGGTCCCTTCGGCATGGTCATGACGCCGAAATCTTCCGGCTTCATGCGCTGGGCAATGGCGATCAGCGCATCCGGGTCCTGATCGAGGAAGGCGCAGGTGCCGGAATAAAAGCCGGCGACGATCTCGTTGAAGCCCCAGTTGACGCTGTCCTTCGGCGCGTAACCGTTCTTGTAGAGATCGATCACATAGGTCAGGCCCTTCACCCAGCCGGGGCTGTCGAAGGTGGAGGTGCCGTCCTTGGTGAAGAACTCGTTCGAGCCTGCCATGGATGCGCCGAACATGACCCAGCCGTTAAGCCCGCCCGGCCCGCCGCGCAGGCAGTAGCCAGATTTGCCGGGAAGGGCTGCGACCTTCTTGGAGGCATCGGCAAATTCCTCGAGCGTCTTCGGTGGTTCCTTCACGCCGGCCTGTTCCAGCAGTTTCTTGTTGTAGAACATGGCGCGCAGGTAGAAGCCGTAGGGCAGCATATAGGCGGTGTTCTTCACATCGCGGCCAAGTTCCAGCGTGCGCTCGCTCAGGCCCTTGGTGTATTCCCATTTGGCAAGATAGGGCTCGAGGCTCTCCAACATGCCGTTATTGGCATAAAGCGACAGCCAGGTGTCGGGCATTTCCATCACGTCAGGCACATCGCCGGCCGAGACCATGGTGGCGAATTTCTGGAAGGCTTCGCTCCACGGCAGGGAGATGATTTCCACCTTGGTGCCGGGATTGGCAGCCTCGAATTTCGAGACGATGCCTTTCAGCGTTTCCGTCCGCTCCGGGCTGGTGATGACCTCGACCAGTTTCAAGGTCGTGTCCGCCAGCGCCGTTCCGGTCATCAGGGCGGTGAAGATTGCTGCTGTTACCAGTTTTTTCATGTCGTTCTCCCCTTTTTTTGTCGTCAGTTTAAAAACACGTCAGGCGGCGGAGGCCGCCTTGATCGCGGGTTCGAGATCGTTCCAGAGCGCTTCCGTGCCCTCCAGCCCGACATGCAGGCGCACCGAACGCGCGCTGATGCCGAACGTGTGGGCGGAGTTTGGCTGCGCCTTCTGTTCGAGCACCACTTCTCCGGGAACGATCAGGCTTTCATGCCCGCCCCAGGAAACACCCAGTTTGAAAAGCTTGAGGCGGTCGGCAAAAGCGCGCACATCCACCCCTTCCTTAAAGATGAAGGAAAACAGGCCCGACGTGCCGTTGAGACCCGGCGGCAGGCGGTTCGCCAACCCCGGATGGCAGACCTTCTCCACCACATCCAGCGCCTGCAGGCGGGTTGCGATATCAAGCGCCGAGGCCTGATGCGCCTTCATGCGCAGCGGCAGGGTGCGAAGCCCGCGAATGAGCAGCCAGGCATCGAAAGGCGACATCTTGCCGCCGAGATAGGGATAGGTTTCCGCCCGGATGCGGTCGATCATCGCCTTGGAACCGGCCACCACGCCGGAGACCACGTCGCTGTGGCCGCCGAGATATTTCGATGCCGAATGCACGACCAGATCAACACCGAGGGAAATCGGCTGCTGGAAGACCGGGCTTGCCCAGGAGTTGTCGATGACGGTGACGGCACCATGACGCTTGCCGATGGCGGCCAGCGCTGCGACATCATGGGCTTCCATCACCCAGCTCGTCGGGCTTTCCATATAAAACAGCTTCGCGCCCGGCATCGCCTTTTCAACCGCCGCCTCGTCGCGGCCATCGACATAAACGACCTCGATATTCATGCGCTGCATGAAGGTGCCGAACAGGCGAAACGCATCGGGATAGACATGGCGCACCGCGACGATGCGGTCGCCCGGAGACACGAAGGACAACACGGTGGAGGAAATAGCGGACATGCCGCTGGCAAAACCGAGCGCATCTTCGGCGCCTTCGAGCTTGGCCAGCATCTCCTCGAACATGCGCACCGTCGGGTTCAGCCCGCGTGTATAGACCGGCCGTACCTTCTCGCCGCGATAGGTGGAGACCATTTCGTCGTAGCTGGAAAAGGTGAAAAGCGAGGTCTGCACCAGCGGCGGCACCACGGCTTCGAAAGCGTGGGTCTCGTCATGGGCGACGATCAGGGAGGCGGGATCGAAGAGATCGTTGCCTTGGTTCATTTCGACATGTCCTTGATATCCTCCTCGACGACGGCGAGGATTTTCAGTGTTTCTTCACGGGCGGTCTCGGCGTCGCCGGCGGCGATGGCGTTGAACAGCGTGCGGTGAAAGGGAAAGGAGCGACCGGCGAAATCCGGGCGGTCGAACGGCTTCGACCAGAAGCGTTCGAAACCTTCGCGCATCTGCTCCAGAAGCTGCTTGAACAGCGTATTATGGGTGGCATCGTAGATCGACAGATGGAAGGCAAGGTCGGCCTTGCCGGAGGTTCCTTCCGCCAGATGCACCCGCTCCATCTCGTCGAGCCGTGCTTCCATCGTGGCGATATCGTCCGCCGTGCGCCGACGCGCAGCCGCCATGGAGGCCTCCACCTCGATGCCGCGCCGCACTTCCAGCGTCATCAACAGCGCATCGCGCAGGCTTTCGGCATCGATGGAAATCGGCATATGCACGGTGGCGGCGGAAATCGGCTTCAGCAGGTAATTGCCGCTGCCCTTGCGGCTGTCGATGACGCCAAGCGCCTGAAATTTGCGGATGACTTCGCGGATGGTCGACCGGCCGACACCCAGGGCCGCCATCAGCTCGCGCTCGGCCGGCAGCCGCTCGCCGGCCTTCAGCCCCGCCCGCTCGACATAGTCGGAAAGCGCCGCCTCGACCTGGCGCACACGGTCGCTCGGCGGAATCGGCTGCATGAGTTCCCGGCTGGACCTGTCCAAGACGCACCCTCTAAATTGGTCTGACATCTTACCATTTCAAAGAGGCGATTGATTGTCAACGGGCAACGCGAGACGTGCACCGGGAAGATCGCTGCCCATGCTCGTTCGTATTGGAAGTACCGGGGGAAATTTCAGCGGATCGAAAAAAGGCGAAGGTAGTCACCACGATGTGGATGACAAAGGCCGAAAGCCTCTCTTTCGTCATGCTCGGGCCTGTCCCGAGCATCTGCTCCGTTTCGACCGAACGCGACGTGATTGGATCCTCGGGACAAGCCCGAGGATGACGCCGCGTGCAGGGAAAGGTTCAGCAAAAAAGCAGAGGGTGGCCTTGAGCCACCCTCCTTTGATTCACACTGAACTCACGAAACTTACTGCGTCAGAACCGCCGCCTTGATGGTCTGAATATTGTGGTTGATCATGTCGATATAGGTGGCAGCCGGGCCATCGGCGGTGGAAAGCGCGTCGGAATAAAGCGTGCCGCCAACCTTCAGGCCGGTTTCGCTGGCGATCTGGTCGATCAGCCGCTTGTCGGTGATGTTTTCGACGAAGATCGCCGAGGCCTTGTCGTGTTTGACCTGATCCACGAGCTTGGCGACATCGGCGGCAGAGGCTTCGGATTCCGTCGAGATGCCCTCGGGAGCGAGGAAATTCAGGCCATAAGCGTGCTCGAAATAACCGAAAGCATCATGCGAGGTGATGATGACGCGCTTTTCCGGCGGGATGGCGGCAACTTCAGTCTTCACCTTCTCGTTCAGAGCGGCAAGCTTGGCGATATAGGCATCCGAATTGGCCGTGTATGTGGCGCAACCAGCCTTATCGACTTCGCAAAATGCGCCGGCAATGTTCTTCACATAGATTTCCGCGTTCTTGATCGACTGCCAGGCATGCGGGTCGAATTCACCGTGATGGTGGTGACCTTCATGGTCGTGGTCGTGGCCGGCTTCTTCCGCCTTGTGGTCGTGGCCTTCCTCTTCTTCCGCTTCCGGATGGGCATGGCCAGCCGGTTCTTCGGAGAGCTTCAACGGTTCGACACCCTTGGTCAGTTCCACGACCGGGGCCTTGGTGCCGCTGGTGTCGATCAGCCGCTTCAGGAAGCCTTCAAATTCCAGGCCATTGACCAGCACCACATTCGCCTTGCTGACGGCAACCGCATCGGCCGGACGCGGTTCATAGACATGCGCGTCGCCATCCGGACCGACGAGCGTGGTAATCTCGACGCGGTCGCCGCCGACATTTTTGGCGAAATCGGCGATGATCGAGAAACTGGCCACGACCTTGAGTTCGGCAGCCGAAGCCTGCGCCATCAGGACCGGGGAGAGGGTAAGAAGGCTTGCGCAGGTGGCAAGACGGAAGGTTCTGAACATGAAGGTTCTCCTTTTTTCGAACGCTGTTTTCAGGCCGTTCTGTGGCGGCCGGAACCGAGAAGATCGCCGAGCAAGCCGCGCGTGCCGACGAGAATGGAGAGCGCATAGATGACGCCCGCCGAAAGGATGATCGCCGGGCCTGAGGGCAGCGACGCGTGATAGGACAGGATGAGGCCGGCAAAGCAGGAAACCATGCCGATGCCGATAGAGATGAAGCACATGGGTGCCACGCGGTTGGACCAGAACCGGCTGGCGGCGGCGGGCAACATCATCAGGCCGACCGAAAGCAGCGTTCCGAGCGCCTGAAAGCCACCAACCAGATTGAGCACGACGATGGCGAGGAAGAGAAAATGCACCGGGCTGCCCCAGTTGCTGACCGAGCGCAGGAACAGGGGATCGAGGCATTCCGCCAGAAGCGCCCGCCAGAAAGTGATCATCACCACCAGCGTCACGATGCAGATGCCGCTGATGAGGCCGAGCGCCTCGTTGTTCAGCGCCAGCACCGTGCCGAACAGCACATGCATGAGATCGACGCTGGAGCCACGCCATGAAACGAGCAGCACGCCGAGCGCCAGTGAAATCAGATAAAAGGCGGCAAGTGACGCATCTTCCTTCTGGACGGTGAAACGCGACACCGCACCGGCACCCAGCGCCACCACGAGGCCGACCACCAGCCCGCCGATCGTCATCGGCAGGATTTCCAGCCCGTAAAACAGAAAGCCAACCGCCGCCCCCGGCAGGATGGCGTGCGACATGGCGTCGCCCGTGAGACTCATGCGCCGCAGCATCAGGAACACCCCGACCGGCCCGCAGCTGATGGCAAGGATCAAGGCGCCGGCAAGCGCCCGCTGCATGAAGACATATTGGACGAAGGGTTCGATGAAGAAATCAGCCATGGGCATTCGAATTCGCGTGGGAGTTGGCTTGGGGATGAGTGTGAGAATGTGACGACGACGCCCGTGGGCCTGCATCGAGCGCATTGGTCATTGGCGCATCGCCCGGCGCACACCATGGTGCATTCTCCTCCCATGCCTCGTAGAAATGCCGCGCCTGGCGCATGTTTTCCGGCTTCAGGACATCGGCTGTCGGGCCGAGGCCGACGAGACGCCGCGCGAGGAACAGGGTCTGGGGAAAATGCTGCCGCACCAGCTCACGGTCATGCAGGACGGCCAGCACCGTGCGCCCTTCCGCAACCCATGCCTTGATCAGCACCAGAAGATCGGTGACGGTGCGCTCATCAACGGCATTGAAGGGTTCATCCAGCAGGATCAACTGCGCGTCCTGCAACATGGCGCGGGCAAACAGGGCACGCTGCATCTGGCCACCGGAGAGCGAATCTATATTGCGCTTTTCAAAGCCGGAAAGCCCGACCGCTTCCATCACCCGGCCCATCGCCGCTTTGTCCTCAGAACGGTGGCGGCCAAGCAGGCCGCGCCTGGGCCAGAGACCCAGCGCGACGAGATCGCGCACCTGAGCCGGGAACGACCGGTCGAGTTCCGACTGCTGCGGCAGATAGGCGACGGAAATGCCAGAGCTGATCCGGCACTCACCGCCGAGCGGTTTCAAAATGCCGGCGATACCCTTCATCAGCGTCGATTTGCCCGAGCCATTGGCGCCGACAACCGCGGTGAGCGATCCCTTGGTGATATCGCCATCCAGATGATGCACGGCCGCACGGCCGGCATATCCAAGCGTCAGATTTGTGAAGGTGAGGCACGGATCGCTCATCGATCCCTCCTGGGCGGGGTTTCATTCGAGGACCCTTGATATGTAATGTTATTACATTCGTCAAACGAATATGTAATGAAATAACATTAACTATTGGAAAGTCAGAGCGGCACGCTGTTGAGCAGAGACCTCACGCCTCCGCAGATGCTTTTTTTCCAAAGCCCGTTGACATGTCGCACATATGTAATGTTATTACGTTACATAACTGGAACCGGCACTTCAAAAATCCTCCGTTTCCAGATCGCCTGCCGTGGTCGTCATGACGCCCACGCGACTGTTGCCACAGAACGAGGTCCCCATGAAAAAACTCCCCGTCACCGTCCTCTCCGGCTTTTTAGGCGCTGGCAAAACCACCCTTCTCAACCACATCCTCGCCAATCGTGATGGTCTGCGGGTGGCGTTGATCGTCAACGATATGAGCGAAATCAATATCGATGCGGCGCTGGTGCGGGATGGCGGCGCCAATCTCTCGCGCACCGAGGAACAGCTGGTGGAAATGACCAATGGCTGCATCTGTTGCACGCTGCGCGACGACCTCTTGACCGAGGTCCGCGCGCTCGCCGAACAGGGTCGCTTCGACTATCTGCTGATTGAATCCACCGGCATCGCCGAGCCGCTTCCCGTGGCCGCCACCTTCGATTTCCGTGACGAGAACGGCCGCAGCCTGTCTGATGTCGCGCAGCTGGATACGATGGTGACGGTGGTGGATGCCGCCAATCTTCTCAATGATTACGGTTCATCCGATTTTCTGGCCGACCGGGGCGAAACGGCGGGTGATGGCGACAACCGCACCATCGTCGACCTTCTGGTCGAGCAGATCGAATTTGCCGATGTGGTCGTCCTCAACAAGATCGGCACTGCGACGCCACAGGAGCGGGATGCGGCCCGCAAGATCATCGTCGGGCTGAACCCGGATGCGAAACTCATCGAGGCGGATTTCGGCAGGGTGGAACTGAAAGAAGTGCTCGGCACCGGTCGCTTCGATTTCGCCAGGGCCGAAGAACATCCCCTGTGGTTCAAGGAACTGCACGGCTTCAAGGACCACATTCCCGAAACCGAGGAATATGGCATCCGCTCCTTCGTTTACCGCGCCAAAAAACCCTTCGACCCCGTGCTGTTCCAGCGCTTTATCGATCGTGCCTGGCCGGGGGTGGTGCGCGCCAAGGGCTTCTTCTGGCTGGCGACACGGCCGCGTTATGTCGGCGAGATCAGTCAGGCGGGCGCATTGGTGCGCACCGGCAAGATGGGTCTCTGGTGGTCCGCCGTACCGAAAGAGCAATGGCCACGTGAAAAGCAGTTCCTCGACATGATGAAACCCTATCTCGATCCGGTCTTCGGCGACCGGCGGCAGGAAATCGTCTTCATCGGTTCCGATCCCATGAGTGAGGCCCGCATCCGCGCCCAGCTCGACGCCTGCCTGATCGACACCGAAGCCTTCACGCCCGACGCATGGCGGCACCTGCCGGACCCCTTCGTCAATTGGGACAGACAGGCCGCCTGACCGGGACTGGACGGCACAACAGGCAAACTCAAATTAAAAAAGGCCCGCACAAATGCGGGCCTTTTTTTGTTTTAGCGGGGTTCTTATCCCTGCGATGCCTCAACCTGTGGCACCACACCGCGGCGCGACGCCATGAGCGAGGCGCCGAGAAGCGCTGCAATCGCCACGAAGACGAAGACCATCGTTGCCCCCTGCAGATCGATCAGCAGGCCGCCCAGAACCGCGCCGCTGGAAATGGCGATCTGGAAGGTGGTGAGCAGCAGCGCACCGGCGCTTTCCGCCTCATCGGAAGCCACGCGGGTGATGAAGCTCTGCACGCTGACCGGAAGCGCACCGAAGGCAAAACCCCAGGAGGCGATAGCCACGCCCGCAACGACGGGAGATGCGCCGGCAATCACCAGAATGGAGGCCGAAGCGGCAATCAGCGTGGCGGCGAAGGTCACTGCCCATGCCGTGTTCTTCTCGGCAAGGAAACCGCCGAAGAGATTACCAAAGAAGCCACCTATGCCATAAACCAGAAGAACGAGGGAAATCGCTTCAACGCCGAGCTGCGGCACGTTTTCCAGGAACGGGCGAACATAGGTGAAGCCGGCGAAGTGACCCGCAACGATGAACAGCGTCGTCAGAAGGCCGATCCGGACCTGGGGCCGCTGCAGCAGCCGGAACATGGTGGAAAGACCGGGTGCGCCGGCAGGCGGCAGAGACGGGATGGTCAGCAGCTGCACGACAAGTGCGATGACACCGAGCACACCTGCAACCACGAAGGCCGCGCGCCAGCCGAGCGTCGCGCCGATCCATGCGCCCACCGGTGCGGCACAGACGGTGGCGACCGAAACCCCCGTGAGGATGATGGCCATGGCACGCGGCATTTTATCGAGCGGCACGAGCCGCAGCGCCAGCGCCGCCGACATGGCCCAGAAGCCGCCAAGGCCGATGCCGAGCAGAACGCGCGATGCGAACAGCATGAAAAGCCCGTTGGCAAAGGCGGCAAGCGTGCTGGAAATGATCAGCAGCAGGGTCAGCCCCAGAAGCGTCCAGCGGCGGTCGATGCTGCGTGTGCCGATGACGACGCCGGGGCCAGCAACCGCGGCAACCAGCGCGGTGACGGTGATGGATTGCCCGGCAATGCCGGAGCTGATGGCAAGATCTTCCGAGAGCGGCGTCAGAAGGCTGACCGGCAGAAATTCCGCCGTCACCAGCCCGAAGACGCCGAGCGAAAGCGAAACCACGGCGGCCCACTTCGCATCCGGCTCTTTTCT
Source organism: Agrobacterium burrii (assembly GCF_017313405.1). NCBI lineage: Bacteria > Pseudomonadati > Pseudomonadota > Alphaproteobacteria > Hyphomicrobiales > Rhizobiaceae > Agrobacterium > Agrobacterium burrii. The sequence goes on from NZ_JAFLNA010000012.1 coordinate 12,144, forward strand.
GCGCGGCACATATTCGAGTTCGTTTATGGTCCGGTTATTCATGAAAATCTCCTGATGCGCATTGCCTGAATGCGCCCTGAAATGGAAGGGCGACGGCGACGAAACCGCTGGGAGGCCGGTTCAGCACCCGCAAATCAATCATCGTAACCTATGCGTGACAGCCCGGCGTTTCCATGCTAGAAAATCCGTATTCCTTAACTAATCGTCCGAATTTGCGAGATGTCATGAATGATGCCCTGACGGAAATGCTGCGAGGTCTGAGGCTTGACGGCGTGGAATATGGCCGCTGCCGCATGGCTACCCCCTGGGCGACCGCCTTTCCCGAACAGGAAGCGGCGCGGTTTCATTTCATCGGCGTCGGCCAGGCGAAACTGCGCAAGCCTTCCGGCGAATGGCTGATGCTTAAATGCGGCGATGCTGTGCTTCTGCCGCGCGGGCACGCCCATGTGCTTGCCAGCGGCGAGAATGTGACGCCCTCACCCTTTGACCGTTTCGGCAAAAAGGAAGTCTGTCAGGGTATTTTCGACATACAATGCGCCAGCGCCGGCGGCGATACCGTGGCCTTTACCGCCTCCATGCGTTTCAACATGGATAATCTGCACCCGCTGTTACAGCTGATGCCGGATGTGATGCTGACCAGCGATCTGGCCAAAAGCGACCCGGCTATTCCGCACCTGCTGGAAGCCATGGCGCGCGAAGTGGAGCTGAACCGCGTCGGCGCGGGCGGCATTCTGGCAAGGCTTGCCGACGTGCTGACCGCGACCCTGATCCGCACCTGGGTGGAATATGGCTGCGGCGATTCCAGCGGCTGGCTGGCCGCCGTGCGCAATCCCGAACTCGGGCGGGTGCTGGCCGCCATCCACCTCAGCCCCGAAAAAGACTGGAGCGTGGAAGAACTTGCCTCCTTGATGGGCGCATCCCGCTCCAGTTTCGCGGAACGTTTCACCCGCGTGGTGGGTGAAAGCCCGGCGCGTTATGTGGTGCGCGTGCGCATGCATCAGGCACGTCTGTGGCTGCGCGAAGGCATGCGCGTGACGCTGGCTGCGGAAAAGCTCGGTTACGATTCCGAAGCCTCCTTCAGCCGCGCCTTCAAACGGGTGCTCGGCGCGCCACCCAGCCAGTTCCGCCGGAAGGACACGGCCGGGCTGGAGGATGCGGCTTAAAAGCTTCAGACAAACCGGGTAAGGATAGTGTGTGAGAACAGATCCGCCTGAAGCGGAAGGGCTCGTCCGGGGAGCATCCACCATGAGCATGGCCGACGACGCCCGTTTCTGGAACCGGTCAGCACGGAAATATGCGAAAGGCAGGATTTCAGACGAGGCCGGATATGCGCGCACGCTGGAGCGGACCCGCGCCCTGCTGAAACCCGACGACAACATATTGGAACTGGGCTGCGGCACCGGAACGACGGCGATCCAGCTGGCGGGTAGTGTCAAAGACTATCTTGCGACGGATATTTCCGCCGACATGATCGCAATCGCCGAGGAGAGAAAACAAGCCGCCGGCTCTCTCCACAACCTCACCTTCAGCGCAACGACTGCGGAAGCGCTTGTGCCCGGCGACATGCAGTTCAACGCGGTACTGGGTTTCAACTATCTTCATCTCGTCCGCGACCTGCCCGGCACGCTGCGGCACATTCATGCCCTGCTTGCCCCGCACGGCCTGTTCATTACCAAGACCCCCTGTGTCGGCGATATGAACCCGCTTATCCGCCTTGTCCTGCCGGCGATGCGGGCAATCGGCAAGGCGCCCTATGCCGGCGTGTTCAACGCGGCCGCGCTTGGCCGGCATATGAATGCCGGTGGTTTCGACATTCTGGCCACGGAAATCCACGCAACAAAGGGCAATGATAACCGCCCTTACATCGTGGCGCGCAAGAGGTGGACTGAGCCGCCTTCTCAGTGAAAATTGCGGGAAATGACCTTTATCCGCTCGACCGCATCGTCATCATGGTCGGCGGGCGGCGGGCGTTTCCTGATGACGCGATGATCATCCGGCGGCATACCGTGATGAAACTCGTCACCACGCCCATGCGGCAGAGGAAAGGCGTGGTTGCGCTCGCCCACGCTTGCCAGGGCCTGCGACAGATCGGTCAGCCGGTGGGCGACCAGATGCACCACCTCACCTTCCCGCTGAATCTTGCCGTAAATGCCGACCATGCCGGCTGAAAGCACCACACGCCGGTATTTTTCGAAGGTTTTGACCCACAGCACCGCATTGGCGATGCCCGTCTCGTCCTCCAGCGTCATGAAGATCACGCCCTTTGCCGAACCGGGGCGCTGGCGCACCAGCACCAGACCGGCCGTTTCCAGCCATGTGCCATCCCGAACGCGCACCGCCTCCGCACAGGTGACGATGCGGCGGCGGGAAAGATCATGCCGCAGGAAGGTCATGGGATGTTCGCGCAGCGTCAGCCCCACATGGCCATAATCCTGCACCACCTCGCCACCGTCAGTCATGGGCCTGAGCGCAACGGAGGGTTCCTGAAGCTCTTCGATAACGGCATTTTCCCTGATGGCAGCGGCGGCGAAAAGCGGCAGCGGCTCATCCCGCAAGGCCTTGATGGCCCAGAGCGCCTCGCGCCGGGCAAGCGAAAGCGACGGCAGAAAGGCATCGGCTTCGGCGAGACAGACGAGGGCAGCGGCCGGAACACCCGCCCTTCGCCACAGATCATCGACGGAAGCAAACGCCCGATCCTGCCGGCCCGAGACGATTTTCGCGGCGTGATCGTTGGAAAGCCCCTTCACCATGCGCAGGCCAAGCCGCACGGCATAGCGCTCCTCACCCTTGCCATTCTTCTTGCCCGTAGGCTCCAGCGTGCAATCGAAACGGCTGTTATTAACGCAGACCGGACGCACCTCGACACCATGATCACGCGCATCGCGCACGATCTGCGCCGGGGCGTAAAAACCCATGGGCTGCGAGTTGAGAATGGCCGTACAGAAAATATCGGGATGATGGCATTTCAGCCATGAGGAGGCATAGGCAATCAGCGCGAAGGAAGCCGCGTGGCTTTCGGGGAAACCGTAACTGCCGAAACCTTCCAGCTGCTTGAAGATGCGTTCGGCGAATTCCTGCTCATAACCGCGCTCCACCATGCCATCGATCAGATCCTGCCTGAATTTGGAGATGGTGCCGACATTCTTGAAGGTGGCCATGGCGCGGCGCAGCTGATCCGCCTTGCCGGGTGAAAACCCGGCGCATTCGATGGCGACGCGCATGGCCTGTTCCTGAAACAGCGGCACGCCCAGCGTCTTGCCCAGTACATTTCTAAGTTCCGGCTTCGGATAATCCTCTTTTTCCTTTCCATCGCGGCGGCGCAGATAGGGGTGCACCATATCGCCCTGAATGGGACCGGGGCGAACAATGGCGACCTGAATGACGAGGTCATAGAACTTTGCCGGTTTCAGGCGTGGCAGCATCGACATCTGCGCCCGGCTTTCGATCTGGAAGGTGCCAAGCGTATCGGCCTTCTGGATCATTTTGAAGGTTGCGGGATCATCATCCGGCATGGAAGTGAGATCGTATTTCTTCCCATACCGCTCCTCCAGCATGTTGAAGCCGCGCTTCATGCAGGAAAGCATGCCAAGCGCCAGGCAATCCATTTTCATGAACTTCACAACATCAATATCGTCCTTGTCCCATTCGATGATCTGGCGATCATCCATGGCGGCGGGTTCGATTGGCACCAGCTCATCCAGCCGGTCATGGGTCAGAACAAAGCCGCCCGGATGCTGGCTGTGATGGCGCGGTGTGCCGACAAGCTGGTTGGCCAGTTCGAAGGCAAGCTTCAGGCGGCGATCCTCCATATTGAGGTTCAGTTCCTTCACCTGCTTTTCACCCACTCCCTCGCTCCAGCGCCAGACCTGCGAAGACAGAAGTTTGGTCAGGTCTTCCGGCAGGCCCAGAACCTTGCCGACATCGCGCAACGCCCCACGCCCGCGATAACGGGTGACAACCGAACACAGTGCGGCCTTGTCGCGACCATAGGTATCATAAACCCACTGAATGACCTCCTCGCGCCGCTGATGTTCGAAATCCACATCAATGTCAGGCGGTTCCCGCCGTTCTTCCGAAACGAAACGTTCAAACAGAAGATCGACCTTGAGGGGATCAATGGCGGTGATGCCAAGCACGTAGCAGACCACCGAATTGGCCGCCGAGCCGCGCCCCTGGCAGAGAATATCCAATGAGCGCGCATGGCGAACAATGGCATTCACCGTCAGGAAATAGGGTGCATATTCCAGCCTTCCGATCAGGCCAAGTTCGTGGTGCAGCGCCTTTTCCACCTTTTCCGGCGCGCCATGCGGATAACGATCCGACACCGCATCCCAGACCAGCTTTTCAAGCGCCTGCTGCGCCGTCAGCCCCGGCAGGGTGCGCTCCTCGGGATATTGATAGACCAGTTCCTTCAGCGAAAATTTACAGCGTTTCGCAATGTCGAGGCTGCGGGAAAGCGCTTCGGGATAACGGGCAAACAGCCGGTGCATCTCTTGCGGCGGCTTCATATAGCGGTCGGCATGGCGCTCGCGGCGAAAACCCGCCTCGTCGATGGTGCAATTGTGCCGGATACAGGTGACGACATCCTGCAGCATGCGCCGCTCGGGCACATGAAAGAGCACGTCATTGGTGACAACAGTCGGTACACCAGCCGCTTCGGCCATAGCTGACAGTTCGAAAAGCCGCATCTGGTCGTTGGGGCGTCTTCGGAGGCTCAGCGCCATATAGGCCCTGTCGGCAAAAGCAGCTTTGAGACGTCGCAGCCGCAGTGCGCAAAGATCATCCGCGAGGTCAGTGAGCAACACGACGATCAGGCCTTCGCCATAGGCAACGAGATCGTCCCAAGCCAGCCGGCATTTGCCCTTGCCGCCCCGTTTCTTGCCAACGGAAAGCAACCGGCAAAGCCGCCCGTAAGCCGGGCGATCCATGGGATAGGCGAGCACGGAAAGATCATCGTCCAGATCGAGCCGGCAGCCGATGATGAGACGGATGCCATGATTATTGGCGGCTTCATAAGCGCGGGGAATGCCCGCAAGACTGTTGCGGTCCACGATACCCAGCGCCTCGATGCCGAGGCTTTTGGCCTGTTCGAAAAGCTCTTCGCAGGAGCTTGCCCCGCGCAGGAAGGAAAAATGCGTGGTCACCTGCAGCTCGGCATAACGGGGCGTATTCATGCGAAGACCCCGTGAATGAACCAACCCTGCGAACCCGTTTCGGCATGTTCGCCATCACCGGAGCGGAAAATCCAGAAGCGCTCGCCGCCTTCGTTTTCCACCATGAAATAATCGCGCACGGCGGCCTTTTCCCGGTCGCGTTTCCACCATTCGCCGAACACCCGTTCCGGCCCGTCGGCGCGCCGCACGTTATGGCGCACGCCTTTCCAGAGGAAATAACGCGGCGGATGGTCGGGCAGCAGCGCCAAAGTCTCGATGGGTTCCGGCCTTGCAAAAAGCCTGACCGGACGAGGCCAGTGGCCGGGCCAGCCGAGCGTATCCTCCGCCGCCAGCGCCGCAACTGAAGTAAGGGAGCGTTCCGGCACATCGCTTGCCACCGCCGCATAACGATAGACCCGGTGGCCGCGATTGAGGATGACATCGACCGTATCGGCGATGTCCGCACGGCCTTCCTCCAGAAGCGAGGAACGGGCCTGCGCGGCGACAAGCGGCTCGGCATGGGTGGCGGTCAGCACCATCATCTCGATGCCGAAGCCGGGATCGATGGTGTCGATACGGTCGGTCAAAAGCCGGACAAGCTGTTTGACATCGCGTACCGGTCTGGACGTACCGGCCCGTATGGCCTGCAGGCCGCTATCCACCCGGTGCAGCACCAGATCGACCCGGCGCGCGCCGAGGCCGCGCTTTTCCAGCGCGACGCAAAGTTCGGCAACCAGCTTTTGGCTATAACGGGCAATCGTTTCCGCCGCTGCGATGGGTTCGGGAAAGGCGCGCCGCACCTCCACCAGTTCGGCCACACGCACCGGTTCGATGGGTTCACCGATCTCGCCGAGCGCCTGGGAAAGACGGCGGACGAGTTCGGGGCCGAAACGCAGGGTCAGCGGCGCGCGCGGGGCTTCGGCAAGCTCACCAATGCTGCAAAACCCAAGTACCTTCAGCCCGGAAACGATACGGTCCTCCAGCCTGAGCGCAGCAAGCGGCAAAGCGCTGATCGCCACCCGCTGCCCGCCCGGCGGCACGATGCTGATCGCCTCACGGCCAAAACGCGCCAGCGCATGGGCCGCACCCCAGCTATCGGCAATGGCGGCGCGGGCAGAGAAACCGGCGGCATGCAGGCGATTGACCATGCCGCTCAGCATCAGCGTCTCATTGCCGTGCAGATGGTCCGCTCCTGATGTGTCCAGCACCAGCCCGTCGGGTGGGTCGGCGGCGACAATCGGGGCATAGATGCGCAGGAAATGAAAGGCCAGCTGTTGCAGGGCGCGGGCATCATCAGCCGCATCCAGATTTTCGACGAGAAGACCCGGCACCAGCGCCTGCGCCTTGCTGACCGGCGTGCCGGGCCGGATGCCCGCCGCCTTTGCCGCCTTGTCGAGCGCCAGCACCAGCCGGCGGCTACCCTGGCGGCCGATCATGACCAGCGGCTTTTCAGCCGGCGGCGCGTTCTCTCCCGAAAGACGCCGAAAACGATCCGTCGGCCATGTCGGCAGGTAGAGCGAGACGACCCTTTGCATCACAGGCTTCCACTTCAAATTCGGCACTTTCGCCGCCGCGACATCGCAAAAGTTCGAGAAACCAGCGCGGCCTGCCCACTCCCGGCACCGGCAGGGGTGATGAAGGCCGCACGGAGATGCGCCAGCGGGTCACCGCCGCCGTCGGCTCACCGAACAGCGCCGCATCGGCTTGACGCCGGAAGCGGCGGATGGCGATGCCGGTAACGCCTGAGGTTTCCGCCGCCAGTTGCAGCCGCCGCGAGGCGGTCATCGGCAGTTTCGCCAATTCACCCATCACCGCGCCGAAGCCGTTGCAGCGCAAGCCCTCCTCAAAACAGTCGAGCACGCCTTTCTCATCGCGGCATTCAACGATGATAAGCCGGTTCTGCGACAGGCCGGCCTGTGTCAGACCCGGCATGAACAGATCCCGCCGGGTGACACACCATAAAACCTTGCCGGAAAGCCGTGCCGCCACACCGGCAGCAAACAGGGCTGCGGCTGCACCATCGGCAGCGCCATTGCCGCCGCCGCTCAGCTCATGCAGGCAACCGAGCTTCAGCCCGCCTCCCGGCAGGTGATGGTCGATGGCATCCACGCCGAAAGGCAAGGTCTCGTGCAGCCGTTCAGGGCCGTTACCGATCCTTTCCAGCCTTTCACGCAGCTCTTCGACAACGAGCAACTGGTCCGCGCGCTTTTGCATGGCATGACGGTTTTCAATTCCGGATTTTCAATCTTACTGTTCTTGTTTTGTTCCTATTTCAGCAAAGAGTCAAGCAACAGGCTGTCGCTCATCAACAGTTTGCACGGGAAGAGAGGATTAAGCCCTTGCAGCGCTTCGTCCCGCCGTTAAAACGGAATTGTCCGCTCGCTGCCGTTCTTCTCACGAGAACCGATGCGCCACGGACATCAGGGTTTTGGAGGAGACCGCCGATGATCGCCAGCATTCTGATTGCCGTGGTTGCGGCCATCCATATCTACATCGTCATTCTGGAAATGCTGCTGTGGGAAAAGCCGGCCGGCCGCAAGGCTTTCGGTCTCTCGGCGGATTTCGCCCGGCAGACGAAAGTGCTGGCCGCCAATCAGGGGCTTTATAACGGGTTTCTGGCAGCCGGGCTGATCTATGGGCTCATGCAGGGCGATGCCGGGCTGAGCTTCAAGGTGTTTTTCCTTATCTGCGTTCTGGTGGCCGGTATTTTCGGCGCCGTTACCGCCAATACCATGAAGATCCTGTTCATTCAGGCGCTGCCCGCCATTTTGGCGCTTGGCGCGCTCTGGATTGGAGTATGAACCGATGACCGCATGGAATGACAGCCGCGCCAAAGACGCCCTCAACCGGATTTTCATGGCGGCAGTCGCAAGCGCCGATCCCGCAAAAGTACTGCAACACCACCTTCCCTCCCCGCCCAAAGGCCGCTGCGTGGTGGTGGGGGCGGGCAAAGCCTCGGCCGCCATGGCCGCAGCGCTCGACAAGGCCTGGGCGGATGTCGATCTCTCCGGTGTGGTGGTGACGCGTTACGGCCATGCCGTTCCGGCCGGTCGCATCGAGATCATCGAGGCCTCGCATCCAGTGCCCGACGACAGAAGTGCGGAAGCGGCCAAACGCATTCTCGCCGCCGTTGAGGGCCTGACCGCCGAGGACATGGTCATCGCGCTGATTTCCGGCGGCGGTTCGGCGCTGATGGTGGCCCCCGCCGAAGGCATGACGCTTGCCGACAAGATGGCCGTCAATCGTGCCCTTTTGGCCAGCGGCGCGACGATTTCGGAAATGAACGCCGTGCGCAAGCACCTCTCCCGCATCAAGGGCGGGCGGCTGGCGCTGGCCGCCAGACCGGCCAGGGTGGTGTCGCTGCTGATTTCCGACGTGCCCGGAGACGACCCCTCCGAGATCGCCTCCGGCCCGACGGTTGCCGATCCAAGCGACATTGAAACCGTGCGGGAAATCGTCTCGCGTTATGAACTCGATCTTCCCGAAACCGTGCGCAGGGTATTGGAAAAGGGCGAGGAAACACCGAAGGCCGGCGATATCGACGAGGATGTCAGGATGATCGCGGCCCCCTCGCTTGCCCTGCAGGCAGCGGCGGAAGAGGCGGTGAAGCTCGGCCTTACGCCGCTCATCCTCGGCGATTCCCTTGAAGGCGAATCCAGGGATGTCGGCGCGGTCATGGCCGGCATCGCCCTTTCCGCCAGCCGCAAGGGCCTGCCGGTCAAAGGCCCGGCCGTTTTGCTTTCCGGCGGTGAAACCACGGTCACGATCGGCAAAGGCCCGGCCGGCAAGGGCGGCCGCAACACGGAGTTCCTGCTGAGCCTTGCGCTGACGCTGAAGGGCGCAGACGGCATCTGGGCCATTGCCGGCGACAGCGACGGCATAGACGGCGTGGAGGATGCGGCGGGTGCCGTGGTGACACCGGATACGCTTGCCCGCATGCGCGCTGCCGGTGTCGATCCGCGCCAGTCGCTCGTGGGCCATGACAGCTATACCGCTTTCAAAGGGGTCGGTGATCTCGTGGTGACGGGGCCGACGCTGACCAATGTCAATGATATCAGGGCGATTTTGATCGGCTGAAATCGGCGGCGTTCCGGCTGGCCATTGCCGCCCGGTGCGCACATCCTCAGGCAAGGCCATTTTGACTATAGTATCGGACAGGTATAATCTGGAGGTATATACTTTGGAGCTTCAGCCATGCGTTCTGGAGTGCTCATACTTGGCCTGATCATGGCCCTCATACCCACCTTGGCGGATGCTCACAATTGCAAATGCCGAAATCGCGGCACCATGTTCGAACTCGGCCAGACATCCTGTCTGAAGGTCGATGGCGGCTCCTATCTCGCGCGCTGCGAGATGAAGCTCAACGTCTCGTCCTGGACCAAGGTTCAGGACGGTTGCCCCATAACACAACGGATGCCGCAGCAGTCGATACGCATCAATTGATGTCGTTTACGCCCCTGCCCGAAGTGCAAATAGCGGCGCATTCTGCGCTTCCACCATGATGGTGATGTCTTCGGCGGCAACCGGTTTCGAAAACAGGTAACCCTGCAACTCGTCGCAGCCGCACAGATGCAGGATGGCGGCCTGTTCCTCGGTCTCGATGCCTTCCGCCGTCACCGGAATATCGAGCGATTTCGCCAGCGCCACGGTGGCCTGCAGCATTTCCAGAGAGCGCCCGCCATGTTCCAGCGCCACGACCAGTGACCGGTCGATCTTCATGCGGTCGAAGCCGAAGCGGCGCAGATATCCGACGCTTGCAAATCCGGCGCCGAAATCATCAAGCGCAATATGCAGGCCAAGCTGTTTCAGCTTGTCGATCGCAGCACCTGCCCGCTCGGGATGCTGGATGAAATAGCCTTCCGTCATTTCCAGCCGCAACCGCTCGGATGGCGTCTGTGTGGCCGCGAGAATATCCGCCACATAACCGGAAAAGGCGGGATTGCGGAATTGCACGGGCGAAATATTGACGGACAACTTGATGGAGGGCCATTGCCGCGCCGTCTCGCAAGCCTTGCGCAGAACCATAAGGCCAAGCCGGTCGATGAGACCGCTGGTTTCGGCAGCCGCGATGAATATATCCGGCGGCACGAAGCCATGTCCCGGCCTTTGCCAGCGCGCCAGCGCTTCCACCCCGGTAATGCAGCGCGTTGCGGCGCTGACGACCGGCTGATAGACCACCGTAATCTCGTCGTTGAGGATGGCGCAGCGAAGATCGGCCTCGAGCTGCAGCTTTTCCTCGCGCAGCGCATCCATCTTCAACTCATAGGAAACGTAACGCCCGCGCCCGTTCTCCTTGGCCTGATACATGGCCATATCGGCGCGGCGCAGCAGTTCCTCGCCATTGATATCGCCGGCACGGGAAACCGAAGTGCCGATGCTGCAGCCGATGCTCGCCACCCTTTCACCGATGCTGAACGGTTCGGTGAAAAGTTCGAGCAGCGCCAGACACAGCTTGCGGCCTTCCGCCCAGACATCATTGCCCTGAATGGCGATGGCGAATTCATCGCCGCCGAGCCGCGCCAGCACCGCACCTTCCGGCACCAGCACCCGAAGTGCAGCCGCCACACCCTTGATCAGCCGGTCACCCGCGGCATGGCCGTAAGAATCGTTGATTTCCTTGAAACCGTCGAGATCGAGGTAGAGCAGCTTGATATCGGTTCTGTCGTGACGGGCCTTGCCCACCATGCGGTTCAGCCTGGCAAACAGACCGGCGCGGTTGCTGAGCCCGCTCAGACGATCGCGCAGCGCCTCCTCCCTTGCCGCCGCCTCATCCGCCTTCAGCCGGTCAAGCGTGGCCGAGCCGATGATGAGAAGCACCAGAAAGAACGTGCCGGCAATGCCGAGCGCGGTGAAGACGACCGGCCGCGCCTCGTGGAAGCTGACATCTCCCGGCAAATGCGAGCGCCAGACAAGCCGCGCCAGCACATCGCCGAGCGGATTGACGATATCCACATGGTTGACTGAAGGCGCGTCGCCATATTGCAGCTCCAGACCGTCGATGACGTAGTTGCGGGCAAGCTTGTCCACCGTCGCCTGTTTGAGATGGCGGGCGAAAATCAGATAACGCCGCTCCGCGCCGACGGGCGGCAGAGCGCCGGACTTCAGCCGCACCAGCGCGACGCCTGCGGCAGCAACGCCATCGTCGGTTTTGACAAAACCGGTGACCTGGGAGGTGATGTCCGGACGCATGGCCTGCACGCGTTCGATCATCTCCTCCAGACCTGCGGCAAAATAGGCGTCAGGCGCCCATGTGACGGGCTTGCCGTTCTGGTAGGCCATGCGAACTCTGCCATCCTCATCGAGAACGACAGCGGTATCGAAGAGATCGTTGTTGACCGTCATGTCGCCGTAATTGCTGGCTATCCAGTCGAACCTGTCAGGCGCATAGACATATTCTGCGGCATCGTCCCAGGCGGCGTAGTCATTCAGCGTAGCGCCAAGCTGCTCGCGGAAGGTGACCAGAGCGCCCGCCGTGGTCTCGCGTGAGCGGGCATTGTCAAGCAGGTTCGCCTTTTCCCGGACCTGGCTGAGGGCGGACAGGACCAGCGCGGTGACGATGAGAAGCACCAGCGCAAAGGTGGACAATACGATGCCGACGGCGGTTCTGCGCCCGACCGGCAAATATTCCCCAATGTTTCGCGGCGCAATCCGCATAAATTCCCCTTCGAAAGCATCATCTTGCGAAGGAAACATTCAAAAGCCGTTAAACGGCATTGTGACGCCGCCCCAAAAAGATACGGGTATAAAACGACAGTCTGGCCGTGAACCTGAAAAATCCTTCCATAAAATACCGGGGGTTTTTCACAAAAGACGGATTTAAACCCACGCCGCAAAGAAAAAACCTCCCCCGCGAACGGGAGAGGCCAAAACTTTCGCCAGGGCGAACAGGGGTTACCAGGACGGGATGACCGTGCCGTTATACTTTTCCAGAATGAAGGCCTTCACTTCCGGGCTGTGGTAGGATTCCACCAGCGTCTTCACCCAGGGCTTGTCCTTGTCCTGCGTGCGAACGGCGATGATGTTCGCATAAGGAGACTTTTCGCTTTCGATGGCGATGGCGTCCTTCTTCGGGTTCAGGCCTGCTGCCGTCGCATAGTTGGTGTTGATGACCGAAGCGTCGGTGTCGTCAAGCGAACGCGGCAGCTGGGCGGCGTCAAGTTCGACGATCTGGATGTTCTTCGGGTTTTCGGTGATGTCGGCCGGCGTTACCTTCAGGCCGGCTTCTTCCTTCACCTTCAGAACACCCTTGGAGGCGAGAACCAGAAGCGCGCGGCCGCCATTGGTCGGATCGTTCGGAATGCCGATGGTCGCGCCGTCCTTCAGCTCGTCAAGGTTCTTCACCTTCTTCGAATAAACGCCCATCGGGGTGGTAATGGTGGTGCCGACGCTGACAAGATCGAACTTGCGGTCAGCGATCTGGTTGTCAAGGTAAGGCTGGTGCTGGAAGGAGTTGGCCTGCAACTCGCCATCGTTCAGCGCCTGATTCGGCACGACATAGTCGGAGAATTCGATGATATCGATATCCAGCCCCTTGGCGGCTGCGATCTTCTTCACCTGTTCCATGATCTGCGCGTGCTCGGCGGGGGTGACGCCGATCTTGATGGTCTCGGCCAGCGCCTGACCGGCGGTGAAGAGGGCGGCGAGCGAAGCCGCGAGGATGAGTTTCTTCATGGGTGTCTCCTTGGGTTGTTATTATAAACGCAGTTAATTCTTGCGGGTCCGCTTGTCGAAGCTGCGCGCCAGCCGGTCGCCGGCGCTCTGCACCAGCTGCACCAGCACGATGAGCACCAGAACCACCACCAGCATCACGTCAGGCATGAAGCGCTGGTAACCATAACGAATGCCGAGATCGCCCAGCCCACCGCCGCCGACCGCGCCGACCATGGCCGAATAACCGATGAGGCTGACCAGCGTGAGCGTGAGCGCCAGCGTGATGCCGGGCTTGGCTTCGGCGAGCAGAACCTTGGTGACGATCTGCAGCGGGGTGGCGCCCATGGCGCGGGCAGCCTCGATGAGACCCTTGTCCACCTCGCGGATTGCCGCTTCCACCAGCCTTGCAATGAAGGGCACGGTCGCGACCGTCAGCGGCACGATGGCTGCACTGGTGCCAATCGACGTGCCGGCCACCAGCCGGGTGAACGGAATGATCGCCACGACAAGAATGATGAAGGGTGTGGAGCGCGCCGCATTGACGATGAGGCCGAGGATGCGGTTGGTCATAGGTGCTGGAAACAGTTCACCCTTGCCGCTGGTAGCGAGGAAAACGCCCATCGGCACGCCGATGATGGAGCCGACGATGCCGGCGACCGCGACCATATGCAGTGTCTGCAACAGGCCCTTCAATAGAAGGTTGAACAGCATATCAGGCGACATAACCGAGCACCTCCGTGTGAAGACCGGTTTCCGCATAAAAGCGACCGGCGCGGGCGGTGATTTCCGCCGTGGCCGGATAGGAGACCACCAGCGAGCCGAAAGGCTCACCGGAAATTTCCTCGATGGTGCCGGCGAGAATGTTCACGTCAGGGCCGATTTCAGCGACCAGACGGGCGGTCAGCGGCTGAAACGCCGTCTCGCCGAAGAAGACCAGACGCACCAGAACGCGGTCGCCGTCCGTCGCCTGCGGCTTGAGACCCGAAGTGACCCAGTGCGGCAGCTTCACGCCGACCGAGGACGACAGCAGGCTGCGGGTCGTCTCGTGTTTCGGCGCAGTGAAGATATCGAAGGTCGTGCCTTCTTCAACGATCAGGCCCCTGTCAATGACAGCTACCTGTGAGGCGATGGTCTTCACCACTTCCATTTCGTGGGTGATGAGCAGCACGGTGAGGCCCAGTTCGGCATTGATGCGCTTGAGGAGTTCGAGAATGGACTGGGTCGTCTCGGGATCGAGCGCCGAGGTCGCCTCGTCAGACAAAAGCAGCTTCGGCTGGGTGGCAAGCGCGCGGGCAATGCCGACACGCTGCTTCTGGCCGCCGGAAAGTTCGGCCGGATAACGCCTCGCCTTGTCCGAAAGGCCGACGAGATCGAGCAGCGGTGCAACGCGGGTCTCGATCTCCTTCTTGCCCAGACCGGCAATTTCGAGCGGCAGCGCCACATTGTCGAAAGCAGTGCGCGACGACAGGAGATTGAAGTGCTGGAAGATCATGCCGACGGAACGGCGCAGCGTGCGCAGGTTCTTCTCATCGAGTGCCGCGACATCGACGCCATCGACGACCACACGGCCGGACGAGGGTTTTTCAAGACCGTTGGCCAGACGGATGAGCGTCGACTTGCCGGCACCGGAGCGGCCGATGATGCCGGTGATCGAGCCTTTCGGCACGACGTAATCGACACCGGCAAGGGCTGCAAAGCCGGGCTTGCCATCGGCGCCGCCGAATGTCTTGGTCACGCCTTCAAACGTGACCATCGGGTCGTTGACCGCCCGCTCCGGGGCCGCCTGTGGCCGGGTCGCGGGCGGTGCCGCGGATGATGGAAAATTCATTGTAAACTCTGGGAAAACGCGTGACGGATCGGGTCTCAAAAAATCCTGCTGCGGTACGAGACCGCTCTCTTCATGCAGCCTAGGGGCACATTCGATGACAGCTGATTTTCCGGGTCATTTCGTCAGGCTTTCACTCAGAAATGCCGGGGATCGGCAATTCGATGGCACATACTTGCCCGCAGGCGCCATCTTTTAACAGGGATGTTTTTTCAATTATCTGAAAAGAGAGAAAAAATCTACCGCAAAGCCACCTCGGCGGCCCTGCGGCAGTCAAGATTTCGTAGCGATATGAAAATCACACGCGGCTGGTGAATTCCTCGAGCGGGCGGCGCACCTTTTTCAGGTTCACCAGCCAGTCGCCATCGGGCTGGCGGTAGCCGAGCGGCAGCATGGTGACGGAGCGCAGGCCCTTTTCACGAAGGCCGAGAATCTCGTCCAGCTTGGCCGGGTCGAAACCTTCCATCGGGGTGGAATCAACGCCCTCGAAAGCCGCCTGCGCCACCGCCATGCCGAAACCGATATAGGCCTGACGGGCGGCATGTTCGAAATTCACCTGCTCGTCGCGCTGCGGATAGGTGGTAAGCAGCATCTGGCGATAGGCTTCCCAGCCTTCATTCTTGATGCCGCGTTCTTCATTGACCAGATCGAACATATGGTTGATCCGCTCTTGCGTGTAGTTGTCCCACGCCGCAAACACCAGCAGATGCGAGCCATCGGTAACCTGCGCCTGGTTCCAGGCGATCTCGCGGATTTTCGCACGAACTTCAGGATCGGTAACGACGATCACCTCGAAAGGCTGCAGGCCGCTGGAGGTTGGCGCCAGCCGCGCCGCCTCGAGGATGCGCTCGACCTTGTCTTCGGACACCGTCCTGGAAGGGTCCATTTTCTTGGTGGCATAACGCCAGTTGAGTTTTTCGATAAGCATGTTCGTTTTCCCTTGGGAGGACCAGCCCGCACTGCCCCTTGGGCGGCAGAACGGGCGCTACGCTTCGTAGCTTGCCTGACATAAGGGACGGGTTGGCGGGCACAAGCAGGCACCGCCAGGTAACCGATAAGAAAGTTTGGAAAACTGATAATAAGGAGACAGAGTTTATTGCGGATAGGCTTCGTGCCCTCGCCCGTCAGGAGCCGAGGGTGAATTCACGCATCAGCCGGTCTCCCACCCTCATTCCTGTGCTTGTCACAGGAATCCAGCCGACACGCATCCGCGTGGCGGAAAGACTCCCCTCAGCCCAAGGACTTGGGCTGGCTGGATCCCTGTGACAAGCACAGGGATGAGGAGCGCGCATTGTTCGAAGGCTGACGATGGCGAGAGGCCAGTGTCCTGAGGCGTAGCCTCACCCCTTCACCACACCATGGTTGCCCTTCGGAAACCCCGACGCCAGCGCGCTGTACCACTTCCCGCTGTTCTTCAGCGTCCGCACCTGTGTGCCGTAATCCACATGCACGAGGCCGAAGCGCATGCGATAGCCCTCGGCCCATTCGAAATTATCCATCAGGCTCCAGGCGAAATAACCGCGCATCGGGTAGCCGTCCTTGATGAGATCGGCGACGATGCCGAGATGTTCGGCGTAATAATCGAGACGCGGCTGGTCGCTCACCTCACCATTTTCGATACCCGTATTATAGCAGGCGCCGTTTTCGGTGATGTAGCAATCCGGCAAGTCGTAACGCTTGTAGAGGTCCTCCACCAGCGATTTGAGCGCCGGCGCATAAACCTCCCAGCCGATATCGGTCTTGACGTCGCTGACCGCCGGGGCCGGTGTGGTGGCCGGGAATTCCGCGCCCGGCGTCGCATCGTCGGCAACACGCATCGGCGTGTAATAATTCAGGCCCCACCAGTCGAGCTTCTGGCTGATGATCGCCAGGTCTTCCGCCTCCACGACAGGTATGCGGTCGCCCAGCGCTTCCATCATCTGCGCCGGATATTCACCCTTGAAGACCGGATCGAAAAACGCGCCATTGTGGAACTGGAATGCCCGCTCGGCGGCTTTCAGATCGGCCTTGCTGTCGGATGCCGGGATGACGGAATGGGCGTTCAGCACCAGCCCGACCGGCACCTTCGGCGCGACATGGCGCGATGCCTCGACGCCGAAACCATGGGCGAGGTTGATGTGGTGCATGGCGGCAAGGGCCGCCTCCATGTTGCGCTCTCCCGGCGCATGGACACCGTAGAGATGGCTCAGCCAGACGGCGCACCAGGGTTCGTTGAAGGTTGCCACCGCATCCAGCCGGTCGCCGAGGCGGGCCATGACGGTCTTGGCGTAACGCTGGAAGGCATGGGCGGTGGAGCGCGATGCCCAGCCGCCGTCGCCCATCAGTGTCAGCGGCAGATCCCAATGGTAAAGCGTCGCATAGGTCTTGATGCCGCGCGCCTTGCAGCCATCGACGAGGCGATCGTAAAAATCCAGCCCCTTTTCGTTGATCGGCCCGAAACCATCAGGGATGATGCGCGGCCAGGCGATGGAGAAACGATAGGCCTCGACACCCATCTCCTTGATGAGATCGAGATCGTCTTCCCAGCGATTATAGTGATCGCAGGCGATATCGCCATTGTGCCGCTCGAAGACATGACCCGGCATGTTGCAGAAGGCATCCCAGATGGAGGGCTTGCGGCCATCCACCTTGGTGGAGCCTTCGATCTGGAAGGAGGCGGTTGCGACGCCGAACAGGAAATCACCGGGAAAACGGGCTGCAAGCGCTTTGGGATCGATCATCGGAGAGGCCTTCTCATATCCATCGAGCGTGAAAAGATGACAGCGGTTTAGACCATGTCGGCGAAGAGGTACAGCGGGGCCAGAGGAATCTACAACGTTTCAGGCTGCGCAGTTAACAAGTCCAAAGCGCTTTGCCCACAGGAATTCGCCGCAGCGGCAAGGCAGCGGGGCGAAGCGTCGGTCCGGCAAATGCGGATGGGATGGGAGTGGGGGGAAGTCTTGCATTTGCCGGACCGCGTCTTGCCGACCGTAATGCCGGCCCGTGTCGCTGAAGGCATTTTCACGGCATCTATCGGATCGGCCCTCCCCGCCTCTGGCATTGCAGGGCGCCTTTCCGAAACATGGTCTGCCAGAACCATGCTTGTCGATGCCGGCCACCGGTTCGCGAAGGACGCCGCGCGTATCATCCTTCCGTTCCGGTTGCGGGCACCATGATGCGGCCGAAAGCGACGGCGGGGAAAAGCGGGGAGCAATTTTGCCGCAAGTGATTGGGCGAAAAGAGGTGGCGGCGGAAAATCATCCACCGCCCGTTCAATGTGAACTTTGTTGATGGGTATCGATTATGCGGCCTGCGGCGCAAGGTTGGCAGCGCCCGGCTTTCTGAGCAACAGCACCGAGACAGCCGCAATCATACACATCAGCCCGGCGATCTGCAGCGCCGGCATATAGGTGTCGAAGTCGCTCTTGAGGAACCCGGCACCGAAGGCGGCAGTGGCGGCCCCCAGCTGATGGCCGGCAAACACCCAGCCGAACACCAGCCCGGCCTTTTCTCGGCCGAAATTCTCGGCGGCCAGTTTCACCGTCGGCGGCACGGTCGCCACCCAGTCCAGCCCGTAGAATACGGCGAAGACCGAAAGCTCCACGACGCTGAACCCGGAAAACGAGAGATAAAGCAGAGACAGGCCGCGCAGACCGTAGAACCAGAACAGCAGGAAACGATTGTCGAAACGGTCGGAAAGCCAGCCGGCAAAGATCGTGCCGAAGAAATCGAAAATGCCGATCACCGCCAGCGTGCCTGCGGCCGTGATCGCCGCCATGCCGAAATCACCGCAGATCGAAATCCAGTGGGTCTGGATCAGGCCGTTGGTGGACAGCCCGCAGACGAAGAAGGTGCCAAACAACACCCAGAAGACCGGGTTGCCGGAGACACTTTTCAGGGTCAAAATCGGCGAGACCAGCGTTGCAAGAAACTTGTGGTCCTGTTTCGGCGGGTGCGCCACCACGGTCTCGCCATAGGCCGGCAGGCCGACATCGGCGGGATGGTCACGCATCAGCAAAAGCACGAGGACCATGGCCGCCGCGATCACCGCAACGGTCAGCGTCAGGGCGGTTCGCCAGCCATAAGCCTCCGTCAGCGCCGCCAAAAGCGGCAGGAACACCAGCTGACCGGTGGCATTACTCGCCGTCATCAGGCCGATCACCAGTCCGCGACGTTTGGAAAACCAGCGCGACGCCACCGTCGCGCCCAGCACCAGCGCCGTCATGCCGGTGCCGACGCCGATCACCACGCCCCACAGCAGCAGCAATTGCCAGACCTCAGTCATTAAGAACGAGGCAACGATGCCACCCATGATCAGCGCGAGCGCCGTTGAAACCACCTGCCGGACGCCGAAATGGTTCATGAAGGCGGCGGCGAAAGGTCCGAGCAGGCCAAAAAGCACCAGCCGCACGGCCATGGCGGTGGAAATATCGGCGATATCCCAGCCGAATTCCCGATGCAGCGGCTGGATCATCACCCCCGCAGACCCCATGGCGCCGGCGGTGGCCAGCATGGTCAGAAAGGTGGTGGCGGCGACAACCCAGCCATAATGCAGGTTTCTGCCGGCCATCCATCCGGCAAGGCGTGTGGAGAGCATGTTCAAAATCCCTTTCCAGCGGCCAGTGGCCGGATATTCCGGGTATATGCCCGATTTTGTGGGTAGATACCCGCTTCATGATCAAAAAATTACAGGGCTGCGAGCAGTTCCTGCAATTGCGCGGTCTTTTCCGGCCCCAGCCGGGCCTCGATCTCATCCTGCACCCCGTCCCAGAGCGGCGCGCCCGTCTTCAGGATCGCCTGCCCCTCCGCCGTCACGGTCAGCATCGCCTCCCGCTGGTCTTCGCCATGGCCGATCGCCACAAGGCCCATGCGCGCCAGCACCTTGGTATTGCGGCCGACGGTAGAGCGATCCAGCTCCACCCGCGCGGCGAGATCCGTCAGCGACACCGGCGCAGTACGGTTGATATTCCGCAACAGGCTGAACTGGCCAATATTGACGCCAAGCGGTGCCAGCGCCTCGTCATAATAGGACGAGACCTTGCGGGATGCTTTGCGCAACAGAATGCAGTGGCAGCTATCGTTTGACATTTGTCTCGGGTATATACCCGCAAATCGTCACAGGCAAGAGATGTTCGGAAAAATGTCGGCGGGGGAAAGGTCGTCTGCACAGATCATATGGTAGAAAGAATAAACCCCGACGTTGAGCCGGGGTTTGATATTAGCAGCGGGGCTCGCCTCAGGCCGAGAGCCTGCGGCCGTTTGCGACCAAGAGACCGGCAGCGCCTTCCAGCCAGCCGGCTTTCAGCTCCAGCGCCAGGAAGCGGCTGCGCTCGAACGGGCCGGGCATGATCAGGTGCTGCGCCTTGTTGGCGAAGAAACCGAAACGCTCATAATAGGGCGCGTCACC
Organism: Agrobacterium burrii; assembly: GCF_017313405.1. Lineage (NCBI taxonomy): Bacteria > Pseudomonadati > Pseudomonadota > Alphaproteobacteria > Hyphomicrobiales > Rhizobiaceae > Agrobacterium > Agrobacterium burrii. The sequence continues at coordinate 32,158 of NZ_JAFLNA010000012.1, forward strand.
GACCAGAAGGATGGCGCCGTGGCCGCGTCTGGTGGCTTCGGCGATTGCCGCACGCATCAGCGCCGAACCGATGCCCTTGCCCTCATGGGCGGCATCGACGGCCAGCGGGCCGAGCAGCAGCGCTTCGACGGCGCGGCCTTCGCGCGAAATGCCGGCTTCGACATTCCACAGGCGCACCGTGGCGATGACATGGCCGTCCTCGTCGCGGGCAACCAGCGCCAGGCCTTCGGCCGGAACGCGGCCGGCGCGCAGCTTTTCGGAAGATTTGCGGCGGCGGCCAGCGCCCATGGCGCGGTCCAGCAGGTTCTCACGGGCGACGACATCGCCCGGATTTTCCTGATCGACATGAAATGTCTGCGGCGTGAAAAATGCCCGTACCGAATTCAAAAGAGCGGCCATCCTTGGCCTCCCGTCACACAACCGCCCACACGCGGCCCTTGATGAAAAATGGTGAAACCGTTCCGGCCCGCCGACACGCTTTCCTCGGCTGGAAGAGGAGCAGCAAGCAGGGATTTGCGCAACAGCACAATCGGCAGAGCCGGAACGGAAGCTTGGTCGAGACGCCGCCCTGTTCAGCGGGCGGCGTTCGGATCAGATGACGTAGGACTTCAGCGGCTCGAAGCCATTGAACGCGACCGCCGAATAGGTGGTCGTGTAAGCGCCCGTGCCTTCGATCAGAACTTCGTCGCCGATGGTCAGCGAGACCGGCAACGGGTACATGTTCTTTTCATACAGCACGTCGGCGCTGTCGCAGGTCGGGCCGGCCAGAACGCAGGGCAACATCTCGTCCTGATCGCGTGTCGTGCGGATCGGGTAACGGATAGCCTCGTCCATCGTCTCGGCGAGACCGCCGAACTTGCCGATGTCGAGGAACACCCAGCGGTGGTTGTCGTTGTCGGATTTCTTCGAGACAAGAACGACTTCCGCCTTGATGACGCCCGCATTGCCCACCATGCCGCGGCCCGGCTCGATGATCGTCTTCGGGATCTGGTTGCCGAAGTGCTTGCGCAGCGCCGAGTCGATCGCCTGGCCGTATTCTTCGGCAGCAGGAACGTCGCGCAGGTACTTGGTCGGGAAACCACCGCCCATATTGACCATCTGCAGGTGGATGCCCTGCTTGGCAAGCGACGCAAAGACGCGCTTGGCATCGGCAAGTGCTGCATCCCATGCGTCGAGATTCATCATCTGCGAACCGACATGGAAGGAAACGCCGTAGGATTCCAGACCCAGCTGATGGGCATAGACCAGAACGTCGACAGCCATCTGCGGCACGCAGCCGAACTTGCGCGACAGCGGCCATTCGGCGCCTTCGCCATCCGTCAGCACGCGGCAGAACACACGCGCGCCGGGAGCGGCACGGGCAACCTTCTCGACTTCCTCATGGCTGTCCACAGCGAAGAGATCAATGCCGAGCGCGTAAGCGCGGGCGACATCGCGTTCCTTCTTGATGGTATTGCCGTAGGAGATGCGGTCGGAAGTCGCACCGGCATCGAGCGCCATCTGGATTTCAGCCACGGAGGCGCAATCGAAGTTGGAGCCGAGGCCAGCAAGCAGCTTCAGGATTTCCGGAGCCGGGTTTGCCTTGACGGCATAATAGATCGCGCTGTTCGGCAGGGAATGCCGGAACGCGTTGAAATTGTCGCGCACGACGTCGAGATCAACCACAAGGCAAGGGCCTTCGGGACGTCGGGTCTTGATGAAGTCGAGAATGCGTGCAGTCGTCATCGATATATTCCCTATAAAACCGACTCCGGAAAAATCCGGAGGACAAAGGACGCTCGAGATATGCATTCGAATCAGCCGGTGGAGGCGCAGAATCGATAGCATACGCTCAAGGCGTGAATATGAACGATGCCCTGCCAGAGCATCATTCGGCTTTGTCTGCCATCGATTGGAGGGATTGACCCGACCGCACTTCAGGCAATGATGGTGTGCCTCTTCAGTACCCCGGCTGATGGAAAGCCGGCAGAGAACCAGAAAGGCCCGCACCGTCGTTGCTTCATATGTCCTCGCATTTCCCGGTTGGCCGGAATAGCGACTGGAGGGGTTAGTTCCAGGTACCTTACCTAAATCCTCACCACATCGAGGACTCGGCGGACACACATGGGCACGTGCGACTTTGGGCAGCACGGGAGATAAGAATATTCGCAGTCATAATCAAGAGGTTTTTTTCACCATTTAGCGGATTTTTTCGGCAGCCATTTTACGGGTTGAACAGTCACCCTCCAGCGTTCAATTATATGGAACGAACCGGAGGATTTTCATGGACACGCTCACCCGCATCCGCGCCTTTATCGATGTTGTCGAGGCAGAGGGTTTTTCCGCCGCCGCGCGCAAGACCGGGCGTTCCAAGGCGCTTCTGTCCAAATATGTGCGGGAACTGGAGGATGATCTCGGCGCGCTGCTCCTCAACCGCACTACCAGGCAATTCTCGATGACAGAGGCGGGACACACCTATTATCGCACCGCTTCCGACATTTTGAAGGAGATCGACAACCTCGCCGATCTGGTGCGCGAGAAAAATGCCGATCTGAAGGGCAAGCTCAGAATTTCGGTTCCGCGTACCTTCATCGACGCCGATGTCGGCCAGAGCCTGATCGATTTCGCCAAGGAAAATCCGGAACTGTCGCTGGAAATCGTCGCCGAGGACCGGTTTGTCGATCTGATCGAGGAAGGTTTCGATCTTGCGGTCCGGATCACCCGGCTGGAAGATTCGGGCCTCATCGCCCGCAAGCTTTCCGATTTCCGGGTCTATGCGGTGGCGACGGCGGATTTCGTGGCCCAGCACGGGCCGCTCGACGGGCCGCAGGATTTCTCCCGTGTTCCCTTCATCATCGACACCAATACCCGCTTTCACAATACGGTGCGATATCTGGAGCCGGATGGCGGCTCTAATTCGGTAACTATCAGCGGGCCAATCGAGGTCAACAGCCCACAGGCGACGCTGCGCGCCGCCCGCGCCGGCCTTGGCATCGCCATGGTGCCTGACTTCATCGCCCGGCCCTATATCCAGTCCGGCGAACTGGTAACGCTGTTCGACGAGTATATTTCCAAGGACAGGGGCATTTATGCGGTCTATCCGCATCGCCGTTACCTGCCGGCCAAGGTGCGCAGCTTCGTGGATTATCTTTCGGCGTGGTTCAAGAAGAACGGGTGAGCCACCAAATGAAACGCCCGCCTTGCGGCGGGCGTCGGTTTTAGCTGACGATCAGATCAGAACGGCGAATCCGGGAAGTAGAACTGCTCGGCATTGTCCTTGGTGATCAGGGTCGCGTCGAGAATATAATTGCCTGCAACCGGCACCTGATCGTAAAAATGCCCGGCCGTCAGTTGCATGGCGGTCGCCACCATCGCCGGCGGGTAAAGCACGTCAACCGGCACCAGCTTGTCGCCGTCCATGACCTTCTTGATCATGTCCTTGGAACCGGCACCCGCAACGATATACTGGATATCGGTACGTTTCGCCTGCTGGATCGCCTCCAGCACGCCGATCGCCATGTCGTCATCCTGGCACCAGACCACGTCGATCTTCTTGTATTTGGTCAGATAGTCCTGCATCACGCGGAAGGCGTCGTCGCGGTTCCAGTTGCCGTATTGGCGGTCGAGAACCTTGACGTTGGAGCCGGCGATACCCTTGTCGAAACCATCCTGACGCTGCTGGTCGATCGGGATCGGCAGACCGCGAATGACCACGACTTCGGCATCCGGCGTGGTCTTCTTGATGTATTCGCCCGCCACTTGGCCAAGCGCCGGGTTGTTGCCGGCAACATAGAGATCGCGGATGGAATTGTCGTTGACGCTCGGCGCACGGTCCACCAGCGCGACGAAGGTGCCCTTGTCCTTGATCTCCTTGATCGCGTTGACCAGCGGATCGGGATCCGACGGCAGCACCACCAGCGCGTCCAACCCCTGCACGGCAAGGTCCTGAAGCGCGTTGGCCTGATTGGCAGCATCCGGCGAGGTCTTGACGATGACGTTGAGGCCCGGATGCTCCTTCATTAGAAGTTTTGCCACCCGCTCGGCATGGTAGACGACGCCCGCCGTCCAGCCGTGGTCGGCTGCCGGAATGGATACGCCGATCGTTACCTTCTTGTCCTGTGCATGGGCCGAGCCGGCCAGCACAGCAGCAAACGCGGCGAAGGCCACGCCGATGAATTTTCTACGCATAGTCTCTTTCCTCCCAAGACCGGGGCGTTCCTCCTTCAACCGCACCTGCCCCACTGGCGCGGCGTGATACGTCACCTGCGGCTGAGCGAGCGCTGCACCAGCATGGCGATGATGATGATGGCCCCCTGAATGGCGCCGATCAGATATTCGCTGACGAAGTTCGACAGGATCATGATGTTGCCGACGATCTCCAGAATGAAGGCGCCGCAGATCGTGCCCCAGATGCGCCCCACCCCGCCGCGCAGCGCCGTGCCGCCGACAACAACGGCGGTGATGGCCTGCAACTCCCACAACATGCCCGTGGTGGCCGAGGTGGAGGCGAGACGCGGTACATAAAGCAGCACCGCCACCGCAACGCAGAGCCCCTGCACGACATAGGCGATGGTACGGACCCGGGCGACCGAAATACCGGAATAACGCGCCACATCCTCGCTGGACCCCACCGCTGTCAGATGTCGGCCATATCGGGTGCGATAAAGCACGAAGGCGGCGATGGCAGCGGTGACGAAGATGACGATGATCGGAACCGGCACGCCCAAGACATTGCCGAAATAGACCGGGCGATAGAGCGTCTGGATTTCCGGGTTGCGCAGCGTGATCGCACCACCCTGCGACAGCCAGGTGGTCAAGCCGCGATAGATGCCCATGGTGCCGAGCGTGGCGATGAAGGGCTCGATGCGGCCGATGGTGGTGATAAGGCCGTTGGCCAGCCCGCAGGCCGCACCGATGGCGAGCGCCAGCGCCATGGCGGCCAGCAGCATCAGAAGCGGGCTGGCGATGACGCCGCTGTTCATGAACAGGATCATCAGGCTGGCGACGAATGCCACCATGGCCCCGACCGAAAGATCGAGCCCGCCTGACGTGATGACATAGGTTGCGCCCAGCGCGATGATGGCGATGAAGGCGCTGCGGGTGACGACATTCAGCAGATTGTCGATTCCGATGAAATTGGGATTGGCGATGGTGCCGAGAACCAGAAGCAGGGCCAGCGCCACGAACGGCGCGACGGCGCGCAGATCCCAGTCCTTCGAGGTCTTCGGCGTCTTGCCGGTGTCAGTTGCGGCCTCGGTCATATTTCCCCTCAATTGTCTTTTCTTCAGGCCAACTCTTTCGAAACCCGCAGCCTCAGGCGGGTTCCTGCGTGTGAACACCGGTCGCCAGCGCCACGATGTCGTTTTCAGTCATACGCTCACCCGTCACCTCACCGACGATCCGGCCGGCACGCATCACCAGAATGCGGTCGCAAATGCCAATCAGCTCGGGCATTTCCGAGGAAACGACGATGATCGAGCGTCCCTCCTCCGCAAGCCCGGCGATGAAGCGGTAAATCTGCTGCTTGGTGCCGATATCGATGCCGCGCGTCGGCTCGTCGATGATGACGATGGACGGATCGAGCAGCATCATCTTGGCCAGCAACAGCTTCTGCTGGTTGCCGCCGGAAAGCTGGCCCGCCAGCAGATCCTTGCGGCCGGTGCGGATATCGAAATCGCGCACTGCATCATCAAGCGCCGCCGTCTCGCGGCGGGTATCGATCTGGAACAGCCGGCTGAATTTCTTCAGCGAAGCAAGCGTCAGATTGACCCGCAAATCCTTGGTGAGCAGCAGTCCCTTGCCCTTGCGATCTTCGCTTAAATAAACGATGCCCGCCTTCAGGCTGTCTTCGGCCTTGGCAAAATGCACCGCACGCCCGAGATGGCGCACCGTTCCCCGCCCGGCCCGCAGGCCCAGCACGCCCTCCATCAGCTCCGTCCGGCCCGCCCCGACCAGACCGGCGAAACCGAGAATTTCGCCCTTGCGCAGGCGGAAACCGGCATCCTGCGCATAACCGGGAACGTTAAAGTGCTCCACCTCAAGAACCGGTTCCCGCTCACCGCCGGCATTGCGGTCGGGATAGAGCTTCGCCACATCCCGCCCCACCATCAGCCGCGCCATATCGGCCGGCTCCAGCGCGGAGGCCGGATGCGAGGCGACCAGCCTGCCGTCGCGCAGCACCGTCACACGGTCGGCGATCTCCTTCACTTCAGGCAGGCGGTGCGAAATATAAAGCACGGCCACGCCCTTCGCCCTGATGTCGCGGATGACGTTGAGCAGCGCATCGGTCTCGATGGGTGTGAGGCTCGCGGTCGGCTCATCGAAAATCACTACGCGATGCGGCACCAGCAGAACGCGGGCGATCTGCACCAGCTGCCTTTGGGCAATCGACAGGCTGCCGACGATGGCGTCGGGATTGATCGTGCCGCCGAGATCGCCGACGGCCCTGCGCGCACCATCGCGCATGGCGCGGTCGTCCATAACAGGACCTCTATGCAATTCGCGGCCGAGATAAATGTTCTGCGCCACCGTCAGATCAGGCGCCAGCAATATTTCCTGATGCACGAGAACGATGCCGCGATGTTCGGCATCCACCGGTCCGCCAAGCGTAACGGCTGCGCCATCGATGAGGATTTCGCCGCCCGTCGGCTTCTCATTGCCGGCCAGCAGCTTCATCAGCGTCGATTTGCCGGCGCCGTTTTCGCCGATGATGGCGTGCACCTCGCTGGCGCGCACCGCTATCTCGATATCCTTCAGAACCTGAACCGGCCCGAAGGATTTCGACAGCCTAACCGTCCGGATAAGAACGGGGTCTGAAGTTTCGTCAGCAGAATCCATCCGCCGTCACCGACAGCCGGTGAGAACGAACGGTTTTTGCCCCTCGATTTTTCCTGATTTGACCATAAGCGAACTCCTCCCAAAGCTCTGAGAAGAAGCTAACGTCCGTTTTGAGGTACGTAAAGCAAATTTCGCTCGTCTTTTAGAATACACTGAAATTTGAAGGGGGCTTCCTGGCCTGATGGCGGATCGGATCAGGGATTTGCGGCGCGCCTGAAACCTTTCATCAGGCTATGCACGGCCTCGCCACCCTCTTTTGCAAGATCGAAGCGCTTGCCGAACAGCAGCCAGTCGGAACAGATGCCTTTCAGCAGCCAGTAGAGCGCCCCGAGCGCCGATTCCGCTGTCCAGTTGTCGTTGAAGGCACCTTCCGCCTGCGCCCGCTCGAAAGCCGCTTCCAGCCGATCCTTGTGGTAGCGGTCCAGTTCCTCCTGCGCATGCAGGACAGGCGCGAACTCGTCTGAATAGCTGGTACGCAGGCTGATGGTCATGATGCGCTGGCGTTGTTCGTCCTGCGCCAGAAGCGCCAGCCACTTGCAGGCCGCCTCTTCGATCTTGGCCAGCAAGGTCAACCCCTTCAGATCAGGATCACCGAAATCGAGCAGATCCGATTCGGGCAACGCCACCGATTTGTAAAGGCCGATAAAAAGGTCGGTCTTGCTGGAAAAATGCCAGTATATCGCCCCGCGCGTGACGCCGGCCGCAACCGCTACCTCGTCCAGCGAGGCATTGGCCACACCCTTTTTGAAGAACACACGCTCGGCAGCGGCAAGGATCGCCTGACGCGTCTCTTCTGCCTCGGCCTTGGTACGGCGCATGCTGATGTCTCCTTCCAATCGTGGCACGGCGCTTTCGCACCGTGCCTTTCTGCATTGCCGGACTGTCAGTCACATGAACATGATCCGGCTTTCACATCCGTTTTATTCCGCCAGCGACACGGCGTCAGCAGCAATCTTGTCGTCCTTCTTCCGATCCCCGAAAAACTTCATGACAAAGACGAAGAAGACGGGAACGAAGAAGATCGCGAGGATCGTCGCCGAGATCATGCCGCCCAGAACGCCGGTGCCGATGGCGTTCTGGCTGGCCGCACTCGCACCCGAGGCAATCGCCATCGGCAGCACGCCGAGCGAGAAGGCGAGCGAGGTCATCAGGATCGGCCGGAAGCGCAGGTGGGCCGCCTCCACCGTCGCATCATAGGTGGATTTGCCCTCGGCCCGCAGATCCTTGGCGAATTCGATGATCAGGATCGCGTTTTTCGCCGAAAGCCCGATGATGGCGACGAGGCCGACGAGGAAGTAGACGTCGTTCGGCATGCCGCGCATCATCACCGCCGCCACCGAGCCGATGACGCCGAGCGGCACCACCAGCATGACGGAGAGCGGAATGGACCAGCTTTCGTAAAGCGCCGCCAGAAGCAGGAAGACGAACAGGATGCTGAGGCCGATGAGGGCCGGCGCCTGCGAGCCGGACTGGATTTCCTGCAATGACTGGCCTGTCCATTCGAAACCGAAACCATTCGGCAACTCACCGGCCAGACGCTCCATTTCCGCAATCGCGTCACCGGAGGAATAACCCGGTGCCGACTGGCCACCGATACGGATCGCCGGATAGCCGTTGTAACCTACCACCTGCGAGGGACCGCGCACCCATTCCACCGTGGCGAAGGAGCTGACCGGCACCATGCCGCCATTGGCGTTGCGGACGTTGAGGTGCAGCAGGTCCTCCGTCTTCATGCGCTGGCCCTGCTCCGCCTGCACCGTCACGCGCTGCATGCGGCCGGCATTGGGGAAGTCGTTGACGTAGGACGAGCCCATATTGGCCGAGATGGTGGCGTTGATATCGCTGAAGGTCACACCGAAGGTGTTGGCCTTTTCACGGTCGATGATGAGATTGACCTGCGGTGAATCCGGCATGCCTTCAACGCGCAGTCCGGCCAGAACCGGGCTTTTCTGCGCCGCCGCCATCAGTTGCGCACCGGCTGCGCTGAGTGCGGTCTGTCCGGCACCCGCGCGGTCCTGCAGGCGGAAAGTGAAGCCGCTGGAGTTGCCGAGGCCCTGAATGGGCGGCGGCGACAGCGTGAAGGACATGGAGCCCGGCAGGCCCCACAGCTGGCCGTTGATGCGTTGGGCAATGGCGGATGCGGAATCTTCCGGCCCGCGCTCGCTCCAGTCCTTCAGCGTCGCGAAGGCGAGACCGGCATTCTGGCCGGAACCGGAGAAGGAGAAGCCCGAAATTGCGATGACGCGATCGACCGCCGGTTCCGCCAGAAAGATTTTTTCGATCTGCTGGATGGACTGAAGCGTGCGTTCGCTGCTGGCTTCCGCCGGCGCCTGGATATCGACGATCAGATAACCCTGGTCCTCATTGGGCAGGAAGGAGCTTGGCAATTGCATATAGGCCCAGCCGAGACCGGCAAGCAGCGCCGCGTAGATGACCATGAAACGGCCGGAACGCTTGATGATGCTGCCGACCGACGAGGAATATTTATGCGAGGCCTTGTCGAAGCCACGGTTGAACCAGCCGAAGAAACCTTTCTTCTCGTGGTGCCCGGCCTTGATAGGCTTCAGGAACGTCGCGCAGAGCGCCGGTGTCAGCGACAGCGCAAGGAAGCCCGAAAACAGGATGGACACTACCATGGTCAGACTGAACTGCTGGTAGATGATACCGACCGCACCGGGGAAGAAGGCCATGGGCACGAACACCGCCGTCAGCACCAGCGTGATGCCGATGATGGCGCCGGAAATCTGGCCCATCGCCTTGCGGGTTGCTTCCTTGGGCGACAGATGCTCTTCCGCCATGATGCGCTCGACGTTCTCGACGACGACGATAGCGTCATCGACCAGAATGCCGATGGCGAGAACCATGGCGAACATGGTGAGAACATTGATCGAGAAACCCGAGACATACATGATGGCGCAGGTGCCGAGCAGCGCCACCGGCACCACGAGGGTCGGGATGATCGTGTAACGGATGTTCTGAAGGAAGACGAACATCACCACGAAGACGAGAATGATCGCCTCGACCAGCGTGTTGATCACCTTCTGGATGGAGATTTTCACGAAGGGGCTGGTGTCGTAGGGAATTTCATATTCCAGACCCGGCGGGAAATACCGCGACAGCTCCTCCATGGTGGCGCGCACGCCATCGGAGGTCTGCAACGCATTGCCGGTGGGCGACAGCTGCACGCCGATGGCCGCCGTCGGCTTACCGTTCAGGCGACTGGAAAACGCGTAGCTTTCGCCGCCCACTTCCACCCGCGCCACATCGCGCAACCGCACGGACGAGCCGTCCGGATTGGCGCGCAGCACGATGGAGCCGAACTCTTCCGGCGAAGTCAGCTGGCCCTGCACGTTGACGGTGGCCGAAATCTGCTGACCGATGGGGTTCGGCGACGCGCCGATGCGGCCCGCCGCAACCTGCGAGTTCTGCGCCTGAATGGCCGAGATGACGTCGGACGAGGTGAGGCTCAACCCGAGCATCTTGTCCGGGTCCATCCAGATGCGCATCGAGCGCTGGGTGGCGAATAATTGCGCGCTGCCGACGCCCGGCACGCGGCGCAACTCGCCGAGCACGTTACGGCTGAGATAATCACCGAGGCCGATGGCGTCGGTATTGCCGTCGACGGAGGTGAGCGCCACCATCATCAGGAACGAGGTGCCGGCCTGTTCGACGCGCAGCCCCTGCTGCGTCACCGCCTGTGGCAGACGCGGCTGAACGCGGGCGATGCGGTTCTGAACCTCGACCTGCGCTTCACCGATATTGGTGCCCGGCGCGAAGGTGACGTTGATGGAGATGCTGCCTGACGATTCGGAAGTCGATTCGAAATAGAGAAGACCCGGAACGCCGTTCAGCTCCTCCTCGATGGGCCGCGTGACGCTTTGATAGATGTCTTCGGGCGCAGCACCGGGATAGGTGGTCGCAATCGAAATCTGCGGCGGGGCCACATTCGGATATTGCGCAATCGGCAACATGGGAAGGGCAAGCAGGCCCGCCAGCATGATGAAGATGGCGACGACCCAGGCAAAAATGGGCCGATCGATGAAAAAACGTGCCATGAAATCGGTCCTTATTGCTTCGCGGCCGGGGTCTCGGTAGCGGCAGCGCCGTCACTGCCGGCGGCGGCAGCGACATCCGGCTCGTCAGACCACGGCTCGGGCTTCACCTTGGCGCCGGGCGCAGTTTTCTGGAAACCTTCGGCAACGACGCGGTCGCCATCGTCAAGGCCTTCCGAAATCACCCAGCGATCGCCGATGGAGCGACCGACGCTGACGCGCCGCTGCTCGACGGTGTCTTCAGCGTTCACCACAAGCACGCTCGCCTGCCCGCCCGCATCGCGCTGCACCGCCTGCTGCGGCACGGCAAAGGCCGCCTTCTGGATGCCCTGCTGGATCTGGACGCGGACATACATGCCCGGCAGCAGATCGCCGTTCGGGTTGGGGAATTCGCCGCGCAGCGTCACCTGACCGGTGGTTTCGTCAACTGCCGCCTCTGAGAACAGCAGGCGGCCCGAAAGCGGATAACGGCTGCCGTCATCGAACAGCAGGTTGACTTCGGCCTCGTTCGGGCCGGTCATCAGCTGGCCTTCCTGCAAGGCCTTGCGCAGCCGGATGAGATCGGCGGCCGGCTGGGTGAAGTCGGCATAAATCGGATCGAGCTGCTGGATTGTCGCGAGATTTTCCGAGCCGGTGGCGCTGACGAGCGCGCCTTCGGTGATGCGCGCACGGCCAATCATGCCGCTGATGGGTGCGGTCACATTGGCATATTGCAGATTGAGCCTGGCTTCCGCGACGCCAGCTTCGGCAACGGCCACCTCGGCATCGGCCTGCGCCAGCAGGGCGATGGCATTGTCGAATTCCTGCTGCGAGCCGACATTGGAGCGACGCAGCTGCTGCTGCCTGTCGGCCGTCTGCCGCGCCTGTAGCTGTGCAGCCTGCGCCCGACGCAATGTTCCCTCGGCGCTGTCGACGCGCACCTGGAACGGCGCAGGATCGATCCGGTAGAGAACGTCGCCCGCCTTCACCAGCGAGCCCTGTTCAAACACCCGCTCGACGATGATGCCGGAAACGCGCGGGCGCACTTCGGCAAGCCGTGTCGGCGCGATGCGTCCCGGCAATTCGTTGGTGATGGGCAGCTCTTCCTGTTTCACGGTCACGACTTTCACCGCGCCGGGCGGCGGCGCAGCGGGCGCAGAGGCCTGCTCGTCGCTACATCCGACCAGAACGATGCCCGTCAATAACACCGCCACGATCTGCCCCAATTTCTTCGCCATACTGCGCTCCGAATCCACAAAAAAGGTCATATTTACATACATACTAAGACGTATGTAAAATTCGGGCAATGGAAATGTTGCAGCGCAACAGCTGTCTCACGCGCTTGTGAAGATGCGTACGGCCCTGACCGCACACTAAGGAAGAGTGGAATCGTGAAACGGGAGGGGGCGTCGGGCCAATCGCACCAACGTGCTCCCCGGGCTTCTCCCACTCCTGTCCGGTTTAAATTTCTGGACAAGGCACAAGACTCTCAAGAGCGGCGGCGTCCAACGGGAAGGAAAGTCATGCCAATTGCGCCGACTTCATCCTCGGGCCTGTCCCGAGGATCTACCAACGTATTGATTTTATTCGACGTGGTCAGATCCTCGGCACAAGGCCGAGGATGACGCCGTGGGAATGTTCACCCTTCATCACCGACTTCAGAGGGACTGCGACCTGCCCGGAAATTTAAACCGGACAGGAGTGGGACAAGCCGAGGGGTGACGTCGAGATGATGTAAATCGTCGCAGAAGGCTAGAACGCCCCCCGCACCTTGAAGCGCCCGCGCCTTTCCTCAGAACAGACGCTTAAGCGGGGCGGCCTCGGACGGGTTGTTCTTCGTCGTCTCGCCATTATCGGCAGATCTGTTGCGCAGGGCCGCATAATAGGCGTTCTTATGTTCGTACATATTCATATCTGCCCGGCGCACCAGCGATTCCATCGTCTCGCCGACTTCGCTGGTCGCTACTCCCAGTGACAGGCTGAGCGGCGCACTTGAATAAAACTGGTTGTTGATCTTCAGCAGCTCATAGACGGTTTCAACCATGGCAGCGGCAATCTGTTTGTCGGCGCCGGGAAGAAGGATGGCGAATTCGTCACCGCCGATGCGCGCCGCATGGTTCGGCGCAGTGACCACGCCATTCAACACTTCTCCCACCCGCCGCAGCAGGGCGTCGCCGGCATCATGGCCGAGCTTGTCATTGGCCTCCTTCAGGCCGTTGAGATCGATGACGATGGCGGAAACGGGCCTGAGCGCATTGCGCTCCAGCCGGTTCAGCTCGTCCGAATAAAAGGCGCGGTTGTGCAGCTTGGTCAGCACATCGTGCTTGCCGAGATATTCGAGATAGGCTTCCGCCTTCTTGCGCGCGGTGATGTCCGTCAGCGCCACCTGCACCAGCGACCAGTCCTGCTCATGGCCGGGGAAGACGGAAAAATGCAGGAGAACATGCCGCTCCGAGCCATCAAGCGCATAATTCACCACCTCGCGATGGTGGTTGAGATTACCGTTCCAAAGCTCCATCAGCTGTTCACGGAACGGCTTTTCCATCTCGCCGCGGAAAATATCGCCGAGCCGCTGCAGCAGCACCTGCCGGTCCGGCGCGCAGAACAGGTCGAGCGTGGCTCGATTGACGTCGATGACACGAATTTCGCTCATGCATTGCCGCACGAATTCCGGATGCACATCCGTGAACACCCGGAAATCGACAATGCCGCGATCCCTGACCTCCTCGATCAATCGACGGACTCGGCTGAAATCTTCCACCCAGAGCGAAACCGGTGAATGTTTGAACATGCCCTCGGCATAACGGCGATTGAAAAGCTCCTTGCGGCGAGCCTCCTCCCGTTCCGTCACATCCTCGGTGGTCAACAGCAGCCGCCCGAGCGTCGCTTCGTGGCCGGGAATGACCGCGCCGCGCAGCTGGATATCCAGCCGTTTGCCGCCGATCGAATAGTTGACGGCATTGCTTGTGAATTCCGTCTTGCCGGCCCAGAGTTCGGAAAGCTCATTCACATGGCTTTCCAGCATGTCGTCGCGAAAAATCCGGTGCAGATTGTCGACGAGATGCGCCTGATCGCGCGCCTCGAACAGTTCCAGCGTCCTGGCGTTGACCTTGATAACGCGAATTTTCTGCGAACAGGCCGCCACCCGCGATAAATCTTCGAGAAGAAACGCCCTGAAATCCTCGACACCCTCAGCCCGCCAGATATCGAACTGGTTCTTAACTGCGCTGAAATCCTCGATCCACATCGCCACGGGCGCGAGATTGAAGATATTGGTATCGATCGTCTCACTCATACGGGCAGTCTTCTCAAGGGTAGATGCAGGCGGATGCCAAACGGTGCGGCACGGCGACGACCGTCCGCATATCGGGATTTATTAGGGATATTCGATTTAACGCAAGCATTTATCGCGCAACCCGCCGGATTGCGCGATAATTCACGGATTTCGCCGCCGGAATGCCCTTTACCAGAGCTTCACGTGACGGTTCACATCCTTGTAGAGCAGGTAACGGAACCGGCCGGGGCCGCCCGCATAACAGGCCTGCGGGCAATAGGCGCGCAGCCACATGAAGTCACCGGCCTCAACTTCCACCCAGTCCTCGTTCAGCCGGTAGACCGCCTTGCCCTCCAGCACGTAAAGACCATGTTCCATCACATGCGTTTCCATGAAGGGAATGGTCGCACCCGGCTGGAAGGTGACGATGTTGAGGTGCATGTCGTAACGCACGTCTTCGGGATCGATGAAGCGGGTCGTCGCCCATTTGCCTTCGGTATCGGGCATGGCCGACATGGCGATCTGGTCTTCATGCGAAAAGATCGCCGGCGGGGCTTCCAGCCCGTCAACCGCCTGAAACACCTTGCGAACCCAATGGAACTTGACCGGCGCCTTGCCGGAGTTCTGGACCTGCCAGCGCGCACCGGCCGGCAGGTAGGCAAACGAGCCCTCCCGCAGCGCATGCTGCGCGCCTTCGAACGTCACGGTCATTTCGCCTTCGACAACGAAGATCGCCGCCTGCGCCCGCTCATCCGGCTCCGGCCGCTCACTGCCGCCACCCGGCTGCACTTCGACGATATATTGCGCGAAAGTCTCGGAAAAACCCGTCATCGGCCGGGCGATGATCCAGGCCCGCGTGCCGGTCCAGTGCGGCAGCACGCTTGTCACGATATCGGACATCACGGTCTTGGGGATGACCGCATAGGCAGTCTTGAAAACAGCCTTGCTCGACAGCAGTTCCGTCTGCCCCGGCAGACCGCCCATATCCGAATAATATCTCTTCATTTCAGCCATTCCATTCTGCAATCCATTCGGCGCGGATTCTTAGGCCTGCGATATGGTTTAATCAAATGGTTATTGGCGAGGGACGGGTGACGAAATGGGGACGACGTCGCCGCGCATTTCTTCTCCCCGGCGGGGAGAAGGTGGCCCGAAGGGTCGGATGTGGGCGCTACGCCAGCGATTGACAGCACCCTTGCCCCCTCATCCCGCTGCCGCGGACTTCTCCCCGGTCGGGGAGAAGAAACAAGTGGCATCCGCTCGCCTCCCACGAAGGAATAACGAGCGCGGCTTTCTATCTCAGCCCTTCTTACGCATCGTCGCATAGACGATATTGTGGTTCTCGCCGAAAAACACCTCCGCCTCGATACTTGCAGGATCGGCGCTGGCATTGACGATCCGCCACATATCCGCCTTCGAGCGCAGCAGCAGCGCCCAGTTCATGAAGGTCTCCATATAGCCGTCGACGACGATATCTTCGGAGAAGTTGGCGAAGAGGAACATGCCGCCGGGCTTCAGCATCTCCATGCAGCGCCGTGTCAGCTTGATCGCCACGCGGTCGTTCAGATAATCATAAAGGCCTGCCGCATAGATCAGATCGAAGCTGCCGAGTTCCTGCGTGCGCAGGACGATATCGCGCACCGAACCGTCAATTGCCTCCACGCCGCGGCCGCCGAAATCGCGGGCGACCGAGCCGACGCTCAAGGGATCCTGATCGAGCGCCACCCAGCGCTTGATCCTGCCCTCTTTAAGCGCCACCGAAGCATCCGCCTCACGCAGGTGGCCGGAGGCAATGGTGAGGATTTCCGTCTCCTCGCCGTGCCGGGCGGCGGCCTCATCAACGAACCGCGTCAGCAGGTCCCGCCGCTCGCGCACGGCAACCGAGGAACTGGCATCCTTTGTGTAATCGTAAAGGGCAGCACCCAGCGGTGAGGCGTTTTTCACCAGCCCGGCAACGCTGTCGTGACCGTAGATGAAATCGAGCAACTGGGCGTCGCCGGAATAGCCCCTCGGCTTTTCGAACGACCACCGGGTGAAGGGATCTTCGAGAAAATGCTCCGATACCGAGTGATTCTGTACCAGCGGGATCAGTTCTGCCCACACGCTGGAGTGGAGTTTATCCCGCAATCCATGCAGCGCACCCGCCGTCCGATGTATTATCTCATGCGCTAAAACACCATTGTCGAATTGCTGCTGTGCCAATTCGAGAATGATGGCGATCTCTGCTTTCGCAACTGCGAACTGCTCATCGAATGTTTCGGTTCTGCGTGCAAAAATCTCTTTTGCGACAGTATCAGGGGTGATCAGACTTGCCCCGTCCAGATTTTTCTTCTTTACCCGCACCACTTCAGCCTCCAGTATTAACACATTGTTAACTATACGTTTCTGGAAGACGGAACGCCACTCGCTTTCAATTTTTGAGCGGTGTAGGGATAGATTTCTACATTAGCGTATTTTTTTGGTCACACTCGTGGGCGGAGGAGAAAGCGGATACGCGATTTAGTGAAACTTAATGTTGCGAACGTATGATGCGTTCTTCCTTTCCCGGTTCTGCACGCATATCGGCAGAGATCGGCAGGAACCCGCACCGGGTGCGTGAGCACACGGAAAAGTGGAATAAGCAGTTACTTAAAAAAGTATACGCAACACTATGGGAAAGTGCATGAGGCACACGTTGGGAGAGGTGAATGGACAGCAAGACTATCGGCGGCCGGACTCCCGGTTTTCTGATGAACTTCTTGCCCTTTACCAGCAGGAAGGTGAGCGCAGCCGCCGTGGCTCGATCAGACAGGGCCTGTGGACGGCCGTTTTCATCTATCTGCTATTTGCCGTCACCGACATTATTCTAATCCCCGACGTCGCGTTTTACGCCATCATCGCCCGCCTGCTCGTGGTCGTCTCATCGCTGCTGACGCTGGAGATCCAGCTGCGCAGGGGCGCCAGCACCGCAGCGCTCGACCTCACCTGCGCCACTGCGCTTGTCATGGGCTATATTGGCTGGCTGCTGCCTTCGCTTTTGACCGACAACCTCGAAAACATGTCCTATTACATGGTTTTCGGGGCGATCTTCATGATGGGCGCCAACCTGTTCTTCACCTTCCGCTTCCACCTGTCGCTCGTGTCATCAGGTATCATTCTCGTCACCTATTTTCTGGCGTTGACGCAGTTTCCCGAAGATGTGTTCTACAAGGTGGCGTTCGGCACCTTCTACATTTCCTGCTTCGTCTTCACCTCCTATGTGAACTGGAACCTGAACCGGGAACGTTATCACGTCTTTCTCAACGCGCTGGAGGCCAAGGCCCAGCAGAAGGCGGCGGATGAGCGCGGCCAGGCGCTGTTGCGGCTTTCGAATACGGATTCGCTCACGGGCCTGCAGAACCGCCGCGCCATCGACCATCAGCTGCGTCTGCTGTGGGAAAATTGGAGCAAGAAGGAGGAGGGTTTTGCTGTTCTCCTCATCGATGTCGACTTCTTCAAGAAATACAATGACCGCTATGGCCACCAGGAAGGCGACAAGTGCCTGGTGACGGTGGGCAATGCGCTGCAGGATGCGATCGCCGGGCATGGCGCTTCCATCGGTCGTTATGGCGGTGAGGAATTCATCGTTCTCGTGCCGTTCAAATCCAGGCAGCAGGTGGGCGAGCTGGCGGAGACGATCCGCCACACCGTCGAAGACCTGTCGCTGGCCCACGACCAGCGCCGCGACGGCACCTTCGTCGTCACCGTCAGCATCGGCGCGTCCTTCACCCGCGCCAATCCGGACGGCAAGCTGGAGAAAATCATCAACGAGGCCGACCGGGCGCTCTATATCGCCAAGGCCAACGGCCGCAATTGCATGAAACTGTTCGACCCGGACGATCCGCAGACCAGCGACGAGACGGAAAACATCGCAGCACTTTTGAAAATCGCCGTGGCGGAAAACCTCGTTTCGCTTGTCTATCAGCCGATCCTCAACGTCTCGACCAATGAAACACCGGGGGCAGAAGCCCTGATGCGGCTTCGCCTGCTCGATGGCAGCGCCGTTTCGCCCGGCATCTTCATTCCGATCGCCGAACGCACCGGCACGATCATGGAACTTGGCCTGTGGACCATCAAGACCGTCTGCAAGCAGATTCTTGCCGATGACCGGGTGGGCGTGGTCAGTGTTAACGTATCCCCCATGCAGCTGAAAAATCCCGGCTTTGCCACGTCGGTTGCAGCGATCCTCGTCGAGGCCGGCATTGCCGGCAACAGGCTCGCCTTCGAGATCACCGAAGGTCTGGATATGGAAATACATTCGGATTTGCTGCGCTGCCTGAACGACCTGAAAACGCTCGGTATCAACATCTGGCTCGATGATTTCGGAACCGGATTTGCCGGCCTTTCCTGGCTGCGCATGACCGATTTCGACACCGTCAAGATCGACCGCTCCTTCCTGCACGACAGCAACACGCCGCGCGGCCGGGCAATGCTGCAGGACATGATCCGCCTCATCCGCAACCGCGGCCACAAGATCCTGATCGAAGGCGTGGAGACGGAAGAACAACTGCGGCTGGTGCGCCAGCTGGAGATCGATTATGCGCAGGGCTATTATCTCGGACGCCCGGTGGTTGCTGAAAGACTTGGCGCGGCGAAAGCCCCCTATCCGCGTCCCAACATGCTGCTGCGCCCCGCCTGACGGAGCGCAGAACCAGCCTTAATGATAAGCGGGCGGGGTGATCGAGAATTTCGACGCCAGTTCTGCAAAGGCCGTGCGGGTAACGGGATCGACGGGTGCACCTTCCCTTTCGCGTCTTGCCGCCACTGCCCATTCCCGGTCGCCCGGCGCCATGACCTTGCAATCTTCGCGTACGGGCGAGCCGCGCAGCACTTCAAGATAACGTTTCATGCCCTCGTCGAACACTTCCCGTTCAAGGAAGGCTTCCGGCTTCAGCGCCAAAACGAAGGCTCCAAGGCCACGCGGTGTGGAAAAATCCGGCCCGCCCATCGGATCTATATCGAAACTGAGCTTCATGCCGCTGAGAACGGCACTGAAAATCTCGACCATGCCAGCCAGCGCCGCGCCCTTGAAGCCGAATGCGCCGCCGAGTGGTGCCAGCATTTCAACGGCATGGGGATTTTGCGTGTCGACGCCGTCACCGTCAGACGCCACACCATCAGGCAATTGCTGTTCAAGGCTGCGATAAAGCAGAACGCGATTATAGGGCACAGCACTGGTGGCCATATCCAGAAGCCACGGCATGTCATCAGCCGCCGGCACACCGACGGCGATGGGATTGGTGCCGTGGAACCGCATCGCGCCATCATGCAGGCGCACGAAACTGTCGGAATTGCAGAAGGCAAGGCCGATATAACCCTGCCGCGCCGCTTCCAGCGCATAGGCGCCGGCCGGACCGAAATGCGAGGAATTGCGGATCGCCACCGCGCCGATACCGAATTTTTCGGCCAGCGCCATGGCATTGTCCATGGCCGCATAGGTGGCGCGCGCGCCATGGGCATGGTCGGCATCGACGGTTTCCACCGCGCCGAAACCGGAGACGCGGCGGATCTGCGGCCGCCGATTGAGACGTCCGCCTTCAAGGGCAGTGATATAGTGGGCAAGCAGGCGCACGCCGTGGCTGTCGACGCCGAGCCTTGTGCCATGCATCATGGCGCGAGTTGCTGCATCGGCCGTCTCATCATCCGTGCCAGCAGCGAGGAAAACACTGCGGCAAAACCGCTCCAGCTCATCCAGCCTTGCGAGAACGGTGACGTTTTCATTGCTGTGCGACATGCGGGGAACCCTCCCGGTACCAGAATCCATGCCGCACAGGCTATTCACGGGGCGCGTTTTTGCAACCGAATATCGCGCCCCTAGTGATCAATCAGTCGTCCGCGCCCATGGCGTCGTAAGGATCGCGCTCGCCGGCGATGATGGCGCGTTTGCCGACATGGTTGGCAGGTCCGACAATGCCTTCCTGCTCCATGCGCTCGACCAGCGAAGCGGCGCGGTTATAACCAACTGACAGACGGCGCTGGATATAGGAGGTCGAGCATTTCTTGTCGCGCATCACCACCTTGACGGCCTTCTCATAGAGATCGTCGCTATCGTCATCGCCCATCGAGGTCTTGTCGAAAACGGCCGTATCTTCTTCCACCTCTTCATCCGCCTCTTCGGCGTCTTCCGTGACGGTACCCAGATATTCCGGACGCCCCTGCGTCTTTAGATGCGCAACGACCTTTTCCACTTCCTCATCCGACACGAACGGGCCGTGGACACGGGCGATGCGGCCGCCGCCCATCATGTGCAGCATGTCGCCCTGACCGAGCAGATGCTCCGCGCCCTGTTCGCCAAGGATCGTGCGGCTGTCGATCTTCGAGGTCACCTGGAAGGAGATGCGGGTCGGGAAATTGGCCTTGATGGTGCCGGTGATGACATCGACAGACGGACGCTGCGTTGCCATGATGAGGTGGATACCGGCGGCACGGGCCATCTGCGCCAGACGCTGCACGGCGCCTTCAATCTCCTTGCCGGCGACCATCATCAGATCAGCCATTTCGTCGATGATGACGACGATATAGGGCATGGCCGTGAGGTCCATTTCCTCCTGCTCGTAGACAGCCTCGCCCGTGGCGCGGTCGAAGCCGGTCTGCACGTTGCAGAGCACCGTCTCACCCTTGGTGCGGGCGGCAGCGGCCCTTGCATTATAACCGTCAATATTGCGCACGCCGAGACGCGACATCTTGCGATAACGGTCTTCCATTTCGCGCACGGCCCATTTCAGCGCCATGACCGCTTTTTTCGGATCGGTGACCACAGGCGTCAGGAGATGCGGAATGCCGTCATACACCGACAGTTCAAGCATCTTCGGATCGACCATGATCAGGCGGCATTCTTCCGGCTTCATACGGTAGAGCAGCGACAGGATCATGGTGTTGATGGCGACCGACTTGCCCGAGCCGGTGGTGCCGGCGACCAGCAGGTGCGGCATCTTCGCCAGTTCGGCGATGACGGGTTCGCCGCCGATGGTCTTGCCGAGGCAAAGCGCGAGCTTCTGGCGGGTCTCGGCGTAGTCAGTCGCTTCGATCAGTTCACGCAGATAGACAGTTTCGCGCACCGGGTTCGGCAGTTCGATGCCGATGACATTGCGGCCGGGCACGACGGCGACACGGGCGGACAGCGCCGACATGGAGCGGGCAATATCGTCCGACAGACCGATGACGCGCGAAGACTTCACGCCGGGGGCGGGTTCGAACTCGTAAAGCGTCACAACCGGGCCGGGGCGGACATCGATGATCTCGCCCTTGATGCCGAAATCCTCAAGCACGCTTTCGAGAAGCCCGGCGCTCTGTTCCAGCGCTTCGGGCGTCATGGTCGTGGTCTGCTGGACGCGGGCCTGCTGCAAAAGATCGATTGAGGGATATTGATATTCTCCCTCGGCAAAGACCGGCGCTTCGCGGAACATCGGCTGCGAAGCCTGAATAGGTGCGCGCGGTGTGAAACGCGGCTCCGCCGCTACTCGTGCTGCCGGCTGACTTTCAATCGGCTGGGCCTGCTCGATCGGCCGCTGCGGTTCGACGAAGACGGATGCCTCCGCAACCAGCTGCGGCGCGATTTCCTGTTCTGCCGCCAGCGTGGCGACCGGAACGACAGCCTGACGCACGCCGATTTCCCGGTAAAGCCGGATAGCGGAGCCGCCCGGCACGGTGACGACCGGAGGCTCGGCTGAAAGCACGACGGCAGCGACCGTCGACGCGGAAACGGCGGGCATGGACGCCGTCAAAGCCGGGTTCGTCAGAGCCGGGTTTGCCAGAGCGGAATTTGCAAGGGCCGGATCGGCAAAATTGGCGCGCAGATAGGTGGGAATGGCTTCGACCGCTGTCCCCGGAAGATCAAGCGTCATAACTTCCCAGAACAGCTCATCCGGCAGGTGCGCGGCAAAGGCGGGAACGGACGCAGCCGGCATGGCGGCCTGCGCCACAGCAACTGGCTGCGGCTGAACGGAGGCAAATACCCGCTGTACCGGCACTTCCACGATAGGCGTGGCCGTTACAGCCTGGAGCGGCGCCAGTGTTGCGGCAGCGGCTTCTTCCGCCTGTTTGCGGGCAAGCTCCAGACGCAATTTATAGGTCAGCGCCCTGGCACCGCGCGCATCGGGCGGCTGCGGCAGGAACGGCATGCGCTGTGGCGGCAGGCGCTGCTCCGCCGGTTTTACGACCGGCTGGGAGAGGACAGCAGCATCCTCATATGCGACAGCCTGCTGCGCCGTCGGCTCCGGCTCCACCGGTTCCGGCGGAGCGACTGCAACGACTTCCTCTTCGAGAATATGGATTTCTTCCGGAATATTCGGCGTCTCGACCGGCATGCGCCGGCTAAAGGCGCTTTCCGGCGTGCGGGTAAAGCGCACATTGGGGCCAAGCACAAAAGCATTCTGCCAGCCGGGCATTTCGGCACGGCCTTCAATGGCGTCGGCTGCGCTGATATCGGCATTTGGCCGGGGCGCGGCACTTGCCTTCATCGCCGTCTGCTGCCCGGCAACCGCCTTGCCGCCGGCATGACGGGCGTTTTCGCTCCCCTCCCCGGCATTATTGGACGAATTCTGGAATCTGGATCGGGAGAAGCTCATGGCAGCGTGCACACTCATCATAAACGTACATATTTCGGTCTCCCTGAAATAGAAAATAAAGGTTAATTACCCCTTTCCAAACGGGGCCTCGGCGACAGATTTCACGTCACCCACAGTCACGTTTCAGTATGCGCCCGCAGCAAAAATGAAGAACAACATTTTGTTTTTGTTTTATTAAATCGATTTCCTATGGACTGGACACCTTCTGCGGCAACCGGAGAAAACGAGATTGGCGTGGGTGAGGCATATTGTTTCTTCAAACTCGTCCGCAACGTAAAATCATTGCTGTAAAGGGCGCGAATTAACGTGGACACTGCCGAGGTTGCAGTCTTAAGATCGGCGTGCCGCGGGCCAAGCGGAAAGGCCCGTCTCGCCCTCATTTCCGGAGTGAAATTCATGTCGCCTGTCCAGCTTTCCCGCCGCTCGCTTCTCAAGACCTCGCTTGCTCTTGCCGCAACCACGGGATTGGCCGGAATTGCCGCAGCGCAGGAGAAATCCGCAGGGCGGCTGATCGTCGCGGCCGATTCGGAGCCGAAAAACCTCAATCCGGCCATCGTCGCCTCCAATGGCGTGTTTTATATCGCCAGCAAGATCGTCGAGCCGCTGGCGGAAGCCTCTTTTGATGGCAAGGACGGGCTGGAGCCGCGGCTTGCAACCGAATGGCAGGGATCGGATGATGGCTTGAGCGCCACCTTCAAGCTGCGCGAAGGCGTGACATGGCATGACGGCAAGCCCTTCACCTCGGCGGACGTGGCCTTTTCGGCGCTTTCCGTCTGGAAACCGTTGCAGAACCTCGGCCGGCTGGTCTTTGCCAATCTCGAAAAGGTGGAAACGCCTGACGACCACACGGCCGTCTTCCGTTTCTCAAAGCCCACGCCGTTCCAGCTCATCCGCAATGCACTGCCTGTCGTCACCAGCGTCGTGCCGAAACATCTCTATGAAGGCACCGATATCGCCACCAATCCGGCCAATACCAAACCGGTCGGTACCGGGCCATTCGTTTTTGCCGAATACAAACCCGGCGAATATTACCGCCTGACCCGCAACCCGAATTACTGGGACAAAGACCAGCCGCAGCTCGAGGAAATCATCTATCGCGTCTTGCCCGACCGTGCGGGAGCAGCCTCGGCGCTGGAAGCGGAAGAAATCCAGCTGGCCGCCTTCTCCGCCGTGCCGCTGGCCGATCTTGCCCGCATCGCCAAGGTGCCGGGCATCAAAGTGATCGCCGATGGTTACGAGGCGCTGACCTATCAGCTCGTGGTGGAAATCAACCACCGCCGCAAGGAACTGGCCGACCTCAAGGTCAGAAAGGCCATCGCCCATGCCATCGACAAGAAATTCGTCATCGACAAGGTGTTCCTCGGTTACGCCACGGCATCCACCGGCCCGGTGCCGAAGAACGCCCCGCAATTTTACACCGACGACGTCGAGACCTATGATTTCGACGTGGCCAAGGCCAATGCCCTGCTGGACGAGGCGGGTTATGCCCGCGGACCCGACGGAAAGCGTTTTGCGCTAAAACTTCTTCCTGCGCCCTATTTCAACGAAACCAAACAATTCGGCTCTTATGTTCGTCAGGCGCTTCAGGAAATCGGCATCGATGCCGAGCTGGTCAATAATGATGCCGCCGCACACCAGAAGGCGGTCTATACCGACCACGCCTTCGATCTGGCCGTTGCTCCCCCGGTGTTCCGTGGCGATCCCGCAATCTCCACCACCATTCTCGTGCGATCCGGCATTCCCGCTGGCGTCGGCTTCTCCAATCAGGGCGGCTATGAGAACAAGGCGCTCGATGCGCTGATCGACAAGGCGGCGGAAACCGTGGATACGACTGCACGGACAGCACTTTACAAGGATTTCCAGAAACAGGTTACAGCCGATCTGCCGCTCATCAACGTCGCCGAATGGGGTTTCATCACGGTGGCGCGCGACACCGTCAAACATGTCGCCAGCAATCCGCGCTGGGCGGTTTCCAACTGGGCGGATACCGCGGTCGATAGCTGAGGCCGCGCCGTGAAACGTGCGGCGACATTGCTGCGGCGAAGGGCGATCAGCGCCATTCCGGTGCTGCTGATCGTTCTCATCTTCACCTTCGTCCTGCTTGAAAATGCCTCCGGTGATGCGGTGGATGCCTATCTCGTTTCCATTGGCGGCGGCGATGCCGGGCTGCGGGATGCGCTGCGCGAGCAATATGGTCTCAACGGCTCGATGCTCGCCCGTTTCTGGCTCTATGCAAGCTCGGTGCTGCGGCTTGATCTCGGCTGGTCGCTTGCCTTTGACCGGCCGGTGCTGGGGTTGATCCTCGAGCGGCTGCCGAACACGCTTTTGTTGATGGGCAGCGCCACCGCACTCGCCTTCATCACCGGCACCGCGCTCGGCATCATCGCCGGCGCACGTCCCGGCGGACTGACCGACCGGGTGCTTTCAACGCTTTCGCTCACGCTTTACGCCACGCCCGGTTTCTGGCTCGGCCTCGTTCTCGCCATCGTCTTTGCCGTGCAGCTGCGATGGCTGCCGACGTCGGGCATCGAAACCATCGCCTCGGGCAAACAGGGATTTGCACGGGCGCTGGATATTGCCCGCCATCTCGTGCTGCCCGTCGCCAGCCTCGGCCTCATCTATCTGGCGCTGTTCCTGCGCGTCATGCGCACCGCCATGGCGGCGGTCTGGCCGCTGGATTTCGTACTGTTTGCCGAGTCCAAAGGGCTTTCCAGACGGCGTATCGTGCTGCGCCATGTCGCCCGCAACGCGGCGCTGCCGCTCATCACCGTACTTGGCCTGCAGGCCGCAACCATGCTGGGCGGCAGCGTGGTGATTGAAAGCGTCTTTGCCATTCCGGGTTTCGGCCGGCTGGCGCAGGAGGCCGTCAGCGGCCGCGATACGCCGCTTCTGATGGGTATCATCCTCACCAGCGCCGTCTTCGTCATCCTCGTCAATCTTGCCGTCGACATTCTCTATTCCATTCTCGATCCGCGCATCGGCAGCGGGGAGAATGCAGCATGAGCTTCGTTCTCCGGCTCCTGCGCAGCTTCGAAGGCGTGACGGGTACCGTCATCCTGACGTTGCTGGCGGTAATTGCGCTCTCCGCTCCCCTCCTGTTCCCCGGCGATCCGCTGGCGATCGTCGGCGAGCCGCTAATAGCGCCCTTTACGGATGCCGCCCTGCCGCTCGGCACCGACCGGCTGGGCCGCAATGTGCTGGCCGAACTTGCCCATGGCGCGCAGGCCTCCCTGCTCGTCGGCATGGGTGCCGCCGCCGCAGCACTTGTTTTCGGCACCGTCATCGGCACGATTGCCGGTTTTGCCGGCGGCCTCGTGGATGAGGCGCTGATGCGCGTCACCGATGCCTTTCAGATCGTGCCGAATTTCCTGCTGGCGCTTGCCTTCGTCAGCACCATCGGCCCCTCGATGCCCATCGTGATTCTAGCCATTGCACTCGGCGCTTGGGCGGATCCGGCGCGGTTGATGCGGGCGCAGGTGTTGAGCATCCGCGAGCGGGACTATGTGCAATCTGCCCGCGCCATCGGCATGCATCCGCTGGAAATCGCCTTCCGGCAAATATTGCCCAATGCCCTGCCGCCGGTTCTGGCGCTCGCCGCCATCATCGTTGCCGCCGCCATCCTCACCGAGGCGGCGCTGTCCTTCCTCGGGCTTGGCGATCCCAATATCGTCACCTGGGGCTCGATGATCGCGGAAGGACGCAACGTGCTCCGCTCAGCCGCGTTCCTGTCCGTCATCCCCGGCATCGGCCTGCTGGTCACGGTGCTCGGTGTCTATCTTCTTGCGGAAGGTATCAACAAGGCGATGGCGACAGGGAGGCAGGCGCCATGAGCGGCAATGCGCTTTGCCGGATAGACGATCTCAGCGTCCGTTATGCCGCAGCCGATGCACCGGCGCTGCGCAAGGTTTCCCTGACGATAAGGCAGGGGCAGCGGCTGGCGATCATCGGCGAAAGCGGCTCGGGAAAATCCACGCTCGGCAAGGCAATCGCCGGGCTTCTGCCGCAGACGGCAAAGGTCTCGGGCGATATATCCTGGAGCCGCGACAGCGGCCTGTTCAGCAGCAAGCCGCTGCCGGGGCGCGATATCGGCACAATCTTTCAGGACACCGGCGCGACGCTGAACCCGGTCCTGACCATCGGCGAACAGGTGGCGGAAGGCGCGGTGCGGCATCTCGGCATCTCATGGAAGGCGGCGCGCGAACTTGCCCGCGATCTTCTGGAAAAAGTGCGGCTGCCGCATCCCTCCCATCTGCTCACCGCCTATCCGCACCAGCTTTCCGGCGGGCAACGACAACGTGTGGCGATTGCCGCCGCCATTGCAGCGCGTCCTTCGATCCTGATTGCCGACGAGGCGACGAGCGCGCTCGACACGGTAACCCAGGCGGCCATCGCCACCCTTCTGGATGATCTCGTGCGCGAGGAAGAAAGAACGCTTGTATTCATCACCCATGATATCGGTCTTGCCTCCAGCCTTGCCGACGACATCGCGGTTATAAGCGCCGGTGAACTGGTGGAACACGGCCCGGCCCGGCGGGTGCTTTCCACGCCCGCCCATGCCTATACCCGAGCGCTGCTTGCCGATTACCTCGATCTTACCACCCCGCCGCTCGTCAGCGAGGCCGTGCCATGAATGACACCCTTCTGAGCGTGGACGGCATTTCCAAGACCTACCGCACCGGCGCAAGAACGGTGACGGCACTCTCCGATATCTCGTTTTCGCTCAAGCGCGGCGAGACGCTGGGGCTTGCCGGCCCTTCCGGCTGCGGGAAATCGACGCTGGCGCGCATCCTCATGCGGCTGATCCCCGCCGACGAAGGCACTGTTCGTTTCGAAAACCGCAACTGGCTCGCGCTTGGCGGCAGCGCATTGCGCGCCGCCCGGCAACAGATGCAGATGGTGTTTCAGGATACGCATGGCGCCTTCAACCCACGCGCCACCGTCGAAGATGCCATACGCGAGCCGCTGCGCATTCACCGCGTCGTTCAAAGACGCGACCGCCCGGCGGAAATCCACCGTCTTCTCGACCGTGTCGGCCTGCCCGCCGCCTATGCCGGTCGCTCCGTCTTCGAACTTTCGGGCGGACAGAGGCAGCGTGTGGCGATTGCCAGAGCCATTGCGCTCAAACCGTCGCTTCTCATTCTGGACGAAGCGGTCTCGGCGCTTGACGTTTCGGTTCGCCGGCAGATTCTCGAACTTTTGGTGGAAATACAGCGGGAAACGGCGATTTCCTGTATTTTCGTGTCCCACGATCTCGCCGTCATCCGCGCCGTCTGCCACCGTGTCGCGATCATGGAGGCGGGTCAGATCGTCGAAATCGGCGGAACCGGAGCGATCATTTCCGCGCCGCAATCCTCGACCGCCAGAGGCCTGATCGCCGCTGCCCCGCGGCTCACCACCACCATGCAAGGATAAAACATGCCCGCCCCGGATTATGCATTGCTTCTCGACCCGCCCGCTTTCCCTGCTGAGCGCTACGCCATGCTAGCCGACCGGCTGGCGGCCCTGATGGGCACGAAAAACGACGTGCTGCTGATACAGGCGGAAGCCGTGCTGGCGCTGGAGGCGGCGGCGACAAGCCTTGCGCGGCCGGGGCTGAAGGCGCTCAACATCGTCACCAGCCCCTATGGCGCATGGTTCGGCGGCTGGCTGGAACGCGGCGGGGCGACGGTGCGCAATCTGACAGCCAGCCCGGCAAAGCCGGTGACGCTCACCGAGGTTGAACGGGCGCTCGATGACGGGCCGGGTTTCGATCTTATCGCCATCGTGCATGCGGAATCGGCAAGCGGCATTCTCAACCCCCTGCCCGCCATTGCCGCGCTGGCGAAAACCAGAGGCGTCGTCACGCTGGTTGATGCCGTCGCTTCGATTGGCGGCCATGCCTTCGAGGTTGACAGACTGGGCATCGATATTGCCGTCATCGGGCCGCAGAAGGCGCTGGCCGGCCCGGCCGGCATATCGGCCATTTCAGTCAGCCCAAAAGCATGGGAGCTGCTTTCGCACGACAGGGCGCCCACCAACTCCATGCTCTCGCTTCTCGACCAGAAGATGCTCTGGCTGGATGCCGGCCGAGGGGCGCTGCCCGGAACGCCGGCGCCGCTGGAATTTTATGCGCTGGAAGCCGCGCTCGACAGGATCGAGGCGGAGGGTCTACCAGCCGCCAATGCGCGCCACAAGCGGGCAGCGGCGGCCACCCGTCATGGCATCAGGGCGCTCGGCATCGCCAACTGGGTGGAAGACGCGCATGCCTCAGCTCTCGTTTCCACGGCAATCCTGCCGGATACTATCGAAGCCGGAGCGTTTCTCGCCGCTATATCCAGAGAGCATGGCGCGGATATTTCCGCCGGCGTCGGGCCCGGCGCGGAACGGCTGATAAGGCTCAACCACACCGGCCGGCGCGCGCATCCGCAGGCGGTGAAAGCCAATATCGCAGCCGTCTCAAGCGCCCTGAAAAACCTCGGCCATGCCGTCGATACCGATTCCGCGCTGGAAGCGGCCGCAAAGAGCTATTCGGAGGCCGCATCGAAAGAGGTTTGACGGGGCCGACAAACATTCATTGCGTGAAATCCGGCACCGGTGAAACGCCAATCACGACATTGTTGTTAAAAATAGTAGACAAATTCCGCGGCCAATCTTGACGAAATCATGGCAACGCGCGAAACTTAACACACCGTTAACTCGCGTGAAGAAGGGAACTGGCCATGGTAGCAGGGTTCAATATGCTCTCCTTTGACCTCTTTGGCATCGGCCGAAGAATGCCCGTCGTCAATGAGCGGGTCGAGCTCGAATTTCAGGACAAGACGCCGCGCAGACCGGACGACGAACCGCATGATGACGACCGTGACCAGGAATATGAGCTGTTCTTCTGGTCGCTTTATCCGGTGATCTAAATCACCCGCAGTGGCTAACCGGGCATGAACCTTGCCAAGAACGGCGGGTTCATTCAATGATTGCCGCATGCGGTCTGGAAATGAAAAGAACTCTGCAAACAGAGACTTGAAGCTCCTGCGTCGCCTGCTGCGCGCCAGGGATCATATGGATGCCGCGCCGCATGAGGCATGGCCCGTTTCACGCCTTGCAAAAGTCAGCGGCGCCTCGCAGGCGCACTTCGCGAGATCGTTTCGCGATGCCTTCGGCATACCCCCTCACCGCTATTTGCTGACCCGCCGGGTGGAGCGCGCCGTGGCGCTTTTGCGCGACACCGATTTTCCAATCATCGACATCGCTTTGCAGACCGGCTGGAACAGCATCGGCACATTTGGCCGCGTTTTCCGCGATGTAACCGGGGAGAGCCCGAGCGAAGTGCGGCGACAAATGCGGCTTTCCCCTGCCGATCTCGAGCAGGTTCCCCATTGCTTCGTCAGCGCCGCACACCGCCCCAATCTCACAATCGCAGTTTCGGAGAAGCGCCGACAGGCGAAAGGCGGTAGGCACGGTGAGTGAAAGGGAGATAGCTCATGAAAAATGGTGTTCAAGTTGTCGGGCTTTACGTTCATGACCAGGACGAGGCGCTGCAATTTTATGTCGAAAAACTTGGATTTCGCGTGCATACGGACGCACGCAACGGCGATTATCGCTGGTTGACCGTGCAGCATCCGGACCAGCCGGATTTCCAGCTCGGCCTGTTTCGGCCGCAGGCCCCGACCGTTGACGAGGCGACGGCGCAGGGTCTGAACGAAGCCGTGGCCAAAGGCGCCATGCCGCCTTTGGTTCTGGTGGTTGAGGATTGCCAGAAGGCCTTTGACGCCATGCACAAACGCGGCGTCGAATTCACCCAGGAACCGATCACGCGTTACGGCTCGGTGGATGCGAGTTTTCGCGACCCTTCCGGCAATGGCTGGAAACTCGTTCAGGCCCGTTGAGGCAACCGTGTGTCACATTCCATCATGGATGCTTTTTCTTGGGGGCGACTTTGATCTTGCAAAAATGGATAAGGCAGAGCCATCGGTGGCTGGGCATTCTGCTGACCGTCACCATTCTGGCGAACTTCGCTTCGATGGCTTTCGGCCCGACACCACCGGTGATCGTTTATGCCCCGCTTCTTCCGCTGACCTTGCTTATCGTCAGCGGGCTGTACATGTTCTTCCTGCCTTATCTGGGAAAGCCGCTCTCCCCATCGAAGGAGTAAGCAGGAGGGCGACGAGGCGCTCGGATGTCCGAAAATATTTCAGCCCCGGGGCGGCACACCCCGGGGCTGATTTTTAGCTGATTTTTAAAAGCGGCCAGCCGGAACGGTCCCGCCTTTAGTGGTTGTCGCGCGGCAGGCCCTTGGTCTGGGCGATGCGCTGGTACTTGACCGCCGGTTCCAGAACTGCGCCGGTTTCCATCTGGCTGACGATGCCGCGCTGGATTTCCTGCCATGGCGTCTGGTGATCGGGGAATTTGAAGCCACCCTCGGCAGAAAGCACTTCGTAGCGCTTGGCCAGTTCCTCGCCGGAAATCAGGATATCGGCCGTGCCGCGGCCCACATCGATGCGAACGCGGTCACCTGTCTGCAGGATGGCGAGACCACCACCGGCCGCCGCTTCCGGAGACGCGTTGAGGATGGACGGGCTGCCCGACGTGCCGGACTGACGGCCGTCGCCAATGCACGGCAGCGAATTGACGCCTTCCTTCAAAAGATAATCCGGCGCACGCATGTTCACCACTTCTGCCGCACCCGGATAACCGATCGGGCCGGCGCCGCGCATGAACAGGATGGTGTTCGCGTCGATCTTCAGCGACGGATCGTCGATGCGGTGGTGGTAATCTTCCGGACCGTCAAACACCACGGCGCGGCCTTCGAAGGCTTCCGGGTCATTTGGGTTGGAGAGGTAGCGGCCACGGAATTCTTCCGAGATCACGCTGGTCTTCATGATGGCCGAGGAGAACAGGTTGCCGCGCAGAACGCGGAAACCGGCGCGCTCCTTGAGCGGCTGCTCATAGGGGCGGATGACCTTCTCGTCCTCGATGATCGCACCGCGACAATTGTCGCCGATGGTCTTGCCGTTGACGGTCATGGCATCTTCCATGATCAGTCCCTGGGTCATCAGCTGGTTGACGACAGCGGGAACACCGCCGGCATGGTAATAATCCTCGCCGAGATATTCGCCAGCCGGCTGCAGGTTGACGAGCAGCGGCACGTCTTCACCATAGGTCTGCCAGTCATCCACGGTCAGCTCCACGCCGACATGGCGGGCAAGGCCGTTGAGGTGGATCGGCGCATTGGTGGAGCCGCCGATAGCCGAGTTGACGCGGATGGCGTTGATGAAGGCGTCCTTGGTCATGATATCGGAAGGCTTGAGGTCTTCCTTGACCATTTCGACGATCCGCAGGCCGGTGAGGTAGGAAACTTCCTGACGGTCGCGGTAAGGGGCCGGGATGGCGGCGGAGCCGGGAAGCTGCATGCCGAGCGCTTCGGCAAGCGAGTTCATGGTCGTTGCCGTACCCATGGTGTTGCAATAGCCGGTGGACGGCGCCGACGAGGCAACGAGCTTGACGAAGCCCTGATAATCGATCTCGCCCTTTGCCAGCAGCTCGCGCGCCTTCCAGACGATGGTGCCGGAGCCGGTGCGTTCGCCACGGAACCAGCCGTTCAGCATGGGGCCGACGGACAGGGCGATGGCCGGAATGTTGACGGTGGCCGCCGCCATAAGACAGGCAGGCGTGGTCTTGTCACAACCGATGGTCAGCACGACGCCATCGAGCGGATAGCCATAAAGCACTTCCACGAGGCCGAGATAGGCAAGGTTGCGGTCAAGACCCGCCGTCGGGCGCTTGCCGGTTTCCTGGATCGGATGCACCGGAAATTCGATGGCGATGCCACCGGCTTCACGGATGCCTTCACGCAGGCGGTTTGCCAGTTCCAGGTGGTGCCGGTTGCAGGGGGAAAGATCCGAGCCGGTCTGCGCAATGCCGATGATCGGGCGGTCGGACTGAAGCTCGGCCTGGCTGAGACCGAAGTTCATGTAACGCTCGAGATAAAGCGCCGTCATATCCGCGTTGGCGGGGTTGTCGAACCACGCGCGCGAACGAAACTTGCCTTTGGTGGCGGGCAGATTGTCGGATTTTGTCATGATGCAGGTCTCCAGCCGGAAGTGGCCAACGGTAAAATATTACGAAATGCGACAAGCTTATGTTGTGCGCAAGGAAAATGGAATCAGCTTTTCGGGATCACGCATAACCGACAGAGCAGGCCCAGACGAGTGATTTGGGGCTGCTCTTCGGCTTTAACCGAATATTTTTCGGTGCTTACGACGATGGCGGCGTAGCGCAACGGTCTCTCCCTCCCTGTCTTTCCGGAAAACAACGGCCTCATAGCCTCATGCTCCGTCACGACCTGATGTCTTTATTTGTATTACTATTAGATACGGTCATCGCCTGTCAAGCTGGATCAAACCCCATTTCCGGTATGTTTTCAACAATAGAAAAATCGATCTATATACATATAACATATTGATTCATTGCATTTTATGGCAAAATTCAAGTCAAACCGACATCTGGCAAATTGCGGAAACGCCAAAAAACCACTTCCCAAGAGTATTACTATATGCTCATAGTGTTGCCGTCACGCTGACATCATCTCTGGGAGGAATAAGATGAGAAAAGCTCTCGCGACAGTTACTGTCGCCGTTTCGCTGTGCCTTGCATCCAGTGTTTCCGCACAATCGCTTACCGTCGGCTTCTCGCAGATCGGTTCGGAATCCGGCTGGCGCGCGGCTGAAACCACCGTTACCAAACAGCAGGCCGAAAAACGCGGCGTCACGCTCAAATTCGCCGACGCGCAGCAGAAGCAGGAAAACCAGATCAAGGCCGTTCGCGGCTTCATCGCGCAGGGCGTCGATGCGATCCTGATCGCTCCTGTGGTCGCCACCGGCTGGGATGCCGTGCTGAAAGAAGCCAAGGAAGAGAAAATCCCTGTCATCCTGCTCGACCGCCAGATCGAGGCGCCCGATGATCTTTACCTGACCGCCGTTACGTCGGATCAGGTGCACGAAGGCAAGGTGGCCGGCGACTGGCTGGTCAAGGATGTCGGCTCCAAGGACTGCAAGGTCGTGGAATTGCAGGGCACGACCGGCTCCTCACCCGCCATCAACCGCAAGAAGGGTTTCGAGCAGGCCATCGAATCCCACAAGAACATCAAGATCGTGCGCTCGCAGACGGGTGACTTCACCCGCACCAAGGGCAAGGAAGTGATGGAAAGCTTCATCAAGGCCGAAGGTGGCGGCAAGGATATCTGTGCCGTCTACGCCCATAATGACGACATGGCCGTCGGCGCGATCCAGGCGATCAAGGAAGCGGGCCTGAAGCCCGGCACCGACGTCAAGGTTGTCTCCATCGATGCCGTGCCTGATATCTTCAAGGCCATGGCCGCCGGTGAAGCCAACGCCACCGTGGAACTGACGCCCGACATGGCCGGCCCGGCCTTCGATGCGCTCGAAGCCTATCTGAAGGACAAGAAGGCGCCGGCAAAGTGGATCCAGACGGAATCCAAGCTTTATACGGCATCCGATGATCCGATGAAGGTCTACGAGGCGAAGAAGGGGCTGGGTTACTAAGGCCTGTCTTTTGAGGAACGGCGCGAAAAGTTGCGCCGTTTCTTTCGGTTAAACGAGGGGCGCAAGCCCGACACCGAATGATCGCCTATGGGGCGAGCGTGTACCGCCTGCTTCTTCTCCCCGAGGGGGAGAAGGTCGCGGCAGCGGGATGAGGGGGCGAGGGTGCGGTCAATCGCTGGCGTTGCCCCCTCATCCGACCCTTCGGGCCACCTTCTCCCCGGCGGGGAGAAGAAACCCGCCGCTCCCGACGCGCTCATTCCACCCTTGATACGATACCCATTTCGATACGGAACCTGCTTAATGTCCGAAACGGCACCACTTCTGGAAGCACGCGCCATCGGTAAATCCTTTCTCGGGATCACGGCGCTGGATAGCGTCGATTTTTCGCTCGGGCGCGGTGAAATCCACGCGCTGCTCGGTGAAAACGGCGCGGGCAAATCGACGTTGATCAAGATTTTGACCGGGGTTTACCACCGCGACAGCGGCTCGATCTTTCTGGAAGGTAGCGAGATTTCACCCGCCAATGTCGGCGAAGCGCAGGCGCTGGGCATCGGCACGGTCTATCAGGAGGTGAACCTTCTCGAAAACCTGACGGTTGCCGAAAACCTGTTTCTCGGACGCCAGCCGCGCCGCTTCGGACTGATCGACCGCAGCACGATGCAGAAGCAATCGCAGGCGCTGCTGGCCCAATACGGGCTGTCCATTGACGTCAACGCGCTTCTCTCCAGCTATTCCGTCGCCATCCGCCAGATCATCGCCATTGCCCGCGCCGTCGATCTTTCCGGCAAGGTGCTGGTGCTGGACGAACCGACCGCCAGCCTCGACGCCCATGAGGTCGAGATGCTGTTCGGCGTCCTCAAAAACCTGCGCGCCCGCGGCATCGGTATCGTCATCATCACCCACTTCCTCAATCAGGTCTATGATATCGCCGACCGGGTGACGGTGCTGCGCAACGGCCGACTGGTCGGCACCCGCGATATCGGCAGCCTGCCGCGATCCGAACTGATCTCGATGATGCTCGGCCGTGAGCTTCAGCACATCACCCACGAACATCAGGCGACCGAAGATACCGTTGTCGAGGGCGAACCGCCGATCCGTTTCGAAGGTTACGGCAAACGCGGCAGCATCGCCCCCTTCGATCTCGGCATCCGCCCCGGTGAGATCGTCGGCGTCGCCGGGCTGCTCGGTTCGGGCCGCACGGAAACCGCCTTCCTGCTGTTCGGCATCGACAGGCCGGATACCGGAAAAGCTGTCATCGATGGCCAGACGGTGGCGATTTCTTCGCCGGAAGCCGCCATTACCGCCGGTTTCGGCTTCTGTCCGGAGGAACGCAAGACGGACGGCATCATCGGCGATTTTTCCGTCACCGATAATATCGCGCTCGCCCTTCAGGCCCGGCAGGGCTGGGCGCGGCCCATTTCCCGAAGGCAGAAGGTGGAGCTTGCCGAAAGCTTCATCAAGTCGCTCGACATTCGCCCGGCCGATCCCGACCGGCCGATCAAATTCCTGTCCGGCGGCAACCAGCAGAAGGCCATTCTGGCCCGCTGGCTCGCCACCCATCCCCGGTTGCTGATCCTCGACGAGCCGACACGCGGCATCGATATCGGCGCGCATGCGGAAATTCTGAAAATGATCGAAAAACTCTGTACCGAAGGCATGTCGCTCGTCGTCATTTCCTCGGAACTGGAAGAACTGACCGCCGTGGCGCATCGCGTCGTCGTGCTTTCGGATCGTCGCCATGTCAGCGAGTTGAAGGGCGGCGACGTGACCGCCGACAACATCATGCGGGCAATTGCGGATGCGGCAGCCAAAACGGAGGCGGCATGATGGTGGCTGTGACCCGACGCCTGAAAAGGCTTGCCCCCCAGCTTGCCGCGCTTTTCGTCATTCTGGCCGCGATTACAATCGTTTCGCCGGGCTTTCTCAATGTTTCGTTCCAGAACGGTCGGCTCTACGGCAGCCTGGTGGATATTCTGGTGCGCGCCGCGCCGGTGGCGCTCCTGACCATCGGCATGACGCTGGTCATCGCCACTAAGGGCATCGATCTGTCGATCGGCGCTGTCATCGCCATTTGCGGCGCGGTGGCCGCCACGCTCATCAGCAACGGCCATTCCATCCCCAGCGTCATCGCCATCTCGCTGGCGGTCGGCATTGCCTGCGGCCTGTGGAATGGCGTGCTGGTCGCCCTTCTCGACATACAGCCGATCATTGCCACCCTGATCCTGATGGTGGCGGGGCGCGGCATCGCCCAGCTCATCACCGAAGGTGTCATTCTCACCTTCAACGATGACACATTCTCCGCCATCGGCTCTGGCGCCTTCGCCGG
The DNA here is from genome assembly GCF_017313405.1 of Agrobacterium burrii. Classification (NCBI taxonomy): domain Bacteria; kingdom Pseudomonadati; phylum Pseudomonadota; class Alphaproteobacteria; order Hyphomicrobiales; family Rhizobiaceae; genus Agrobacterium; species Agrobacterium burrii. The sequence goes on from NZ_JAFLNA010000012.1 coordinate 68,724, forward strand.
CATTCCCCTGCCCGTCATCATCTGGCTGGCGGCCGCACTGCTGATCGGTCTTCTGGTGCGCAAGAGCGCGCTCGGATTTCTGATCGAGGCAACCGGCATCAATCGCCGCGCGGCAGCGCTGGCCGGGGTGCGGGCGCGCTTTCTGCTGTTTTTCGTCTATGCCGTTTCCGGCCTCTGCGCCGCCATCGCCGGCATGATCGTGACCGCCGATATTCGCGGTGCCGATGCCAACAATGCCGGGCTGTGGCTGGAGCTGGACGCCATATTGGCTGTCGTGATCGGCGGCACCTCGCTGAATGGCGGGCGCTTCTCCATCACCGCCTCGCTGATCGGCGCGCTCATCATCCAGACCATCAATACCGGCATTCTGGTTTCGGGCTTTCCGCCGGAATTCAACCTCATCATCAAGGCCGGCATCATCATGGTGGTGCTGACGCTGCAATCGCCGGCGATCATGGCGGTGCTGGGCTTCGTCAGACCACCCAAACCACACGCCAAACCGGCAGCCACCAACGGCATGACCAAGGAAGGAACCGCGCGATGATCCATAGCCGCAATCTTCCCTTCCTCACCACGCTGACGATCTTCGTGGTCGCCTATCTCCTGTGCGTGCTGCAATATCCGGCGATCCTGTCGACGCGGGTAATCGGCAATCTTCTGACCGACAACGCCTTCCTCGGCATCGCTGCCGTCGGCATGACCTTCGTGATCCTGTCGGGCGGCATCGATCTTTCCATCGGTTCGGTCATCGCCTTTACCAGCGTCTTCGTCGCGGTGATGGTGGGTACCTATAATATCCATCCGCTGCTGGCCTTCGCCATCGTGCTGGTGGTCTCGACGCTGTTCGGCTGCCTGATGGGGGCGATGATCCGTTTCCTGTCGATCCCGCCTTTCGTGGTGACGCTGGCGGGCATGTTTCTGGCGCGTGGTGCTGCCTATCTTATCTCGACGCAGTCGGTGCCGATATCGCACCCGTTCATCGATGCTATACAGGGCTTTTATTTCCGCTTTCCCGGAGGCGGCAGGCTGACGGCGCTCGCCATACTGATGCTCATCGTCTTTGCGGTCGGCATGCTGATCGCCAGCCGCACCCGCTTTGGCGCCAATGTTTATGCGCTGGGCGGCAACCCGCAATCGGCCGAGCTGATGGGCGTGCCGATCGGCGCGACGACCATCGGCATCTATGCGCTTTCTGGCTTTCTGTCAGGCCTCGCCGGCATCGTCTATACACTCTACACCTCGTCGGGTTATTCGCTGGCGACGGTCGGCGTGGAACTGGACGCCATTGCCGCCGTCGTCATCGGCGGCACGCTGCTGACGGGCGGCACCGGGCTGGTGGCGGGCACCTTCATCGGCATTCTGATCCAGGGGCTGATCCAGACCTATATCGTTTTTGACGGAACGCTGTCGTCCTGGTGGACGAAAATCGTCATTGGCGTGCTGCTTTTCGTCTTCATCGTGTTGCAGCGCGCAATCATCTGGTATTCAAACAGGAGACTGGCCGGGCCACACCCGGCATAACCACAAACGGAGGCTTGCTTGGGGCTGCTCGAAACGACGATAAGCGGGCGAAAACGCCGGAACAGCCACGCCCATGTGGTCTCCGAACTCGGCAGCGCCATCGTCTCGGGCAGAATTGCGGAAGGTTCGCTGCTGCCCAACGATGCCGAACTTTCGCTGCGCTTCGGCGTCTCACGCACCGTGCTGCGCGAAACCATGAAGACGCTGGCGGCCAAACGGCTGGTGGAACCGAAAGCCAAGGTCGGCACCCGCGTTCTTGATCGCTCAAGCTGGAATTTCTTCGATCCTGACGTGCTGGGCTGGCGCTGCGAGGCCGGCATAGACGAGGAATTCGTAACGCATCTGGCGCAAATCCGTCTGGCGCTGGAGCCGGCGGCGGCAGCTGCGGCGGCCCTGCAGGCCTCCAATGACGATATCGTTTCCCTTTACGTCATCGCCGCCAAATTCGACAATCCGAAACATACGCCGGAAAGCATCGCCAAGGTCGATCTCGAATTCCACCTTGCCGTGGCGCACATGTCCGGCAATCCCTTCATGCGGTCGGCAAGCGGGCTGATCGAAGCAGCCCTCGCCATTTCCTTCCAGCTTTCGTCACCGGCCGCCTCGCCCGGCACCATCGCCGAGATTGCGTCCAATCATCTGCGCATCGTTCACGCCATCGCCGCGCGTGATACCGATGCCGCCGTGAAAGCCATGCGCCACGTGATCGAGGTGGGCAAGGACCGGACGCAGAAGGCGATCAAGACGCCCTGAAGAGGGCTTGCGCCTTCCCTGTCTTCTGAAGCGACGAACGGGCCTTAACGCCCTGAAAAGAATCAGAGAAAATTCAGCGTCACCAGCGCCAGCACAAGGTAACGAGCCACCTTGGCTACCGTGACCAGCAGCAGGAAGATCGGCAGCGGCTCTTTCATGATGCCGGCCGCAACCGTCAGCGGATCGCCGATCAATGGCGCCCAGCTTAAAAGCAGCGACCAGCGGCCATAACGCCGATACCAGTTCTGGGAACGTTGCAGCGCCGCCTCGCCAACGGGAAACCAGCGCCTGTGCCGGAACCGTTCGATGCCGCGGCCAAGCAGCCAGTTGACGAAGGAACCGGCCACATTACCGACACTGGCAACGGCCACCAGCAACCAGACCGGTTGCGATTTCAAGAGGATGAGACCGGCCAGCGCCGCCTCCGACTGCATGGGCAGAATAGTCGCCGCCACAAAGGCCGTCAGAAACAAACCCGTATAAACCGCCAGATCGGCCATTGCCCGCCCTTCATCACCAGCGAATCCCGCCGCGGCCCCTGAAGTGCCGGATGATGGCGCGCACCGTCAAGCACCCCCCTGACATCACTGAGGGGATATCAGGCCGAATTCGCCGCAATGGCGCGCACAATGTCGTCATGATCCACCTCCAGCAGCGCCTTGTGAATGGACAATTGCCTGATATCACCGGACGCAAGCAGGATGACGATCACCGTTTCGCGTGGAGGGCAATCCGGCAGGGCACAGGACAGCTCGCTGACGGTGACAATGTCATCGGCATGCAGATTTAGCAGGTTGCGCGCCCATTGTTTCAGAAGCCGGGCCTGCGAGACGATCGCCGAGCCGCTGCGCGCAAGGGGGTTGGTCATGAAGCACCCTTTCGCCTCGCCTGCGAGGCCAATGTATCGAAAAGATCGCGGATCGGCTGTTGCGGCATATCCATGCCGATCAGCACGAGACGGGTTGCACGGTTGCCATCCGGCCAGCTTTCCAGCCTTGCCAGCGGATAAAGCCGGTGCTGCACGGCGTGGGCAACCACCGGCCGATCCGGATCGTCCGTCGCCTGGAAAATACCTTTCAGCCGCAACAGGCCGGAATGCACGTTGCTGGTGACGAGCTCGAGAAAGGTAACGATCATCTGCGGATCAAGAGCGCCGTCGAAAGTGAGATCAAAAGCCTCGACGCCGGCACCATGGCGGTTGATATCATGGACATGGTCGGCATGCAGGCTCAGCCTGTCGGCCGCCAGCCATCCCGGCACATCCTCCGGCTTGCCGCGCAGCGAGTAATTCTTCGTTGCAAAAAGCGACATGAGATCGAAGCCGGCCGCATTGCGGTCATGCAACAGGGCGGCGGGGTTGAGGTCTGTAAGGCTTTCACGGTCCATCGCGGTCGCGTCGGCAAGGTCGGTTTTCGTCAGGACAATATGGTCGGCAAAGGCAAGCTGTTTCCAGCCTTCAATGAAACTGTCGAGCATCGCCTGGCCGGAAGTGACGTCGAAAACAGTGACCACGCCCGAAAGATGAAAGTGCCGGGCGACGATATGGTCGCGCAGGCCAAGCGCCGGTGTACCGCCAGCAATCAGGCTGTTGATGATCGGCGCGGGATCGGCAAGTCCCGTCGTTTCGATAACGACACGCGATATTTCCGGCATCACCCCCTCCAGAAAGGTCTGATGCAATTCGTAAAGCGAGGTACGGATATCGCTGGTCGCGTTGCAGCAGATGCAACCGGTCGTGGTTCTGAAATACCGTTCCGAGCCGGTGCGCACCAGATCGTGATCGATGGGCACAGATCCGAATTCATTGACGATGACGGCGGCGTCATGCATGGCCGGTTCGTTCAGAAGCTCGTTCAGCAAAGTGGTCTTTCCCGCCCCCAGAAAGCCGGTGAGCAGGGTAACCGGCACTGTCCTGACAGATGGCGAGACAGCCGAATCGTCTCCTTGCGCCACCGCCTGCTTCCGCTTCATTCCGAACACATCCGCACCTTCGAACTCATAAATCAGCGGTAACTTACTTTGTAATGTAATAACATATCAATAGCGTTTCGCGAGTTTTCGGTTCGACGCAATTGTCGTTACCCGGCTGCGAAAATCATCTAGCCCGAAGCACCTGCTTTCGGACGCATGAAAAAACCATAAGAGAGAGGAAATGGAATAATAAAATCGTTTCTTTCACTTTCGTTTTATTCGTTCCACGCGCTATTGCATTTTCGTTAAAGTTCGTTTTTAATTCCAACTGCTAATACAGAAAAGATGGCCCGCAGCTTGATCGAGGAGGATAGGCTGCAATAAGGGGCTGTATCTTTTACTGTTTTCACAATGGGAGGAATCGCCTTGAAAAAACTCAGCTACCGCCTCGCTGCGGCATCCGCGCTTTCGTTTTTTGTCACATCGAATGCTTTCGCTGCGACGGAAATCCAGTGGTGGCACGCCATGACCGGCGCCAATAACGAGGTCGTGGACGCGCTTGCGAAAGAGTTCAACGACAGCCAGAAAGACTACAAGATCACGCCCGTGTTCAAGGGCACTTATCCGGAAACGCTGAATGCCGGCATCGCCGCCTTCCGCGCCAAGCAGCCGCCGGCCATTATTCAGGTCTTCGACGCCGGTTCCGGCGTGATGATGGGCGCCGCCGGCGCCATCAAACCGGTAGCGGATGTGCTGAAGGAAGGTGGCTACACCTTCAACAAGGATGAATATCTGGCCGGCATCGTCGCCTATTATTCCAAGCCCGACGGCACCATGCTGTCCTTCCCCTACAATTCGTCCTCGCCGATCCTCTATTACAACAAGGACACCTTCCAGAAGGCAGGCCTTGACCCGGCCAACCCGCCGAAGACCTGGCCCGAAGTTTTCGAAGCCGCCAAGAAGATCAAGTCCAGCGGTGCATCGCAATGCGGTTTCACCTCCACATGGCTCACCTGGATCCAGACCGAAAACTTCGCCGCCTGGAACAATGTCTCCTATGGCAGCAATGAAAACGGGCTTGGTGGCACCGATGTGAAGCTTGCGGTGAATGCGCCGCTCTTCGTCGAGCATTTCCAGGCGATCGCCGATCTCGCCAAGGACGGCACCTTCCGTTATGGCGGCCGCACCTCGGAAGCCAAGCAGCTGTTCATGTCCGGCGAATGCGGCATCCTGACCGAATCCTCCGGTGGCCTTGGCGATATCGTCAAGACCGGCATGAATTACGGCATCGGCCAGCTGCCCTATTACGAGGGCCATGGCCCGCAGAACACCATTCCCGGCGGCGCCAGCCTCTGGGTATTCGGTGGCAAGAGCGAAGCCGAATATAAGGGCGTGGCGGAGTTCTTCCATTTCCTCTCGCAGACCAAGATCCAGTCTCGTCTGCATCAGGTCTCCGGCTATATGCCGGTAACGATCGCGGCCTATGAGGAAACCAAGAAATCCGGCTTCTACGACAAGAACCCGGCCCGCGAAACGCCGCTGCTGCAGATGATGGGCAAGCCGCCGACGGAAAACTCCAAGGGCGTTCGCCTCGTGAACCTGCCGCAGGTGCGCGACATCATGAACGAAGAGTTCGAGGCGATGCTGGCCGGCAAGCAGGACGCGAAGGCCGCCCTCGACAAGATCGTGACGCGCGGTGATGCGGCCATCAAGCAGGCCACCGGCAACTAATACGATCCCTGCCACCGCCCGCATCCCAACAAGGTGCGGGCGGCGTTTCCATCTCATCAGGAGATCGCCGTGCAAAGCGTCGTATTCCCCAACAAGATCCTGCCCTATCTGCTGGTCGCGCCGCAGATCATCCTCACGGTGGTCTTCTTTTTCTGGCCGGCAAGTCAGGCACTCTACCAGTCGACCATGCGCGAGGACGCCTTCGGGCTGAGCAGCAATTTCGTCGGTCTGGCCAATTTCTCTGCGGTACTTTCGGATGAAAGCTACCTCAATTCGCTGCACGTCACGGTGATTTTCAGCGTGCTGACCGCGCTTGTCTCCATGGGGCTGGCGCTGCTTCTGGCGACCGCCGCCGACCGGGTGGTGCGCGGCAAGGGGTTTTACCGCACGATGATGATCATGCCCTATGCCGTGGCGCCTGCCGTGGCAGGTATGCTTTGGCTGTTCATGTTCAACCCGGCCATGGGAACTTTCTCTTATATCCTGCGCCGCAACGGCATCATGTGGGACCCGCTGCTCGACGGCAATCAGGCCATGCTGCTGGTGGTCGCAGCCGCTGCGTGGAAACAGATCAGCTATAATTTTCTGTTCTTTGTCGCAGGCTTGCAGGCAATTCCGAAATCATTGCTGGAAGCGGCCTCCATTGATGGCGCGCGCGGTTCGCGGCGCTTCTGGACCATCGTTTTCCCGCTGCTGGCGCCGACCACCTTCTTCCTTCTGGTCGTCAACACGGTTTACGCCTTCTTCGATACCTTCGGCATCATCCATGCCGTCACCGGCGGCGGCCCCGCCAAGGCGACGGAAACGCTGGTCTACAAGGTCTATAATGATGGCTTCGTGAACCTGAACCTCGGCTCTTCCGCCGCGCAATCGGTCATCCTGATGGTGATCGTCATTGCGCTCACCGCCTTCCAGTTCCGCTTCGTCGAGAAGCGCGTGCACTACGGCTGAGGATTTCACAATGATTGAAAATCGCCCGGTCGCCCGCATGGTCGCCCATCTGATGCTCATTCTCGGCATCATCGTTGTGGCCTTCCCGATCTACTACACCTTCGTCGCCTCTTCCATGACGTCGAACGACATTATCCGCCCGCCGATGTCGCTGCTGCCCGGCGACCATCTGACCGAGAACTACACCGAGGCCATGGTCGGCGGTGTCGAGAGAGTGGTCGGCGTCAGCCTCGAACGGCTGCTGTTCAACAGCTTCGTCGTGGCGCTCGCCATCGCCATCGGCAAGATCGTCATTTCGTTCCTGTCGGCCTTCGCCATCGTGTTTTTCCGCTTTCCTTTCCGCATGGGTTTTTTCTGGATGATCTTCATCACGCTCATGCTGCCGGTGGAGGTGCGTATCCTGCCCACCTACAAGGTCATCGTCGATCTTGGGCTGATCGACACCTATGCGGGGCTGACACTGCCATTGATGGCGTCGGCGACGGCGACCTTCCTGTTCCGGCAGTTCTTCCTGACCATTCCCGGTGAACTGGTCGAGGCGGCGCGTATCGACAATGCCGGCCCGTTCCGCTTCATGCGCGATATTCTGCTGCCGCTGTCGAGAACCAATATCGCAGCACTTTTCGTGATTCTGTTCATCTATGGCTGGACCCAATATCTCTGGCCGCTGCTCGTCACCAACGACGCCAAGATGAACACGATCATCATCGGCCTCAAGCGCATGGTGGACTTCACCGACGCTTCGACGCCCTGGAATTATGTGATGGTGACAGCGATCCTCGCCATCATCCCCCCTGTTATGGTTGTGGTGCTGATGCAGCGCTGGTTCGTCAAAGGTTTGGTGGAGACCGAGAAGTAATGGCAAAAATTGCGCTGAAAGACGTCCGCAAGGTTTACGGCGGCAATGTCGATGCGATCAAAGGCGTATCGATGGACATCGCCGATGGTGAAATGATCGTGCTGGTCGGCCCCTCCGGCTGCGGCAAATCCACGCTGCTGCGCATGATCGCCGGGCTGGAAAGCATATCGGGCGGTGAAATCTCCATCGGCGACCGCGTCGTCAATGATCTCGAACCCTCCGACCGCGACATCGCCATGGTGTTCCAGAACTATGCGCTTTATCCGCATATGACGGTGCGCCAGAACCTTGCCTATGGCCTGAAGAACCGCAACACGCCGAAAGAGGAAATCGAACGGCGCATCACCGAGGCAGCCAAGGCGCTGGAAATCGAGCAATTCCTGGAGCGCAAACCGCGCCAGCTTTCCGGCGGCCAGCGCCAGCGCGTGGCCATGGGCCGCGCCATCGTGCGCAAGCCGGCCGCCTTCTTGTTCGACGAGCCGCTCTCCAACCTCGACGCCAAGCTGCGCGTGCAGATGCGCGTAGAAATCCGCCGCCTGCAACGCTCGCTCGCCACGACAAGCGTTTATGTCACCCATGACCAGATGGAAGCCATGACGCTGGCCGACCGGTTGGTGGTGCTGAATGCCGGCCGCATCGAGCAAATGGGCACGCCGATCGAGCTTTACGAAAAGCCGGCGACCACCTTCGTCGCTACCTTCATCGGCTCACCCTCCATGAACCTTCTGGCCCATGCCGCGGCCTCGTCCAATGGCTCGACCGGCTGGTCGGTGAATGGCGCCGCAGCACTACCGCAAAACGCCGCCACGCTTGGCATCCGCCCGGAAGACATCACGCTGGCGGAAGCAGAACCCGCCGATGCCGCCTTCACCGCCAACGTGCAGGTGGACGCCGTGGAACTGGTGGGGGCGGAAAGCTATGTGCACGGCTCCTTCGCCGATGGCACCACCATCGTCTTCCGCGTTCCCGGCCGCTCGCAGCTGCGCATCGGCGAAACGCTGAAGATCGCCGCGCAGGCCAAGGATTTCCATCTGTTCGACGCGTCGGGAAAGCGGATTTGAGATGAACATGTCGGCATTGTCGCTCTCTGCGGCAATGCCGACATGTCATATACCTTATCTCATGCCGATGAGACCCCCACATGAGCAGGCCGACGAGAGGCTAGCTTCTTCCCAAACTTCTGGAATGGCAACTCAATTAACCGGTAGCTCAAATAGGCCATGGCCACGGTTAAGGCGAAGACCGCTATGATAGTCACGTGAACCGGATAGGGAGCCAGCTGGCGATAGGGAAGCACATATTCCACGATCGGTTGGGCGACCGGCCCAAGCAGATAGACGGAATAGCTTATCGCGCCGAGCCAGACAAAGAGCGGGTGGGTGATGCGCAGTTTGGTCGTGAACAGCGCAAACAGCGCCATTCCCGCATAGTAGGCAATCGTATAGCGATACCAGGTCTCGCCGAAGCCCATGTCCACATTATAGCTTAGAAGGCTGATGAACGGCACGGCAAAGACAACGAGGAGCGATGTGAACAGGATAAGCCGTCGCAGCCGCGGCCCGGCCTCTTCGCTGGCGCCGTGACGCCATAACAAGCCCCAAAACATCACAGTCAGCCCCAGCGGCATGGCCACCGGTAATTTGATGCCCATACCATAACGCACCGCGCCCATAACGACCGCGCACATAAGGAAAAATACCACCGCACCAGCGGCACCTTCCGGCTTGTGCAGGAGCCTGGCATAAAACATCATCGCGCTGACGACATAAAAAACGATTTCTATCTGCAGCGTCCAATAGACACCGAGAATATTCTGCTGGCCCAGAAACTGCTGCAGCATCGTCACATTGGCATATATCTGGCCAAGCGTGAAGACGTCGCCCCGCACGATCGGGGTGATCGCCAGAGCCAGAACCATAGACATCCAATAAGCGGGATACAGCCTGAAAAACCGCGAAATTGCGAAACCGCGCAAAGGTGCGCTACTCGCTTTCAGAAGAGAGAACGGGATAACAAAGCCGGAAACAGCGAAGAACATAACGACTGCTATTTTTCCGAGGTCAAAGTATTCCGTGAAAAAATAAAATAAATAATACTCAAAATCATTTGTGGTAAATTTATTCTTGTAGGCGATTTCGGCAATATGAATGTAAACTACCGCCAGAGCTGCTATTCCTCGAATGGAATCGACGTAAACCCAACGTCCGGGATTGCTATCCGCGCTCATCAATACCTCATTCAAAATTATTTATAAAAATGTCATATTCATAATTTTATGTGGACTATACTGTCGACTAAGTACAAATTGCAATCAACAAACAACAACATAAAGCTGCAAAACGGCAACATCAGTGAAACTGGCTAACGTCGATGTGAAAAACCGTGTCCCGGCCACGGGCCGGAACACGGTTCGACAAATTAGTGCGAAGAATTTTAGTAGTATCTGGAAACTACCCTGACAGGTGACGGCAACGTACGTCTCGCCGTCCCTCTACCACACCAGCTCCACCTGCGGCCGGCCGTTGGAGGTTTTCTCCACCGTGCGGCCGGAGGCATCGATATTGCAGTGGACGCGCTGCCGGAAGGCGGAGAAGCTTTCGAAGGTCACGACGTCGACGGGGTCGTCGAGATGCAGAGTGAGCCGATAGCGTTCCGGGTCACCGCCAAGCGCCTGGACGCCGAGCACGGAGGCGACGAAAGGCTGGCCGAGATAGAGGCCTTCCACCCTGGAACCCAGAAGATAGGGATTGAAGGCGGGGCGGTTACCGGCTGCTGCGTGCAGGGTGTTCCAGTCGCGGAAGCCATATTGCGCGGCGATGAGTTCCAGCGCCTTTGAGTGGGTGATTGCCTGCCCCTGTTCCTCAAGGGCGGCGCGCAGGCGTTTTGCCTGTTCCTTCAGCCCCTCAAGAGCGGGAAGCGGTTTGGACACGTTCATAACGGTTCTCCAACATTGACATGCCGAATTTTCCGAAGGGGGTCCGCGTTGCCATCGACGACATGCAAAACATGGGGATGACCGTTATCAGGGATAAGAGCTTCACCAGGGGCATCAATGCCTGCGGACGGCCGGGGCTCTCTGCCCGTGGCCGTCCGTATAACTCAGAACGCGCCGCCCGTCAAAGGCGGCGCTGAAATCCGTACCGGGATCAGAAGCGATAGGTGATACCGGCACCGATCAGCCAGGGATCGAGCTTCGCCTTGCCGCTGATCGGTGTGCCGCCCAGTTCGGCGGTCCAGTCGGTCTTCAGGAAGATCTTCTTCACATCGAAGTTCACGCCCCAATGCTCGTCGAGCATATAGTCGAAACCGACCTGCACGGCGGCACCTAGCTTGTTCTTGACGTCAAGATTGCTGAAACCGGGCTGTTCGGACTGGTTGTAGAACAGCGAATAGTTCACGCCCGCACCGATATAGGGCTTGAAGGCGCCGAAATCGGTGAAGTGATATTGCAGCGTCAGCGTTGGCGGCAGCAGCCATGTCTTGCCGACCGGCGTGCCGGCCAGCACGCCCTCGCCATTGATCTTGGCATAGGTGGTGCCGAGAATGAGTTCAGCGGCAAAATTCGGCGTGAAGAAATAGGTGATGTCGAGTTCCGGGATCACCGTATCGGAATAGGAGAGGCCGGCACCCGGCACACCGTCGACGCTGCCGCTGTCATTGGTGATGACGCCGAGACCGCGCACGCGCAGCATCCACGGGCTTGCCGCCGCAATCGCCTCTTCGGCGGTGGGCGCCGGTGCTGCCGGGGCCAGATCGGCGGCCATGGCATTGGCCGACACCAGCATTGCCGCAACACTAACCGCGACGCTGGCAAGCAAGGCGGTTCTTTTGTTCCTGTTCGTCATTCCATCTCTCCTTTAGCGCAGCCTGCATCCGTTCGGACATTCCCCAGGGCGCGTCTCACCTTCTCGAACCGGCGCATCGGTGCTTGCCGATGCCACAGCCGTCACCGGGAACCCCGAAAACGGCTGATGATGGTGGGCTGCGAATCTCGCGCTGCCACGACCGTCACGGCCACTATGGCGAAGGGCAGGAGACACCGATTGAGATGGATCAAACCGTTGCAGCATTGAGGCGTGCAGACGGCTGACCGGCGAGGATTGTGACAATTACGCAACAGCAGGAGGCGGGAGACCGGCACAAAATCACCATGGAACAGCGCACAAAAAAGGCGGGAGATGATCCCCCGCCCCGCTTTTTCAGCAATGGACTTGCGCGTCAGACGTAACGATTGACGACGTTTTCCAGATATTCCTGACGACCGGATTTCGGCTCGGGATTGATATCCTCCCGCTCCACCAGCGCGGTAATCTCGTCGAGCTTCAACTCGCCGCGCAGCATCTTCTGGGCCTCGGGGGAATCCCACTTGGCGTAACGCTCGTTCAGCGGCTTCGACAGTGCGCCGTCCTCGACCATCTTCGCCGCCGCCTTCAGGCCGCGGGCGCAGCAATCCATACCACCGATATGACCGATCAGCAGGTCCTGCGGATCGAGAGACTGGCGACGCAGCTTGGAATCGAAATTGGTGCCGCCATTCTTGAAGCCGCCGCCGGCCAGAACGTGATAATAGGCGAGCGCCATTTCCGGCACGTTGTTGGGGAACTGGTCGGTATCCCAGCCGGACTGGTAATCGTTGCGGTTCATGTCGATGGAACCGAAAATGCCGAAGGCATTGGCCATGGCCAGCTCATGCTCGAAGGAATGGCCGGCAAGGATGGCATGGCCCTGCTCGATATTGACCTTCACTTCCTTTTCCAGACCGTTTTTCTGCAGGAAGGCATAAACGGTGGCGACGTCATAGTCGTATTGGTGCTTGGTCGGCTCCTGCGGTTTCGGCTCGATCAGGATCGTGCCCTCAAAGCCGATCTTGTATTTATATTCCACTACCAGATTGAGGAATCGGCCCAGCTGGTCGAGTTCACGCGACAGATCGGTGTTGAGCAGGGTCTCGTAACCTTCGCGGCCACCCCACAGAACGTAGTTTGCGCCGCCGAGCTTCTTGGTGGCATCCATGCAGGTCTTCACCGTTGCGGCGGAGAATGCAAAAACATCCGGGTCCGGATTGGTTGCCGCGCCCGACATGAAACGCCGGTTGGAGAACAGGTTCGCCGTGCCCCACAGCAGCTTCACGCCGGTCTGGGCCTGCTTTTCAGCAAAATAATCAACGATTTCGTTGAGGTTCTTCGTGTTCTCAGCAAAGTTTTTGCCTTCCGGGCGCACATCGGCGTCATGGAAGCAATAAAATGGCGAACCGAGCAGCGAGAAGAATTCGAAAGCTACATCGGCCTTCAGCTTGGCGGCCTGCATGGTGTCTTCGAACCACGGGCGCTCAAACGTCTGGCCGCCGAAGGGGTCGCCGCCCGGCCAGGTAAAGGTGTGCCAGTAGGCCACCGCGAAACGCAGGTGGTCTTCCATGCGCTTGCCGGCGACGATTTCATCGGGGTTATAATGGCGGAAGGCCAGTGGGTTGGTGCTGTCGGGGCCTTCATATTTGATTTTGGCGATATCGCCGAAAAAACCTGTGCTCATGGTGGGTCCTCCTTGGTGGGTTTAGATGAAATGCCGGAGGGTGTGGCTACCCCCCTCTGTCCTGCCGGACATCTCCCCCACAAGGGGGGAGATCAGATGCCGTACTCGCTCGTTCCATGGGCGAGGTGTCCGCCGCTTGTCGATCTCCCCCCTTGTGGGGGAGATGTCCGGCAGGACAGAGGGGGGTAGCCACACCCTCAATACCTCAATGCGAAAGCGCCCGAATAGCCGGATAAAGCGCGTGATACCGCCGATAAGCCTCCTCATAAGCGCCGGCCAGCGCCGCCACCGGCTCAATCGTCCGCGCCGTTTCCGGCTGTGAGCAAACGGCAACCGGATCAGCCCCGGTCGCGGCAATCAGACCAAGACGGGCAGCACCGAAGGCCGCACCGAAATCACCTTCCGCCGGAATATCCACCGGCACGCCGAGCGAAGTGGCGATCGAGGCCAGCCAATAGGCCGAACGTGAACCGCCACCGATGGCGGTAACCCGCGAAATCGAGGTGCCGGCAGATTTCAGCGCTTCGAGATTATCGCGGATGGCAAAGGTCACGCCTTCCAGCACACCTTGAGTCAGCGCCTTACGGTCGCTTTCATGCAAAAGACCGATGAAGGAACCGCGAATGGCCGCGTCATTATGCGGCGTGCGCTCGCCGGAGAGATAAGGCGCGAAGGTAACGCCGGTCGGCGCAAGCAGCGTCTCTCCCAGTTCGCTGGTCAGATCGGCGGCGGATTGCCCGGTGAGGCGCGAATACCAGTTCAGCGCATCGGTGGCGGAGAGGATGACGCCCATCTGGTGCCAGGTGTTGGGCAGTGCATGGCAGAAGGCATGCACGGCGCTTTCCGGCTTCGGCAGATAGGAGGCATTGGCGGCGAACAGCACGCCTGACGTGCCGAGCGACACGAAGGCATGGCCTTCCTTCACCGTGCCCATGCCGCAGGCGGAAGCGGCATTGTCACCCGCGCCACCGGCTACCACGGTGCGGCCGGAAATGCCCCATTCAGCAGCAAGTTCAGAGCGAAGCACGCCCGCCTCATCCGTGCCTTCCACCAGCGACGGCATGTGTTTTTCATCAAGGCCGGTGGCAGCGAGAAGTTCGGAAGACCATTTACGTGCACCGGTATCGAGCCATGAGGTGCCGGCCGAGTCCGACATTTCCGAGATATATTCGCCCGTCAGCCAGAGCCGCAGGTAATCCTTCGGCAGCAGCACCTTCGCCACTTTCGCGAAGATTTCAGGTTCGTTCTTCGCCACCCAGGCAAGCTTCGGCGCGGTGAAGCCGGGGAAAACGATATTGCCTGTTATCTTGCGGAAACGCGGATCGGCATCGAGTGCGGCGGCCTCGGCGTGCGAGCGGGTGTCGTTCCACAGAATGCAGGGGCGCAGCACCTTGCCGGCCGCATCCACAAGCGTCGCGCCGTGCATCTGGCCGGAAAGGCCGATGCCCTTCACCGCGGCAAGCTCCTTCGGAAACTTTTGCTTCAGGCCGGAGACGGCGGTTTTCGCGGCGGCGATCCAGTCGGCCGGATCCTGTTCCGACCAGCCATGATGCGGACGCGAAACCTCCAGCGAACCATTGGCCGAACCGACAATCTTCTGATCGCCATCCATCAGCAGGGCTTTGATGCCTGAAGTGCCAAGATCGAGACCGAGATACATGTATTTCTCCATTCCGGCGCTCCATGCGCCACTTTCAGCGTTTTTTAAAAGTCACCGCATTTCCGGACGGAAAACCGGCGGCCACTTTTCCTGGAAATGCTCTCGTCAGGGCAGATTGTCCCTGAGGAATATGTCGATACGGATACGTTCCTGCGCGGCGATGACCGGCTGGCCGTCGGCACGGGCCTTCAACACGCGGATGGCGCTGCGTACCTCATGGCCGGCATCCTGGTTGAGCACGGCGTCAAGCACGCCTTCCCGCAGCGCATTGGCGGTGTTTTCCGTGAGTTCGTGGGCGATGACAGACAGCGGCCTTTCGCCATCCAAAACTCTGAGCGCCCGGATGAGGCCGCGATTGCCGGCGCCGAGACTGTAGATGCCTGACAACGCAGCATTGCCGAGCGCTCCGGCAACCAGCGCCTCGACGGTTGCCGGATCATCCTTGCCCTCCAGCACCGGCAGAAGCCGCAATTGCGGAAATTCGGCTTCGATGACGGCGCGAAAACCTTCCAGACGTTCGCGATGGTCGCGCACCAGCATGGAGCCGGCGACAACAGCGATATCGCCGCCACGGCTGGAGAGGAAACGTCCCATCAGGCTCGCCGCCGTGCGTCCCGCCGCGGCATTGTCGACGCCGGCATAGTGGTCGCGGCGCGAGCCGGAAAGATCGGAAACCAGCGTCACCGTGGCGATGCCGTCTTCCGCCAGCCGGTCGGCGGCTTCCGCCACATCTTGCGAATCGGTGGCGACGAAAGCCACACCCGACGGCTTTTCCCGTCGCGCCACTTCCAGGGCCTCGGTCAGTGCTGCGGCATTAAAGGGCGGCACCTCTATGATGCGGATCGCCGTGCGCTCCAGATGGGAGCGGGAGGCGGCAGCCCGCACCTCGGCCCTCAGCGTCGCCATGAAGGAATTGTCATTGCCCGGCAGGATGAAGACCAGCGAATAATTGCGGCCCTTGGCCAGATTGGCGGCGGCGATATCGCGCACATAACCAAGCTCGGCAATCGCCGCCTCCACGCGGGCGCGGGTGGCGGCATGAACGCCCGGACGCATGTTCAGCACCCGGTCGATGGTGGCGAGGCTGACGCCCGCGCGCTCGGCAATATCATGAACTGTCGGCTTCATGGCTCCTCCCCTCGCCTTTGAATATCCAGCTTTGGGGTCGAGGTAAACCGAAAAATGATGTACGTACCTCATATTTCGTCGAAAGCTGGTGTGGAGGTCAGCGGCTCGTCGCGAAACGGTGCCGCGCATTTCTTCTCCCCGAGGGGGAGAAGGTGGCCCGAAGGGTCGGATGAGGGGGCAAGCTCTCCGAATATCTCTACCCTTGCCCCCTCATCCCGCTGCCGCGGACTTCTCCCCGGCGGGGAGAAGAAATATGCCGCACCCGCTTGCTCCATATTCATCGGGCAGGCAGGCAAAAAAAGGGGCCGTCATTTTCGACGGCCCCAGCTCTGCGGTGGATGGGAGGGGATTTTTTTAGTGCGCCGCGTCTGGCGGCGGCGCTGCCTTGGGTTTCTGGATCAGGATCGTCATGAAGATCAGGCTGCCGAACAAAAGCGTCAGCGCGAAGAACACATCCGCGAAGGCCAGTATCCATGCCTGCTGCGAGACCATGCCGACCAGTTTCTTGATCGCGACGGATGCGCCGTCCAGCCCGTAGGAATCATAGTTCGCACCGACATTGTTCAGCCATTCCAGCGCCTGCGGATTGGAGTAGCTGATATGTTCCGCCAGCCGCACATAATGATCGTCGGTGCGCTGCGACAGCATGGTGTTGATGACGGCAAGGCCAACCGCACCGCCAAGGTTACGGGTGAGGTTGAACAGGCCCGACGCATTGCGGATGCGGGCGGGCGGCAGCGTGCCGAGCGCGATGTTGTTGATCGGCACCATGCACATCATCAGGCCAAAACCGCGCAGGATCTGCGGGATCAGCAATTCATAGAAGTCCCAGTCGGTCGTCACATAGGTCATGATCCACGTACCGCAGCCGAAGCTGATGAAGCCGATGGCCATCATCACCCGCGGATCGAGCTTGGTGGAGACCTTGCCGGCAATCGGCGCGGTGAAGAACATGGCAAGGCCGGAGACGAACATGGTCTCGCCGATCATCAGCGCATCATATCCCCTCACCCGGCCGAGATAGAGCGGGTAAAGATAGGTCAGCCCGTAAAGCCCGATGCCCATGACGAAGGAAAACAGCGAGCCGATCGAGAAATTGCGATCGGCGAAGGCGCGGATATCCACGACAGGGAATTCCACCTTGAAGGCACGCCAGAAGAACACCACCGCACCGATGACCATGGCGACCGATCCAAGCACGATGTGCTCGTCGTTGAACCAGTCCTTGTTGTTGCCCTCTTCCAGCACATATTCCAGCGAGCCGAGGAAGACCCCCATGGAGATCAGCCCCCACCAGTCGAACTTCTTCCAGAGCGAGTGTTCCGGCTTGTCGAAATCGATCAGGCTCCAGGTCAGGATGGTGACGATGATGCCGGGAATGATGTTGACGAGGAACAGCCAGTGCCAAGAAAAGGCATTGGAGAGATAACCGCCGACCGTCGGGCCGATGGTCGGCGCAAGCGTGGCGACCAGACCGATGATCGGCGAGACGACTGAGCGCTTCGACGGCGGGAAGATCGTGAAGGCGGCAGCGAAGACGGAGGGGATCATGCCGCCGCCGATAAAGCCCTGTATCGCCCGATAGACGATCATTTGGTCGATATTGGTGGCGGTGGCGCAGAGCGCGCTCGAAATCGTAAAGCCCGCCGCACAGGTGGCGAAGAGCACGCGCGTGGACAGGATGCGCGCCAGCGTGCCCGACAGCGGAATCATGATGACTTCGGCGATCAGATAGGAGGTCTGCACCCAGGCGATCTCATCTGAGCCCGCACCGAGGCCGGCCTGAATTTCCGCCAGCGAGGCGGAAACGATCTGAATATCGAGAATGGACATGAACATGCCGAAGACCATCGCGAAAAACGCGATGAGCCTGCGCCTGTCCATCGGAGGATCGACGGGGACAGATGCCCCGCCCGTACCGACAACCGTAGCCGCCATGATCTTGCCCTCGACGACGCTTTACTTGGCTTGCGCCGTTTTCGTATTTTCAGGCGCCGTGCGCGTGTCGACATCAACGACGACGCTCAGGCCCGCACGCAGATTGTGCCTGGCAAGATCGTCCTTCGAGAAGACGATCCGCACCGGCACGCGCTGGATGACCTTGGTGAAGTTGCCCGTGGCATTTTCCGGCGGGAGCATGGAGAAGACCGAACCGGAACCCGGCGAGATCGACTGCACCGTGCCTTCAATGGTCGCATCGTCAAAGGCATCGACATGGACGCGCACCTTCGAGCCGGGCACCACGCTGGCCAGCTGCGTTTCCTTGAAATTGGCATCGATATAAAGCTCGTTCATCGGCACCAGCGACGCCAGACGCTTGCCCACCGAAACCAGATCACCCGTCTGCACCGCCAGATTGCCGATGACGCCGTCATAAGGCGCCTTCAGCACGGTGAAGGACAGGTCGCGAGCGGCCTTGTCACGGGAAAGTTCAAGCGAGCGGATGGTGCTTTCGGCCTCCTCGCGCTGGGCGCGCAGAAGTTCGACATTGGCTTTTGCCGACGAAATCGCCGCGTCGCCGGCCACGACATTCGCTCGTGCCTGATCGAGTGCGACCTGCGCATTGTCGGAAGCGGCAACGGTGCCGACGTCCTTCGCCTGCAATTCGCTGGCGCGCTTCTGGGTGATTTCGGCACCGCGAAGGGCGGCATCCAGCGCACCCTTCTGGGCAACGGCCTGTTCCTGCGAGGCTTCGCCGCCGATGATCTGCGCATCGATACGCTTCAGCGACAGTTCCTCAGTGCGGATCTGCGCCTCCGCCTGATCGAGCGCGATGCGGTAGTCGCCATCGTCGAGTGTCACCAGCGGATCGCCCGCCTTGACTTCCTGGTTTTCGACCACATTCACCTTGGCGATGTAACCGGAAACCTTCGGCGCGATGACGGCGATGTCACCTTCTATATAGGCGTCGTCAGTCGAGACCATGAAACGGCCGTCGATCCACCAGTTGTAACCGTACCAGCCGGCACCGGCGAGAGCAGCGATGGCGATGACAGGAAGAAGCTTCGAACGCTTCTTCTGCTTCGGTGCGGCGGTTACCTGGGGCGGCTGTTGCGGTGGGGCGTCTGCCGGCTTTGCCGGAGAGGTCTCGGCCTTGGCGGAGATGTCCGCCTCTTCCGCATCGTTGACGGCGCGAACCGCGCTATTCTTCTGGGCCGACATGAGAGTATACCGTGATAATTGAAGAAAAATTTTCGAACTGAACCGTTCGGTTCGATTGACATAATCTCTTTCCTGACACATATCAAGTGCTATCGAACCGATTGGTTCGACGTCTGGTTAATTTTTTTTACGCCATTGTGGTACTAGGAGGCGGGAGCGATGGCAGGGGAAGACATGGATACGGAACTGGAGTTGGAAACGTGCTGCGCGGGGAATGCGGCGGGTCGGTTTGCGGCAGGGGAAGACCCGGCCAAACGCGAACAAATTCTCGCGGGGGCCTGGCGCGTGTTCAAACGCAAGGGTTTCGACGCCGCCAGCATGAACGACATCACCCGGGAAGCGGGTGTCTCCAAGGGAACCATCTACGTCTATTTTTCCAACAAGGAAGATTTGTTCGTTGCGCTTGTCGACCATCACCGCAACGAATTTGCCATCTCCATGCGCCATATTCTTGAGGGCACCGAAGAGGTGCGCGAGGGGCTGGAACAATTCGGCAAGGCCTTTGCCAACAAGATGATCTGTTCCGACATGATCCCCGCCATGCGTTCGGTGATCGGCGTTCTCGACCGCATGCCGAAGCTGGCGCAGCGCTTTTTCCTCTCCGCGCCCAACAATGTGCGCACGGTGCTTCTGGATTTCATCGAACATCAGGTCGAAATCGGCCATCTGAAGGTGGATGACCCCGAACTGGCTGCCCGGCAATATATCGAACTCGCCACCGGCACCTTCTTCAAACTGCGCCTGTTTGGGGAACTGGACGGCCCGGTGCCGGAAGAAGAACTGAACCGGGTGATCGCCAGCGCCATCAACGTATTCATGGCGGCTTACGGAACCGACAAGGCCTGAGTTCATTCAGCAACGAGGTGAGCGGACCGGCAACGGCACGGCGCCAATGCGCCTTTTGCGTGAAATTTCGGTGAAATCCGGCTCATCACAGCCATTAGCCGCTTGTTTCTCGCGTCATGCGCTATAAATCTCATCCACCGAATGTTCGGGTGGCCTTGTTGCTGAAAGGAAAATTTGCCTGATGGAGTCCGTTCTCCCGCTTCTGTCCGATCCCGCCGCCTGGGTGGCGCTCGTTACGCTGATCGTCATGGAGGTCGTGCTCGGTATCGACAACCTGATTTTCATCTCGATCCTGACTAACAAGCTTCCCCCCGAACAGCGCGAAAAAGCCCGCAAGATCGGCATCGGCCTTGCGCTCGTCATGCGTCTCGGCCTGCTCGGCACCGTCGCGTGGATCGTGCAGCTCACCACGCCGGTGTTTGAAGTCTTCGGCCATCCCTTCTCGTGGAAGGACATGATCCTGATCGCCGGCGGTCTCTTCCTGATGTGGAAGGCCACCAAGGAAATTCACCACACTGTCGACCCCGAAGATCACAAGGAAGACATGGTTGGCGGCCCTGTGGCGATGAATTTCGGCGCGGCCATCGGCCAGATCCTGCTGCTCGACCTCGTCTTCTCGGTGGACAGCATCATCACCGCCGTCGGCATGACGCCGCATCTGCCGATCATGATCGTCGCCGTCATCTTCGCCGTCGCCGTCATGCTTTTGGCCGCTACCCCGCTTGCCAACTTCATCGAGCGCAACCCCACCGTCGTCATGCTGGCGCTCGCCTTCCTGATGATGATCGGCACGACGCTGATCGCCGAAGGCATGGGCTTCCATGTTCCCAAGGGCTACGTCTATGCCGCCATGGCGTTTTCAGCGCTGGTGGAAGTGCTCAACATGTTTGCGCGCAACGCCAGGCAGCGCAAGAAGGCAGCTTCCGCTGCAGCGGGCACCAGACATTGATGTTGCCGTAACTGTCACACCGTTGATCGAGGCCCGCCGCAAGGCGGGCCTTTTTCATGGACTGGCTCTTCCCCGGAACCGTATGACCCGGGCTTGCGTTTCAATGCATCCCCGCCGATTGAGGCGGAGACAGCGCATTTCTCTCCTTCGAAAGCATGAGCAAGCATGACGACCGACCAGATCCTCGCCTTCACCGTGATCGCCGGCATGATGGTCGCGTTCATCTGGGACAGGTTCCGTTACGACGTCATCGCCTGCAGCGCTTTGCTGGTGGCGGTGGCGCTTGGCGTCGTGCCTTTTGACAAGGCTTTCTCCGGCTTTTCGGATGATATCGTCATCATCGTTGCAAGCGCGCTGATCGTCAGTTCGGCCGTGGCCCGTTCGGGCGTCGTCGATATGACGATCAAGAAATATTTCCCCGAAATGCATTCGAAGGGCCTGCAACTGGCCTTTTTGATGATCGTCGTCGCCATCATGTCGGCCTTCATCAAGAATATCGGCGCACTCGCCATCATGATGCCGGTCGCCTTTCAGTTCGCCCGCAAATCCGGCACGCCGGTTTCCTATTACCTGATGCCCATGGCCTTTGCCGCACTGCTGGGCGGGCTGATGACGCAGATCGGCACTTCGCCCAACATCGTGGTATCCAGGCTGCGCGAGGAAATGACCGGGCAGAGCTTTTCGATGTTCGATTTCACCCCTGTCGGTGCCGGGCTGACGGTGATCGGCATCATCTTCCTGACCTTCGGTTACCGCCTGCTGCCGGTGCGCAACCGACAACAGGCATCGGTGGAAGACGCCCTCGACCAATCCGCCTATACCGCAGAGGCGACGCTGCCCGCCGACAGCACCTATACGGACAGGCCGCTACGCGAACTCCTGAAACAGGCCGATGGCGACGTGATCGCCAGCACCATCCTGCGCGGACCGCGGCGCATCTCCCCCTTCCCCGATGTGAAGCTGAAGGCCGGCGACACCATTCTGCTCGAAGGCAGCCCGGAGGGGCTGGACCGTATCGTCTCGCAGGCGAAGTTGCTGCTATCAGGCAAACCGCTGATGGAAAATGGCCAGAAATCTGCCGATCTCATCTCCATGGAAGCGGTGATCAGCAATGAATCGGTGCTAACAGGCATTTCCGCGCGCGAGCTTTCGCTGTCCTATACGCGCGGCGTCAATCTGATCGCGGTCAGCCGTCGCGGTCAGCGCGTCAGCCAGCGGCTCTCCGAGCTGACCTTGCAGGCGGGCGACGTCATTCTGTTGCAGGGAAGCCGCAAGAACCTGCCGCAGGTGTTGCAGGAATTCTCCCTGCTGCCCCTGGCGCAGCGGGAAATTCTGCTTGGTGTACAGCGCCGCGCGCTTTTGCCGGTCATCGTGCTTGCTGCCGCCATGCTTGCCGCCGGCAGCGGGCTGGTGCCGGTCTCCGTCGCCTTTTTCGCCGCCGCCTTCCTGATGATCGTCGTCGGCGCGATCCCGCTTGCCGACGTCTACAAATCGATCGACGGGCCGATCCTCGTCATGCTGGCCGCCCTCATTCCCGTCAGCGACAGTCTGCGCACAAGTGGCGCCAGCGAATTGATCGCCGCCTGGCTCGGCCATGCGGCGCAGGGCTTGCCGCCGTTTGCCGCACTCGGCATGATCCTCTTGACCGCCATGGCGGTGACGCCCTTCCTCAATAATGCCGCCACCGTGCTGGTCATGGCCCCCATCGCCGCCGGTTTCGCCACCACGCTCGGCTTCCGGCCGGAGGCTTTTCTGATGGCGGTGGCGATCGGCGCCGGCTGCGATTTCCTCACCCCCATCGGCCACCAGTGCAATACGCTGGTCATGGGTCCGGGCGGTTATCGTTTCAGCGATTATCCGCGACTTGGCCTGCCGCTGTCGATCATGATCGTCATTGCCAGCATTCCGATGCTGCTTTACGTCTGGCCAGTCAACTAGGCGCGGCTCGCCTAGGGGAAGATGGCGCAAGCTCCTTATTTCCTTGACGCCTGCGGCATAATATGGCCTAAGCCGATGCCGAACGGGAATGTGCAAAAGGTGCTTTATTTGTGCCTTTCGACATGATTTCCTGCCGCATCCAAACGAAAACTTCGTGATATACGGGTGAAGCCACCCATGTCACTGACCCGTCACGACGAGTGAATTTCATGACCACTTCCGGCGTTCGCGTCCGCATCGCACCTTCCCCCACCGGCGAGCCGCATGTTGGCACCGCTTATATCGCCCTGTTCAACTATCTCTTCGCCCAGAAACATGGCGGCGAGTTCATCCTGCGTATCGAGGATACCGACGCTACCCGCTCGACCCTCGAATATGAGCAGAAGGTTCTGGAAGCACTCCGCTGGACCGGCCTCACCTGGTCGGAAGGCCCCGATGTCGGCGGCCCTTACGGTCCCTACCGCCAGTCGGAGCGTAAAGCCATGTACTGGCCTTATGCCGAAGAGCTGCTGGAGAAGGGCCACGCCTTCCGCTGTTTCTGCACGCCGCAGCGGCTGGAAGAAATGCGCGAGGCGCAGCGCGCTAGCGGCAAGCCGCCGAAATATGACGGCCATTGCCTTACCCTCAAGGCCGAAGAAGTCACCGCCCGCGTCGCCGCCGGCGAGGCCAATGTCGTGCGCATGAAAATCCCGACCGAAGGGTCGTGCGATTTCCATGACGGCGTTTACGGCGATGTGTCGATCCCGTGGGACTCGGTCGACATGCAGGTGCTGGTCAAGGCAGACGGCATGCCGACCTATCATATGGCCAACGTCATCGACGACCATCTGATGAAGATCACCCATGTGGCGCGCGGCGAGGAATGGCTGGCATCTGTGCCGAAGCACATTCTGCTTTACCGTTATTTCGGCTGGGACCAGCCGACGTTCATGCATCTCTCCTTGATGCGCAACGCCGACAAGTCGAAGCTTTCCAAGCGCAAGAACCCGACGTCGATTTCCTATTATTCCGCGCTCGGCTATCTGCCGGAAGCGCTGATGAACTTCCTTGGCCTGTTCTTCATCCAGATCGGCGATGGCGAAGAACTGCTGACCATGGAAGAGCTGGCGGCGAAGTTCGACCCGGAAGCGCTGTCCAAGGCCGGCGCCATCTTCGATATCCAGAAGCTGGACTGGCTGAACGGCCGCTGGCTGCGCGAAAAGCTCACCCCGGAAGAATTCATTGCCCGCACGCTGGACTGGGCGATGGAAAATTCGCGCCTGACAGAAGGCCTGAAGCTTTCCCAGAGCCGCATTTCCAAGCTCGGCGAATTACCGAACCTTGCCGGCTTCCTGGTTTCGAGCGATGTCGGCCTGACGCCTGCCTCATTTGCGGGCCTGAAAAGCAAACCGGAGGAAATCCACGAGATCCTCACCACGGTTGCCGCCGACCTTGAAAAAATGCCTGACTGGACCGTGGAAGCCATCGAGGCCGAGTTGCGCGATGTTGCCGAACGCACGGGCAAGAAGCTGCGCGTGGTGACACCGCCGCTCTTCGTCGCCGTCTCCGGCTCCTCGCGCTCGCTGCCGCTGTTTGACAGTATGGCGCTGCTTGGTCGCTCCGTGGTGCGCCAGCGCCTGAAGGTGGCGATTGCCGTTGTGGCGACGCTGGTTGGCAGTGGAAATTAACATTTAAAATGCTGGCGGTGACGGCAGCATCCTAGAATACCCCCCTCTGCCCTGCCGGGCATCTCCCCCACAAGGGGGGAGATAAGATGCCGCACTCGCTCGTTCCACGAGCAAGGTGCCAGCCGCTTGTCGATCTCCCCCCTTGTGGGGGAGATGTCCGGCAGGACAGAGGGGGGTAACCGCAACGAACAAGCCCGCTTAAGGCAAAAAACAATGACCGACACCAAGACCGAAACCACCGCCCTCTCCTCCGACGCGACAGAAGTGCGCCGCCAGAAACTTGCGCTGCTGCGCGAGCAGATCGGCGACGTCTATCCGGCGCATTTCCACCGCACGCTGACCAATGCGGAGCTTTCGGAAAAATACGCCGATATCGAAGCCGACGTCGAAACCGGCGATACGGTGACGGTGGCGGGTCGCGTTTATTCTTCGCGCAATTCCGGCATGTTCATGGACATCCATGACGCATCGGGCAAGGTGCAGATCTTCTCCCACAAAGACACCACGCCGGAAGCAGCCCGCAACCTGCTACCGATGATCGACATTGGCGATATCATCGGCGTGACGGGCAAGGTGCGCCGCACCAAGCGTGGCGAGCTGACGATCAACGCCGAAGAAATCACCATGCTCACCAAGTCGCTGCTGCCGATGCCGGAAAAGTGGCATGGCGTTTCCGACATCGAGTTGCGCTACCGCAAGCGCCACCTCGACATCCTCGCCAACGAAGACTCCAAGCTGCGTTTCCTGCAACGCTCGAAGATTCTCTCCGGCATCCGCCGCTTCATGGAGGCCGAAGGCTTCCTCGAAGTGGAAACGCCGATGCTGCAGACCATCTATGGCGGTGCGACGGCTGATCCGTTCAAGACCTTCCACAACACGCTGAAGATGGACATGTATCTGCGCATCGCGCCGGAACTGTTCCTGAAGCGCACGCTGGTGTCGGGCCTTTCTGACAAGGTCTTCGAAATCAACCGCAACTTCCGCAACGAAGGCGTTTCCACAAGGCACAATCCCGAATTCACCATGATGGAGTGCTATTGGGCCTATGCCGACTACGAGGACATCATGGGTCTCGTGGAGCGGCTGTTCGAGACGCTGGCAATTGCCCTGCACGGCACCACCGAGGTTGAGTTCCAGGGCCAGACGATCTCCTTCAAGGGTCCGTTCAAGCGCGTGCCGATGCCTGATGCGGTGAAGGAAGCAACCGGTATCGACTTCCTCGCCATCAAGACCGACGAAGAAGCACGCGCTGCTGCCAAGGCTGCCGGCTTTGCCGTCGAGAAGGACTGGACCTGGGGCGAATGCCTTGCCTTCATCTTTGAAGAAAAGGTGGAAAGCACGCTGATCCAGCCGAGCCACGTCACGCATTTCCCCAAGGACATCTCGCCCTTCGCCAAGGAAGTGCCGGGTGAGCCGCGCCTCGTCGAGCGTTTCGAAAGCTATTGCAACGCCTGGGAAGTGGGCAACGCCTTTTCCGAACTCAACGATCCGGAAGAGCAGCGCCGCCGCATGGTGGAGCAGCTGGAACAAGCCCATGCCCGCGGCGAAAAGGACAAGCAGCTGGACGAGGAATTCCTCGACGCCATCGACCAGGGCATGCCGCCGGCCGGTGGCCTCGGCATCGGCGTCGATCGCCTGATCATGCTTTTGACCAACGCCCCGTCGATCCGCGACGTCATCCTCTTCCCGGCCCGCCGCAACAAGGCGGATTGAACTGGTAAAACCGCAGGCGGCTTCACGGCCGCCTGCAGCATCCCGATTTTCCGGTCATGCCCGGGCTTGCCCCAGGGCATGCAGTCACATCCAGCAAAATCAATCCGTAACAGACCCTCGGGACAAGCCCGAAGATGACGCCGGAGTGCGTCGCGAGATTTCGCCCCGTCTGTCTGTCGGTTTTCCGCTCAACATAAAGACACGCGCAAGTAATTATCCGGGTTCCCGTGAACAGATCGATTAAATTCATATAACTTTTAGTAGAATATACTGGCGATATCACCTCAACTTGTGATACTCATTTTCCATCATTCGCATTGTGTTTGACGGTTTTCGATTAACGAGGCCGTTGGGGGAGATACGCATGCCCGAGAATGAGCTTCCCAAATATCAGCCCGATATGTTTGCAACGCCGGACAAGGAATGCGATGTCGTCATGAAGGGCGGCATCACCTCCGGCGTCGTTTATCCCTATGCGGTTCTGGAACTGGCCCGCCGATATCGGTTCCGCTCGATAGGCGGCACATCGGCAGGGGCAATTGCCGCGGCTTTTGCCGCTGCGGCGGAATATTCCCGCACCGTCCGGGGCGATCCGGATGGGTTCATCCGCCTGCAGGCCCATTGCGATAAGATACCTGATATTCTCGGCACGCTTTTCCAGCCGGAACGCCGTTTTCGTCCGCTGATGCGTTACCTGTTATGGGCGCAGGCCGGCGGCTGGCCGGGCAGGATTCTGGGAGTGCCCATGGCTTTTCCGCTGGCCTCGATAGCCGGCATCGCCATCGGCGCCGGCGCATTGTGGGCTCTGAATGGAGGTATTTTCGGGTCAATTCTTGGCGGGCTGGTGGGGCTGCTCGTCGGTATCCTCAGTCAAATCCTGTGGTTGGTCTTCCATCGGTTGCCACAGGAAGGGTTCGGTTTTTGCTCGGGATTGACGGTTCCCGGCGCCAATGCTCCCGGCCTGACGGAATGGCTGCATGCATCGATCCAGGATATCGCTTTTGGTAGCGACGCCGCGACAGCACCGCCGCTGACCTTTGGCGATCTGCTCGGCGACGATCCGGAAAAATCCATAAACCTGAAGATGGTGACGACAAATCTGTCAATGCGGCGGCCGCATACGCTGCCAAGCCTCAATCTCATGGTGGCCTATGACACGAAAGAATGGAGCCGTCTCTTTCCCGCCCCCGTCATGGCCTGGCTGAAACAGATCGCCACGCCGGGCGGCCCCTTTCCCGAACTCAAGGCTTTTCCGGAACCCGCCAGGTTGCCGATCATCATCGCAACACGCATGAGCCTGAGTTTTCCGGTTCTGTTCAAGGCCATTCCGGCTTTTACCAATGATCACGGCACGCTCGATATTCTGCGACGGACGGGCAATAAAGCGCCGCCGGTCATGAAGGCGAAAATCTGGTTCTCGGATGGCGGGATCAGCAGCAATTTTCCGATCCACCTCTTTGATGCCCTGCTTCCCTCCCGTCCCACCTTCGCGCTCAGCCTTGACGAGCTGCCGAAATCCGTCGCCAGCAGCAGCAAGCGCGTGACTATCCCGCAAGGGGCAGGCGAAGGGATTGGCGTGCCCGTTCACAAGTTGGAAAAGATGGGCGGCTTTGTAAGCAGCATCCTCAGTTCAGCGAAGGACTGGCAGGATCAATCCCTCGCCACCATGCCGGGCCAAAGAGAGCGCATCGCCCGCGTCTTCCTCAGCCAAGAGGAAGGCGGGCTTAATCTCACCATGCCGCCGGAACGCTCTGCGAAACTGATGAGCTACGGCCTCGAAGTCGGGTCACTCTTCGCCAATGGCGCGCTGAATTTTGACGAACATCGCTGGCGACGCACGCTCGTTGCCTATGATCGGTTGGAAGACACGGTATTTGCGACCGAACACCTCTGGAATGAGGGCAAATATGAAGACTGGCTGGTAAGTTACATCGATAGGATCGAAAGCTACAAAGATGTGACAAAGGGTGAGCGCGAAAAACTGATCGCCCGAATTGCAGCCTTTGCCGCCCTTTCCCAGAGTTTCTCTCCAGCGATCGTCAACAAGCGCAAGAAATTTCCAAATCCGGCTGGCCGCTTGCGTGTCGGGCCAGACACCTGACCGGTTAAGCGAATAAGCGTCGAGAAGGTCTCAAGGGAGAGCAACTTGTTCTCTCTTAGTGGCCTGTGACCTTTTTCTCCACAACCGGCTCTTCAGCCGGTGCGATCTCAGCGGCTGATTTTTCCTCCGCCGCCTGAGCGGTCGTTGAGCCCTTTCCGAAGATCAGCGATTTCAGATAAGTCAGGCTGAAGATGCTGCCGCCATCGGCTTCCGGTGTCGAAGTCAGCAGTTCATCGGCACCGGGTTCGCCCTGCGCTTCGGGAGACGCGGTTCCGCCATGCGCTTCCGCACCGGCCCCGCCCTCATCCGTTTCCGCCGGCGCTGCGCCATGTCCGCCTGTGCCCTCGTCCTTGGTTTCGCCGTGTCCAGCCGCGCCTTTTGCAGCCTTGCCACCGTGGCCTTCAGCACCGGCATCCGAAGCCGGCGTGACGCAATCGGCGGTATCGCTGAGGCTCGCCGCCATGGTTTCGGCGTCCTCCAGCGGCAGATCGATCCGCAGCCCATAAAACTGGCCGCTGCCATTGGCAGCGCCATCGTAATAAAAGGCCGAATAACGCTGGGCATCGGCGCCCTGCGGAATCTTGGCCGGATCAGCGATGAAGACCACCTGTGCGGCGATGGCGCGGCCGCGCATTTCCGAGCGCAGTTGGGGACCGTTTTTGTCGAGTACGGAGACCTGCACCAGATCGGGCTTTTGTTTGTCGTAAACTGCCTTGGCAACACGCAGCGCGGTTTTCAGCCGTTCCGTGCCGTCGCCACCCTCCGTGCGAATAAATTTGCGCACCCATAAGGAGCCGTTCTTGCGGATGTTGACTGTCTGGACTGCGTCGCAGGATAGCCCGTTGGCGGAGGCATAGGATGGGCCAAGCAGCCGATCGCTGCCGATGAACACGGCAGCAGAACCGGTCGCACCCGCCAAAAGCAGGATCCCGCCTACGATCACAACGAGTTTGCGCGAAAACCGCATTCGTCCGAATACAGCCTTCACCCGCAACATCCTGACATCAACTACCCCGCCTTATCGCCCTCACCCCGAAACGTGGCTCTGATGATGAGGAACACACGCGGGATAAAGCTCGCAACCTCGCTGTCCGAGCCTTGCGATACTGCCGCTTTCTCATTGAAAAAAGTTTAACCAGCCCGGCGCAACGCGGGCAAAAACGCACCATTTTCAGACATTTTCAAATGCTGCTAAATTGCGAATGATTTGCAATAGCGTTGACAAGTGTGATTTTATAACAGATGGTATTGCGAATTAATCGCAACAAACATTCGGTGACAGACGTGAACTTCCAGAAAATCCGGCATGCTCTTTTTGCTTTCTCGCTTTTTCTTCCCGCAGCCGCCGTCGCGCAGGAAAAACCAAAGGTGGTGACGACCTTCACCATCATCGCCGATATGGCCCGCAACGTGGCGGGGGATGCGGCGGAAGTGGAGAGCATTACCAAGCCGGGCGCTGAAATTCACAACTACCAACCGACCCCGCGCGACATCCTCAAAGCCCGCAAGGCCGATCTGGTGCTGCGCAACGGTCTCAATCTGGAATTGTGGTTCGAAAAGTTCCTGGCCAACCTTTCCGGCGTGCCGAACGTCACGGTGAGCGACGGCGTGACGCCGATGGCGATCAACGGCGGCGCCTATGAAGGCAAGCCCAATCCGCACGCCTGGATGTCACCCGATAACGCCTTGATCTATGTGGAGAATATTCGCAAGGGCCTGGCCGAAATCGACCCTGCCCATGCCGATGTTTATACCGCCAATGCCAAGGCCTATTCGGACAAGATCAGGGCCACCGTGCAGCCGATCCGCGATGAGCTTTCCAGCCTTCCCGAAGACAAGCGCTGGTTGGTAACGAGCGAAGGCGCGTTTTCTTATCTCGCCCGCGATTTCGGGCTGAAAGAACTGTTTCTGTGGCCCGTCAATGCCGACAGCCAGGGAACGCCGCAGCAGGTGCGCGGCGTGATCGACGCGATGCGCGAACACAATATCCAGGTCATCTTCAGCGAAAGCACAGTGTCCGCCGATCCCGCCGAACAGGTGGCCAAGGAAACCGGCGCTGCCTATGGCGGCATACTCTATGTGGATTCGCTGAGCGAGGCCGATGGCCCGGTTCCGACCTACCTCGATCTGCTGCGCGTTACCAGCGAGACCATTGCCAAGGGTCTGTCCTCATGAGAATGGGCGGTAAAAAAATAGCCGGCGGCCTGACGGTTCAAAATGCGACAGTGACCTATGGCAATGGCCACACAGCATTAAGAAATGCCAGCTTTTCCATCCCCCGCGGAACGATCACTGCACTTGTCGGCGTCAATGGCGCCGGCAAGTCGACGATTTTCAAGGCGATCATGGGTTTCGTGCCGCTGGCCGCCGGTTCCGTCTCGATTTTCGACCTGCCGGTGAAGGAGGCGCTGAAGAAAAACCTCGTCGCTTACGTGCCGCAGGCGGAGGAGGTGGACTGGAGCTTTCCGGTGCTGGTGGAGGATGTGGTGATGATGGGCCGGTATGGCCACATGAATTTCCTGCGCATCCCGTCGAAACGCGATCACCAGATGGTCGAGGAGGCACTGAAACGCGTCAACATGCTCGATTATCGCAAGCGCCAGATCGGCGAGCTTTCCGGCGGGCAGAAGAAGCGGGTGTTTCTGGCCCGCGCGCTGGCGCAGGAAGGTCAGGTCATCCTGCTCGACGAACCCTTTACCGGCGTCGATGTGACGACGGAAGAGCAGATTGTCGCGCTTTTGAAGGCGTTGCGTGACGAGGGCCGTGTCATGCTGGTTTCCACCCACAATCTCGGCAGCGTGCCGGAATTCTGTGATCGCGCGGTCTTCGTCAAGGGCACGGTGCTGGCGTCAGGCAAGACAGAGGACACCTTTAACGAGGAAAACCTGCAGAAAGCCTTCGGCGGCAGCCTGCGCCACTTCGTTCTGGGCGGGGCCGAACTGCACAACGATGCCGATCCGCGGCGCGTGAAGGTGATCACCGATGACGAGCGGCCTTTCGTGATCTACGGAAAGAACGGGCAGGATCCCAGCGCTCCGAAGGAAAAAGCCGATGATAAACAGCCTTCTTGAGCCCTTTACCTATGGCTACATGCTGAACGCCATCTGGGTCAGCGCGCTGGTCGGCGGCGTCTGCGGTTTTCTGTCGGCCTATCTGATGCTGAAGGGCTGGTCGCTGATCGGCGATGCGCTCTCCCATGCCATCGTTCCGGGTGTCGCCGGTGCCTATATGCTCGGCCTGCCGTTTTCGCTTGGGGCTTTTCTTTCCGGCGGGTTGGCGGCCGGTTCCATGCTCTTCCTCAACCAGAAGACACGGCTGAAGGAAGACGCGATCATTGGTTTGATCTTCACGTCGTTTTTCGGGCTCGGGCTGTTCATGGTCTCGCTATCGCCCACCTCGATCAATATCCAGACCATCGTTCTCGGCAATATTCTGGCAATCACCACCGAAGACACCATCCAGCTGGCGCTGATCGGCGGCATCAGTCTTTTGGTACTCTCGCTGAAATGGCGCGACTTCATGGTCGTCTTCTTCGATGAGAACCATGCCCGCACCGTGGGGCTGAAACCGGAAATGCTGAAGGTGATCTTCTTCACCCTGCTCGCCGCCTCCACGGTTGCGGCTTTGCAGACGGTCGGCGCTTTTCTCGTGGTCGCCATGGTGGTGACTCCGGGTGCCACCGCCTATCTCCTGACCGACCGTTTCGAGCGGCTGATCCTGATGAGCCTCATCATCGGTGCGGCCACCAGCTTCTTCGGCGCTTATCTCAGCTATTTCCTCGATGGCGCGACCGGCGGTGTCATCGTTGTGCTACAGACGGCAATCTTCCTCACCGCCTTTGTATTTGCGCCCAAACACGGCCTGCTCGCCTCCAGAGCCAAGGCCCGCAAGGCATTGGGGGAAACACCATGAGCGAATATCTCGAACTCGCCATCCTGCCGTTTCAACTGCCCTTCATGCAATATGCCTTCGTGATCACCCTGATGATCGCGGTGCCGATGGCGATGCTGTCCTGTTTTCTGGTGCTGAAGGGCTGGTCGCTGATGGGGGATGCAGTATCCCATGCCGTGCTGCCCGGCGTGGTGGTTGCCTATATCGTTGGAATTCCGCTGTCCATTGGCGCTTTCATCGCCGGCATGATCTGCGCACTCGGCACCGGTTTCATTAAGGAAAACAGCCGCATCAAGGAAGATACCGTGCTTGGCATCGTCTTTTCCGGCATGTTCGGGCTAGGGCTGGTACTTTACGTGAAGGTGCAGAGCGATATGCACCTGGATCACATCCTCTTCGGCGACATGCTGGGCATTGCCCCGTCAGACATGCTGGAGACCGGCCTGATCGCGCTTTTCGCCACGCTGTTTCTTGGGCTGCTGCGCAAGGATCTGCTGGTGAATGCTTTCGATCCGCAACATGCCAAGGCGATTGGCCTGCCGGTGCGCATTCTGCACTATGGTCTGCTGATGGTTCTGTCGCTCACCGTGGTCGGCGCTCTGAAGGCGGTGGGCATCATCCTCTCGGTCGCCATGCTGGTTACCCCCGGCGCCATCGCCTTCCTGCTGACACGGCGCTTTTCCGCCATGCTTATCGTGGCCATCATGGTGGCGGTCGTCTCATCACTGTCAGGCATATGGCTGAGCTTCCTGATCGACAGTGCGCCGGCCCCCACCATCGTGCTGTTCATGAGCCTTGCTTTCGTCGCCACCTTCATCCGCACCACCTGGAAAGCCCGCCGGATCGACGCGGCGGCTGAAAAAGGGATTTAAAACAACGATTTTTGCGGGCGCATGGAACATTTTCGCCTTTTGCGCGTCATTTTCGAGAGTCCGCTGCTAGGTGGCAGACTCTTGAAAATTAAGCAGAAGGGGAAGCTCCATGCTGAAATGGGCTCTTATTTTCTTTGTTATTTCTTTGATCGCGGGCGTATTCGGCTTTACCGGCATTTCGGCAGCGGCGGCGGGCGTGGCCCGAATCCTGTTCTTCATCGCCGTGGTGATCTTCCTGGTCTTCCTCGTGCTTGCACTGATGGCCGGAAGCGCCGTCGTCTGAATGAAAAAAGGCGACCGGCTTTTACGCCGGTCGCCTCTCCTCTTTCCCTTGAAAAAGCTCAGCCCGTCCAGCCGCCATCGATCACATGGATCTGGCCGGTGGTGAACCCTGCTTCATCCGAAGCAAGATAAGTGACGAGCGCGGCGATTTCTTCCGGTGTCGCGATGCGGCCCATCGGCTGGCGGGCAATGAAATCCGCGAGCGCCTGCTCGTAATTGCCGGTGGCGCGCAGGCGGTCATGCAGCGACGGGCTGTCGACCGTACCGGGGCAGATGGCGTTGCAACGAATACCCTTGGTGACAAAATCGGCGGCAATCGCCTTCGTCAAACCCACGACGGCCGCCTTGGAGGCGGTATAAGCGAAACGGTTCGGCACGCCCTTCACGCTTGATGCGACAGACGACATGTTGACGATTGCGCCCTTGCCCTTTTCCAGCATGCCGGGCAGGAAGGCGCGGCAGGTGCGGTACATGGCCTTGGCGTTGAGATCGAAGGAGAAATCCCAGTCCTTTTCCTCGCAGTCGAGAATGGTGCCGGAATGAACGAAACCGGCGCAATTGAACAGCACATCCACATGGCCGATATCGGCGGCGAAATCCTTGACGCCTTCGCCATCCAGCACGTTCAGAACGCGCGTTTCCGCACCCTTCAGGGTGGAAAGGGCCTGTTCATTGATATCGGTGGCAATGACGCGCGCGCCGAGCGATATGAACCGCTCGGCGGTCGCCCGACCGATACCCTGACCGGCGGCGGTGATCACCACTGTCCGGCCGTTAAAATCCTGCACCATGAATAGCCTCCCGCAATAGCGCGCCCGTCCTTCGTGGTTCAGGCCGCCGAATTTCGATGATCTCAAATATGGATCGACAATTCATATGTAAACGCGGTATTCATATAACGTCAAGCAAACTTGCGCCGTAACCGCGCAAAACGCATCGAGGCTCCATGACCGACGACGACAGCGAACGATATCGCGCTCCCGCCCTCGACAAGGGCCTGGACATTCTCGAACTTCTCGCCCGCACCGATGGCGGGCTCACACAGATCGAGATCGCCAAGGCCGTCGGCAAAAGCCCGAACGAACTTTACCGCATGCTGGACCGGCTGGTGCGCCGGGGTTATGTGCAGCGGCTTGAGGGCGACCGGTTTTCACTGACGCTGAAAATGTTCGGGCTGGCGCATTTCCACGCGCCGATCCGCCGCCTTGTCTCGTTTGCCGCCCCTGTCATGCGCGATTTTTCCGCAAGCGCCGAGCAGGCCTGCCATCTGGCCGTTTATGATCGCGGCAGCGTGGTCGTCATCGCCCAGCAGGAATCCTCCACCTATTGGGCCATGTCCCTGCGCGTCGGCGCGCAGATGAGCCTGTTTCACACCGGTTCCGGCCATGTGCTGCTGGCCTTCCAGACCGACGCCCAACGTGAGATCATGATCACCGAGCAGGTGCGCGGCAGCGGCGAAACCGTACCTGATGGGCTCGCCGAACGGCTGGCGGAAGTGCGCAGACAAGGTTTCGAATCCATGGACAGCTTGCAGACCGCCGGCGTGCGCAATATTTCCGCCCCGGTGCTGACGCTGGACGGTACGGCCCTTGCCGTCATCACCTGCCCCTATATCACACCGCTCGGCGGCAAGGCGCCCACGCGCGAGGCCTGCGAGGTGCTGATCCGCGATGCGGCAAGGTGCATTTCCGAAGTGGCGACGGGAAACGGAAACGACTGAAACGCACAAAAAAACGCGACCGGCAGGGGCCCGATCGCGTTTTGAGTGACTGGAGATTTATGCTGTGTAAACGCAAGGGGAACGTGGATTGTTCCCCTTTTTTTATCAGGCGGCAGCCAGCGTCAGTTCCTTGCGAACCATGTCGCGGAGCGACACCAGATCCTTGGCGAACAGGCGGATGCCTTCCGACAGCTTCTCGGTGGCCATCGCATCCTCGTTCATCGCCCAGCGGAACGCCTTTTCGTCGAGCGATTCCAGCGGCGCCGGCTTGGCATTATCAGGCGAAAGCTGGCGCACCAGCGTGCCGGTGTCCTTGTCCAGCTCTTCCAGCAGCGCCGGGCTGATCGTCAACCGGTCACAACCGGCCAGCGCTTCGATTTCGCCGACGTTGCGGAAGGACGCGCCCATGACGACGGTGTTGATGCCGTTGGCCTTGTAATAATTATAGATGCTGCGCACGGACACGACGCCCGGATCGGTTTCGGCAGTGTAGGTCTCGCCGGTCGATTTCTTGTACCAGTCGAGGATACGGCCAACGAAGGGCGAGATGAGGAAGGCCTTGGCCTCCGCGCAGGCAATTGCCTGAGCCTGCGAGAACAGCAGCGTCAGGTTGCAGTCGATGCCTTCGGACTGCAGAACCTCAGCCGCCTTGATGCCTTCCCAGGTGGAGGCGAGTTTGATGAGGATGCGTTCACGCTCGATGCCGCGCTCCTTATAGGACGCGATGATCTGATGCGCCTTGGCGATGGAGGCCTGCGTATCGAAAGAAAGGTCGGCATCCACTTCGGTGGAGACGCGGCCGGGAACGAGACCGGCGAGAGCCGCACCCACGGAAATGGCGAGACGGTCAGCAACGGCTGCGACAACGGCGTCGGACTGGCCGCCCTGCTTCTTGCCCCATGCGACGGCTTCTTTCACCGCATCCGCAAAGGCCGGTGTGCCGAGTGCTTTGAGAACGATGGTGGGGTTGGTGGTGCAATCCACCGGCTTCAGGCGCGCAACCGCCTCGATATCGCCGGTGTCGGCAACAACTGTTGTGATGGCGCGAAGTTGTTCGAGTTTAGACGTCATACCGAATGATCCTTCATGATCTCTTCAAAACTTGCCAAGCCGTCTTTTCGTTCCCGCACCATGGGTGCGCCCAAGGCCGAAATCGCGGTTCTGTCCGGCTCCGACTATCGCAAGCGACCGGGCCAAAAGTCAAGACATTTGCGCATCGCAATTGACATAAGTTTCACGCCTGCGATACTCGGCCGCACATAAGGAATGGCGGAAACCGTGGCGAAACTGAGAAGAGAAACCCATACGGCCTATTCGGAAGCGGCGTCTCTGCGGCTGCGCGCCGCATGGCTCTATTATAATCAGGGCATGACCCAGAAAGATGTTGCCGAGAAACTCGGCATCAGCCGCTCCACCGTCATCCGGCTTCTGGACGAAGCGATGAAGCGCTCGG
Organism: Agrobacterium burrii; assembly: GCF_017313405.1. NCBI lineage: Bacteria > Pseudomonadati > Pseudomonadota > Alphaproteobacteria > Hyphomicrobiales > Rhizobiaceae > Agrobacterium > Agrobacterium burrii. The sequence goes on from NZ_JAFLNA010000012.1 coordinate 105,361, forward strand.
AAGTGCAGATCTGGATCAACGAGGGGATCGAGGATTTCGTTGCACTGGCCGGCCAGCTGGAGGCGGCTTACGGGCTGGATGAGGCGGTGATCATTCCCTCCCCCGGCCAATCTTCTGGCAAGACCAGCGCCGAAGGCACGGCCAAGGCCGTGGGTCTGGCGCTTGGGCAATTCCTCTCCGAAGCGGTGCCGAACGGCGCCACCATCGGTGTCGGCTGGGGCCGCACCATGACCGCCTCGCTTTCCAGCTTTCGCCCGCCGCGCCGGGAAAACTGTAAGGTCGTCTCGCTGCTCGGCGGTATCGTCGCCGTGCACCAGACCAACCCGCTCGATTACACCTGGCGGCTGGCGAGCGCGCTTGGGGCGGAATGTTACATGTTTCTCGCCCCGCTGCTGGTGGATTCCGTCGAGACCAAACGGGCGCTGATCGAAAAATGCGGGCTTGCCACGCTTTACGATCTCGCCGAAACGCTTGATATCGCCATCGTTTCCTGCGGCGATATCGGCCCGCACTCCACCTCTCTGTCGGAAGGCTTCATTTCGAAGGAGACGCTGCGGGAACTCATCGATGCCGGCTGCGTCTGCGATACGATGTTCAACTTCATCGACGCGGACGGGCGCTCGGTCGATCACCCCATCAACCAGCGCGCCATGGCGATCGATCTCGATACGCTGCGCAAGGCCAAACACATCGTTCTTGCCTCCGGCGGCGCCCATCGCGCCATCGCCATTCGCGCCACCATCAAACGCACCGGCTGTAATACGCTGATCACCGATGAGGCGGCGGCACGGGCGTTGATGGAGTTGGTTTAGATTTCGTCGTGCCATTCCCGGGCGTTCGTCACAACCTCCGACGTCATCCTCTGGCCTGCCCTCGGCACGACGTGGAGCGGTAGCTACGCTTTTCAGGACTTGGCGTATTTGTCGAGAACGGCGTCAATTTCTTCTTCAGAAACAAAGACTCCAGCTTCAGCCTCGGTCAATCCTGCCCTCACACCACTTGTCCATTTCTCCCGCCCATCAAAAGAACGGCCATGAGATGGTACATCTTCACTGTTGTTATCGGGGTTCAGCTTCGAACGGTCGGCCAACGTCACACCTTCCCCGTCTCCCAACCAAGCATCGCCCGCTTGCGGGTCAACCCCCAGTGATAACCCGTCAGCGCCCCGCTTTTGCCAACGGCGCGGTGGCAGGGGACGACGAAGGAGACCGGGTTGGCGCCGACTGCTGCACCCACGGCGCGGGATGCGGTGGGCTGGCCGATATCGCAGGCGATATGGGAATAGGTGACGGCGCGGCCCATCGGGATTTTCAGCAGGCTTTCCCACACCCGCACCTGAAAATCCGTGCCGAGCAACACGACACGCAGCGGCCTGTCCGCCGCCCACAAAGACGGCTCGAAAATGCGGGCGGCGTAAGAAGCGGTCGCCTCGCGATCTTCGACATAATCGGCATTCGGCCAGCGGCCGGCCATATCTTCGAAACAGGCTCTTTCTTCGCCCGGATCGGCAAAAGCGCAGCCGGCAAGGCCACGATCCGTCACCATGACCAATGCAAGGCCGAAGGGCGAGGCGTGGAAACCGTAACGGATCGTCAGCCCGCCGCCTTTGGCCTTCCATTCGCCGGGTGACATGGCCTCATGGGTAACGAACAGATCGTGCAGGCGGCCCGGCCCCGACATGCCGACCTCGATCGAGGTCTCGAGCAGCGGCAGATCTTCCTCGCGCAGCAACCTCTTGGCATGATCGAGCGTCACTGCCCGCAGGAAAGCCTTGGGCGAAAGTCCCGCCCAACGGGTGAAGGTTTTCTGCAATTGCGTCGGCGACTGGCCGAGCCTTGCGGCAATGGCTTCGAGGGAGGGTTGCTCGCGATAATCCAGCGTCAAAAGCTCGATAACCCCGCGCACCGTCTCGTAATCGGTTCCGATGGGGGTGATGTCTTCATTCAGCATGATGTTGGCGTTCATTGCATTTCTCCTAACGCCTCACAGAAAACCACTAAAGCGCGTTCGTCTCCACCCGTTTCTTGCTTCTTACATCCTTCGACCTGGAGCAACGCAATTTTCCACTCACGGTCCGATTGACAGCACCGCATAAATGTTCCCTAATGAAATTGGTAAGACAATCTTACCGCTTGCGCGATGGGGGGAGACCTTCGCGCTGGGAGGGTATCATGTTTGTGGCTCTGGAGCCGCGCCGCCTTTACCGGCTGGTCGCGGAACAAATTCGCTTGCTCATTGAAAGCGGGGAACTGACTGATGGTCAGCGCCTGCCGGCGGAACGCGACCTTGCCGAACGCTTCGGCGTATCCCGCCCGACAGTGCGGGAAGCGTTGATCGTGCTGGAAGTGGAAGGCCATATCCACATCCGCATGGGTTCGGGCGTCTATGTAAACGCATCGCGCAAACCGGACACGCAAAAGCCGCCTCTGCCGGATGCGCATGGTCCGTTCGAAATCCTGCAGGCGCGCTGCATCATCGAAAGCGCTATTGCGGAAGAGGCCGCAAGGCTCGCCACACCGGAATTCATCGTCAAGCTCGACGACATCATCGAACGCATGGCCGGCGCGCTCGATAATTCGCCGCAGGCCCTCAATCTCGACCGCGCCTTTCACACCGCTATCGCCGATATCATCGGCAATTCGGCACTCAATCGCTTTACCGGCCTGATCTATGACGAGCGCAGCCTTTCACCCTATTTCGAAAAGCTCGCCAGCTATTTCGAGGGACCGCATACCTGGATCCTCGCCGTGCAGGAACATCGGGTGATCCGCGACGCGATCGCGGCAAATGACCCGGAAGGCGCGCGCGAGGCGATGCGACAGCATCTGACACTGTCGCAAAAGAGATTTTCCGAGAGTTTCGGGGAGGAAACGATCGGAGAAGAGTGACCGTGCCGCAACCGGCGACGGAAAAACAGAAATCTGGCTTTAATTCGGGAGGAGTTAAGAATGAAAATCAGATTGTCGACTTTAATGGGTGCAACCGCTGCCATCCTGCTTTCGGCCATGGCGGCGCAGGCGCAAACCGCGCTCAAATGGGCGCATGTCTATGAGACCTCGGAGCCGTTCCACACGGATTCGGTGTGGGCCGCCGAAGAGATCGCCAAGCGGACAGACGGCCGCTACAAGATCGACGTTTTCCCGGCGTCTCAGCTGGGCAAGGAAGCCGATATCAACCAGGGCCTGAAGCTCGGCACGGTTGACATCATCATTTCGGGTTCAAGCTTCGCCGCACGCGATCACAAGCCCATCGGCGTCACCTATTTTCCCTATATCTTCCGCGATCCCGGTCATCTGATCTCCTATACCAAAAGCGATGTCTTCAAGAAGCTCGCCAAGGGCTACGAGGACAAGACCGGCAACCACATCGTCGCCGTCAGCTATTATGGGACGCGCCACACCACATCCAACCGGCCGATTGAAAAATGCGGTGACATGGCCGGCCTGAAAATGCGCGTTCCCGACGTTCCGGCTTATCTGGCCATGCCGCGCGCCTGCGGCGCCAACACGACGCCGATCGCCTTTGCTGAAGTCTATCTGGCTCTTCAGAACGGCACCGTCGAGGCGCAGGAAAACCCGTTGACGACGATCGAGGCGAAGAAATTCTACGAAGTCCAGAAGAACATCGTTCTGACGGGCCACATCGTTGATCACCTCAACACCCTCGTCTCGAAAACCCGCTGGGCGAGCCTTTCGGATGAAGACAAGAAAATCTTCACCGAGGTGATGCAGGAAGCGGCGGCCCGCACGACGAAAACGATCGAAGCCCGTGAGAAGGCGCTGGTCGACGAGTTCAAATCCAAGGGCATCACTGTCGCCGAGGTGGACAAGGCCGACTTCGAGAAAAACGTCATCGAAAAGGTGAAGCTTGAAGACTTCGGCTACGAAAAGGCCGATTGGGACGCCATCCGCGCCATCAAATAATGCGTGAGCCTGTCCCGGCGCCGTCAGGCGCCGGGATATCCTCAACCGAGACATTCGGACTGGAGTTCCCGCCAATGACCGACCATCAAAACACACCCATCAGTGTGGAAGAAATGGCGCATGCCTTCGAAGAAGATACCGGCCCCGTCGATCTTTCGCCCTATGCCGTGGAAGACTGGATAACCCTTGCCGTTTTCTGGGGCATGGGCCTTTCCGTCTTCCTGCAATTCTTCACCCGTTACGTGTTGAACGACAGCTTCGCATGGACGGAAGAAATTGCCGCCAATTGCCTCGTCGTCGTCGTTTTTCTGGGTTCGGTCATGTGCGTGCGTATGTTTCGGCACATTCACGTCGATCTGATCTACCGCTTCGTGCCGAAGCCCGTCGGGCGTTTTCTGGAGTTGATCGTCGATCTCATCACCATCGGTTTCTTCGCCTACATCACCTGGCTGATGTGGCGTTATCTCGAAATCGTGGGTGATGAGCGGATGGTCACCGTCGACCTGCCGCGCGGCATTGTCTTCTACACCGTTTTCGCCGCTTTCGCGCTGATGTTCCTGCGTGCCCTGCACAATTTCATCAAGGACATCACCGGCAAGCAAACCGTGCGTGAAAAGGCTCAGGAAGCCGTAAGCACACAGGGAATCTAGACCATGCTTTTGCTCATCGGTTCATTTCTTCTGCTTCTCATCATCGGCACGCCGGTGGCCGTTTCCATGGCCGTCAGCTCGCTTCTTTATCTCATCCTCTACGACGTAGCACCCGATATCATCGCGGCCCAGCGCATGATCGCCGGCGTCGAAAGCTTCCCGCTCATTGCCGTGCCGTTCTTCATCCTCGCCGGCAATCTGATGAACATCGCAGGGGTCACAAGCCGCATCTACCGCTTCGCACTGGCGCTCGTCGGCTGGATGAAGGGTGGTCTGGCGCAGGTCAACATCATCGGTTCGGTGGTTTTTTCCGGCATGTCGGGCACAGCGCTTGCGGATGCCGCAGGCATCGGCACCATCGAGATCAAGGCCATGAAGGATCACGGCTATCCGGTCGAAGCGGCCGTCGGCGTCACCGCCGCCTCGGCCACGCTCGGGCCGATTTTTCCGCCATCCTTGCCCTTCGTGATCTACGGCATGATGGCCAACGCCTCTATCGGCGCGCTGTTCATGGCAGGCATCATTCCCGGCGTCGTCATGACCGTGCTGATGATGTTGACGGTCTATATTTTCGCAAAACGCAAGGGCTGGGGTTCCGACACGCCCTTCGAACTGAAAAAACTTCTTTCTGCGTCGCTGGAAATCGTGATCGTTCTGAGCTTTCCGGTTGCAGTCTATCTGATGATCCTTGCCGGCCTGTCGCTCAATGTCGCCGTCCTTATCGGCCTCGCCCTGCTTGTCGCGCTGGACTGGTATTACGACTTCTCAGCCGTGATGGCGCTGATGACGCCGGTGCTTTTGATCGGCGGCATGACGATGGGCTGGTTCACCCCGACCGAAGCGGCGGTCGCTGCGGTCCTCTGGTCGCTCTTCCTCGGGCTGGTGCGCTACCGTACCATGACATTCAAGACATTGGCCAAGGCCAGTTTCGATACGATCGAGACGACCGCCTCGGTTCTTTTCATCGTCACGGCGGCATCGATCTTCGCATGGCTGCTGACGGTGAGCCAGGCGGCCCAGCTGTTCTCCGACTTCATGTTCGCGATGACGGACAACTGGTGGACCTTCCTCATCATCGTCAACATTCTGCTTCTGGTGGTCGGCGCGTTTCTCGACACCATCGCCGCCATCAGCATTCTGGTGCCGATCCTGATGCCGGTCGCCGCGCGCTACGGCATCGATCCGGTGCATCTCGGCCTGATCGTCACGCTGAACCTGATGATCGGTCTTTTGACCCCGCCTGTCGGCATGGTGCTCTTCGTCCTGTCTCGTATTTCGAAAATGTCGGTGGAGCGGACCACGCTCGCCATCCTGCCCTGGATGATCCCGCTTTTTGTGGCACTGGCGCTGATCACCTTCATACCATCGGTAACGCTGTGGCTACCGACCCAGCTCGGCCTCATCCGCTGATCGAACCAGACCTGCGCGGCCCGGCGTCGCGCAGCTTTTCCGATATGAATGCATTCGAAAGGACCCCGTCATGCAGACACGCGTGGCACGTCTACACGGCGCGAAGGACATCCGCGTCGAAACACAGGATACCGAGGCTCCCGGCCCCGGCGAAGTCTTACTCGCCATGGCGGCAGGCGGCATCTGCGGCTCCGATCTGCATTATTATCAGGATGGCGGTTTCGGCCCGGTGCGGGTGCGCGAGCCGATCATCTGCGGCCACGAGGCATCCGGCCATGTGGCGGCTTTGGGGGCGGGCGTCAGCGGGCTTGCCATCGGCCAGCTCGTCGCCGTCAACCCTTCGCAGCCCTGCGGTCATTGCCACTTCTGCCTGAAGGGCCAGCCGATCCATTGCCTCGAGATGCGCTTCATGGGCAGCGCCATGCGCATGCCGCATGAGCAGGGCATGTTCCGCGACCGGCTGGTGGTTCCGGCCAAACAATGCGCGGCATTTTCAGACGCCACCTCGCCCGCCGAGGCCGCCTGCACCGAACCGCTCGCCGTCTGCCTGCATGCCGTCGCCCAGGCAGGCGATCTGACCGGGGCCAAGGTTTTGGTAACCGGCGCTGGCCCCATCGGCCTTCTTACCATCGCCGCCGCCCGCCATGCCGGCGCGAGCGTCATCGTCGCCACCGACTTAACCGATGCGGCGCTGGAACGCGCACCCGCCATGGGCGCGGACCGCACCATCAATGTCGCGAAGGACGCAGACGCGCTTTTGCCCTATCAGGAAAACAAGGGTTATTTCGACGTCATTTTCGATTGCTCCGCTGCCGGCCCCGCGCTTCGCACGGCCTTTGCCTGCGTGCGCCCCCGCGGCGCCATCGTGCAGGTGGGCGTCACCGGCGATATCACCATTCCGCTCAATGCGCTGGTGGGCAAGGAAATCCTCTGGCGCGGCTCACAGCGTTTCCACGAGGAGTTCGCCATCGCCGCCGGCCTGATCTCCTCGCGCGGGATCGATGTGCGGCCGATCATTTCCCACAGCTTCCCGCTGGAAGACGCGAAAGCCGCATTCGAACAGGCCGGAGACCGCTCCGCCGCCTGCAAGGTGCAACTGACATTTTCCGCAGACTGATATTTGAGGATTAAAGATGAGACATACATGGCGCTGGTTCGGCCCGGTCGACAAGGTCACGGTTCAGGATGCGGCTCAGGCGGGCGCGGAAGGCATCGTCAGCGCGCTGCATCATATTGCCACCGGCGATGTCTGGCCGGTGGACGAGATCGCCAAGCGGCATGAGGCGATCAAGGCCGGAGGGCTTTATTGGGACGTGGTCGAAAGCGTGCCGGTCTCCGAAGAAATCAAGACCCAGACCGGCGACTGGAAAAACCATATCGCCAACTGGCAGGAAACGCTGCGCCGCCTCTCTGCCTCCGGCATCCGCACCGTCTGCTACAACTTCATGCCCGTTCTGGACTGGACCCGCACCGACCTGCGCTGGGAAACCAGACACGGCGCGAAAGCGATGCGTTTCGATCTTCCCGATTTCGCAGCCTTCGACATTCATATTCTGAAGCGCCCCGACGCGAAGGCCGACTATCCGGAGTGGCTGGTGGCGGAAGCGGCAAAACGCTTCGCCGACATGCCCGACACGAAAATCGCGGCCCTCGGTCGCAATATCGGCGCGGGCCTGCCCGGCTCGGCGGATGGTTATACGCTCGCCCAGCTTCTCGAAAAACTGCGCTCCTATCACGGTATCAACCGTGAAAGGCTGCAACAGAACCTGATCGACTTCCTCTCGGAGGTGACGCCGGTTGCCGAAGAGGTCGGCATCAATATCTGTGCACACGGCGACGATCCGCCATGGCCCCTGCTCGGCCTGCCGCGCATTCTCTCAACGGAAGCCGACTATGCCCATATGCTCTCAAAGGTCGATAGCCGCGCCAATGGCGTTACGCTCTGCACCGGCTCTCTCGGGGCGCGGGCGGATAACGACCTGCCCTTCATCGCCAGCCGTTTTGCCGATCGCATCCATTTCGTGCATCTGCGCAATGTGACGCGTGACACCGATACCGTGCCCTGCTCATTCTTCGAGGATGAGCATCTGGAAGGCGGCACCGACATGGTCGCCGTCATCGCCGCACTTCTGTCGGAGGAAACCCGTCGTCGCGCCGAAGGCCGTGAAGATCACACCATCCCGATGCGGCCCGATCATGGGCAGGAAATCCTAGACGACCTGACGCGCGGGGCGCAGCCCGGTTATCCCGCCATCGGCCGGCTGAAAGGGCTGGCGGAGCTGCGCGGTATCGAGCGCACCCTGTCGCACGGCCGTTTCGGGCTGGCGAACGGGCAAGGCTGAGCAAGATAATTGACCGCAGGCTTCCCCGTCAGCCGGCGGTCAGTCGTCCCCTGAACAGCAGACAGGTAATGGTGAAAAGCCCGCCGGCAATGGCGCCGGCGGCTTTCACGGCAGCATCCATCAGATGCGGATGACGTGTGGGCGACAGAAACTGCATCGCTTCGATACCAAAAGCTGCTGTGACACCCGCAACGATGACGGCGAGCCAGTGGCGCGGATAGGCAAACACGAAAGCCGCCGAACAGAAAGCGAAGGCAGCGGCACGGTCTATCCCCACCGTCGTCAGCGTGTGAGGCCGAAAGCCGATCGGGCAGATTGTAACGATCACGATCAGCAGAAGAACCGACCAGGCGATGCATTTCGGAAGTCTATTTGTCATCATGACGTCATATAAAACGCCGTGCGCGTAAACGGAAGCGGGTCTTTTTCACATCTCGCCCAATTAATCACACTTTTTGATCAAATAGTTGCGAAACCGCCTTTCGTTGCGGCCCCACACGGGCTAATGCAGAAGGCGACCGGGCGAGGATCGCGGCTGATGGCGTTGACGCTGTCGCCTTTCGGTCCCATGTCACGGTATCGGGTGGATTTTCCACACAGGATCAGATTTTCAGGGATGAGCACAATGAGTTTCAAGCCGCACGGCAAACATCTGGTTGCAGGAGAATGGGTCGCAACGGATGCAAAATTCCGCAGCGAGCCTGCACATGGCGAGGCTTTCGATTTTTCGGTCGGCACGGTCGATCTGGTGAACAAAGCTGCAGAAGCCGCTGAAGAAGCCTTCTGGAGCTATGGCTACACCACCCGCGAAGAGCGCGCCGCATTCCTCGACACCATCGCCGATGAGATTGAAGCACGCGCCGACGCCATCACCGAAATCGGCTCGTCCGAGACCGGCCTGCCCGCAGGACGCCTGCAGGGCGAACGTGGCCGCACCGTTGGCCAGCTCCGCCTTTTCGCCTCGCATATCCGCAAGGGTGATTATCTCGACCGCCGCCACGACGAAGCGCTGCCGGATCGCCAGCCGCTGCCGCGCCCGGATATCCGCCTGATGCAGCGCCCGATTGGCCCTGTCGCCGTCTTTGGCGCGTCGAACTTCCCGCTCGCCTTCTCCACGGCCGGTGGTGACACCGCCGCCGCTCTGGCTGCCGGCTGCCCCGTCGTCGTCAAGGGCCATTCCGCACATCCCGGCACCGGTGAAATCGTTGCCGAAGCCGTTCTCGCCGCCGTCAAGAAGCACAATCTGCATCCCGGCGTCTTCTCGCTGATTCAGGGCGGCCGCCGCGATGTCGGTTCCGCGCTCGTGCAGCATCCGCGCATCAAGGCGGTCGGCTTTACCGGTTCGCTCGCCGGCGGCCGCGCGCTGTTCGATCTCTGCGCCCAACGCCCCGAGCCGATCCCCTTCTTCGGCGAACTCGGTTCCGTCAACCCGATGTTCCTGCTGCCGGAAGCTGTTTCCGCTCGCGGTGAAGCCATCGCCAAGGGCTGGGCCGGTTCGCTGACCATGGGTGCCGGCCAGTTCTGCACCAATCCCGGCATCGCCGTCGTTCTTGCCTCGCAGGCGGATGCGGTTGCCGAAACCGCACGTGCAGCTCTTTCCGAAGTCGGCCCGCAGGTCATGCTGACCGACGGCATTGCCGCTGCCTATCGTGACGGTCGCGACCGTATCGCCGCGGGCAATGGCGTGCGCGACGTGCTGACCACCACCTGCGATCTGCGCAATGCAACGCCCTACCTGTTCCGTGTTTCGGGCAAGGACTGGGTTGCCAACCACGCGCTTGCCGAAGAGGTTTTCGGACCGCTCGGCCTGATCGTCACGGTTGATAGCCCGGAAGAAATGCTGGAAGTCGCAAAGAGCTTCGAAGGCCAGCTGACCGCAACCCTGCATCTTGACGGTGGCGACGCCGAACTCGGCCGCAAGCTGCTGCCGATCCTGGAGCGCAAGGCAGGCCGCGTTCTCGCCAACGGTTTCCCGACCGGCGTGGAAGTCTCCGAAGCCATGGTCCACGGCGGCCCTTACCCGGCATCGACGAACTTCGGCGCAACCTCGGTTGGCACCATGTCGATCCGACGCTTCACGCGTCCGGTTTCCTACCAGAACATTCCTTCGGACGTTCTGCCTGCGGATATCCGCTAAAACTGATGGAGGCAGGCGCAGCGATGCGCCTGCTTTTTTTCCGGCTTTACAGCCCTTCGGGAAATACGGCCTGACGCTGAAGCGTCACTTGCCTCCTCCCGCCTCCCCTTTTCTCGCCTCACTGTCTCCATCCAGATTTTTCCGCACCAGGACGTCGGCATCGGTTGACATCGCCCCCGCACGTAATGCTAATACGCAATCTCGTAACGTAATAACATTACAATCATCCTTCAGAGCCGACACCGGTTCGTATCCGCAAAAGGATGATAACGTCTGGAAGGAACACCATGAGATTTTCCCTTCAACAGCACCTTGGCATGAGCGCGCTTGCCACGTGCCTTGCCCTCACCCTGCCGCTGGCCTCTGGCGTGGCGCAGGCGGAAGAAAGCGGCGACAGCGTCAAGGAATGGCGTCTTTTCATCGCCGATCACACCCAGCCGGTGGTGCGCGCCATCAATTTCGAAACCGGCAAGGAACTCGGACACTACGACCTCAAGGGCTATGCGGCACTGACCGCCAGCGCCTCCGGCAAGACTGTTTTCGCCACACAGTCAGATGCCGATATCGTGCATGTGATCAAGACCGGCATCGTTTTTTCCGACCACGGCGAGCATCGCGATCTGGATGTGGAAGATACGGCACTGCTGCCCGTTACCTTCGAAGGCAAACGCCCGTTCCACGTCGTGCCCCACGATGACCATGCCATCCTCTTCTACGACCGTGGCGGCAAGGCTGAGATCATCGATGAGGCCACCCTGCTGGATGGCAAGGCAAAGGTCCGCACCGTCGACACGACCGCCCCACATCATGGCGTGGCGGTGACAATGGGCCGTTACGTTCTGGTGTCTGTACCCAACACGCAGATCGAAACCAAACCCGACACGCTGCCGCCCCGCATCGGGCTGCGCGTTCTTGACAGGGAAGGCAAGCAGATTGGTGAACAGGCAACATGCACCGATCTGCACGGTGAGGCGACATCCGCACGGCTTGCGGCTTTCGGCTGCAAGGAAGGCATCCTCGTTGCCCGGCCGGGCGGCACGGATGGTCCGAAGCTCGAAATGCTGGCCTATCCGGAAGATTTCCCGAAAGCCTATACCGGCACGCTGCTCGGCGGCAAATCCATGCAGTTTTTCCTTGGAAACTACGGTGAGGACAAGGTCGTCCTGATCGATCCTGACAGCAAGGACGCCTTCCGCCTGGTGGAGCTGCCGACCCGGCGCGTCGATTTCATCCTCGACCCCGCCAATCCGCGCAATGCCTACATCCTGACGGAAGATGGCGACCTGCATGTGCTTGACGTTCTGGAAGGCGCCATCACCCGCAAGGCGAAGGTCACCGAACCCTACAGCAAGGATGGCCATTGGCGCGATCCGCGTCCGCGTCTCGCCGTTGCCGACGGGCAGATCGCAATTTCCGATCCGCGCCATTCGCTGGTACGCGTGGTGGATGCGGAAAGCCTGAAGGAAACCCGCACGCTTGCGGTGGAAGGCCAGCCCTACTCCATCGTTGCCGTTGGCGGCTCCGGCGCTTCGCACTGATACCGAACAAAAGAAACCCCGTGCGCCCGAAGAGCACACGGGGTTTCCTGATTTTGAAGGCCCGTATTATCAGGCCGACTGCACAGCCTGTATCTTCTCGATGCCGCCGACAATGCCGGCGAAATCCTGCCAGACGCCCTGCGCGCCCTTGCGCCATTCGTCCAGCGCTTCCGGCTGCAGCACCTTGCCGCCCTTGGAAAGCGCAAGCTCGACGGACTTCACTTCGTCCTCGACGATCAGCTGGTTGAAATATCGCGCGCCTTCGCTCGATGCTTCCAGGAGAACCTTCTTCTCTTCGTCGTCCAGCTGGTTCCAGAAGGTCGCACCGTAATAGACCACGCCTGAAGCCCAGATGTGGCCGGTTTCCGTCAGATACGGCACGACCTCGTAAAGCTTGAAGCCGGCATAGGCGGACTTGGTGAGATCCATGGCATCAGCCACGCCGGTTGCCAGCGCATTATAGGTCTCGGTGATCGGGATACCGACCGGCGTGGTGCCGAAGGCGCTCCACAGTTTGGTGTGCAGCGGGCTCTGGATGACGCGGATTTTCTTGCCTTCCAGCTGCTCCGGCCGGGTGACCGGTTCCTTGGTCAGAAGATGGCGCGCGCCGTAATTGATGAAATCGGCGGCGATGAATTGCTGGGCGGCGAGCTTGGTCTTCAGATCAGTGCCAGTCTCGCCCGTCACCACCTTGCGCACATGGTCGGCATCGCGGAACAGGAAGGGCAGATCGAGGATTTGCAGTTCCGGCACCCAACCCGAAAGCGAGGAGACTGTCGAAAGGCTCGCCTGAACCGAGCCCAGCCGGATATTTTCCGCCACTTCCTTTTCGCCACCCAGCGCACCGCTCTTGACGATGTTGAAACGGAAACGGCCGGGCAGCTTCGCCTCCACCAGCTCGCTGATCTTCACCCAGATTTTCGTCTCCGGCTTGTCATCGGCAAACAGCGAGGCGACGGTGATGCTGCGGGTTCTGGCATTTGCCGTGCGCACGAAAGCCGGCGCGGCGAGCGTTGCGGCGCCGATGGCGGAGAGTTTGAGGAGATTGCGGCGATCGATAATAGTCATGACTGAAACCCCAAATTTAGAAGAAAATGGCCCAGGCGCACAAAATGGCGAGGGAAACGAGAAGCGAGACGAGATAGGGAACGACGGCCCGGAAAAGTGCTGTCGCCGGAATGCGGGTGACGCCGCTGACCACGAAGATCAGCATGCCGAGCGGCGGCGTCAGGCCATGGATCATCAGATTGACCACGAGAATGACGCCGAAATGGATGGGATCGATGCCCGCTGCCACGGCAGCGGGCAACAGGATCGGCCCGAACAGCAGGATGGCAGCACCAATATCCAGCACCAGCCCGACCGCGAGCAGGATGAGATTGGAGAGCAGAAGTACCGCGATCTTGCTGCCGCCCAGAAGCGTGACAAAGTCGGTGACGAGGCCGGAGACATTGTCCACTGCCAGCAGGAAGGCAAAGGGGCCAGCCGTGCCGATCAGAAGACCGATCGCCGCTGCTTCACCCGCCGACTGGCGGAAGGTCGCGAAAATGCGGCCCGCGCCCAGCCGGTAACCGAAGCCGAGAAACAGCGTGTATAGCGCCGCAAGGGCCGCAGCCTCCGTGGTGGTGACAACGCCGATGCGGATGCCGACCACCACGATGACGCCAAGCCCGAAGGCAGGTATCGCGGCCACGGCCGAACGCCAGCGTTCGCTGCCTGTCGCGCGCGGCAGGGTATCGACGCTGCGCACGCTGAGATGGATTGCCACCGCAAGGCAGACCGCCATCAGTCCGCCGGCGAAGAAGCCGCCGACCAGCAACGAGCCCACCGACAGGTTGGTGGCCGTTGCAAGGATGAGAAAGGCGATGGAGGGCGGAATGACATTGTCCAGCACCGAGGTGGCGGCAATGATCGCGCCCGCCTGCGCTGGCGGATAGCCGTGCTTCACCAGTTCCGGCTGGAAAGTGGAAGCACCGAAGGCGGCGTTGGCGACCGAGGAGCCGGATGCGCCGGAAAACAGCACGCTGGTCAAAAGCGTCGTCTGCGCCAGCCCCGCCCGCCGGTGGCCGACCATGGAGGCGGCAAAACGAACCAGCTGGTTGGCGACGCCCGATTCCGTCAGCAGGCTGCCGGCCAGCAGGAAGAAGGGAATGGCAAGCAGCAGGAATTTCGACATGCCCGTCACCGTCGAGGACACGATAGCCGGCTCCGGCAAGGTGCTGCCGAAGGCGATCGCCACATAGGCGGCGGCAAGGAAGGCATGGGCAAGCGGTGCGGCCAGAACCAGCCCCACGGCCGCCGTGAGCGCCAGAAACAGGCTTGGCGGCAGGCTCGTATCGACAAACAGTTCCGGCAGGCCGACATAAGAAACGACCGCGATGGCGACGGAGAGCAGAACGGCAAGCGCCTTGCCTTCACCGACCCGTTGAAGCGCCAGATACACAAAGATCAGCGCGCCGCCTGCACCGAGAAAACCGAAGCGCACCCATTCTGGCAGACCAAGCGTTGGCGATGTGCCGCCCAGCATGGCCGCAATCTCCACCCCGCCGAAGGCGAGGATGAGGGCTGCGACGAAGGAAAAGGCATCGGCCAGAACTTCGGTTGCGGCATGAAAGCGTTCCGGCAGGAAGCGCACGAATACATCCAGCCGCATGGCCAAAGCGCTCTTGAGGCTGAGCGGCGCGCCGACCGCGATCATCGCCACATTGAGCCAGATGCCCAGATCTTCCGCGCCGATGAAACCGGTATGGAACAGATATCGCAGGGTGACATTGACCAGCACCACCACAAGAAGCGTCGCAAGGATGGCGGCGGCAACCGCGCCCAGCGCCTTGTCCAGAACGGCAAGCGCCCGCTCGGCCACGCGTTGTGGACCGAAGCGCCTTTGCGCGATTGTTGTTGCCGGACTTGCCGTCATGTTGTTCTTCTCCACTCCCGCACCATGCTCAGGAGGCCTTGGCCGAGAGGTCACGGTCGAACAGGGTCGACCAGGTGAATTGTTTCGCCGCTGACACTTCCCGCGATACATCGAGGCGTGGCAGAACCTTTTCGCCGAAGCGGAAGGCTTCCTCCAGCAATGGCATGCCGGAAAGGATAAAGGTGTTCACGCCCGCCTTCTTATAGGCTTCCAGCGTGCGGATTACAGTATCCGGCGAACCGACAATCGCGGTTCCCGGCCCCGGACGGACAAGCCCGATGCCGGCCCAGAGGTTGGGTGCGATTTCCAGATCGCGCAGGTTTTCCGGTTTCTGCCCGCCATGCATCGCCGTCATGCGCTGCTGGCCGACGGAATCGGTCTTGCCGACGAAACGCTGGTTGGCGGCAATCGCGCGCTCATCCATGCGCCCGTAAAGATCGGCGGCGGCGGCCCAGGCCTCTTCATCCGTATCGCGCACGATGACATAAAGGCGGATGCCGTATTCCAGTTCGCGGCCAAGCTGTTCCGCCCGCGCCTTGACGAGATCGACCTTCGCGCCGATCTGATCGGGCGTTTCGCCCCACGAGAGATACGTCTCTACATGTTTGGCGGCAACGTCGATGGCCTTCTCCGAAGAACCGCCGAACCACAAGGGCGGCGGCTCGATGCCCTGCCCCACCGGCAGCGCGAGCTTCGCACCCTCGGTCTGGAAATGCCGCCCCTTGAAATCCACCGTCTCGCCAGCGAAAAGCCGGTGCCAGATTTGCAGATATTCATCCGCCATATCGTAACGCTCGTCATGTGGCATGGTCATGCCGTAAGCGCCGAGCATCTTGGCATCGCCCGAGACGACATTGATCAGCAGGCGGCCGCGAGAAAATTCCTGAAGCGTCGCCGCCATCTTGGCAAGCAACGTCGGCGCGATCAGGCCCGGATGGATGGCGACCAGCAGTTTAAGCCGCTCGGTATGGGAGAGCAGTGCGCCCGCCAGAACCCAGACGTCATGCGCGCCAGTGGCAAACAGCGCGCCGGTGTAACCCAGCTGGTCGTAAGCCAGCGCCAGCTGCTTGTAATAACCGAGATCAACCTTGCGGGAGCCTTCCGGCTGCCAGGGATAAGCGCCATCGGGTGCGCACATGTACCAGAAAACATTCATCTGTCGCCTCCGACGCTGGCTGATTGCGGGGCCGGGCTTTGCCCGGTCTGAACCGGTAAAGAGAAATGGCCGTGCCTGTAAAGCGTATCGGCCTCCTCCTGCTGTTCGGCAAGGATATTTTCAGCGGCGGGCACCACGGAAAGTTCGCGCGAGCGCAGCACCTTCCCCCAGGATGCCGCATCACCCTCGCTGCCCGGTTCGGCGGCGAGAAGGGCTGCGGCCTTGTCGATATCCGCCATGACGGCGCGGCCGACGCGGTCCAGTTCGGCCGCAATCGCCTGTCGTGTCTCCTGCGCTATATTGTGACGCGCCAGCGTCCAGAACAGCGAGCGGTTGGGAATGGTTGAACCGCAGCGGACCAGAAGGCTGATCTCCTCATGGGTCAGAGCCTTTTCCAGCCGTGGCGACATCGTCACCCAGGCATCGACACGGCCTTCCACGAGGTCAAGCAGGCTGTCGCTATCACCGCTTTCAATCCGCGTCACATCCGAAAGACCAAGCCCCGCCCCTTCCAGGCTGCGCGCCAGAAGATAGGTGTGAAACGATCCATCGATCAGCGATATGCGCTTTCCCGAGAGATCAGCGGCAGAACGGATCGGGCTGTCGCGCCGCACGAGGATTGCGCCATTGGCGGGCCTCGGCGCGGAAGCGGCGATATAGACCGCCGCAAGCCCGCGCGCATCCGCTTCAATGGGCGGCGTCGAGCCGGTGCCACCGAAATGGATGTCGCCCTTTTCCAGAAGCGCACCCGTATCGCGCCCTTCGCGATAAGACACAAATTCCGGATCGAATTGCTCGAAAGCGCCGGGCCAGAGCCGGGCGAGCCGTAAATGCAGATTGTTGGGATGGACCCCGATTTTCATGTCGACACCTCATTTCGCAATCAATCTACTTTTTTATAGAGTGTTTTCGAGGAACGTTTTGGCGATCCTCAGCCGGAAAGCGAAAGAGAAATCTACTAATCCTGTAGACTTTAAAAATTCTGCAGCCGACTAAAAACGGCCCACATCAAGCCATTGAAATTTATCGCCATACAATTTACTTTTTTATAGTCTGAAACAGGGACCAGTAGTTGTGACGAAACCGGTTTCCAATCTCATCTGCCGCAGCGTGGTGGAAGCGAGCGAGCTTTTGAAGCTTGTCGCCAACGCCAACCGTCTG
This sequence comes from Agrobacterium burrii, assembly GCF_017313405.1. Lineage (NCBI taxonomy): Bacteria > Pseudomonadati > Pseudomonadota > Alphaproteobacteria > Hyphomicrobiales > Rhizobiaceae > Agrobacterium > Agrobacterium burrii. The sequence goes on from NZ_JAFLNA010000012.1 coordinate 122,595, forward strand.
GCCATTGTATGTTATCTCATGGAAACGGAGGCCTCCGTTTCAGCACTTGAATACGAACTCGGCATTCAACAGCCCACACTTTCGCAGCAGCTTGCCGAACTGCGCGACGCCGGTGTGATCGAAGGTTCGCGGGAGGGCAAGGCGGTGATCTATCGCGTTACCGATCCGCGCATTATCCAGCTGATTCTGACCCTGCGCGGTCTTTACAAGGATCTTTCCGATGTGACGGGCAAGAAAGGCCGGCGCGCCTTGCCGCTGGATGAGGCGATGTTCGACTGACATGATCGACTTTTATACTTGGATCACGCCCAACGGCCTTAAAATCTCGATTGCGCTGGAAGAACTTGGCCTGCCCTATCGCAGCCACGCCATCGACATCGAAAAGGGCGAGCAATTCGCAGCCGATTATATCAGCATCAATCCCGGCTCGAAAATTCCGGCAATTGTCGATACCGATAACAGCACCGTCCTGACGGAATCGAATGCGATCCTCATCTATCTCGCCGAAAAAGCCGGCCGGCTTCTGCCCACCTCTCCCGCTGAGCGACTGACAGTCACCGAATGGCTGATGTGGCAGGCCGCCAATTTCGGTCCGACACTCGGTTATGCCCATTATTTCCTGACTTACCATGCCGGAGAGGCCCCCTTTGCCGAGACGCGTTTTGCCGCGGATGTGGAGCGCCTCTATCGGACATTGAACGACCGTTTAACAGGGCGGGAGTATGTGGCCGGCGATTTTTCCATCGCCGATATCGCCATCTGGCCATGGGTCTCGCGTTTCGCGCGCCACAAAATCAATCTCGATGATTTTCCGGCGGTACAGCGGTGGTATCGCCAGCTTGGACAGCGGGAAAGTTTTAAGCGCGGTTATCGCGTCCCCTTTGCAACCTCGGACGTGCCGGGACTTTAACAGGCGACGAGATGGCCGGGTGAAACCTCGCGATATTCACGCGGCTTGACGACATAATCGACAGCGCGGATCGGGCTTTTCAGCTCGTCATTTGCCGCACCGCGCCTTGTGTTGCGGCGGTCCGGGTCCGGCACCGGCACGGCGGCCATCAGCTTGCGGGTATAGTCGTGCTGCGGATTGTCGAAGACAGCGGCGCGCGGGCCGATCTCGACGATCTCACCGAGATACATCACCGCCACCCGGTGGCTGACGCGCTCCACCACCGCCATGTCATGGCTGATGAACAGGAAGGCGAGATCGAGGCTTTGCTGCAGATCCAGCATCAGGTTGATGACCTGCGCCTTGATCGATACATCAAGCGCCGAGACGCTTTCATCGGCGACAATCACTTTCGGCTGCAGCGCCAGCGCGCGGGCAATGCAGATGCGCTGGCGCTGGCCGCCGGAAAACTCGTGCGGGTAACGCGCCGCCATATCCGGCGAGAGGCCGACCTTTTCCAGCATGTCGGCCACCACCTCCTTCGCTTCACGGGCGCTGCCCATGCGATGCTCCAGAAACGGTTCGGCAATCGCCGCACCCACCGTCATGCGCGGATTGAGCGAAGCGAAGGGGTCCTGAAAGATCATCTGCACCGTCTTGCGCATTTCGCGCATGCCTGATTTGTCGAGGGCAAGAATATTCTCGCCGTTGACCACCACCGAACCGGCATCCGGCTCGATCAGCCGCATGATGGCGCGACCGGTGGTCGACTTGCCGCAGCCGCTTTCGCCGACCAGCGACAATGTTTCACCAGCCCTCAGATCGAAGGACACCTTCTCCACCGCATGAACGCGGCCGCTGAGCCGTCCCAGCAGGCCGGAGTGGATGTCGAAGCGCTTGGTCAGCCCCTCCACCTTCAGCACCGGTTGCGCGGCGGGATCGATGGTATCGGCCGGACGCGCCGGTTCCTGCGTTTCCCCTGTCGTGGTGTTGACGATGGGAAACCGGAGCGGTCTTTCCTCACCCGTCATGGAGCCGAGAACCGGGACGGCGGATAAAAGCGCGCGGGTATAGGGATGTTTGCCGCGATGGAAGATATCCGCCGTCGCGCCGACTTCCACCTGCTCGCCGCGATACATGACGACTGTACGGTCGGCGATCTCAGCCACAACGCCCATGTCATGGGTGATGAACAGGACGGAGGTGCCCTCCTCTTCCTGAAGCGTCTTGATGAGATCGAGAATCTGGCCCTGAATGGTCACATCGAGCGCCGTCGTCGGTTCGTCGGCGATCAACAGCTTCGGCCGGGACGCAAGCGCCATGGCGATCATCACGCGCTGGCGCATGCCGCCGGAAAAGCGGTGCGGATATTCATCGAAACGTGAGGCGGCCGAGGGGATGCGGACCTTTTCCAGCAGGCGGATCGTCTCGGCCCGCGCATCGGCTTTCGACATCGGCTGGTGGCACAGCAGAGCCTCGGAAATCTGGTCACCGATGGTGAATAGCGGGTTGAGGCTGGTCATCGGCTCCTGAAAGATCATCGCGACCTCGTTGCCCCGCACCCGCCGCATGGCGTCTTCGGAAAGCGAGAGCAGATTGCGACGCCCAAGCAGGATTTCACCCTGCACCCTGCTGCTTTCGCGGTCCAGCAGCCGCATGATGGAAAGCGATGTGACGCTTTTGCCCGAACCGCTTTCGCCGACGATCGCGACCGTCTCGCCCGGCCCGACATCAAAGGAAATATCACGCACCACGGGTTTCCAGCCGCCATCCACGTGAAAGGACGTGGTAAGATTGCGGACGGAAAGCACGGCATCTTCGGCACCAAGTGGTGCTGCCTGCGGCATGGTCATGATCGTTCCCTTCTTTTCTTTTCTTCTCGTTTGAATTCAGGCACGGCGTCGCGGCCTATTTCTTCTCCCCGAGGGGGAGAAGGTGGCCCGAAGGGTCGGATGAGGGGGCAACGCCAGCGATTGACCGCACCCTCGCCCCCTCATCCCGCTGCCGCGGACTTCTCCCCCTCGGGGAGAAGAAACTCGCGGCACCCTCTCGTTCCACTTAGTCCGGCCAGCGCAGCATGCCGTCGAAACGGTGGCGGCTACGGTCTTCGAATGGCGTGGCAATCACCTCGTTGGAAGCGCGCGCCTTGTCCAATTCTTCCGCCAGACGGGAAGCCACGATGGTTTCCTGGCCGGGATGCAGGTTGCAGGGGTCGAGATAGAAATAGCGGTGCTCCACCTCATGATCGCGGGCAATGATCGGCGGATTGCCTCTGGCCAGCGCCGTCGTCAGGTCCCATGCGGTGATATGGGCTTCTTCGGCGTCGATGATGACGCGCAGCCGGTCGAGCGGGTTGTTGGTCGGGTCGGGCTCGATCAGCGCCGTCACGCCGGGGCGTCCGTCCAGCGTCTTTTTCCAGAGGTTGAGATAGCCGGTTTCGCGCTCGCGAATGCCGTCATGGTCACGCTTTTCCCAGGCTTCCAGCGCCGCCATGACGCCGTAGATGCTTTCCTTGCCGACCTTCATGCCGCGGCCAATGCCCATATTTTGCAGGAAGGCATGACGCACCAGTTCCTTACTTCCGGCGACGATGCCTGATGTGGGGCCGCCCAAGAACTTGTGACCGGAATAGATCACCACATCCGCACCCGTGGCCAGAAACAGCTCCAGATCATATTCGGAAGCCGCATCGACGATGACTGGCACGCCCCTGGCATGGGCAATCTCGACAAATTCGGAAAGGTGCAGCAAGCCGTAATTCACGACATGGTGCGAGACGACATAAACCGCCGCCGCCGTCTTTTCGGTGATGGCGTTTTCCATGTGGAAGCGGTGGGTCGATGTCGCCTGCCCCACCAGCCCCACCTTGCCGCCGGCAAGCCGGATTGCCTGATCCACCGGCGCGCCGTAGCTCACCACATGCCCCATCTGCACCAGCACTTCGTTCTTCTCAGGCGCGACATCGGGCAGCTTTTCGATGGCCAGCAGATTATTGCCGGTAATCGCGCCCGCCACAGCAAGGCTGATGCCGGAGGAGCAGGACGCCGTGACGAAACCGGCCTCGCCGCCCGTCAGCCTTGCAATGATCGCGCTCGCCTTGCGTTGCAGATCATTGATCTCGACGAATTGCGGCAGGATGTCCGCCATGGCCTGAACGGCCTCGGGAACGACAATCGACGCGCCGAGCGAGGTCATGGTGCCCGAGACGTTGATGACCGGGCGAAGGCCGATCCTGCTTCTGATATCCGCGGTCATATCTTTCTCCTGTCTTTGCGATGCGATGGGCATCGACATATATGCCATAATAATGTAATAGCTTCTCGAAATTCATGAGGAGCCAAAATTGGACGCCCAGAGACTGGACGAAATGCCTTCAACCGCCGTGTCTCCCACGGAGGAAAATCCGGACGCGAAGGCGGCCAAGCGCTCGCGCGTCAGCGGCATCGACCGTGCGCTTCAGGTTATTGATTACCTTTACGAAACCGGATCGCCGGCCGGCGCTTACGCCATTGCCAAGGCGATCAAGGCACCGCTTTCCACCGTCTATGTGATCGTTGACGATCTCGTCGAAAAGAACATGCTGGCACGCAATGCCGATGGCAACATCTGGCTCGGCGCGCGGCTTTATCACTATGGCCTTGCCTATGCCCGCTCGCTGGATTTCATGGGCGTCGCCACCCACGAAATGCATGATCTGTGCCGCCATGCGGGCGAGACCGTGCAGCTTTGCGGCCGCGATGGCGACCATATGCTTGTTCTGGCCATGGCTGATGGTCCAAGCCATTTTCAGGTCGCGTCGCGCGTCGGCACCCGTGTTCCCCTGAACTGGACGGCCTCCGGCCGCCTGCTCGTCGGCCATCTGCCGGAGGCGGAGCGTGTCGAACTGTTCAAGCGCTGCGCCCGCACCTCGCCCACGGGTCGTGCGGAAATCAACCCGGAGACCCTGTCGCAATCGGCAGGCGCCGCCTTCCATGACCGGCTGTCGATACAGGTCGCCGAATCCGATTACGCCGTCGCCTGCATCGCCTCGCCGATCTGCGACAACAGGGGCGAATGCGTGGCGACGATTTCCATCGTGCTGCCGGAACAGAAGGTGCTGGCGGACGAAAACCATTACACCGAACAGGTCAGGGTCTCGGCAGAACGGATCGAAAAGCTGATGGGCTGGCGCAACCATTAAACGGCCTCACCCCTTGAGCGCGACGATGGCTTCGATCTCAACGGTGATGTTGCCCGGCAATGAGCCGAAACCGACAGCGGAGCGGGCATGTTGTCCCGCATCGCCGAACACATCGATGAAGAGATCGGAGCAGCCATTGATAACGCTCGGATGATCGCGGAAATCGCTGACGGCATTGACCATGCCGAGCAGCTTGACCACTTTTTTCACCCGCGACAGATCGCCCAGCGCCTCATGCATGACGGCAAGCAGATTGATGCCGGTGAGGCGCGCATGGTTATAGGCCTCTTCCAGCCCGATTTCCGCGCCGACCTTGCCGGCATAAAGATGGCCGTTTTCCTCCCGCGGCCCTTGGCCCGAGAGATAAAGCATGTTGCCTTCCACCACATGGGTGACGAAATTGGCAATTGGCGGCGGCGGCGGCGGCAGGGAGATGCCGAGCGCAGCGAGCCGGTCATAGGGCGAAAGGTGCCCTTCTGCATCAAGCGAAGACTGTTTCACGCGAATTCCTCATAATGCCGGGACGGGTATCCCGTCGTGTCTGCGGAAGGCGGAGGGCATACCCCCCGCCGTTCCATTCGGGTTCAGCGCCAGGAATAACCATGGCTGTGGCGCACCAGCTTGCGCGCCCTTGGAATATATCGGCTGGCGGCAATCGCTTCCGCGCCGATGACCGCGTAACGCGGCTCGAACAGGCGCGTCAGGCGCGCCACATCGCCATTGGAATCGGTTGCTTCCAGATCGGCATCGACAAGATCGAAGACGGTGAAATCAGCGCGCTGGCCGATATCGAGGCGGTTTTCCATATCGAGCCGGATGACGGAGGCCGGGTTGCGGGTGACCGCCTCGACCACATTTTCGAAGGGCATGTCGACAGACAGCAGCTTCGACATGGTCGTCGCCAGGTCCCAGACAGGGAAATTCATCGAGTGGCCGTGCAAATCCGTCGAAATCGAGAAGGGCAACAGGCCACGCGCAATCGCCGCCTCCGCCACCTTGAAGGAGAAGGAGGCGCCGCCATGGCCGATATCCAGCCGGATGCCTTCGCCGGCGCAACGTTCTGCAAGGTTGAACAGGTCCTCGTCTTCCATGATGCTGGAGCCCGACTTGCCGTTGAAGCAATGGGTCACGACATCACCGGGGCCGAGGATTTCCAGCACCTCGTCATACAGCGCCGGCGGTTCGCCCACATGCACCATCATCGGCACCTTGAGGATCTTGGCGATCTTCTTGCCGAGCTTGACCGGCGTCACACCCCAGGAACCAGTGATGACATGGCTCGCCCGCACCTTCAGGCCGACAATATGCTCGCTGTTTTCGGCGTAACATTCGAGGATACGATCAAGGTCGATATCCTTGATGTCGCGCAGTTCCGGCACGCGGTTGCAGGCCACAAGGCCGATGGAACCGAGATTGAGGAAGGCCTTGATGCGTTCCCTTGAAGGTTCGATGATATATTCGCGGAAACCGTGGAAATTCGCCTCACCCGCCGAGCCGGCATCCACCAGTGTCGTCACGCCGCGTTCGGCCCCGCATTCGGAGGGGCGAATGGAGATATCGGTGCCGCCATGCCAGATATGCACGTGCAAATCCACCCAGCCGGGCGAGATGAAGGCGCCCTTGGCATCAATGCGTTGCGCATCCGCAGGCGCCTGCGGGGCAGAGCCTACAGCGGCGATCTGGCCGTCTCCACCGATCAGAATATCAGTCGAGGCCTGTGGCGCACCTTTGCCGAAACCGACGGGTTTGACATTGGTGAGAAGAATGGGAGCTTGAAGAGGCGTTTTCGCCTGTTCGCCGGACGTCATATTACAAATCCCTTCGCAGTCTTGGGTCGAGCATGTCCCGCAGCCCATCGCCCACCATTTGCAGCGACAGCACGGAAAGAATGATGGCAAAGCCGGGGAAATAGGTCATCCAGTCGGCCTGGCCGATATATTGGCGGCCGGCGGAGATCATGGTTCCCCAGGTGGGAATTTCGGGACTGACACCGAGCCCCAGAAACGAAAGACCAGCCTCGGCCAGCATGGCGCTGGCAAAAAGGAAGGTGCATTGCACGAGGATCGGAGAGACCAGATTGCGCAGCACATGCCGCGTCATGATGTGGAAGGTGGAGATGCCGAGCGCCTTGGCCGCCTCCACATAGGGCAACTCACGGATTACCAGCGTTGAGGCACGCACGATGCGGGCAAGGCGCGGCGAATAAACCACGGCAAGCGCGATGATGACCGTCGTCAGCGACGGACCGAGTGCGGCGACCAGCGCAATCGCCAGCAGAATATCCGGAAACGCCATCATCGCGTCGATCAACCGTGCAATCGGCGTATCCAGTTTCTGGAAGAAACCGGCAAGCAGCCCGAGCGTGATGCCGATGACCGACGAGAGGAAAACAACGGCCGCGCCAACCAGAAGCGACAGTCTTCCGGCATAGATGGTGCGGGAAAAGACATCGCGGCCAAATTCATCGGTGCCGAACCAGTAGAGTTCGCTCGGCGGTTTCAGGCGGTTGACGATCGACAGCTTCGACGGCGAATAGGGCGCGATCATCGGCGCGAAAACCGCAAGCAGCACGAAGATGAGAAGCACGATGAGACCGGCGGCGACCGTCTTGCGCTTCAGCAGACGCCGAATAAACAGGATGGTCGGGTTGCGCGCCGGCGGGGTGGTGGAAACGATATCGGCCATCAGTAACGAACCCTCGGATCGACCAGCAGATAAAGCATGTCGATTGCAAAATTGATGAGCACGTAAAGCCCGGCGATGATGAGAAGCGCGCCCTGAATGACCGGATAATCACGCCGGAGCACGGCCGACACGACGAGATTGCCGACGCCCGGCAGGCCGAAGACGGTTTCCGTGACGACCGCTCCTGAAATCAGCACGGCGGCGGTCAGACCAAGCACTGTGAGAATGGGGATGAGCGCATTCTTCAGCGCATGTTTCATCACCACCCGGCGCTCCCTAACGCCCTTGGCTCTGGCGGTGCGGACATAATCGTCGCCGAGAACATCCAGCATCGAGGCGCGGGTGAAGCGCAGAATGAGCGCTGAGGAAACGAGGCCGAGCGCTATTGTCGGCAAGGTCAGGTGATACATGCGCTCCATGAAGCTGGCACCCGGCCCGCCATAACCCGAAACTGGAAACAGATCGAGCCGCACGGCAAAGACCTGCATGAGGATGAGGCCGAGCCAGAAGCTCGGAATGCTCGCCGCCAGCATCGCAATAGTGGTCGCGGCCTGATCCACGAAGGAACCACGCCGGTAAGCGGCGTAGATGCCGATGGGCAGCGCGATGACGCTGGCAATCAGCAGCGAAAAGATCGTCAGGAAGAAAGTCGGCTCCGCCCGGTCCAGCAGGGCTGATCCAACAGGCATGTTGAGAAAGATCGACTGGCCGAGATCGCCCTTCAGCAATTGGCCGATATAATAGACATATTGCACGCCAAGCGACTGATCGAGACCGAGCCGTGTGCGCAGCTCCGCAATATCCTGCGCCGTGGCATCCGGCCCGAGCATCACGGCGGCCGGATCACCGGGGGTGACGCGCAGGATGACGAAAACGATGGTGACGACGAGGAACATCACCACGATCATTCCTGCAAGTCTTTGGAAAATATACCGTATCACGAATAGAGGCTCCCGGTGACAGACGTGGCGGACCACGCCTGCGCGACAGTTGAAGCGAAACTGCGACGGGTGCCGGCAATACCGGCACCCGGCAACCAAGCGGTCTTACTTCGTGACCGAGGCATTCCAGAAATAGGGCCACGGAGCCGGATCGACACCTTCCAGCTTGTTGGACCTGGCTGCTGCTGCGTTGAAGTCGCCGATCTTGATGAGCGGCAGCTCGGCATAGATCGTCTTTTGCACATTGGCCCAAAGCGCGAGGCGCTTTTCCGGATCGGCTTCCGAGGTGAAGGCGTCAACTGCCGCCTTGCGTGCCGGCGTATCCCACCAGCCCGGCGAGCTGGTGGACAGCGCTCCCATCAGCGCCGGTTCCGGCAGGAAGGGGCTGTGGCTGATGTAGATGTCCCAGAGCTTCGGATCGGCGCGGCGCTGCGTCAGCGTCGCCCAGTCCACCACCTGCATATCCACCTTGAAGCCGGCAAGTTTCAGATATTCCGCCGCCACCTGCGCCATCTTGTAATGGAATTCATATTGGCGGCTGGTGAGGATGCGCAGCGGCTCGCCATTATAACCGGCTGCCTTCAGCTTTTCGGCAGCGGCTTCCGGGTTGCCGACATTATAATTGCCCTCGACACCCTCTTCCGTGTGCCATGAGAAATTGTCCGGGTAATAGGCGCCATCAAGCGCATAGAAATCCGTGCTGCCAAACGCGGCCGCCAGCATGTCTTCCATGTTCAGAGCTTCGGTCACGGCCTTGCGAACCTCGAGCTTGGAAGCAAGCCCCTCCTTGGTATTGAACACGAAGACCGGGAAACCGAAAGGCTTCAGCATCATCGGCTGAGAGGCTGACGAAGACTTCACCTTGTCGAAGGACTCCACCGGAATGGAATCGACATAGTCATATTGTCCGGAAACAGCAGCTTCGACGCGGGTATTCGGATCAGGCACCGGAACGAAGCGAATTTCATCGAGATATTGATGGCGTGCACCGCCGTAACCGTCGCTCTCGCCATCACGGGATTTGTAACCATCAAAACGCACGAGCTGGATATATTGGTCCGCCTTGCGTTCCTTCAGCATATAAGGACCGGTGCCGACAAATTCAGCCATCGGCTCCGCCTGCTTTTCAGCCGGCAGGATGATCGCAGCGGAATTGTTGAAAGCCAGCAGCGAGGTCAGCGGCGCATAGGGCTGCTTGAGAGTGATCGTCACCGTTCCGGCATCAGGCGCGGAGATATTGCCGATGAAACCGGCGGCCTGCTTGCCACGCGAGGCGATTTTCATCCAGCGGCCGAGCGAGGCGACGACATCTTCCGAGGTCATGTCGCTGCCGTCATGGAACTTGATGTCCTTGCGCAGCTTGATCGTGTAGGTTTTGCCATCCGCGCTGATTTCGGGCAGGCTTTCAGCCAGAAGCGGCGTCACCTTCCAGCCCTTGTCGAAGGTGTAGAGCGTTTCGAAAATATGCTGCGTGACGATGCCGACCAGATCGGCGGTCGAGGCCATGGGGTCGAGTGTCGGCGGCTCGCCGATCGTCGCGACATTGATGACGCCACCCTTCTCCGCGGCCATCATCACACCCGGTGCCAGCAACAGCGCGGCGGTGGCAAGAAATGCAATTTTACGTCTCATGGTCAAGCTCCCAGCTCTTTGTTCCAACTCGATGTTCCATTATTATGTTATATGCATCTTTATAACAGAATATCTCGATAAGACGCCTTGTCAATGACCTCAGGGCGAGATCTCGGAATTCATGGATCAATGAACCGGCAGGAAATCTCTGTCGGGCGTTAAAACTGAGCTTTCGGGAATGGCGGCCACCCCTTCCGGGAGACGGAGGAGGAGGAGAATTAAGAGGCCGGGATATTTCGCATCTGCGAACAAACTGCTATTAGAGATCGTAACAAAACCAGATTTCGACCTGAATCGCTTAGCATCCCTATTATTTTTATATCATTCCGTCTCCGGTAGCCGCTTTTTTAGGACTGGAGACACGCCGGACATTCTACACCGCCGAGTTTTTTTCCAGGGCGGATTATAAATTTTTATTATGTTGAAATTATTGAGGAAATTATGAAGACGGCAATCGTCCATGACTGGCTCACCGACAGAGGTGGGGCTGAAAAGGTGCTTCACAACCTTCTCGAAATCTATCCTCACGCGGATCTTTATTGCCTTGTCGATTTCATGAGCGAGCGCGACCGGGGTTTTCTCGGCGGGCGTCCTGTCAACACCTCTTTCATCCAGAAACTGCCCTTCGCCCGAAAGAAATACCGTTCCTATCTGCCGTTGATGCCGCTCGCCATCGAACAATTCGATCTCAGCGGTTACGATCTGGTGATTTCCTCAAGCTACGCCGTCGCCAAGGGCGTCATCACCGGCCCCAACCAGTTCCATGTCTCCTACATCCACAGCCCCATCCGCTATGCCTGGGATCTCCAGCACCAGTATCTCAAGGAAACCAAGCTCAATCGCGGCTTCACCTCCTGGATCGCGCGCGCTATTCTCCACTATATCCGCATGTGGGACATCCGCACCGCCAATGGCGTCGACCTGATGACGGTCAACTCCAAATTCATCCGCAGCCGTGTGCGCAAGTGTTACGGACGCGATTCCACCGTGATCTATCCGCCGGTCGATACCACACACCTCTCCCCCTCCGACCGGAAAGGCGACTATTTCGTCACCGCGTCGCGGCTGGTGCCCTACAAAAAGGTGCACCTGATCGTCGAAGCCTTTGCAAAGATGCCCGAGAAACGCCTCGTCGTCATCGGCGACGGACCCGATATGAAACGTATTCGCGACATCGCCACGCCTAACGTTGAAATCCTCGGCTTCGTCGGCAATGAGGAGCTTCACAAATACATGGCGGAAGCCAGGGCCTTCGTTTTTGCGGCAGAAGATGACTTCGGCATCGTGCCGGTGGAATCGCAGGCACTCGGAACACCGGTTATCGCCTACGGCAGAGGCGGCGTGCTTGAAACGGTCATCCCGCTTGGCGCTTCAAACCAGCCGACGGGCCTCTATTTCGGCGAACAGACACCGGAAGCGATCTGTGCCGCCGTGCAGGAATTCGTCGATAATTCCGAGCGCTTCGACAAGAACGCCTGCATCGACAATGCCGCCCGCTTCTCACGGGAACGTTTCCTGCGGGAATTTGCCGATACCGTGAATTTTGCACTGGCGGAACGGGCCTGAACGTCAACGACCCGTTGCGCGGCTGAAGACCGAGCCGTGCCGATCGATAATGCTAAACCGCTGGCGGCACGCCTGTTAATGACCGCACCAAAGTAGATCTAGATCAGCGATCCCGCCTCAGCGCGAAGCATTTAAATATCGAGGATGCATACACAAAGGCCAGCCCTAATTATTAGCCGGATTTATTGTTGCAGGTTGCCCCCGCGGCACTAATCCTAAGATGCTTTAATCGGTTTATCCAGTTCATTCTCAAACAGCATTGCCTAATTTTATTTATTGTGCGATTTTCGTGCAGTTTTAGGTGTTGATATGTTTTTATTTAATTATTTTTTAACAAAAAATAGGCGCGCTTTTTTCGCTGTTGGCCTTGCCAGTGCGCTGATGAATATTCTTAATCTTTCCGGCTCGCTCTTCATGCTGGAGGTTTACGATCGCATTTTGCCCAGCAAGAGCATCCCTTCGCTTGTCGCGCTGGTCGTTCTCCTCATCATCCTTTACGCCTTTCTGATGGGCTTTGATGTTTTGCGCAGCCGGATATTGGCGCGTATCGCCGATACTATCGACGACGCGCTCAATCAGAAGCTTTTCAGGGCATCGATCGGCGCTCCTCTTCTTGCCTCCACCAAGATCGATGGCTTGCAGATCGTCGGCGATCTCGATCAGATACGTCAGTTTCTGTCCGGTCCGGGGCCAGGAGCATTTTTCGATATTCCCTGGCTCCCCATCTATCTGCTGATCTGTTTTGCCCTGCATCCGTGGATCGGCTTTGCCGTGCTTGGCGGCGCCGTCATTCTCGTCATCTTGACGCTTTTGACCAATTGGCTCACCGAAAAGGCGACCAAACAGGCTTATGCCGCGCGTGGGCAGAGAAACACGCTCGTCGGCAACAGTCAGCGCAATATTGAATCCATCAGAACCATGGGGATGATGGGTGCGGTGACCTCGATGTGGAGCGATCTGCATTCCCAATATCGTGCCGTCACCCTTTCGACCTCCGATACGGCGGGCATGCTTGGCGCGATATCGCGCACATTCCGCCTGCTGCTGCAATCCGGCGTCATGGCAATCGGCGCCGTGCTGGTCATCGAGGGCAATGCATCGGCGGGCAGCATCATCGCGGGCTCGATCCTTTCGGCAAAGGCGCTTGGCCCCGTCGAACATGCAATAGCCAACTGGCGCAGTTTCATGACGGCGCGACAGGGCTGGAAGCGCATCAACGAATTTCTTGAACTAGTGCCTGAGCCGCCGCCGCCACTTTCCCTGCCGCGGCCGCAATATACCGTTGCCGTCGATCGTGTGACGGGTGGGCCGCCGAGTGCTGCGCGCGATACGGTTGCCGATATTTCCTTTACGCTGAATGCTGGCGACGGGCTTGGTATCATTGGTCCAAGCGCGTCCGGAAAATCAACGCTGGCGCGCCTGATGACGGGGATTTGGCCCTATGAGCGCGGTTCCGTGCGCTTCGATGGCGCAGCCTTGAACCAATGGGATTTCGAGGTTCTTGGCAAATCCATCGGTTACATGCCCCAGCAGGTGGAGTTGATGGCGGGAACCGTGGCGCAGAATATCGCGCGATTTGACCGTGATGCGACAGCGGAAGCAATCGTTGCCGCGGCCAAGGCCGCTCAAGTTCATGACCTGATCCTGAGCCTGCCCAGCGGTTACGACACCTATATCGGCGATCGCGGCGAGGCCTTGTCGGGCGGGCAGAAGCAGCGCATCGGCCTTGCGCGCGCGCTTTTCGGCGAGCCGTTTTTTGTGCTTCTCGATGAGCCTAACTCCAATCTGGACAGCGAAGGCGAGATGGCGCTGCGCAATGCAATCGGCGACATCAGGGCGCGGGGCGGCATTGTTGTCGTCATCGCCCATCGTCCCAGCGCCATCGAAAGCGTCAATCTCGTGATGGTCATGAGCGGCGGCCGGATGCTGCGCTTCGGCACCAAGGAAGAGGTGCTGGCGCAAATCCTGCGGCAAAACCTGCATCAGGTGCCTGTAGCGGAGGAAGAAACGCGCAAGATCGAAAACCGGGTGGGCGAAAATGGTTGAGCAGGAAAAAGCCGGTGTCACTAATGCGTCTCTCGTAAAGCATTCCGCGGCAGTGATGGTTCTCGCCATCGGCCTGCTCGTCGGATTGGGTGGCTGGGCGGCCATGGCAAAGCTTGCCGGCGCAGTCGTCGCCACGGGACGGGTCGTCGTCGAAGGCAACTCCAAGAAAATCCAGCACCTTTCCGGCGGTATCGTCAGTGAGATCGAGGTCGCCGAAGGCGACAGGGTCGATGCAGGGCAGATTTTGCTGCGGCTGAGCGACACGATCGTTCAGGCCAATTTATCCATCGTTGAGAACACGCTGGCGCAACTTTATTCACGCCGCGCCCGCCTGCGCGCCGAAATTACCGAGGCCCCGTCCTTCAGCGTGCCGGAAGATCTGGTGGAATTGACCAATCCGAAGGCTGCCAGGACATTCATCGACAGCGAACAGGGGCTTTTCAAAAGCCGCCTCAGTGCGCTGACCGGCATGAAAAAACAGCTGGCAACGCGCAAGGATCAACTTCTTGATGAGGCGCGAGGCATGGGCGTTCAGGTTGCGGCAACCGAAAACGAGCTTACCATCGTCAAGGAAGATGTTTCCAAGACGCAGGAGCTTTACAGCAAGGGACTAGTCACGCTTCAGCGGCTCAATCTTTTGAAGCGACAGCTTTCCAACCTCGAAGGCCAGCAGGGCCAATATATGGCGGCCCGCGCCCAGACGGTGGGCAAGATGAGTGAAATGGACCTGCAGCTGCTTCAGCTAGATGAAGACCGCAAGTCCGAAGTGACCAAAGACCTGACATCGGTCGAGGCAACGGTCGCCGAATACGAAGAACGGCTTGCCGCAACCCGCGATCAGCTGGATCGCCTTGATATTCGTTCACCGATTGCCGGGCGCGTCTATCAGCTTTCAGTGCACAATATAAACGGCGTCATTCAGCCGGGTGAAGTGCTGATGCTGGTGGTGCCTGAGAAAGACGATCTTGCAATCGAAGCCGACATACTTCCGCGAGACATTGACCAGATTTACGTCGGCCAGCCGGTCACCATCCGGTTCACTGCTTTCAATCAAAGCACAACGCCCGATGTCGTTGCCGAAGTCGCCGTCGTCGCTCCTGATCTGCAGATGGATTCCCGCACCGGAGCATCCTTTTATACTCTGCGAATCAAACCGGATAAAATCGGGATGCAGCATCTTCCGGGCGGAAAACTATACCCTGGAATGCCGGCGGAAGTTTTCATACAGACGAGCGAGAGAAGCGTTCTATCCTATTTTGTGAAACCGTTTCAGGACAGGATTAATAAAACCTTCATACAGGAATGAGCGTCTTTAGCCCGCAAATTATCCAAATGAAAACATTCATAAAATATGCGGATCGACACTCAATATACTTAAAGATAAGCGTAAATTAGTCTCTTGTTTTATTATTTTTTATGGATTAAATATTGTACGCATTGCTAAGCTTAGATTAAATTTCAATTCATTTCAGTCTCAAAAATTTATGGGAGAGTAACATGGCATTAACTGTCACTTTCGGTAATGGCGGCGCTTCGACGGTTTCGTCGCTCACCAATCTCGTTGATCAGGAAGCTTACAAGCTCCTCACGGAATCGACGACGCAGACCAAGAACGGCTCCTCGCTCAATTCCGGCGTCGTTGATGTCGGCGCCGTGTCGGTTCCCGGCAGCGGTGCGGGCGGCAAGGTCGATGTCGGATACGACGCCAGCACCAACAGCTTCAATTTCGACGTGACGTCGGCATGGAACTCGGTGAAAAACGTTCTCGCCAAGTCCGACTCCGCAGAAAACCTTTCGTTCAAGGATTTCGTGCAGGTTGACGTTCATCTTGGCGGCACCACCGCTTCCACCGTTGAAGTTCTCAATGCCAAGCGTGGTAATATCTCCACCGGCTCGGGTAACGACACGGTGACTGTCTCTCTTCTTTCGAACGACAAATCCTGGGTAAACGCCTTCAACATCGATACCGGTGCCGGCAACGACACCATCACCATCAAGGCGGGCTCTGCACTTAATGATCTGTCTGCCGCGGGCGCAGGCGGCGTTGCTGCCGGTACCAATGTCGTAAACGGCGGCAAGGGCATCACCGACGGTAGCGCAACCACAGTCACGATCAATGCTGGCGACGGCAACGACTCTATCGACCTGAGCGGCGTCAAGCTTGCTTCGTCGCTGGTAACCGGCGGCAAAGGCATCGATCACATCATCGCCAGCGGCGGTGCAGATACTTTCGTGTTCAATCTCGGCGACATGGCCAAGAGCCTTGTCACCGACTCCATCACTGGTTTCAACGCCAGCATGGACAAGCTCAAGCTGGTTGGCACGACAATCTCGAACTGGACGTTGTCGAACTACGGTGACGACACCGTCCTCGACTACAATGTGGACGGCGCGCACAAGGGTGAGAAGATCATCGTTTCTGGTGTTCACCTTACCGGCAGTGGCTGGTTCACCGCATAATTCTCTCAAAGAGAATTGCATTAGCAGCGCCATTGCCTAAAATGATCGTGGTCCGGACCGTATATCCGGACCACGATTTTTTTCGTCCTGAATTTTTCATTCTCTTTTGAACTTTTAAATTTTATCAAAAACTTTTTAGAGCACCGGCATGGAACAGAAAAAGTCACGCGACAATAGTTATGATGTCGCCAAAGGCCTATGCATGATCCTTGTGGTCTTCGGTCACGCGGAAAGGGGATTAAGCGCTTCCGGCACACCACCGCAATTCAGCCTTCTGGGATTTATCGATTACACGATCTATACTTTTCACATGCCGTTTTTTTTCTTCGTTTCGGGGCTTTTTTTCTCATCCGGCAAAACAACAGACCCCAGGGATTTCCTCGGCAAGCTGGGAAAAAATATCGCTTATCCCTATCTGTTCTGGTCACTCGTGCACGGCAGCCTCATGGTTGCCATGGGTCGTCTCGGCCTCACGAATACGGTCATTGATTTTACCAGAATTCTCGAAATCCTGTGGAATCCGATCAGTCCCTTCTGGTTTCTCTACGCGCTGTTTTTCTGCCAGCTCGCATCCTTTGCGTTGAAGCAGATATCCGCGCTTATCCGCCTGGCATTCGCACTCGTTGTTTTCACACTGCTTTATTCACTCGGCCATTCCGTCCTGTGGGATATCGCCTACGGCTTCCTGTATTTCACACTCGGCATCGTCGCGAAACAATATGGTTTTCAGCAGAGACGATACGATACGCGCTCATTTCTCTCGCTTCTCGTCGCCTTTGCGATTTCAACCTATTTGTCATGGCAAGCCGAGATTCCCGAGAGGCTCCCTTTTATCTCCGCTGTTCTCGGCGTCTTTCTGGTGATCGCACTGTCGCAAATTCTCGCGAGGACCGAAAACGCGATATCGTCCTTATTTGAAACGCTTGGACGACTGTCCGTCGGCATTTATGTCATGCACATCATCGCCATCGGCTTTGGCCGGGCTGTCGCAGTCAAACTGTTTCAGGTGACAGATATGGCAAGCCTTCTGGCAATCACGACAATCATCGGCGTTGCGCTGCCGGCAATCGTTCAAATGGCCGCCATCCGCCTTGGCATCCATGAGTGGCTGGCATTGCCCGCCTCGGCCCATAGAAGATCAAACGACATCACACCGTCTTTCGGACGCATCCGTAAAAAGCTGAAAAAACATTCGTAAAACAAATAATTACCAATTCGTGACATCAAGACATAAAGAAACTTCGCAAGCGTGACAAAACTGCACTAGCGCAATGCAGCAATCGAAGAGATTATGGCTCTGACTGAATATTAAAAGCAAAGACATCAACGCTCCTCTGAACCACGAATGTGCGCGATTGCAGCTTTCTGGCACAGATGATCGGTGAATGAACTTGAAGCATCGCCTGGCATTATGCCTTATACGGGTGGAAGCAGTTTCTAAATACGATTCTGCTTAAGGAATGTAATACCGGTTGAGGTTTCTTTACCGGCTCTGTTTACGACGTGTCTATTTTTTAAAAATTATACGATGTCCGGACTGTTTTACTTTTCGGACGAAATTCATTTTGAGGACCAAATGCGTTTATTGAATGTTTCGATTCTGCTTGCCTCCGCAGCACTCGCGGGCTGTACGGTCACAGCGGCATCCGGGCCTGATGCGGCGTCAATCGAATCCAACGCTTCGGTCAAATTCGGTTCCAGGGACAAACAAAAAACCGCGGGCGTTGACTACGCGCTGATCGATATAAACAGTTCCGTTCTGAATTATGTCGGCGACACCACGACGACCACCCTGCTCGGCAGCTTCGGCGGTGGCAAGGGTGGTGTGCCTGCACTGCCGATGGGTGTCGGCGACGTGGTGCAGGTGGCAATCTTCGAAAGCCAGGCGGGTGGTCTGTTTATTCCGAGTGATGCGGGCAGCCGCCCCGGTAACTTCATCAGCCTGCCGAACCAGACGGTGGATCGGGAAGGCAATATCAGCGTGCCCTATGCCGGCAAGATCCGCGCGACCGGCCGCAATGTAGAAGATGTGCAGAGCGAAATCGAGGAGCGGCTTGCCAACCGTGCCATCGAACCGCAGGTTCTCATCACCAAGATTTCCAGCCGTTCGGCGCAGGCCTCCGTGCTTGGCGACGTCAAGGAGCCGACGAAGGTCCAGCTGTCGGAAGCTGGCGATCGCGTTCTTGACGTGATCTCCTATGCCAAGGGCCTCAGCGCCCCGAATATCGAATCCTATGTGACGCTGATCCGCCGCGGCAAGACTGCGCGCGTCAATTATAATCACCTCGTCAGCACGCCGACCGAGAACATCTATGTGGTTCCGGGCGACACGATCATGGTGGAGCGGGAGCGCCGTACCTATCTGGCCTTCGGCGCTTCCGGCCTCAACGGTCGTTTCGAGTTCGAGGACGCCGATCTCAAGCTTTCGGATGCGCTTGGCAAGGCGGGCGGATTGCTCGATTCGCGCGCCGACCCGGCCCAGGTCTATGTCTATCGTACCGTCAAGCGCGAGCTTCTGGTCAAACTCGGCATCAATACATCCAAATTCCCAGGGCAGGACGTTCCGGTCATCTTCCGCGCCAATCTGCGCGATCCGTCCACCTTCTTCGCCAGCACGAAATTCCCGATGCAGGATCGCGACATCATCTACGTCACGAATTCGCAGGCAACCGAACTTTACAAGTTCCTCGATCTCGTCGGCTCCGTTCCCGCGACGACGGGCAATGTGGCCGAGGATGTACTTGCGACGCGCAACGCCATCCGGGCCTTCTGACCCATGGCATCGCCGCGCTAACGCCAAAGCCGCCCCGGAAACGAGGCGGCTTTTTCTTTGGCTGAAACCAACAGGGGGCATGGCCTGCCGGCCAAGATGCCTATCGGCGACATCCCGCTTTTCCATCAGCTCATAGCGCCCGGCGGAAACAGAAGCCGATCTTTGCAGCGCAGCCCGAAGCGCGGCCGGCGGCTGTCGTGCGGTAAGCTCAGTGATCGGTATAGGCCGAAAGCCGCTGCATCCCCTGATCCGCAAGGCAACACTGCCGCAGACATTGTCGCCGCCATTACAAAAGTTTAAGGTGATTTCGCAGCGCAATGGGTATCTTCTGGGGGCAAGCTGCTCCCAAGGCTTGCCGCACATGTTCGGGAAACATGTATTCGCTCTCATTATGCGGAACCGTCAGATGAAACGTTTCTGGACCGCTCTCAGCGTTCTTGCCATCGCAGCCATCGGCGCGTGGTATTTTAGGGATCGCCTGCCGCTCGATCAAATTCCCTATCTCAAGCAATTCGCCAGCGTCTCGCAACAGGCGGAACCTGCCACGACTGACACCAGGGCACAGCACGCACAAAACGGCCAGCCCGCCCCACAACAGAGCCAAAGACAGGGTAGCGGGCGGCGCAATGGCGGACCGCCCACCGTCAGCACCATCGCCGTCGACAAGGCGACGCTGCCGATGGATGCCATGGCGACAGGTTGGGCAGTTGCTGCCGATATTACCAATATCGCCCCGCTTCAGGCCGGTCTCGTCACGGAAATCGCGGCAAAGGACGGCCAGCATATCAAGGCCGGCGATCTGATCCTGAAAATGGATGACCGCATTGCCCGCGCCGCCGTCGACAAGGACAAGGCCAATATTGCCGCCGATCAGGCGACGCTTGATCAGGCCGAGGCGGCTTTCCAGCGCGCCGCCAATCTGGTCAAACAGAATGCCGAAGCCCAGCAGGTGCTGGATCTGGCCAAGGCGGCGCGGGATTCGGCCAGCGCCAAGATCGGCGCTGACCGCGCGGCACTGGCCGCCGACCAGGTGGCGCTCGAGAATATGGAAATCCGTGCGCCCTTTGACGGTCGGCTGGGCGATATCAGCGTCAGCCCCGGCGCTTATCTCAGCGCCGGCGTCAATATCGTGACGATCACGAAATACGACCCCATCGACGTCAGTTTCCGCCTGTCCCAACGTTACCTGCCGCAATTGCGCGAAGGCCTCGAGAAGGGCGCAACTGTGGATGTAGACCCGGCGGCAACCGGCGGTGAAGCCATGCAGGGCGTGCTGCGCTTTTACGACAATACGGTGGACCAGACCTCCGGTACCGTGCTGGTGAAAGCGGAATTCAAGAACGACCGCGGCCTTTTATGGCCCGGCCAGTCCGTCAACGTCACAGCCCACTTCGTCTCAGATGAGGAGATGATCGTCGTGCCGACGGTCGCGGTTCGACCGGGGCCGAAGGGAAGTTTCGTCTATATCGTCGATGAGAACCACCGTGTTCATATGACGACGGTCGAAGTCGCCCGTTCGAACGGCGATCTTACCGCCATCGCCAGCGGCCTGTCCGGTGGAGAACACGTGATCATCGAAGGCCAGTCGGAACTCGCCGATGGCCAGCAGGTTGTCGAGCAGTTTTCCGACAAGGGTGGCGCAGACGGCAATCTTGCCGCCAATGTTCCGCAGGAAAAGGCTGGCACCCCATGATCTCGAATTTTTGCATCAACCGGCCCGTCGCAACCACTCTTCTCGCCATCGGCCTCGTGCTGGCCGGGCTGGCCGGTTTCCGCCTGCTGCCCGTCGCCGCACTGCCGAAGGTCGACTTTCCGACGATCAGCGTCTCGTCATCGCTATCAGGCGCTTCGCCGCAGACCATGGCTACATCGGTCACCACCCCGTTGGTCAAGCAGTTCGAGACCATTCCGGGCGTCAGCGAGATCAGCGCCACCAATACGTTGGGCAACAGCTCGATCGTGCTGCAATTCGACCTCAACCGCGATATCGATGCGGCGGCTGCCGATGTTCAGGCCGCGATTTCGCGCGCGCAGCGGCAATTGCCAAGCAACATGACGACGACGCCGAGCTACCGCAAGACCAACCCGGCCGATGCACCGGTGCTGTTGCTGGCCATCAACAGCAAGGAACTGCCGACCAGCAAGGTGGATGAGATCGCGGAAGATATCATCTCGCCGCTGCTTTCCACCATTTCCGGCGTCGCCCAGGTCAGTGTCTATGGGGCGCAGACCTATGCCGTGCGCATCGGCCTCGATCCGGCGCAGCTTCAAGCGCGCGGGCTCGGCGTCGATACCGTTACCAATGCGATAGCGCAGGCGAATAATCAGGTGCCCGTTGGCGCATTGCAGAACGATAACCAGCGCCTGACGATCGAGGCCGATACCCAGCGCACGGATGCCGCGGCCTTCCGTACCCTGGTCGTGGCGACGAATAACGGCGCAGCCATTCATCTCGGCGATATCGCCAACGTCACCGACAGCATCGACAACACCAATGCCGGCAGCTGGTTTGACGGCGAACAGGCGATCATCCTTGCCGTACAGCGACAGCCGGACGCCAATACCGTCGACGTGGTCGATGCCATCAAGGCCAAGCTGCCGGCACTTCGCCAGCAATTGCCGCCCTCGGTGAACATCAACGTCATGAATGATGCCTCGACGGCCATCACGGACGCGATCTCCGATGTGCAGTTCACGCTTTTCCTCACCATCGGTCTGGTGGTCGCGGTCATCTATCTTTTCACCGGCCACCTGACGGCGACCATCATTCCAGGGCTTGCCGTACCTCTATCGCTGATCACCGCCTTCGGCGCGATGTATGTGCTGGGTTACAGCATCGACAATATCTCACTGCTGGGGCTGACATTGTCCGTGGGGCTGGTGGTGGACGACGCCATCGTCATGCTGGAAAACATATTACGCCTGCATGAAAAAGGCCTGACCATGCGGGAAGCGGCCCTTCAGGGGGCGGCGGAAGTCAGCAATACCATCCTGTCCATGTCCATCTCGCTGGTTGCCGTGTTTATTCCCATCCTGTTGATGGGTGGGGTGATCGGCAGGCTCTTCAACGAATTCGGCATGGTCGTCACGCTCGCGATCATGGCCTCGGCGCTGGTGTCGCTGACGGTGACGCCGATGCTCGCCTCGCGCCTTTCCGGCAATTCGTCCAGACCGCCAGCCATCGTCCGGTGGTTCGATGCCGGTTTCGAGCGCACGTTGCATGGTTATGGCCGTGCCGTCGGCTGGTGCCTTTCCCACCGCCATGTGGTTCTGGCTTCGTTTCTGGCCTCGATTGCCGCCTCGCTCTATCTGTTCGAGACCCTGCCATCCAGCTTCTTCCCGCAGGAGGATATTGGCCGTCTTTCAGTATCGACACAGGCGCGCGAGGATATTTCCTATACTGCGATGCGCGACCTTCAGGCCCAGGTTGCCGACCAGATCCGCAAGAACCCGGCCGTTGTGCATGTCACCTCCATTGTCGGCGGCAATTCCCGCAATCCGCTGAACAACGGCTCGATGTTCGTTGAACTGAAGTCCAAGGAAGAACGCGCGCCGCTCAGCCAGGTACTGGCGGAACTGGGGCAGGCCACATCAAAAGTGGCCGGCATCCGCACCTATATCAATCCGCAGCAGAGCCTGCGTTTTGGCGGACGCAGCTCCGCCAGCCAGTACCAGCTCGTCGTTCAGGGCCTGAATGCCGACACCACGAATGAATGGTCGAACAAGCTGATGGAGGCGATGCGCCGCGACCATACATTCACCGCCGTCACCTCCGATGCCCAGAACGGCGCCATCGCCGCAACGATCTCTGTTGATCCGGAAAAGGCGGCCGCCTTCGGCATCACCAATGACCAATTGCGCAAGACGCTGGAAATGTCCTTCGGCGGTTATACGGCCGCGCAAATCCAGTCGACTGGCGACAGCTATGACGTGATCGTGGAATTTGACAGCTCCAAACAGTGGAATGATGATTTCCTCAGCGATATCAACATTCTCTCGGCCAAGTCTGGCGTTCTGGTTCCGCTGTCCAATTTCGCCAGCCTCACGCGCACGCAGGCGCCGGTCACCATCAACCAGACGGGCCAGCTCGTCTCCACGACGATTTCCTTCAACCTGCCGGATGGGGTGGCGCTTTCCGATGCCACCAGCCAGATCGATCAGCTCAAGAGCACAATCGGCCTGCCGCAGGACGTTTTCACCAGCTATGGCGGCACGGCGGCAATCTTCCAACAGAGCCAGGGCAATACCGGCATCCTCATTCTGGCGGCGGTGCTGACCATCTATGTGGTTCTCGGCGTTCTCTATGAAAGCTTCATCCACCCGCTGACCATTCTTTCCGGCCTGCCAGCGGCCGCCTTCGGCGCGCTGGTGGCGTTGAAGGTGATGGGCATGGATTTTTCGATCATCGCGCTTATCGGCCTGTTGATGCTGATCGGCATCGTCAAGAAAAACGCGATCATGATGATCGACGTGGCGGTGGAGTTGATGCGCGAAAAGGCCGAACCGGCCGTCACCGCCATCCACGAAGCCTGCGTTCGCCGGTTCCGGCCGATCATGATGACGACCTTTTGCGCGCTCTTGGGCGCGCTCCCAATCGCGCTTGGCTCAGGTGCCAGTTCGGAACTGCGCCAGCCGCTCGGCGTCGCGGTGGTCGGCGGTCTTATCGTCTCGCAATTGCTGACCCTGTTTATCACCCCTGTTATCTTCGTGGAAATGGACCGGTTCGGCAATTTCCTCGCCGGTCTGTTTTCCCGCAAAAAATCAGCCGGGAAGCACACCGAGCCGCAAAAGCCGGAGGGCGAAGATCAGCCCGATTCCGTCGCTGCCTAGATCGTTTTGATTTTACGCGTTGTCCGGACGTAAAAGGGTTTCCGTTTTTACTGGAAACGCTCTAACGCAGGTTTCCGAGGCGCTTCAGCGCCTCAGAAAAACCCGCCGCCTGCAACTGGAACGACACCGTGCGGCCCTGCAGATCGGGGGCTTCGATCGTCAATGTCTTTCCCGCCTCAAGCGCAGAGACAAGCTCGACAAAGGGCGTGAAGGACACGATGCAACCGACGGGCAGGCAAGTGCTGACCTGCATTTCCTGCAGCCGCACATTTCCGGATTTCACTGAAAATAGCTTTGTGACAGCAAGGCCGAAAGGCATGACGAAGGTGCCGGAGAGCCTGTCCGGCATCTTCGGATCATCAATCCGGAATTCGACCGAGACGACAAGCTTGCGGGTTTTCTCCTCAAGCTGCACCTGTGCTATGGCGCAGACCGGCTTTTCCGCCACTACTGGGGCGTTCGGATCGGCCTCGTCCTTTTTCGCGGACGCCGCGCAGGCGAGCTGCCAGCTTCCATAAACCTCATGCAAGGGCGCAGCAATCTTCGCTGCCTCCTGCGCAAGCGCGTTTGTCGCCACACCGACGAAGAGAGAAACAGCAAGGGTCGCGTTCCACAGCATGTTTTGACCGCGCCTCATCAGAAACGGACTCCCAGTTCGGCAGATGCGGATTGATCCAAGACGCCCGCCCCGAAAACCGCGCCATAACGGAATGTCAAGGTGGCGGAAGGGTTGATATCGTAGCTCAGTCCCAGATTGAGCAGCGCCACATCCTGCGCCATCGCCGCACTCGCGACGGAAAAACCACTGCCGCCCGTGTAGAACAAGGTGCTCCCCACTACCGGATCGCCGTAGGCATGACGCCAGCCGATATCGAACATCGCCTGCCCAGCCAGGCTCTCAAATGCAATGTCACGGCTGAAACGCGCACCAAGCGTTGAATAGAGCTGATCATGGCTGGCAGAGCCGGAAGAAACGGCGGCGATACCGCCCTTCTCGCCGAAAGCATCCGTCTTCGTATTCACATAGCTGATATTGGCATAGGGTTCGAACTGTGTCAGATCAAAATTGAAACGCCAGGCGGCCTCGGCAAAGACCTGCGTGGTGGAGGCGTCATAGCCGGCGGTCAGATTTTCATGCAATGTCGAAAAAGATACCGTCCGGCGGGTTACGACATCCTGAAAAGCATGGACCGCTCCAAAACGCAGCGAGGCCGGGCCGATTATGCCTCCGCCATAGGCGGCCAGATAATAACTGTCCACATCCGCTGCCGACAGGGACTTCTGGCTGATGACATCACGACCATAGCCGGCAGCAACACCGGCGCGCCAGCCGTCACCCCAATCACCATCGAGACCAAAAAAGACGCCGCCGCCTTTCATATTGACCGACGAGCCGCTGCCATCGCCATCGATGCGTCCGCGCGACCCGAAACCATTGGACCATAAAGTGAGGGAGCCTTCATCGATATTCATCGGGTCCGGTGCGCCCATCCCGCCGACGGCAGGCAGGATCGAGCGCGCATCGATACCCTTGAAGGCGCTGCGCAGCCGGCTGAGAATAACATCACGGGTCAGTTGACTGCGGTTTATCAACGCCATGGCAAGCGAGGGATGCAGTTCGCCGGCAAGCTGTGAAAACGCTGTCTGGGTCTCTGCCTGCTGAAGATAATAAGCCGCATCGTAAAGTGCCGATCCTTCCCCCAACGCCTCGACCGCGTTGGCAGCGGAACGCGCATTGCCCGTCGAGGTCGAGGCGGCAAAAGATCCCGGCCCGAAAGATTCGCGTTTCAGCAGAAGGTAGACCGTATTGTTGTCGCCACTCTTCGTGACAGCGGTCTTCAGATAATCAAGATTTCCAACCACATCGGCAAATGCCCCGCTCACCCCCCCCGTTGCCGTCAGAAGCACGTATTTCGCACCGAAAGCAAAGGTCAGACTGTCCGTCACGGGTGTGACGATGAGATTGACATTATTGGCTATGGTGACAGTGCCGGTGACAGCAAGCCTGTCGGAATTGCCGTAGCTGTCGATTTCGACCGCATAGGCGGAGCCGCTGGCAAATGTCGCGTTGCCGGTGGACGTCAATGTGCCAATGGAATTGCCGGGCGCAAGTGTGCCGCCGGACTGAACCGTTACGCCGCCTATGGTGCCGGAGCCGCCAAGCGCCGCGCCGTTGGCGACTGAAATCACGCTTGCAAGCGAGCCATTGACGCTGAGCTTGCCGGAGGAAACTTCGGTGGTTCCGCTATGGGTGCTGTTTCCGGTCAGGATCAGATTACCGCTACCAGTCTTTTCAAACGAACCGGAACCGCTGATGACATTGGAAAGCCTGCCGGCCCCATCCACCACCAGCGCCGCATTATTGGCGATCTCGCCCGAACCAAAACTGGTGGCGGTTCCCTTCAGCGTACCGGCCGAAATTGTCGTCCCGCCGGAATAGCTGTTGTTGCCGCCAAGCGTCGTCACACCGTTTTCGGCATCGATCCGGCCAGCACCGGAGATATCCGCGGAAAGCTCGTAATCGTTTTCCGAGTGGTTCAGGACGATGCTGCCATTGCCGGCACCGAAAGCAATCGCCTCCGCCTCAATCTCGCCTGCCGAATGCGCCGTCTGCCCGGCAGCAGCGCCAATGTTCAAGACACCGGTGGAACCCGCAGCCGATGCGATCATGACGGTCGTTGCGGCAACAGAACCACCACCCGTCACCTCCACCGTGCCGCCGCCGCTTCTCCCGATAACCAGGGTGTTGCCGATCTCCACGTGCGACCCCACCCCGACGATCCGCAATGCACCGTCCGAACCTGCCTCCGTACCGAGAGAAAGCTGATTGGCATTTAGGGAAGCGCCATTGAGTACCGTCACCTGGCCGGTGCCGGAGCGGCCGATATTCATGGAGCCGGAATCAGCAAGATTATTGTCGACCTCAGCCGTGACATTCGAACCGGTCCCTTCGATCATCAGTATCCCGGAGGAGCCGGCAAGCTCGCCCAGCGTTACCTGCCCCGCCTGAATGCCGGCGCCGGTGTCGACCGAGACCTCTCCAACGGTGCCATTCTGATATCCGACGACAAGGGCCCTGGCCACCGTCCAGCTTGACCCACCACCGGCGATGGTCACGGAAGATCGCGAACCGCCGAGCGTTGCGACATATCCGGCACCGCTGGTGACTGCACCGCCTGCATCGATCTGCAGCGAGCCCTTGCCGGCATTACCGACATAGAGGTTTGCGGAATTGCGCAGGGCACTTCCGGAACCGGAGACCCGGAGAGAGCCGACGCCATCGGCATTTACGCCGAGAACCGTGTCCGCCGTTTCAACGACGCCGCTGCCGGTCACCACCAATGAGCCAGCACCATCCACGCCCACGCCGAGACTACCGTTACCGACCGTCCATACGGAGCCGCTGCCATCCACGACCGCGCTGCCCGTCGCACCCGCGACGTTGCCGAGACGTGCAGACGCGCTTTCAACCTTGCCGCCCGTATCGACATTCAGCATGCCGTAACCGGGTGTTCCGACCGCCGCCAGCGCATCGCCGCCGATCTGCAGGTCGCCTGTGGTCCAATTCGTGCCGCCACCGGTCACATTGACCACGCCAGCCGAATTGCGGCCAATCGTGACGGTACCGCTGGTTACCATCGCGGCTGTACCCACAGACATGGTGACCGCACCTTCATTGCCGACAACCAGCGTGCCCTGAGTTTCCAACATGGAGCCAGCGCCATCTATTTTGAGCGCACTTCCACCCGATGACGCCAAGTCGCCGATGACCATGTTGCCCTGGCTGATCACCACGCCGCCGCCAGCGATGACGAAAGAGCCTGAACCATCGCCGCCGATGACCATATCGCCGGAACTTGTCAGTGTGCTGCCGGCACCCTCGACGGTCACGGTCCCCATGGAACCAACCCCGCCGGCGACAACCAATCGACCGGTTTTAAGCTCACTTGCGCCCAGCACCTCCAGCGAACCGAAACCGCCATAGCCCACGAAAACCGTATCGGAATTTTCAAGGCTGGATGAATTGTCCAGTTTAACCGTACCGTATCCGAGCCCATCCTCGCCTATATAGATATGTCCAAGAGAAGTGATCGAACTTCCACTGACATCAAGGTCTCCAACGCCGTTTCTGGCCACGAATATATTGCCGTCATTCGACCAGTTTCCTCCGGAAAAATTCAATTTTCCGGCAATACCAGCGTTGGCACCAATTTCGCTGTAAGTTGTCGACAGGCCGCCATTGACCGAAAGCGAGGCATCAGTGTCTAGCCCGATAGCCAGGCCAGAGACGTTGGCATGTGTTCCGGCTGCAATCGTCGGTCCCTCGGAATTGAAGCTGGCGGTGTCGTTTGCGCCGGGAACACGCGTATAGCCGTACCAACTGGAGGCTAAAAACCAGTCATCCGTGGATGATCCAACCCAGACGATCGTGTCCGCCAGAGCGGATGGCGAGAGTACGGCGGAAAACATCACGGCGAAAAGGCTCGTTGAGCCGCGCAGAAAATGCCGGGATAGGGACGCCACCCTCAAGCGGGTTTTCTGCGGATCTTTCCCTTCAGAAACACCACAGAACCAACCGGACATCCAAGCTCCCTTACCGGCGCATTGCGCCGCTCTGCCCTGATCCGGCGAATCACTCTTCCAGACAAATCAATTAGCTCACTCCGAAGGATAATTGGTAGTATAAAGAGCATAAAAAAATGCTCTGGACGCCTGCGCAAATATAAAAACGGAGCGCGACGGGCGCGCTCCGCGAAACAAATGAAAAGATTGTTTGAATAATAGGATTTTTGCAGGTGCCGAAGGGGAACCCGGGCAGCTTCTACTACTGCCGGGAGAACCGGCCAAAGGCTCCGCCTGAAAAGCACAGGGGGTCACCATCACGATGGGCGGCGCGCAAAACCTCGCC
The DNA here is from genome assembly GCF_017313405.1 of Agrobacterium burrii. Classification (NCBI taxonomy): domain Bacteria; kingdom Pseudomonadati; phylum Pseudomonadota; class Alphaproteobacteria; order Hyphomicrobiales; family Rhizobiaceae; genus Agrobacterium; species Agrobacterium burrii. The sequence continues at coordinate 151,506 of NZ_JAFLNA010000012.1, forward strand.
GACGATGATGGTGTGGTCGCCCGCATCGTGCGCCGCGGCCTGCCGGCATTCAAACCGGGCGAGCGTTCCGGGAATGACCGGCACGCCCTCATCGTTCATTTCCCAGTCCAGATCATCGAAGGCGCGACCGTTGCGGGTAAAACGGGCGCTCAGCACATCCTGATCGGCACTCAGCACATGAATGGCGAAATGGGTGGCGCCACTGAAGGCCGGATAGCGTGACGAGTTCTTGGCCGGCGACCACAGCACCAGCGGCGGATCGAGCGATACCGACGCGAAGCTGTTGACCGTCATGCCGATAGGTCCGTCCGGCGTCGTTGCCGTCACCACCGTAACCCCTGTCGTGAAAGCGCCAAGCGCATTGCGAAAGCTGCGACTGTTTTCGCCGCCGGGAACAAATACATGCTCATTGGGCATTTTGATCGCCTCTGCCATTGCCACTGTCATCACGGCACCTCGTTTCCGATTGCGAGTGTATAAAGCTCAAACCATGTCTGGCGGTCGATTGTGACGCTGAGGGCGTCAGCCGCCGTTTTGATGCGCTCGATATTGTTGGTGCCGAGCACCGGCACGATCTTTGCCGGGTGGCGCAAAAGCCATGCGATGGCGACAGCGGTGGCATCGACGCCCTGCTCCTTGCCGATGCGCTGCAGCGCCGCCATCGTTCCACCATGCGCACCCGAAAACAGCGAGCCACCACCGAGCGGCGACCAGGCCATCGGCGAAACCCGCTTTTCCTGCAGGAAAGCGAGATCACCATTGGTGAAACTATCTGTGGCAAGCAGGCTCATTTCGATCTGGTTCGTGACCAGCCGGTTTTTCATGGCCGATTGCAGCAGCGAAAAATCCCATGGCCGGAAGTTGGAGACACCAACGGCCTTCACCTTGCCCGACGCCACCAGTGCGTCGAGCGCCCTGCCGGTTTCCTCCGCATCAACAAGCGGATCAGGGCGATGAATGAGCAGGAGATCGACATAATCGGTTCCCATGTCGCGCAGCGACGCCTCGACCGAGGCATTGATATGGTCAGCCGTCGTATCGTAATGCTTGACGCGGGCGGCGGAGTGACGTCCGGCCGGTGCGACGATGCCACATTTGGTGACGATCTCTATTCTGTCGCGCAGTCCTGGAGCAGCCTTGAGGCCGCCACCCAGAATGGCTTCCGCCGTGTATCCGCCGTAAATATCGGCCTGATCCATGGTGGTGATGCCCTGCGCCAGGCAGGCTTCGATCTTGGCCTGCACATGGGCGGGCGAGGTGTCGGTATCGTCACCGATGCGCCACATGCCGTAAACGATGCGGCTGAGTTGCAATGTGTCAGAAAGAGCGATGCGTTCCATCAGTGGCGTTCCCCGTTGCCGAGCGGCGTGGCAGGTGTTTCAGAAGGCACCCGGCCGTAGGCATGCGGCAGGGAGCAGGTTTTCATCTGCGGCAGAACCTTGGTGCCGAAGTGTTCCGCCTCATCAATATGCGGATAACCGGAAAGGATGAAGGCGCGAATGCCCATCTTCTGGTATTCTTCCAGCGTCGACAGAACCTGATCCGTCGAACCGACAAGTGCCGCACCGCAGCCGGAGCGCGCCCTGCCGATGCCGGTCCACAGATTGGGTTCGACATAACCGAACTTGTCAGCCAGTTCGCGGGCACGCGCCTGATGCGACACGCCGAGCGAGCCGCTGTCATGGGCGCGGTTGCGGATCAGCTGGCCATATTCGTCATCCAGCTTCGAGACAAGATGCTCGGCATATTCGCGGGCTTCCTGTTCGGTATCGCGCACCACCATATGGACACGCAGGCCGTAATCCAGCGTGCGGCCATGGGCGGCAGCGCGTTCATTGGCGGCGCGCATGCGTTCCGCCAGCTGGTCCTTCGTTTCCGGCCACATCAGATAGACGTCACACTGCGCGCCACAGAGTTCGAGCGCATCCGGCGAATAACCGCCGAAATAAAGCAGTGGCCCACCATTCTGCTGGTAGGGACGTGCCGGTTCGGTCGAGACGCCCTTGAACTGGTAGATTTCACCATCGTGATCGATAGTGTCGCGCGTCCAGGCCTGCCGCAGGATTTCAACAACCTCATGGCTGCGCTTGTAACGGAAGGCGCTGTCGGCCACTTCACCCGGAAAATCGGAACTGATGACGTTGAGCGTCAGGCGGCCCTTCAGCATGTGATCGAGCGTCGCCACCGTGCGCGCCAGCATGATCGGCTGCATCTCGCCGCAGCGGATTGCCGCAAGGAAATTGATGCGGTCACTGATCGGCGCACAGCCTGCAACGAAGCTCAGCGTATCCTGCCCGACCTGATAGGAAGAGGGGCAGAGGATGTTGCGGAAACCGAGTTCTTCGGCCTTTTTGACGATATCGGAGCAATGGTCGAAGCTGGAGCGCAGGCTGCCGTCTGGCACGCCCAGATAGGCGTAATCATCGGAGCACAAAGCGGAAAACCAGGAGACCTCGGCAGCATCGAGATCAGCGGATGTAACGGGTACGACGGTCATGCAATTCCTCCTCAGGGCCGCTCTTGTTTTTCTTGCATAACATCAAGAAATATGTAAATCAATGATGTATCAATTTTTGTTTCGGGGAGGAAACGGCATCATGAAAAACACTGGCGGCAGCCTGCCCATGTATTTGCAGATCGCCGAAATGCTGGTGCGCGAGGTGGCGGCGGGCCGGTTGATCGACGGCGAAAAGCTGGCGCCGGAGCGCGACATGGCGGCCGATCTCGGCATTGCCGTCGGCACACTTCGCAAGTCACTCGCCGAATTGCAGGAGCGCGGCCTGCTGGAACGCGTACAGGGTTCGGGCAACTACATCCGCGCCGTCAGCGACCCACAAAGCGTTTACGCCTTCTTCCGCCTTGAGATGATCGAGGGTGGCGGCCTGCCGACGGCGGAGGTTCTGGATGTGGCGCGGCTTGCCAAACCCGCCGCCCTGCCCGCTTTCGGCACATCGATGGAAGGACATCGCATCCGCCGCCTCCGGCGCATTGCCGGCAAACCGGCTGCCATCGAGGAGATCTGGCTGGATGGATCTTATGTCGACACGATCTCCATCGAGAACATGTCGGAATCCCTCTATCTCTATTACCGCACCCGCCTCAATCTCTGGATATCGAAGGCGGAAGACCGCATCGATCTGGGCGATGTGCCCGAATGGGCACCCGAGGCCTTCGGTCAGAAGCCGGGCGCGCCGGTGCCGCGCGTGCTGCGTCTCAGCCAGGCGCAGGATGGCGCGGTGGCCGAAGTCTCATGGACATGGTTCGACCATACGGTCGCCCGCTACGTTTCTCGCATACGTTGAGATCACCGCATATTCGCGTGATCCACATGAGGATAAGAATTTGACGGGAGGCAAGGAAGCGGCGACCTGCCTTGCGGCAAGTTTCGCCACTATATTTCTTTAAATCAACAACTTAATAGTTTTTGATTTCTGTCAGAAATAAAATTGATACACTATTGATTTCCTTTTTGTGAAAGGTAATATCACGGAATTAGGGAGACAGGCGTTTCGCCATCCCACGTTATCGCCGGATAATCGGGACAGATTTTCGACAGAGCGATACGTGGAACTTGAAGGTTGATACCGGCTTTTGCGTCCATCGGGATTTTGGACGCGCCGGTTGTGAGGAGGAAAATATGGCTTCAGTCAGCCTGCGCAAGCTGGATAAGAGTTACGGTGCCCTGCGCATCGTCAAGGGCATCGACCTTGAAATCAACGATGGCGAATTCGTGGTTTTCGTCGGCCCTTCCGGCTGCGGCAAATCCACGACGCTGCGCATGGTCGCGGGTCTGGAAAGCATTACCGGCGGTGAGGTCATGATCGGCGACCGCGTCGTCAACCGGCTGCCGCCGCGCGAACGCGACATCGCCATGGTGTTTCAGGACTATGCGCTTTATCCGCACAAGACCGTGCGTGAAAACATGGGTTTCAGCCTCAAAGTACGCGGCGTGAGCGCGTCGCAGGCCAATGCCAGCATCGATGAGGCGGCAAAGATGCTCGGCATCGAGCATCTGCTCGACCGCCGGCCCGGCCAGCTTTCCGGCGGCCAGCGCCAGCGTGTGGCCATGGGCCGCGCCATCGTGCGCCGTCCACAGGTGTTTCTGTTCGACGAGCCGCTGTCCAACCTCGACGCTAAACTCCGCGGACAGGTGCGCACGGAAATCAAGCGCCTGCACCAGCAGCTCGGCACGACAATCATCTATGTCACCCATGACCAGGTGGAGGCCATGACGCTGGCCGACCGCATCGTCATTCTGCGTGGCGGCGATATCGAGCAGGTCGGCACGCCGGACGAGGTCTATAACCGTCCGGAAAGCGTCTTTGTCGGCGGTTTTGTCGGTGCTCCCGCCATGAATTTCGCCCGCGCCAGGGTAAACGGCGACCGGCTGACATTTTCCGACGGCAATTCCCTGCCGATGGCGACCATCCGGCCAGCCCGCGAAACGGGCCTCGAAGGGCGCGAAGTCATTGTCGGCATTCGCCCGGAACATTTCGGCCCGGCCGAGGGCTTCGACAGCCAGCTTGCGGTCAAGGTGCAGGTGGTGGAACCGCTGGGTTCCGATACGCTGGTGCATTTCAGCCTCGGCGATGCGGCGCTGACCGCCAGAATGCCGCCGCAGCTTCGCCCGGCGCCGAACGAGGAGCTGAGAATCGGGCTCGATCCGTCCAAAGTCCATCTTTTCGACGCCGCGACGGAGCGCTCTATCCACTGATTGCCGGGCGTGGAAACGCTGCGGCCAACGGGTTTAATAACGGGAGGAACACATGAAATTCAAAGCCATAACCGGGGCAGCGCTCTGCGCAACCATGCTCACCTTTTCGGGACAGGCCTTTGCCGATGCCGAACTGAAAATCTTCGTTTCCAGCCAGCATCAGCCGGATGTCTGGCGCAAGGCGCTCGATCAATATGAGGCGAAGACGCCGGGCGTGAAAGTCGTCATCGAGACCGGCGGCAACACCTCGGAAATGCAGGCGCAATATCTCAACACCGTGATGTCGGCCAAGGATTCCAGCCTCGACGTGCTGATGCTCGATGTCATCCGTCCGGCGCAATTCGCCACCGCCGGCTGGACCAGCGATTTCTCCGGCAAGGATTTGTCGGGCTATCTGCCCACCTATGCCGAAGCGAACACCGTGAACGGCAAGGTCGTGGCGCTGCCCGCCTTCGCCGATTCCATGTTCCTTTATTACCGCAAGGACCTGCTGGACAAATACGGCATTCAGCCGCCGACCACCTGGGACGAGCTGAAGGAAGCGTCCAGGAAGGTGATGGAGGGTGAAAAGAACCCTGATCTTCAGGGCCTGTCCTTCCAGGGCAAGGCGATCGAAGGCGCGGTCTGCACCTTCCTCTTGCCCTATTGGAGCGAAGGCAAGTCGCTGGTCGAAAATGGCAAGCTGAACTTCGACAATCAGGCGGCCGTGGATTCGCTGAAGCTCTGGAAGAGCTTTGTCGATGAAGGCATTTCCAAGAAGAACATCTCCGAAGTGGCGACCGACGACACCCGCAAGGAATTCCAGGCCGGCAAGGTTCTCTTCGCCGTCAACTGGTCCTACGCCTGGACCCATTTTCAGGGCAAGGAATCGCAGGTGAACGACAAGGTCGGCGTCGCCCGCCTGCCGGCCGTCAAGGGCGGCGAGCAGACGACCTGCCTCGGTGGCTGGGAATTCGGCGTTTCCGCCTATTCCAAGCAGCAGGATGAAGCCAAGAAGCTGGTGGAATATCTCTCCGGTCAGGATGTGTCGAAGTTCATGGCCATCAACGCCACGCTGCTGCCGACCTATGCCGCGCTTTACAAGGATGCCGACGTGACCAAGGCAATCCCGTGGTTCGCCGATGCGCTGCCCGTGGTTGAAACCGCCAAGGCCCGTCCCGTGACGCCGCGTTACAACGAGGTCAGCGAGACGATCCGCACCACCGTCAACGGCGTGCTTGCCGGCGTCATGACGCCGGAGGACGGCGCAAAGCAGATGGAAAGCCGTCTGCGGCGCGTTCTGCGCTAAGCTTCAAGGCCGGAAAGCGGCATGACTGCCATGCCCTTTCCGGCTGCTTCGACGGACAGGAATAAACGCGCCCGGGCGGCGCGATAAACGGGCCGGATATGAACCGGTCCGATCGGGAGACGATGACGTGAATCCAGTTGCGGGAGTGGCAGGTGTGACAATGCCGGAAAGAACCATGGTTCGGGTGGACGAACAGAAGCTGCCGCGCTGGACGCGGTGGCTCGATCTCGGCGACCGTTCGCTTGCCGTGCTTCTGCTGGCGCCTGCCGCCATTCTTCTGTCGCTCATCATCGTCTATCCGGTGGCGCGGCTCGTCTATACCAGTTTCTTCAGCCTGTCGCTGACATCGGGCCTGCCGGCGGAATTCATCGGCTTTGAAAACTATACGGCGATGTTCGACGATCCGATCTTCTGGGAAACGACCTGGAACACGGTTCTGATAACGCTGATTACCGTGCCCGGCGCCCTGTTTATGGGCCTTGGCCTCGCGCTCCTCGCCAACCTGCCCTTTTCCATGCAATGGCCGATGCGCCTGTCGCTGCTCATTCCCTGGGCGCTGCCGCTGTCCTTTGCCGGCCTGATCTTCGCGTGGTTCTTCCATTATGAATATGGCGTGGTCAATGATGTGCTCAACCGTCTGGGTTTCGAAGGCATCATCTGGTTCAATTCTCCCAACTGGGCCTTTGCGGCCATCTGCCTGACGATCATCTGGAAGACCTCCTCCTTCATGGCGCTGATGATCCTTGCCGGCCTGCAGACCATTCCGCGCTCGCTTTATGAGGCGGCGGATGTGGATGGTGCCGGTAAAATCCGACAGTTCTTCGAAATCACCCTGCCGCTTCTGAAGCCCTCGATTGTCGTCGCCCTCATCTTCCGCACGATCACGGCGCTGCAGACCTTTGATATTCCTTACATGATGACCGGCGGCGGCCCCGGCACATCCACCACGACACTTGCCATGTATATCCACCAGAACACCGTTTCCTTCCTCGATCTCGGTTACGGCTCGGCCTTAGCGGTCATGATGTTTGCGCTCTCCATGTGCGTTACCGCCGTTTATCTCCGCATCATCAGGACGAAGGACTGATCCCATGAGCACCGTTGCAAATTCCGGTCTGTCCTCGTTCTTTTCCGGCAAGCCGCTGCGCTTCATTGCGGCCTCCATCCTTCTGGTCAACGGTCTGTTTCCGGCGATCTGGATTTTGTTCACCTCGCTGAAAACCGAAGCGGAACTGACGGTCAAGCCGATCACCTGGTTTCCGCATACGCCGACGCTGGCCAACTACATGCAGGCCTTTTCCGACCAGCCGCTGCACCTGTTCCTGTTCAACAGCTTCATGGTGGCGCTGCTTTCGACCGCGCTCACCATTCTGATTTCGGTGCTGGCGGCTTATGCGCTGGCGCGGCTCAACCTCAAATACCGGGCGCTGATCCTCTCACTCATCATCGCCGTTTCCACCTTTCCGCTGGTGACGCTGCTGGTGCCGCTGTTCGAAATCATGCGGGCGCTCAACCTGCTCAACAGCTGGACAGCGCTGATCCTGCCCTACACCGTGCTGTCGCTGCCGGTCTGCACCCTGATGCTGGTCTCCTTCTTCGAAAGTATCCCGCGCGATCTCGAAAATGCCGCCATGATCGATGGCTGCACCCGCATCGGGGCGCTGTTCAAGGTGGTGGTGCCGCTCTGCGCACCGGGCGTTTTTACCGCCGGCATTCTCGCCTTCGTCAATGCCTGGGATGAGTTCCTGCTGGCGCTTTCCTTCAATTCCAATCCGGCCCTTCGCACCCTGCCCGTCGGCATCCAGCTTTATCAGGGTGAATTCGCTTTCCCCTGGCCGGTCATTTCGGCGGCGCTGGTGGTTGGCATCGTGCCGGTCGCGATCCTGATCGTCATCTTTCAGGAACGGGTTGTCTCCGGCCTCACCGCCGGCGGTCTCAAGGGTTAAACAGGTACAGTCATGCAATTCGAAAAGACCAAAGACGGCTTCACGCTCGCAATCGGCGGCCGTACCATCCTTGCCCATTCGCCTGACAATCCCGCCTTCTTCGCGGGTTCTGGCCGCGAGCGGATGGATATGTATCGCGGCAATTTCGACATCGAGGACTATGTGATCGAGCGAACTGCCCTGCGCCATGCCGAGTTGAATGGCGACAGCGTTACGCTTTCCTCCGCACCCGGACAGGCGCCGCGCCTTCGCCTGACGCTGGACGGCAACGCTATCAGGCTGGCTGCGCTGGATGAAACCATCAATCGTCTGTGGCTGCGCGTCGTCGCGGAAACGGATGAGCACGTCTGGGGCGGCGGCGAGCAGATGTCCTATTTTGACATGCGCGGACGGCGTTTTCCGCTTTGGACTTCCGAACCCGGCGTCGGTCGCGACAAGACCTCGGAGCTTACCTTCAAGGCCGATGTCAGCGGCAAGGCGGGCGGCGATTATTACAACACAAACTACCCGCAGCCGACCTACCTCTCGTCGCGCAAATACGCGCTGCATGTGGAAACCAGCGCCTATTCGGTCTTCGATTTCCGCAACGGCGATTTCCACGAAATCGAAATATGGGCTATCCCGGAAAAGATCGAGTTCTTCGCGGGCGATGCCTTCACCGATATCGTCTCCGCCCTCTCGCTGCGGTTCGGACGCCAGCCGGAACTGCCGGAGTGGATCTATAATGGCGCGATCATCGGGCTAAAGGACGGCGTCAGCTCCTTTGCCCGGCTGGAGAAAATCCGTGCTGCCGGAACGAAGGTTTCCGGCCTCTGGTGCGAGGACTGGGTGGGCCTGCGCCAGACATCTTTCGGCGCGCGCCTCTTCTGGGACTGGCAGGCCAATGACACCCGCTACCCGCATCTGCGCCAGAAGATCGCCGAACTTGCCGATCACGACATTCGTTTCCTGGGCTATGTGAACCCCTATCTCTGCGTTGACGGCCCGCTGTTCCCGGTCGCCGAAGAAGCCGGTTATTTCGCCACGGATGCGGACGGCAAGACGGCGCTGGTGGATTTCGGTGAATTCGACTGCGGCGTGGTGGATTTCACCAATCCGGCCGCGGCCGACTGGTTTGCCGAACAGATCATCGGCAAAAACATGCTCGATTTCGGCCTTTCCGGCTGGATGGCCGATTTTGGCGAATATCTGCCGATCGATATCAACCTTTCCAACGGCGTCGACGCCAAGCTGATGCACAATGCCTGGCCCACCCTCTGGGCCGAGGTTAACGCGAAAGCCGTCGAAAGCCGGGGCAAAACCGGCGAGGCGCTGTTCTTCATGCGCGCAGGCTTCACCGGCGTGCAGGCCCATTGCCCGCTGATCTGGGGCGGTGACCAGTCGGTGGATTTCTCCCGCCATGACGGCCTCGTCACCGTCATCTGCGGCGCGCTGTCCTCCGGCCTCATGGGTAACGCCTACCACCATTCCGATATCGGCGGTTACACCAGCCTGTTCGGCAATGTCAGGACGGCGGAACTCATCATGCGCTGGACGGAAATGGCCGCCTTCACGCCTGTGATGCGCACCCATGAGGGCAATCGCCCGCGCGACAATCTCCAGATCGATCAGGACGACACGGTTCTTGCCCATTTCGCCCGCATGACGGCGATCTATGTCGCGCTCGCCCCCTATCTGAAATCGCTTTCCGCAGAGGCGGCTGAGACTGGCCTGCCGGTGCAACGTCCGCTTTTCCTGCATTATGAGGACGACCGGCAGACCTACGCCATTCAGGACAGCTATCTCTATGGAGCCGACATGCTGGTTGCGCCGGTCTGGAAAGCGGGCGAAACGCAGCGCACACTCTATCTTCCGGGCAATGGCGAATGGGTGCATCTGTGGAGCGGCGCGCGCCATCCCGGCGGACGCGAAGTCACCATCGAAGCGCCGCTCGGCCAGCCCGCGGTTTTCTATCGTGCCGATAGCAGCCATATCGCCCTGTTTGAACAGCTTCGCAGCATCTGAGCCGTTGACAGCCAGCTAAAAAAGCGACAGTTTCCGACGCATTCCGAGGGGAGCACCGCACGGTGCTGAGATGGCGATGAGCCGGACCCTTGAACCTGATCCGGGTCATGCCGGCGTAGGAACGGAAACTGTCGCACCCTTCAGGCGCTGCCCTTTCTCTTCTCCGCTTGGCCATGATCTCCGTGATTGTCACATCTGGAGACTGAATGATGATGCTGAAACCTTCTGTCCTTCGCACATGGTGCGTTTGCGTCTGAGGTCCGGCTCATGCGTGCCACCCATGCATTGAACGGTATCGGTCTCCTGCTGCTTCTGTGGCAGGCAGGCACATGGCTGTTTGCGCCGCCGCGCTATATCCTGCCGTCGCCCGCCGATGTCGCCGCCGCCTTCTGGCGTCAGCCCGGCTTCCTGTTCGGGCAGGCCATGGTAACGTTTGGCGAAATGGCGCTCGGCCTAGCGGCCGGTGTTACGGCTGGCATTCTCGTCGCCTTCACCATCGCCGCCATCCCGCGTCTTGGCCGCCTCGTCTGGCCCATGGTTCTGGTGCTGCAGGCCTTCCCGGTCTTCGTGCTAGCCCCCATTCTCGTGCTCTGGTTCGGTTTCGGCATGGCCTCGAAAGTGGTGATGACGGCGATCATCATCTTCTTCCCCGTCGCCTCCTCCTTCACTGATGGCCTTAACCGCACGGATCGCGCCATTCTCGACGCCGCCTCGCTGACGGAGGCGAGCCACTGGCAGATCCTCACCCGGCTGCGCGTGCCGCTGGCGCTGCCATCGCTCATTTCCGGGCTGAGGGTCGCCGCCCCGCTCGCCCCGCTTGGCGCCGTCATCGGCGAATGGGTGGGTGCTTCGGCCGGGCTCGGTTTCGTCATGATCCAGTCCAATGCCCGCATGCAGACCGACACGATGTTTGCCGCCATGGCCATTCTTGCCGTCATGGCGGTGCTGCTGCGGCTCATCGTCGACCGGGCGACCGCCAATCTGGCCCCCTGGGCCAAGGAAACAGAACATACCATTCCTCTCAGATATTTACGGAGACTTTCGGCACCATGAAACGAACGCTTCTTTCCCTCGTCGTCGCGGCAGCAGGCGCATTTGCCCCCATGCAATCACAGGCAGCCGACAAGCTTACCGTATTGCTCGAATGGTTCGTGAACCCCGATCATGCGCCGATGGTGATCGCCAGGGAACGCGGTCTGTTTGCCGATGCCGGGCTGGACGTGGAACTGGTGCCGCCGGCCGACCCTTCCGCCGTGCCTCGTCTCGTTTCGGCAAAACAGGCCGATATCGGCGTGCATTACCAGCCGAACCTTTATCTCGATCACGATGCCGGCCTGCCGCTCGTGCGTTTCGGCACGCTGGTCGAAACCCCGCTGAACACCGTCACCGTTCTTGCCGATGGGCCGATCAAAAGCCTGAAAGACCTGAAGGGCAAGAAGGTCGGCTTTTCCGTTTCCGGTTTTGAAGATGCGATGCTGAAGCGCATGCTGGAAAAGGACGGCCTGACGAAGGATGATGTCGAACTCATCAACGTCAATTTCTCGCTCTCGCCGTCGCTGATCGCCGGCAAGGTGGATGCGACGCTCGGCGGTTTCCGCAATTTCGAACTGACGCAGATGAAGCTCGAAGGTCATGAGGGCCGCTCCTTCTTCCCGGAAGAACATGGCGTGCCGGCCTATGACGAGCTGATCTTCGTCACCCATCGCGATCTCGTAAAAGACAGCCGCCTGCCGCGTTTCCTCTCCGCCGTGGAACAGGCCGCGATCTTCATCACCAATCACCCGCAGGACTCCTGGCAGCTTTTCATCAAGGCCTATCCGAACCTTGACGACGCGCTGAACAAGCAGGCCTTCTTCGACACTTTGCCGCGCTTCGCCAAGCGTCCCGCCGCACTTGATCGCACCCGCTATGATCGTTTCGGTGCGTTCATGCAGGAGATGCAGCTGATCAAGCAGGCACCGAAGGCAGACGATATCGCCGTGGAGCTGCAGCAGCCATGACCGGCACTTTTCCGACAGCGGCGAAAGCCGCCGACATTCTGGAGCGGGTGCGCAAGACGCGCCCGCGCGTGCATTGCCTGATGAACACCGTGGTGCAGAAATTCACCGCCGACGGCATCACCGTCATCGGCGGCATTCCCTCAATGACCACTTCTCTGGAAGAAATCGAGAGCTTTGTCACCAAGGCGGATGCATTGACCGTCAATCTTGGCACGCTGGATGCCGAGCGGCGCAAGGTCATCCGGCTGGCAATCGAGATCGCCAATGCATCCGGCAAGCCGTGGATCGTCGATCCCGTACATTGCGACTACTCGCCATCCCGGCTGGAATTTGCTCGCGAACTCATCGCCCTCTCCCCGACCATCGTGCGCGGTAACCGCGCCGAGATGAGCCTGATCGGCGATGTGCCTGATGCGGTGCGGATCGAAACCGGACCGGTCGATCATCTCCGCGACACGACCCGTGGCGTCAGGATCGTCAACGGTCATCCATGGATGGCGAAGGTGACCGGTACCGGTTGTCTCTCGGGTGGCGTCATCGCCGCTTTCATGGCCGTGGAGAAAGATGCCCTGACGGCGGCAGCCGCAGCCCTCGCCGTCACAGGCGTTTCCGCCGAATTGGCTGCGAAACAGGCCAAAGGCCCCGGCACCTTCGAACCGGTGTTTCTGGATGCGCTTTCCGAAATCTCGGCCGAAGACATCATCAATCACGCGGAGATAGAGCATGAACAAGGTTGATTACCGCCTCAACGCATTGGTCGATGCCAGTCTTGCCGATGTCGCACCCTTACCCGAGCTTGCTTTGGCGGCCGCACTCAACGGTGCGACCATTCTGCAATATCGCGACAAGCACGGCTCGACGCGCGAAATGATCGACAACGCCCGCGCCATTCACGAGGCCATCGCCGGCACCGGCGTGCCGCTTGTTATCAACGACCGTGTGGATGTGGCGCTCGCCTCCGGCGCTGATGGGGTGCATCTCGGTGCCGATGATATGGATGCGAAGACCGCCAGGCGCATTCTCGGCGAAAAGGCGATCATCGGTCTCACCGTCAAGAACCGCGCCGATGCCGAAAGGGCGGCCTCCATGCCTGCCGATTACGCCTGCATTGGCGGCGTGTTCGAAACGGTTTCCAAGGTCAATCCGGACAAGCCGGTCGGTATCGATGGTTTTGCGACGCTTCGCGCCCTGCTGCGCGAATGGCGGCCGGATATGCCTGTCGGCGCCATCGCCGGTATCGACCTTGCCCGCGTGTCTTCTGTCATCGAGGCCGGTGCGGATGGCGTCGCAGTCATTTCCGCCATCTTCCGGGCAGGCGATATTGCCAGCGCAACCAAGGGCTTCCGCTCTGCAATTGACGCGGCGCTGAAAGCGAGACAACCATGACATCAATTGCATTGACCATTGCCGGCTCCGACAGCGGCGGCGGCGCGGGTATTCAGGCCGACATCAAGACCTTTTCGGCACTCGGCGCCTATGCCGCCAGCGTCATCACCGCCATCACCGCCCAGAACACCAGAGGTGTCACCGCGGTTGAGGATATTTCCGTGGCCACCATCGTCGCACAGATGGATGCGGTTTTTTCCGATCTTGCCGTCAATGCGGTGAAGATCGGCATGGTCTCGCGCATCGAAACCATCGCCGCCATCGCGGAACGGCTTCGGCAGCAGCCGCAACCGGTGGTACTCGACCCGGTCATGGTGGCGACATCAGGCGACCGGCTGCTGCATGAGGACGCCATCGAGACCTTGCGGCGGGAGCTTTTGCCACTCGCCGCCATCGTCACGCCGAACCTGCCCGAGGCGGCGCTGCTGACCGGCACGCCGATCGCCACCAACGACAAGGAAATCACCCGTCAGGCCCAGGCGATCCTCAAGGCCGGCGCGAAAGCCGTGCTCATCAAGGGTGGGCATGGCGATGGGCCTGAGAGCACGGATTATCTGTTTGCTGATGGCACCATGTTGGCGCTTGCCGCACCGCGGGTGGACACTAAGAACGACCACGGCACCGGCTGTACATTGGCGGCGGCGATTACGGCTCATCTTGCCAAGGGGTGTGAGCTGCGGGAGGCGGTTGGGCTTTCGAAGGAGTATCTGAACGGGGCGCTTGAGGCTGGGCGCGGGCTTGCCGTTGGGAATGGGCGGGGGCCGGTGCATCATTTTTATCGGTGGTGGGGGTGACATCGATGCGTCGGGCGTGGGGTCTACCCCCCTCTGTCCTGCCGGACATCTCCCCCACAAGGAGGGAGATCGACCCGAGGCGAGGTCTCGCCCATCTCAACGTTTGAGATTGAAGTGGCGGTAAAGCGTCTTACCGATCTCCCCCCTTGTGGGGGAGATGTCCGGCAGGACAGAGGGGGGTAAGCCCCAACCTCGACGCTACTTCGCCTTCGGCGTCGCCAACACATTCCTGATCGCAAAACTCGAATGAATCCGCGAAACCCCCGGCAGCTTCGACAGAATCTCCTTATGAATCCGCTCGAAATCCCCCGCACTTTCCGCCTCGCAGCGCAGGAAATAATCCGATCCGCCCGTCATCAGGTAACATTCGCGGATTTCCGGATACCGCCGCACGGCATTTTCGAAACGGTTGAGAAAATCCTCCGTCTGACGGTCGAGCGTGATCTGCACGATGACCGAGATCACTTCCCCGCCCGCAAGGCCGCTGGTCAGCGCCGTATATCCGCGGATAATGCCTTCCCGTTCGAGAATATCGACCCGGCGCAGGCAGGCCGAAGCCGAAAGCCCGACTTCCGCTGCCAGTTTTGCATTGCTGATACGGGCATTGAGCCGAAGCAGGCGGATGATGTGGCGGTCGGTCGCATCGAGTGACGACATAGAAAATTCCAATCAGACAAAGAAAATTGCGTCATTTTCAATTCTATTGCATTTTCTTCGAACAATCGCCAAGAAATTCGATAATCGTTGCAATACTCTCATGGGATAAAAATGAGGGTGAACGACCATGGACATGCAGATCAGCCGCCAGCAGGCAGCCGGTGGTGCAAGCGGCCATCTGAGCATCGATCTCGGCGCGTTACGCGATAATTACCTGACGCTTGCGGCCATGGCCCCGGCCTCGCAGACGGCAGCGGTCGTCAAGGCAGACGCTTATGGCCTCGGCGCGGATATCGTCTCGCAAACCCTGTTCGACGCAGGCTGTCGCAACTTCTTCGTCGCCCATATCGATGAGGCGCTGGCGCTTCGGCTTCGTCTGTCGGCACAGGCGCGGATTTTCGTGCTGAACGGCCTTCAGCCCGGTAACGAGATCTCCTGCGCCGCCATGGCCATCACCCCGGTTCTGAACTCGCTGGAGCAGATCGCGCAGTGGTCGGCCCATGCGCCCCATCTGGGCAAGACGCTACCGGCGGCGGTGCAGATCGATAGCGGCATGTGCCGCCTTGGCCTTTCCCCGGCAGAGCTTGAAATCATCGCCTCTCGGCCGCAATTGCTCGAAGGTCTCGACATCGCCTTCGTGATGAGCCACCTCGCCTGCGCCGACGAGCCGGAACACCTCTCCAATGCCGCGCAGCTTGCAGTGATGCGAAAGGCCGCCAACGCTTTCCCCGATGCGCCCGTCTGCTTTTCCAATTCCGGCGGCATCTTTCTCGGCAATGACTACCACAATCACCTGCTGCGCCCCGGCATCGCGCTTTATGGCGGCGCGCCGTCCGTTGCCCGGCCCAACCCGATGAAACCGGTCGTGCGTCTCGATCTCGCCGTCATCCAGACCCGCACCGTGCCAACAGGCTCGCTGGTCGGTTATGGCGGCTCTTTCGAAGCCGCAGGCCCCACACGTCTTGCGACAATCGCCGCCGGTTATGCCGATGGCCTGCCACGCTCGCTCAGCAATCGCGGGGCGGCGTGGTACAATGGAATTCGTCTGCCAATTGCCGGGCGTGTTTCGATGGACAGCATCATTCTAGACATATCGGCCCTGCCCGAGGGAACATTAACCCAGGGTAGCCTCGTTCAGATGATCGGGCCTGACCAGACTTTGGAAGACATCGCCGAGGATGCGGGCACGATCGCCTATGAAATCCTGACCGGCCTCGGACGCCGTTACCGCCGCAGCTATATTCAGCCGGGAGAAACCCCGGCAACCGCTTCAACATCAGTCAATCACAAGTGAGACGATCATGAACGTCACTATCCTCGGAGCCGGCGTTGTCGGCGTGACCTCCGCCTGGTATCTGGCCAAAGCCGGACACAAGGTGACGGTGATCGACCGCCAGCCGGCTGCAGCGCTCGAAACCAGCTTCGCCAATGCCGGTGAGGTCTCCCCCGGTTACTCCTCGCCATGGGCAGCACCCGGCATTCCAGTGAAGGCGATGAAATGGCTGTTCATGAAACATGCGCCGCTGATCATCCGCCCGACGGCCGATCCGGCGGCCTGGCGCTGGATGAGCCAGATGCTGCGCAACTGCACCTCGGCGCGTTATGCCATCAACAAAAGCCGCATGGTGCGCGTTGCCGAATATAGCCGCGATTGCCTGATGGCGCTGCGCGACGAGACCGGCATTCAATATGACCAGCGCATGCAGGGCACACTGGAGGTCTTCCGCACCCAGAAGCAGTTCGATGGCATCGGCAAGGATGTCGACGTGCTGACGGCGGGCGGTGTACCCTTCGAAATTCTCGACCGCGACGGCTGCGCTGCCATCGAACCCGGTCTCGCACCGGCCAAAGAAAAAATCGTCGGCGGCCTGCGTCTGCCCGGCGACGAGACCGGCGACTGCTTCATGTTCACCACCGAGCTTGCCCGCATGGCGGAAGAAGCCGGCGTTACCTTCATTTACGATACCGGCATCATGCGTCCCATCGTCGAGGCCGGTCGCATCAAGGCCGTGGAAACCACCAAAGGGCAGGTGGAGGCCGATATTTTCGTGGCTGCACTTGGCAGCTACTCTCCACAATTCGTGCGCCAGCTCGGACTTAATCTGCCGGTTTACCCGGTCAAGGGTTACTCCATCACCGTTCCGGTGGTGAATGAGGAGCGCGCGCCCGTCTCCACCGTGATGGACGAGGCCTACAAGGTGGCGATCACCCGGCTGGGCTCGCGTATCCGCGTCGGCGGTATGGCGGAGATCGCCGGTTTCAGCAAGGATCTGCCGGCCGCACGGCAGGGGACGTTGACCCATTCGGTGGAAGACCTGTTCGGTGGCGCGGGGGACCAGAGCCAGGCGAAATTCTGGTGCGGCCTGCGCCCGATGACGCCTGACGGCACGCCAGTCATCGGCGCTACCCGCTACAGCAATCTTTACCTCAACACCGGCCACGGCACGCTCGGCTGGACCATGTCCTGCGGTTCCGCCCGCGTGCTTGCCGATCTCATCAGCGGGACCAAGCCGCAGATCGACACGCACGATCTGGCGATCAGCCGTTACGCCGCATGATCAACGCAAGCCGCGCCGCCACCCGGCGGCGCGGCTTGCGAAAACGCGCTGGCCCCGCTCGAATTTCGGCCGTCAACACGCCACAATTCATTCAGCGCCCGTTCAGCAGCAGCGCTATATTTCTTTAACCATCGAATTTGCAACTGGCAGCGCCCCTGCCGTTCTGGATGGAAAAAGACCATGTCGTCCTTTGCAGCTAAAACCGTTCTGGCCGTTGCCGTTGCCGCCGCGACCATCGTTCCTTTCAACACGGCGTCTGCCGACGACTGGGGCCGCCGTGACCGCCGTGACGCCGCCATTCTGGGTGGCGTACTCGGCCTTGCCGCCGGTGTTGCCGTCGGCTCCGCCCTTTCCCGCCCGGCACCGGTGGATGATGAGCGCGTCTATATCGACCCGCCGCGCCGTTATGAGCCGAGCTATGTCTATGACGAGCCGGATTACCAGGAATACCGCCCGGCTCCCGTCTACCGTCCCGCTCCCGTCTATCGTCCGGCACCGGTCTATCGCCCGCAGCCGGTTTATGACAGCCGCCCGGTCTATGGTCAGCGCGCTACCTATCGCACCATCGAGCCGTGGACCAACGCCTGGTACGACTATTGCTCGCAGCGTTACCGCAGCTTCAACACCCGCACCGGCACCTACACGGATTATGACGGCCAGCGTCATTTCTGCGTTGCGGGCTAATCGCGGCAGCGGCTTCCAGCAGGAGCGATAGCAGAGTAGCTGAGCGTCATACTGGCGATGCGCGCCAATGCCTCCTCCGTCATCCTCGCCCTTGAGGCGAGGATCAACACTTTCGAACGCCGATGGATCCTCGCCTCAAGGGCGAGGATGACACCGAGTGTGGGAAAGCCGTCAAAAGCGTTGCGGCTCTTTCACGCCCCCTCAGTTCTTCACATAATCCGCCCGGTTGATACCGTGGCGTTGCAGCTTGTCATAAAACGTCTTGCGGGCAATGCCGAGCGTCGCGATGGTCTCCGCCACATCACCATTCGACTGCTCCAGCGTTTCGCGAATGATCCGCGCCTCGATCGTATCCATGCGCTCGGGCAGAGTGCCGGATGCGGGAATGGCAGCCTGCGCAACAGGTGCAACGGCCGCGTCGGTTTCCAACCCCAAAACCACTCTTTCGGCGAAATGCCCAAGTTCACGCACATTGCCCGGCCAGTCATGCTCCTGAAGGCGGCGGGAAATGCCGGCGCTGATCTGCGGCACGGCCATGTTGAAGCGGTTGGCAGCCTTGGTGACGAAGTGGGAAAACAGCAGCGGAATATCCGCCTTGCGTTCCCGTAGCGGCGGGATCGACAGCGTCACCACGTTCAGCCGGTAATAGAGGTCTTCACGAAACGTGCCACGTTCGGCCGGATCGCCGAGATCGACCTTGGCCGCCGCCACCACGCGGATATCGACCGGCCGCTCGTCGTTTGAACCCAGCGGCGAGACCTCGCGCATTTCCAGCACGCGCAGCATCTTCACCTGCACGGCAAGCGGCATGCTTTCGATCTCGTCCAGAAACAGCGTGCCGCCGCTCGAATGTTCGATGCGGCCGACACGTTTCTTCTGCGCGCCGGTAAAAGCGCCCGGCTCATGGCCGAAAAGCTCGCTTTCGATTACCGTTTCCGGCAGCGCACCGCAATTCAGCGCCACGAAATTTCCCCGCGAGCGCTTCTTGCTCCAGCGATGCAGTGCCGTCGCCACCACTTCCTTGCCGCTGCCCGTCTCGCCCGCCACCAGCACATCCACATCCGTATCGGCAATGTGCCTGAGCGTAGTGCGCAGCCGCTCCATGGCCGGCGTCTGTCCGATCAGCGGCAGATCGTCTTCCACCTGCCCGGCAGCGCGGCGAAGTGCACGGTTTTCCAGTACGAGACGGCGTTTTTCCAGCGCCCGGCGGGCACTTTCCACCATGCGCTCGGCCGGAAAGGGCTTGGCAATAAAATCATAGGCTCCGTTATGAAGCGCATCGACCGCCATCGGCACATCGCCATGGCCGGTGATGAGGATAACCGGCAGATCGGCATCGATCTTGCGGACATGGTCGAAGAATTCCAGCCCCGTCATGCCCGGCATGCGCACATCCGTGATGATGATGCCGTCAAAATCCTCGTTCAGCGCCGCAAGCGCCTGCTCGGCGCGGGAAAAGGAGGTGACCGACAATCCGTCGAGTTCCAGCGTCTGCACCATCGCCTTGCGCAGCTGTGAATCATCGTCCACCAGGAATATGGTTCCATCCACCGTCATGTCATGCTCGCTTCAGATATACGGAAAAAGCCGTGCCCGCCCCGCTGCTCGTTACCGCGATACGCCCGCCATAATCGGAAGCAATATCGTTGGAGATGACGAGGCCGAGACCGAGGCCGCTTTCCTTTGAGGTGTTGAAGGGCGAAAACAGCTGGGCGCGGATGGCCTCGGGAATGCCCCCGCCATTGTCGCTGACCGAAAGCACGACCATGTCGCCCTCTTCGCGCACACGGACTTCCACGCGGGCAGCGCCAATCTCTTCCGTGGCTTCCAGCGCGTTTTGCAGAAGGTTGATGAGGATCTGCTCCAGCCGGATGCGGCTGCCCAGCACCTTCAAATCCTGATCCGGCAATGCGATATCCAGCGCGTCCATCTGCCCGGAAAAACGGCTGCGCAACAGCATGACCGCGCCTTCGATGACCAGTTTGAGGCTCACCGGCTCGGCGGCGGTGCGGCCCTTGCGAGCCAAAATCTTCAGGTCGCCGGTAATGGTGCCGATGCGTTCGGTCAGCGCGGCGATGTTTTCGAGATTTTCGGCGGCCTCCGGCAGGCGGTCGCGTTTCAGCAGGGTGCGGGCATTGTCGGCAAAGGCGCGGATCGTCGCCACCGGCTGGTTGATTTCATGCGCCACACCCGCCGCCACCTGGCCGAGAATCGAAAGGCGGTTGGCCTGCACCAGTTCATGCTGCACATTGCGCAACTCGCCCGTCGTCTTTTCATGCAGGGCGATTTCCGCCTGCAGATGGTCGCGGGTCTTCGTCAGGTCGCGGGTCCGCTCCTGCACCTTTGTTTCCAGCTCAGCGCGGGCGCGCTGCTCCTCTTCCTTTTCCTTGAGCGTCTTGTGCCGACGCCACAGCCACAGGGCCGAAAGACCCATCAGCGGCATCAGCGTCGCCAGCGCCACCACCCGGCCCTCGCGGATTGCGGCGTTCAGCGCCGGTGCTACGGGTTGCAAGTAATGCAGGGTCCATGTGGTCGTCGGCACCGGCGTTTCCAGCCGCAGATAATCGCCGCGCTCCCGCACCGGCTCATCGACATGGATCAGCGGAACATCATCGCCTGATGAGCGGGCCGGCCGGAACGGCAATATCGCCAGCGTCTCATTGCCGAATTGCAGGCTTTCGGAAATGACCTTTCGCCGCGCCTCGTCAATGGGTGCAACGGTCTTGAAGCGCCATTCCGGCACGCTCGTCATCAACACGACGCCGTTTCTGTCGACCACATAAACCGGCTTGCCGCCAATGTTCCAATCCGATTCCAGACGATTAAATTCCACCTTGGCGATGACAACGCCGAGCGGCCTTCCGTCGGCGGCATCGATGCGGCGGGAAATATAAAGACCCGGCCGGCGGCTGACATTGCCGAGCGCATAATGTTCGGACATGCCGGTCTTCATCGCCGCCTGAAAATATTCGCGGAACGCATAGTTGGAGCCGACGAAGCTGTCGTCCTGTCGCCAGTTGCTGGAGGCGATGGTCAGACCGGTCGGCCCGGTCACATAGATCACCGACGACTGCGTGCCTTCGATCAGCCCCTCCAGCTTGCGGTTCAGCCGGTCGACGGCAACGGCGTCCCCGCCATCCAGCGCGGTGGCAAGATCGGGATCACCTGACAGAACCAGCGGGATGGCGCGCGGCCGCTCCAGCGCGACATTCAGCAACGCAATCTTCAGTTCGGCATCGGTGGAAGCCTCGAAACCCGCCGTTCGCATTGCCTGATGACGGGCGAATTCATCGGCCACCAGCAGGGCGCCAAGACTGACGAGCAGCCACAGGCCGGCCAGCGCCAGCCATTGTGCTCGACGTTTCGCCTGAGAATGAGGTGCCTGATCCTGATAGGTCATGCGTTAATTGTGCGGATTTCCGCACAGACCGCAAGAGAATTGTCCGGAATTCCGCACAAATGCGCGTGAGCCGGCGAAGCGTCAATAAAAAGTACTCTTTAAATCAGTCAGTTACGACAAATAAACAAGTCTGGCATGCGTATTGCACATGACTCCGCAATCGGCGCGAAGCCGTCAACGTCACGGCGATCCCGGGAGGCCAATAAAGGCAGGGTGAGGCCGAGGAGGAAAAAACATGATCGATAGCACAGCCGTGGCCGCAGGCCACGCCAAGCAGCCATTTTACAAACACCTGTATTTCCAGGTTCTGGTCGCCATCATCGCCGGTATCGCGCTTGGCCATTTTTACCCGACCTTCGGTGAGCAGCTGAAGCCGCTCGGCGATGGCTTCATCCGCCTCGTCAAGATGATCATCGCTCCCGTCATCTTCCTCACCGTCGCAACCGGCATCGCCGGCATGAACGACATGAAGAAGGTTGGACGCGTGGCCGGCAAGGCCATGATCTACTTCCTGGTGTTCTCCACCCTCGCGCTCGTTGTCGGCCTCATCGTCGCCAATACCATACAGCCGGGCGCGGGCATGAACATCGATCCTTCCACGCTGGATGCCAAGGCCGTCGCGACCTACGCCGACAAGGCCCATGAGCAGACCATCACCGGCTTCCTGATGAACATCATCCCGACCACCATCGTCGGTGCATTTGCCAGCGGTGACATTCTGCAGGTGCTGTTCTTCTCCGTGCTGTTCGGCATCGCGCTCGGCATCGTCGGCGAAAAGGGCAAGCCCGTCACCGATTTCATGCATGCCATGATGTATCCGATCTTCAAGCTGGTCGCGATCCTGATGAAGGCCGCACCGATCGGCGCTTTCGGTGCCATGGCGTTCACCATTGGCAAATACGGCATTTCGTCCGTCACCAACCTCGCCATGCTGATCGGCACTTTCTATATCACGTCAGCCTTGTTCGTGTTCGTGGTTCTCGGCGCCGTCTGCCGCTATAACGGCTTCTCCATCGTCGCGCTTATCCGTTACATTAAGGAAGAACTGCTGCTCGTTCTCGGCACCTCGTCTTCGGAAGCCGCGCTGCCGGGCCTGATGAGCAAGATGGAAAAGGCAGGCTGCAAGCGCTCCGTCGTCGGCCTCGTCATCCCGACCGGTTACTCCTTCAACCTTGACGGCACCAACATCTACATGACGCTGGCCGCTCTCTTCATCGCACAAGCGACGGGCATCCACCTCTCCTTCGGTGAACAGATCCTGCTGCTGCTCGTCGCCATGCTCTCCTCCAAGGGTGCGGCCGGCATCACCGGCGCAGGCTTCATCACGCTCGCAGCCACGCTCTCGGTCGTGCCTTCGGTTCCTGTCGCCGGCATGGCGCTGATCCTCGGCATCGACCGCTTCATGTCGGAATGCCGCGCGCTCACCAACTTCGTCGGCAACGCGGTCGCCACCATCGTCGTCGCCCGCTGGGAAGGCGAACTGGATGAGGAACAGCTTGCCCGCGTGCTGAGCGGCCAGGAAGAAATCTCCGGCATCGCCGATGTGGATTCGCTGCCGGCTTCGGTTCAGCCCGCCGAATAATACGACCTCCCAAGGTCCGGCCTGTCCCGGCTCCGTCCGGACAGGCTCTCACATGAAAGCCGGCGCATTCGCTCGATGCGCCGGCTTTCTTGGTTCAAGCACATCTGCGAAAACGGTTCTTATCGCAAAGCCGATGCTGTAAAGCCAGACAGAGCGAATGCGAAGAACGGAGTAGGCCCCACATGAAGAACCTGTTTCTGGCCTGGCAATTCTGGGCGCTGTTATCGGTGGCTTTCGCGGCATTGACCGCGATTTTTGCGAAAGTCGGCATCGAAAACGTCAATTCCGATTTTGCCACCTTCATCCGCACCATCGTCATTCTCGCCGCCGCGGGCCTGATGGTTTATGTCACCGGCAACTGGCAGCAGCCCTCCACCGTCTCGGGGCGCACCTGGCTGTTCCTCGTGCTTTCGGGTCTGGCGACTGGCGCATCGTGGATATGTTATTTCCGAGCGCTGAAAATCGGCGATGCCGCCCGCGTCGCGCCCATCGACAAACTCAGCGTCGTCTTCGTCGCCGTCTTTGCGGTGCTGTTTCTGGGGGGAAAGGCTGTCGTTGCCCAATTGGCTCGGCGTGGTCCTGATCGCCTGCGGCGCCGTACTTGTGGCTTACAGGGGATAAGATGAGGCCGGCCGGATAAACCGGCCGACGCTAACTATAAAACCTTCAACCGCGTGTAGCCGCGACCTTGTCGAGACCGCGTTTCACGCCGGCAAACAGCTCATCCAGCTGCTCGGCGGTGATGATCAGCGGCGGGCAGAAGCAGATGGATTCGCCGATCGGGCGGGTGATGACGCCCTCTTCCTCGATGGCGGCGGCAATGGCAAGCGTCGTATCGCCGGGCTTGAGGCCCTCCCATGGCTTCACTTCCAGTGCGCCGAGAAGACCGACGCCGCGTGAGGAATGAATGAGCGGGTGATCGGCAAGCGCCTTCAGATGATCGAGGAACCTGCCTTCCAGCCGGGCGACATTGCCGACCAGATCGCGCTCCTGGATGATCTTCAGATTTTCCAGCCCCACCGCCGTCGCGACCGGGTGACCGGAGGCGGTGTAGCCATGGCCGAAGGAGCCGATCCGGTCGGACTCATCGGCAACCGGCTGGTAGAAACTGTCATTCATGATGATCGCTGAAAGCGGCATGTAGGACGACGAAATCTGCTTGGAAACGACCAGCACATCCGGCTTGATGCCATAGGTCTCGCAGGCAAACATCTTGCCGGTGCGGCCAAAACCGCAGATCACCTCGTCCACGACAAGCAGAATGTCGTATTTCTTCAGGATCGCCTGCACGCCCTCCCAATAGCCTTCCGGCGGCAGCAGAACACCGCCGGCGCCCATCACCGGTTCGCCCCAAAAGGCGGCGACCGTTTCCGGCCCTTCGCGAAGGATCAGGTCTTCCAGCTCCTTCAGGATACGCGCGGTGAAATCCGTCTCGCTTTCTCCATCCTTTCCGAAATGCACATAGGAGGGGCAGGCCGTGTGCAGCATGCGGTCCAGCGGCAGATCGAAGCTTTCATGGTTGCGCGGCAGGCCGGTGATCGAGGCGGATGCGATCGTGACGCCGTGATACCCCTTGATGCGACCGATGATCTTTTTCTTGTCCTTGTTGCCCAGCGCGTTCGAGCGATACCAAACCATCTTCGCAGCAAGATCATTCGCCTCGGAGCCGGAAGAGGTGAAATGCACCTTCGACATCGGCACCGGTGAAAGCTCGATCAGCAGCTCGGCAAGATCGACGGACGGGCCATGCGTCTTGTAGGAAAAGGTGTGGTAATAGGGCAGCTTCTGCATCTGCTTCGTCGCAGCATCCACCAGCCGCTGTTCACCAAAACCGAGCGCCACCGACCACAGCCCCGCCATCGCCTCGATGTAACGCTTGCCGCTGCTGTCGGTGACATAGATGCCATCACCGCTTTCGATCACCAGACCGCCGGTCTTTTCGAATTTGCGCAGGTTGACGTTCGGGTGCATCTGATAGGCGATATCGCGTGCCTCGACGGAATTCGGCAGGATGGTCATCGGTAAAGGCTCCGTTGGTTGGATGGGCTGAGGCGTCAGACGTGCTGGCCGCCATTGATGTGAATTTCCGCGCCGTTGATGTAGCTCGACTGGTCCGAGCAGAGGAAATGGATGGTCTGCGCCACCTCCGCCGTGGTGCCAAGCCGGCCGAGCGGCACCTGGGCTTCAACCAGTTCTGCGGTTCCGGGGGAGAGGATGGCAGTGTTGATCTCACCCGGCGCTATGGCGTTGGCGCGCACGCCGCGCGGACCGAATTCATGCGCCAGTTCCCGCGTCAGCGCCGCCAGTGCTGCCTTCGATGTGGCATAGGCCACGCCGGCAAAAGGATGCACCCGCGAGCCGACTATGGAGGTGACGTTGACGATGCAGCCTTTCGCCGCCTCCAGTTCCGGCAACAGCGCGCGGGCGAGCAGCGCCGTGGAGACGAGGTTGACGTTGAGCACCCGTGTCCAGATGTCAGCCGTGGTGTCGGCGACACCGAGACGGCTGCCGTCTTCGCCCTTCGGCGAGATACCGGCATTGTTGACAAGGGCGGCGAGCTTTCCTTCCGGCAGGCGCGAGCGCACCTCAGCCGCAAGATCTTCGATGCTGGACAAATCCTCAAGATCCGCCTGGATATGGCTCTCCCGCGCCGAAGGCCAGCGGCATTCCTCTGAGAAAGGTTGCCGCGATACGGTGAGAATCCTCCAGCCCTTCTCCTGAAACAGCTTGACGGTGGCATGTCCTATTCCACGGCTGGCGCCGGTCAGAAGCATAAAAGGAACTGCCATATGAGAACTCCCGTGCCATGCGGACCGTTGAGCCGATCGAACATTCAACTCGCATGTTAGAGAGTTACAACAGGTGGACAAGGGCTTTTTTGTCGCGGCGTACCGGCGGGAAACGCGCCACGGGCTAATCCCATTTGATGGGCGCCTTTCACCCGAAGGGAATATTTGAAGCCGGCCGTTTGCCCATAAAATGAAACCTCCCGAATGTGTGATCTGTATTGGGAGGGGGCAAGAATGCGTATCGACATCATCGACACCGACGCCGGCTTCGAGGCGATCCGGCAAAACTGGGACGCGGTGTTCATGGCCGATCCCCATGCCCGGCATTTCCTCTCCTGGGGCTGGCTCAGGGACTATATGCCACGCCGCAAGCGCTGGTTCATTCTGGCTCTGCGTGAACGCCCGGAAGGCTCACCCTATGTGGCGTTTTTCCCGCTGCGCCTCGTCACCGAGCCGGACAAGAAAACCGGCCGCTTCCACGACAGCATCGTCATGGCCGGCAATGCGGCCGCCGATTACACCGGCTTCATCACCCTGCCGGACTATGAAAATCACGCCGTCGCCGGTTTCTGCTCCTTCATTCGCCAGCAGAACTGGACCGAACTGAAGCTCGACTACCTCTCCGGCCCGCCGGAACGGCACAGTGCGATGGTCCGTGCGCTGCAGGGGCCGCTCGTCATGTTCCGCGACAACATGCCGACCAACCCCTATAACATCAACAATTGCATCTGCCCGGTGGTCACCCTGCCCGACACTTTCGATGGCTATCTCGACAGCCATATGAGCAGCCAGACGCGTCAGAAGCTGCGACGTTTCATGCGGAAGGTGGAGGGCGGCGACGAATATCGCATCACCTTTGCAACGCGGGAAACGATCAAGCGGGACATGGATATCCTGTTCGACTTCTGGCGCATTCGCTGGGCGCCCTACAAGGGCAAGGAGCGCACGGAACTGCTTATCGGCGCGACGCGGCAGATGCTGATGGATGTCTATATCCGTGGCGATCTGGAAGTGCCTGTCCTGTGGTTTGGCGACCAGCCGCTCGGAGCACTGGCCAACATCATCGACCGTCAAAAAAAGTCGGTGCTTTTCTACATCACCGGCCGCGACGAAAACTGGAAGACCCCCTCGCCCGGCCTCGTGCTGCACGGGCACTGCATCCGCCGGGCCATCGAGCAGGGTTTAAAAACCTATGACTTCCTGCGCGGCAACGAGCCGTATAAGTATTTCTTCGGACCAGAGGAGCAGAAACTCAGCTGCACGCTGTTCCGCACCCGCTCGGGCGAAAATCTCGGCGGCACGCTCAACCCGCGCAGCGTCCGCTTCGTCTATGAGCAGGGTCTCAAATTTTACAAGACCGGCAAGAAACCGGCCGCCAACATCGCCTTTGCCCAGGTGCTGGCGGCAGCACCCGACCATTCCGGCGCGCAATTCGGTCTCGCCACCCTGTCTTTCGACCGGGGTGAGTTCCGGGAGGCGGAAATCGCCTTTCTGGCGCTTCTCGCCAGCGGTCAGGACCCGGTTCTGCTCTGGATGCGCATCGGTGAGGCGCGGCTGGCGCAACAACACTATCACGAGGCATCCGAGGCCTTCCGGCAGGTGACCAATCGCGCGCCCTTCCACCGCGAGGCGCTTTATAAATGCGCCGTCGCCCTCATCGCCGCCGAAAGGGCGGTGGAAGGGGCAGAAATTCTCGACAGGCTGCAGCACTATCATTCGGACGACGCCGCGCATCTGGAATATGCCGAGAAAGCGCGCGTGGCCCTTGCACGGCTGGAACTGGCCAAACCAAAGGTCGCTTTGCCTGCCGATGTCATCACGCTTGCCACCAAAACCAAGGCAACGGGCAAGCGCTGGCACCCGCCAAAGGTTTTGCATTGAAGGCAATGATCTGTAAGTTGCGGCAGGAAAAACCGGCCGCAACCTGCAGGGATTTTTATGTTTCTGACCAATAAGGACATGCTAGACCTCGTCGAGCTTCGCCATGATCTGCACCGCCATCCGGAAATCTCCGGCGAAGAAAAGGAAACAGCCCGACGCATCCGCGTTTTCCTCGAACAGGCAAAACCTGACAAGCTTCTTGCCGATCTGGGTGGCCATGGCGTCGCAGCGGTCTATGACAGCGGCAAAAGCGGCCCGGCGATCCTGATCCGGTCCGAACTCGATGCCCTGCCCATTCACGAAAAAAGCGAGGCCGAACACCGTTCCGGCACCGACGGCAAGGGCCATCTTTGCGGCCATGACGGCCACTCGACCATTCTGACGGCGCTGGCGCTTGGCCTTTCCCGCAACCGACCGCAAACCGGCAGTGTCATCCTCCTTTATCAGCCGGCGGAAGAAACCGGCTCGGGTGCCGCCGCCGTCATCGCCGATCCGCGCTTTGAGGAGATAGCGCCGGATTACGCCTTCTCGCTGCATAATCTTCCCGGCCTGCCATTCGGCCATGTCAGCGTGGTGGAAGGCCCGGTCAATTGCGCCTCCCGCGGCATCAAGATTCGCCTTTCCGGCAAGACGGCGCATGCTTCTTCGCCGGAACACGGCGTTTCGCCGATGCGGGCGATATCGCAGTTGATGCCGGCCTTGACCGATCTTGGCTCCGGCTTTCCGCCAGAACCCGATTTTTCGATGGTGACGATCACCCATGCGGTGATGGGCGAAGCGGCCTTCGGCATTTCCCCGGCCGACGCGGAAGTCTGGGCGACGCTCCGCACGCTCACCGACGACCGGATGGAAAAGCTCTGCACGGCTGCGGAAGCGCTCGCGAAAAAGCTGGCGGACGAACAGAAACTGGCGCTCGATATCACTTACGACGATATCTTCCTGCATTGCGAAAATGCGCCTGACGCAGTCGATCACATCCTGCGGTCGCTGGACGAGGAGAAAATTTCCCACAATTCGGAAGGGCTGCCCATGCGCGCTTCCGAAGATTTCGGCCGCTTCCGTGCCGTCTCGTCATCGGCCATGTTCTTTTTGGGCGCGGGCAAGGACTACCCCAACCTGCACAATCCCGACTATGATTTTCCGGACGCGTTGATCGGCATCGGCGCTGGCATCTTCATGCGCATCATCCGCAACTTGACGGATGCGGGATAGAAGCGGCCATTCTCTGGCCGCCGTAACTTAGCCCCCTTGCGGACCGTTGCTCGGCCGGGCGGCGCGCACCGCGGCCAGTCCGCGGATGCCGTCCTTATTGCCGATCGACGTCAGGCTTTCGAAAATCTGCGCGGCGTCACCGTAACGGCGCATGGCAAGATAGGAATAACCGCGCAGCACCATCAGATCGGCGCGCTCATCAGCAAGCCGTGAACGCTGATCGAGCAGCAGCAGCGTTTCCGCATAGCGTTTCGACTGGAAGGCGGAAACCGCTCTGTCCGCCAGGATCGAGACCTGCAACTCGGTCGCGCGCGGGCGATCCATGCCCGATTTCGTCGCCGAAACGGCCGCATGGTCCGTCAGCCCCATGCGCAGATAGGCAAGGCTCTGGCCATAGGCCGCATCGCTTTTTACCGTCGACTGGCCACCTTCAATGGCGGATTCGAAGGCTTTCAGGGCCTCCGCCGGCCGGTTGGTCTCCATCAGGCACCAGCCAAGATCGAGCGCCTGCTGCGGCGGCAGTCGCTGCGGATCTGGATAGGCTGCGCAGGAACGGGGGCGCGATGCGGCGCTGGCTTCCCGTTGCGCTTGCGTCGGGCGGCGTGCCTGCTTGCGCGAAGGCTCCGGAGCCGATTGCTGAACGGTTGGTTGACTGTACACCACCGCTGTCTCCGCCTGCGGCGCATAGGGTGCCGGTGCTGTCGTCGGAGAGACTGCGGCAACAGGCGGTGCGGTTACCGGCGCCAGCGGTTGCCCGGACTGATCCACCATGCGTGCGGTTCCCACATCGGCAATGCGCTGCGAGCGGCTTGCCCATTGCTGCTGGATGCCGCGCAGACCGGCCAGATTGCGCAGGTCATGATAGCTGAGCGCTACACCATAGGCCGAAGGCTCGTCATCCGGTTTCCAGCCAAGCGCGGTACTGAACCATTGCAAGGCAAGCGGCGTCTGCCGGAAGGCGAGCGAATACCAGCCGAATTGCTGCGCCGTCGCCGCATCCTTGCGCGCCACCGTTTCGGCAGCGATGCGTTGCAGCACATCCGGCGGCAGCACGACAGGCGGTTCAAGCGCCAGAAGATTGGCCGTTGCGGCAAGATAGGTGGCGAGCGCGTCATCGGAGGAGGTGCGCCATTTATACATGACGTCCTCGGCCTCACGCGGCTCGTTGCGGTCGATCAAGGCCAGCGCCAAGCCTTGCGAAGCAGAAGCGCTGTCTTCTTCTTCCCGCGCCTTGCGGAACCATTTTTCCGCCTCCGCCATGTTCTTCTGGCGAATATTGTACCAGCCGAGCAGCAGGGCGTCGCTGGCCAGCTTGTCAGTTTCGGCAAGTCTTTCAAGCCGCATCAGGTAAGCGGAAGGAACGGAAATGCCCTCCTTCTCCCCCGCCTTCGCCACGAACTGGCGGGCGAGATCGTTCTTGACCGGTTCGAATTCCAGTTGGCCATCGGCGCCGGGTTTTTCCTTGGCCAGCAGCTCGCTCATCATCTCCGCCGGCAAAAGCGCCGACGCCTTCTGCACCGTGGCAAGCCTGTCGCTTGGCATCGTGCAATTGTTGAGAATGTAGAGATAGGCGTCCCGCGCCCGCCCCATGCGGTCGGTATTGGCGAAGGCATCCGCCACCCGCCACAAAACATCGACTTCGCTGCAGGTCAGCAGACCGGGGTTGTTTGCCGCCGCATCAACCACCGTCGCATATTGCTTAAGATCCGACGCATTGACGAGCCGTTGGCGCGCTTCGGCAAGGGTAAGCATACCGGTCAGATTGTCGGGCGGCTGCCAGCCGGGTTCCGCCTGCTGGCGGTCGGCAATCGCCTTTCGCACTTCGGCGTAACGTCCATCGGTATAAAGCTGCCACATGGCATCGAGTTTGGGATCGCCATTTTCTGGAATGGCGAGCGGATCGGCCGGTGGCGTCCAGTTCGGATAAAGCGTGCGTAGCCGGGCAATCTCGGCCTGAAGGCGCTGGGTATCGCCCCTCGCAGCGAAATAACGCAGCGCGCTGAGATCGACCTCGGGCATATTGGCCGCAGCCGGCTCAGCCGCGCGGGGAGTGGGAGCCTGCGCCATTTGCGGCTGTGGTGATTGCCAGCCGGCCTGCGACGGGCGGTCCATCGCCGGCACCGTTACCGGCGGCGTTGCGGCCGGCACCGTGACAGGCGGCGTCACCTGCGCCATCTCGCGATTTTTGACGAAGGCGTTGATCTGCGCCGGATTGGCCGCTGTCGGAGACATACGCGGCACCGCGCGGTTGTCGCCCACCGCCGAGGTGTGCACATCAGACACTCGTCCAAGAATGCTGTCGCGCCAGTGGAAGGCGGCAAGCGCAATCAGAAGCAGGATGAGAGCCGAGGTCGACAGTGGCTTGTTCATCGGCATTCCCCGTTATTCCTCGCCAGAAACGACAATGCCAGAAGATGCAATGTGGAAGGATAATAAAGTGTTGGCTGGAAGCTTTTAAGTTCGGCGGGAATGGCCGGACCACCGGCAACGCAGGCCGCCAGTGCCGGAATGATCCGATAACCGGGATCCGACAGCACGTCCTTGACCGCTCCGCTCTTCAGATCGAAGGTTCCGGCCGCACCGCTTTCCAGCGCCATGCCATCTTTCAGCCGCGCCAGCAGTTCCGGTACCCCCATTTTTGCCCTTGAGAGGTAAAGCGGTATGCGCACCGCATTATAACCGAATTCCGCAGGAAAACCCGCCGCCGGCTGCGGCTTCGTTTTCACCGATACCCAGTCGGCCGGCAATTTTCTGTCGCTGAAGGCGAATGCGCCGACCTGCGCCACGCCGTCATCGGCAAGCGCCTTCCAGAGTGGTGATGGCGCAACCAGGTCGAGCACCGGAAAGGCTTCGAAAATCAGATAGGATGGATTGACCACCGGCCCATCGGCCCTGTCATTTTCACCAAACCCGCTGCCAGCCGGCAAAAGCAGCGTTCTACCACCACGCTGCACCACTGTTTTTTTGAGGATGGCGTTTGCGATGGCTGCGGACGCTTCGGCATAATCCTGCCGGTTCCACTGGCCGGCGGCGAGCGCCAGCGCATAGGCGATCAGGATATCGCCATCGGTCGCGTTATTGATGTCAGTGACGTGCGGCCGGGTGCGCGGATCCCATTTCCAGGCGGAAAGCCCGTCGTCACGCACCAGCAGCTCCGTGCGGGTGAAGCTCCAGATCAGTTCGAAATCGGCAAGGTTGTCGGAGAGCACGGCAAGCCACATGCCGTAACCCTGCCCTTCGCTGTGGCTGATATTGCCGTTGCCGGTATCGATGATGCGCCCGCCGGGATCGAGAAAGGCGTCTTTATACGCAGACCACGCTTCCGGTGACACCGATGCGGCGTGGCCGGCGGAGATGCCGGCGATCAATGCCATCACGGACAGGCAGATAATGCGGGCAAGTTTCGAAATCCCGCCCGTCATCGATGTCGTCCCATCAGGCGCAGCATCACGAAGGTGGCGAAACCCAGAAGCGAGACGAAGCCGATGAATGCCAGCGAATAGGAAAGCACATTGGAGGACAGCCAGTTGGCAGCGATCAGTCTCCAGTTGGAGAGCGAAAACGCTCCGGTGATATAAAAATACGGCCGCTCCACCTCGACTGTTTCGACCTTTTCCGCAGTCGCATCGTAAGCGGCAACCCGTCCGGTGACGTCGCCCCAGCGGTTCTCGCGCGTTATCGCCGACATGCCGTCGAGAAGTTCGGCCGACGTCGGCGCGGTGGCAAGCGTCCAGACGCCTTCGCCGGAAGGGCTAAGCCCCTGCGCCAGCATGAAGGAGACATTGGCGGGCGGGGCATACGGTTGCTCGGCCGCCGGCAGGAAGCGTAGCGTCTCCGAACTCAGATCGAAATTCCGCTTCATCCAATCCTCGAAGGACGAGACCTGCCCCTCCCAGACGCCGCCATCCACCCTCTCCCGCCAGTCGTTGAACAGGGTTTCGCTGCTCTGCGCGGGCGGCTGAACACCGGTTCCGACTTTCCAGGATATCTGGCTGGAGGGAACGAGATTGAACTGGCTGATCAGCGCCTGCGGGAATTGCGAAATCGTTCCCACAAACAGCGCATCCCGATCACCGATCACCAGCGGCGAGGCGACGGTTTCGACGTTTATCGGATGTCCGGCAACACTCGCAAGCCGGCTGACGAGGGTTGCCGCCGCCGACATGGTGTCGGTATCAAACCGGTCCAGCGAGAGCGCAACCGGGCTTCCGGCAGCCCTGTAGGGCTGGCCAGCCCCGGCCATCGCCGCGAGATCCGGCTTGCGACCGATCCGGGCATAATCCGGAATATGGATTTCGGTGGTGTCGAACAGGGCAAAACGCGGGGTCGTGCTGGCCGGCGCACCCGGCGCGCAGGCTTGATCCTGCGCCGTCATCAACACCGCCTCGATCGTTATCTTGTTCGGTCCCGGCTTCAGATGGCGCATCGTGACGTTGATGGGTAGATGCCGGAAAATACCGCCGCCATTGTTGGAGATCGGCACCGTCGAAGCGATCTCGTCATTGACGTAGATGTCGATATGGCTGCCGGGCAAGACCTGCGAGGAATAAGCCGCGTCGAGCAGCAGCGATGCCTCGCCATAGGCCGAGGCATAAAAATCGGCGGGCATGCCGATATAAAACTCGTTGCGGAAACGGCGTCCGCTAAATTCGCTGCTTTCGAGACCGAGTTCGGAAAGCGCGATACGGCGGTCCGAGGTGATGAGCGGAACATCCGGCGCATGCCAGCTGCGGGTCGAAAAAGCCGTTCGCTGGGCGCCGGGCGCACGCGATATTGACGAAAACAGCGTCTCTATGGCCGCCTGCACCGCCTGCGGAGTGGGGCCGCTGACGAAAAGCGGCGAGAAGCCGCCTGGCGCGACGCTGCCAAAACCGGCAAAGGCGCCCGCCGATGCTTCCGGCGGCAACGCCCCGGCTATACCCGCAATCTCACGGGCGGTGCCTGCCAGAACCGTCAGTGTTCCGGGCTTGCGCTCGGAGGAAGGGGCCGTCACGAAGCGGATCGTCTGGTTGGGCATCTGGGTTCTGAGCGCCAGCGCCTGCGAAAGGCGCAGGAGTGAATCCGCAAATGCCGGATTACCGAGCGACGGCGCGACGATCTCAATCGAAGTCGCGGCCTTGCCGTCCGGTCCAGTCGCCTGAATGTCGTCTATATTGGCGAAAGCGCCGGCAACATCGGCGTTGAAGCCGATGTAGGTATTCGCCGGGTTGATGTCAGTCCACAGATCGTAGGTGGACTGGATCGTGCAATCCGTCCTGTGCCGCTGCTGCACGCCGAGCGTTACGACGTTTGAGCCGACCTGCAACACGCCGGGAGGTATTTTCAGGGAGACATTGCCCTCACCGTCAGGCGCTTCAATGCGCGCCACATCCAGTGGAACATTGTTCAGGCTGACCTGAAAATTCGAGCTTTCAGGCGCGACCACAATGGCGTTCTGATAACCGATATTAAGCGAAACGGCGGCATTGGCCTGCTCCGGCGTCAGATAGATACCCCATTGCCGCCGGGCCATCTCGCCGGAAAGGCTGAGCTTCTCATAGGGCAATATATAACGTCGGCGGCTATCAGCAGCCGATAAGGGGGCCTGCGCCGTGGCTGGTCTTGCTCCCTCCTGACGCGGAGGAACGGGAACGGGCGGAACCGATGCAGGTGGAACGGCGGTCCGCTGCGGCGGTTGCGGCATTGGCGCCGGCTGAACCACAAAGGGCGGCTGCGCCGGTGGTATCGCCGGAGGCTGGACCGGCGACGGCTGGCTGGGCGCAGCGGGAGGAACGACAACGGGCGGCGGCACCGGCGCAGGCGCAGTCTGCGCGGGCCTTTCCGGCGACATATCGAAGGGTGAGGACTGCGCCATCGCACCGGTTGCGGCGGCGCTCCACATCAATGCTATAAACGAACCCCTGATCTTTCTGCCGCCGGTCATTTTACAGCTCCGGCAGGTTTGACGCTTTTGGCGGCAGGTCGCAGCGCCTTGGCCAGATAAAAGAGCCCGCGCTGCGTCTGAAACAGCGATATGGCCAGAAAGATCGCCGTGCCGCGGATGAGTCCGGGGTTCTTGCGGCGCACGCGCTGGAACTCGCTCCATTGTTCGGAATTGGCGAAGATCAGGTCGGCAATCAGGCGGTGATCAATGGCGCGCTGCGGCGAGAAGGTGCAGCCGATGGAAACCAACCCTTCGCCGCGAACCGTCCGGACCACGTTGACGGGCATGGTGTCCGGCACGCCTTCGCTATGCGGCTTGACCCGGACGATCGCCGTCGTGTCCTTGGCAACAGCGGTTGCGCCATCGAACAGATTGATCAGCAGGCCATGCACCGAGACGTTATCGATGGAGGCCGGCAGCCATGCATCGCTGCCCTCGAGCTTCACCTCGCAGCGCCGCTTGACGGTGATGCGCCGCGATGCCGACTTGTCGCCGCGCTCGGAGACGACACCGAGTGCGCAGCCTGCGAAAATGAGGTTGAGCAGGTTCCAGCCGCCGACGACGAGCGTCACATCGGCCTTGTAAGGCTCGCTATAAATGCGCCAGATGGCAAAAGCCATCGCCACCAGCAAAAGCGCGAAGATGACGAAGAACGGACGGCTGATCTCGGAAAGCCGCGCCTCGGCAATGGATTCGTCTTTCGCCGTCACCTTGAAGGTCGGTTTGCCGGGATTGAAGATCACCGAAACGACGGCGGGCAGCAAGTGAACCGTCTGCACATATTCGTAGAGTTCGGAAATCCACGGCCAGCGGAAGCTGCCATAGAGATAGTTCTGCATCATCAGGTTCACGAGCATATAGGCGGCGGTATAGGCGAGGAACTCCCCGCCCGAGGCCACGAAAATCTGAAGATCGAAGAACAGGTAGAACAACGGCGCGAACAGGAAGATCGTGCGCGGGAACGGGAAAAGCCAGAACAGCGTCGAAGACATGTAACAAAGGCGCTGCGTGAA
The DNA here is from genome assembly GCF_017313405.1 of Agrobacterium burrii. Taxonomy (NCBI): domain Bacteria; kingdom Pseudomonadati; phylum Pseudomonadota; class Alphaproteobacteria; order Hyphomicrobiales; family Rhizobiaceae; genus Agrobacterium; species Agrobacterium burrii. The sequence goes on from NZ_JAFLNA010000012.1 coordinate 187,337, forward strand.
GGAGAGGCCGCGCTTGAACAAAGGCTGGCGAAAGATCAGGATTTGCATCATGCCCTGCGCCCAGCGGCTGCGCTGGCCGATGAAGCTCGCGAAGGTGGCCGGTTGCAGACCGGCGATCAGCGGCTTGTCTACATAAATGCTGTTCCAGCCGCGCGAATGCAGCGCCAGCGCCGTTTCGCAATCCTCGGTGATGCTGACGCCGCTGAAGCCATCGGAATCCTGCAGCGCCTCGCGCCGCAGCACGGCGGCGGAACCGCAGAAAAATGCCCCGTTCCACTTGTCGAGACCGCGCTGGATGATGCCGTAAAACATCTCGTTTTCGCTCGGCATCGTCTCGAAGGTGCGCAGGTTGCGCTCGATGGGATCGGGATTGACGAAGAAATGCGGCGTCTGCACCAGAAAGAGCCGGGGATCTTCCTCGAAATAACCGACAGTTTCCAGAAGGAAATCGCGGGCAGGCGCATGGTCGGCGTCAAACACCGTGACGAGTTCGCCGGTCGAATGGGCAAGACCGTTATTGAGATTGCCGGCCTTGGCGTGGACGTTGCGCTCGCGCGTCAGGTAACGCACGTCGAGATCCTCGCAAAGCTTCTTCAGCTCTTCGTGGCGGCGCTGCGCCGCCTGCGCCTCGACGATGTTGCTGGCATTACGCTTCTGCACCGAGCCGCCATCATCCAGCAACCAGACCGTGAACCGGTCGGCCGGATAATCCATGTTCTTGGCCGCTGCCAGCGTGTTGGCCAGAAGCTCCGCATCCTCATTATAGCTCGGCACGAAGACATCGACGGTCGGCCGATAGTCCGGCGAGCCGGGCCGCGTCTTGCGCGACGGCAGCGGCATGGAGACGATGACGAGGCTGAGGCCCAGCATGACGACGCTGTACATTTCCGCCAGATAAAGCAGAAAGCCGGGAATGAAGTTTTCGAGCTGGTTGATGGGCGGCAGCGTGCTGGTGGTGCGCCAGTAGACGTAACGCAGAACGATGGCCGTGCCGAAACCCAGGGCCACCAGACGCCAGGCCCCCTGCCCGTTAAATCCTTTGATGGTCGCCAGAAGAACGAGCGAGATCGCGGTGGCGACCAGATGCGTCTGCAGGCTGACGGGCATCGTGACGATGGCCAGAACGCAAAGCGACACAAGCAACCAGACAATGACTGTGATGGCCTTGTTCATCCGACAACTTTCCGTTCTCTTCCCCACCCGGCATTAACGCCCGGAATATGGGCGACCTGCGCCTCGACATCTTCTTTCGCTGCGGCTCCACAGATCATCAGCATCCCTGAACCCCTCCCGAACCGGACAGGCATGCGGGCGACGGAATGGCGACCTGCGGAACCTGCGATGGCGGCTGACCGCGCTCTGCCGGTGCGGTCTCCACCCGCCTACCAGTCACGGCGGGCCTTGCGGGCTGGACGGTTGACCCGACCGACGAGGGCGACGGAATATTGACCGCCGCGACCGGAGGCAGCGGCTGCGGTTCCGGCTGAGCCGGTGCGACGGCGACAGCACGACGGACCGGCGGCGTTGTCGGCACGCTTCCGGTCACTTCGCCGCCGGGCCGCATCGGCACCTCGTTTGTCTTCAAGGGATAGACCGGATTACCCGGGCGGCCGAGATTTGCGTTCACCCCCTGCGGCGTGCCGTAAGGGTTCCAGCTTTCCGAGGCATAGGTGCCGGTGATCGTGTAATTATACATGACCGCCAGAAGCCGCTCGACACTCGCGCCGGATTGGCAAAGGCGCAGCCGCACCTTGATGCGGCCGAGATTGCGGAAATCCTGCCGCATGCTTTCCGGCGAGCGTATATCCTGCCAGCCATAAAGGCAGGTATCGTCGCCCCGGCCGCTGCCGGCGGCATAAGAAAACGCGCCATAGCCGTTCTGCAGGTAATTTGCCGACATGGCGATGTTTTGACCCGGAAACTCCGTGCGGATTTCCCGCGCGACGGAGGCTGCCCTAAAACCGCTGAAACCAAGAGCATCGCGATCGGTATCGCCGGCCTGCTGCGGGCCGAAAAACTCTGCCTTGATATAATTCTGTCCGGGTGTCGCGGCCTCGGAGCGCAATATGATCTGCTGCGCCACCGCATTGGAATAGGTGTGATTGACCACGGTGACGACTTCCGGACCACCGGGTGGCGGGAAAACCAGCGCCTGCGACGGAGACAACATCTGCGCGCCCCCGAACGAACGAACGCCCGCGGGAGTATTGCAGCCCGAAAGAACCGCAATCGAGAACAGCAATGAAGTATAGGCAGAAAATTTCACTGCCTTGTGCCCCTCTATTGCCCCAACGCCGCCCAGATTAAAAAGAGGCCGAATCACTAGTGACGAGACCATTGCTACGAAATACGTGAGGACTACGAATAAGCAATCTCAAATTTTCGTTGTAATTTCTGACACTTTATGGATTCCGAATCACCTTGGACGCGTTATTTGCCATACAAGACGGTGGAACCAATCGCATTGGCACGGGTTGGCTCACCGTGAGGTCGATGATTTTACGGTTGCAGCGCAATATGTCCCATGGTCTACTTGCTTCTATAATCACGTATTTTATTGATCTATTTTTTATTAACCTGTAAAAACAGAGAGTTGACGTATGACAGTGCAATTTCCGAGTGCCGCTCAGGCGCTTGCCGAAGAGGTCGGAACATTACGGAAATGGCTGGATGAGGATGCCCTGCCTTTGTGGTGGGAGGCGGGTTCCGCCCGTCCGGATGGCGGCTTTTACGAGCGCCTCGGCCAGGATGCGAAACCGGTTTTTTCCGATGACCGCCGCGCCCGCGTTCAGCCACGTCAGGCCTATTGTTTCGCCGCTGCCGGCCAGCATGGCTGGCAGGGACAGTGGAAAGACGCGCTCTTGCACGGCTTGAGCTGGTTCGAAAAGGTCTATCGCCTCGATAACGGCCTTTACGGCAACCTTGCCGACCAGACCGGAAAACTCATCGATCCGTCTTTCGATCTCTACAATCAGGCCTTTGCGCTTTTCGCCACCGCACAGACCGCCGCAAGCCTGCCCGAGCGCAAGGACGAGATGCGCGGCCGGGCGCTGGATATTCTTGCCATCCTCAAGCGCGACTACAAACATCCCGTCGCCGGTTTCGAGGAGGAAAACCCGCCGCGCACGCCGCTCTGCTCCAATCCGCATATGCATCTGTTCGAGGCGATGCTGGCCTGGGAGGTGCAGGACCCGGAAGGCCCGTGGGCGGCTTTGGCCGACGAGATCGCCGATCTGGCGCTTACGCGCTTCATCGATGGCGGCAATGGCGGCTTGCGAGAATTCTTCGAGCATGACTGGACGCCGCATAAGAGCGACAAGGGCCGCATCATGGAGCCGGGCCACCAGTTCGAATGGGCCTGGCTGCTGGTGCGCTGGGGCAGCCTGCGCAACAGCGGCGCGGCGATCGAAAAAGCCAAACGCATGTTTGAGATCGGCGAAGAGCATGGCATCTGCGCCCGCCGCAAGGTAGCGATCATGAGCCTTTATGACGATTTTTCGGTGCATGACGGCTTGGCGCGGCTGTGGCCGCAGACGGAATGGCTGAAGGCGGCAGTGCGCCTTGCCAGCGTCACGTCTGGCGAGGAGAGACAGCGTTACCTCGCGTCGGGCCTCAGAGCCATCGGCGCGCTGCAACCCTTCCTCGACACGCCGGTCAAAGGATTGTGGTTCGACAAATGGCCGGCCGACAGGCCCATGCTGGACGAACCGGCACCGGCAAGCACCTTCTACCACATCGTCTGCGCCATCTATGAGGCGGAGGCGGTGCTGGCAGTCAGCGGATAAATCCGGGCGGGTGAGCGGGCCGGGCGTCCGCTCAGCCCGCTCCGGCCTCGTTCAAGCCTTGGCCGGGCGCACAACGCGCCAGTCGGGCTTACCGAGATTGTGCGGCCATGGGTGAACGTCCTTGTCGTTGAAATAGACGACCTCTTCCAGCTTCGGAAAATCCGCCTGCTTCAGCGTCACGTCGTTCATCCACGGACGAACATAGGAATCGCCGCCTTCATAACCGAGTTCGGCGACCCAAACCGGCTTGTTATAGGTATCAACAAGTCCATACCCCTTGCGCAGCAGATCGGAGAAGGTCTTCGGTCCGCCATATTCGATCTTGTCGTAGTCTTCGAGACCGAAGACCGAAAGGCCGACGAGATCGGCATAATTATCGCCGGGGTAGTAGGCCTGCAGGCCATCGAGACCCTTGGGCGACCACATCACCTTGACGCCGGGAACCGCCTTGCGGGTCATGTCCACCATGCGTTTGTAGGCCGTGATGTAATCCTGCGGGTTCCAGCCCGACCACGAGAAGCGGCCGGACGTGTCTTCCATTTCCTGCCCCCAGCGCAGGATCAGCGGGCTTTTCATCGCCGACATGCGGGCCGTGATCGCCTGCATGTTCTTGTCGTAGTCGCCTCCCAGCACCTTACGGCGCAACTCGTCGGAGGAAAGCCGCCAGTTGACGTCCCACGACCACGGCTCGACGGTGATCAGCACGTTGCGCTTGCGCTCCAGGGCATAGGCGTCCGCGAGCGCAAGACTGTCGAGATCCACGTCTTCCCAGGGCAGGAACAGATGTTCCGTCGCCACCCCGGCCTGTGCGGTGAAATCGCCGTGCGGATCGTAAGCACCGAAACGGATACCATCCGCATGCAATGTCGGACGTTTGTCGGCAATGGTCTTCATGCCTGTGGCGCCCATGGGTGCAACACCCTGCGCATCCAGTTTGAACATGGGGTACATGCTGGCTGAAAAGGCCACCGCAGCCCCGCTTGCAAAGAGCATTTTTCTTCTTGTTATTAGCATGACACTCTCCTCCTACCGCGTCGCCGTCATCGCCTTGCCATAGGCGGCGATCTGCGGGGTGACGTCGTCCTTGCGGACAAGTTTCAGGAATTCATCGCCGGGCTGCGGCGGGTTGTGCCGGAACACGTACCAGGGGCCGCCCTGCTTGCGCTGGTAGAGCACCTTGCCGATGCGGCCGTGGTCGAAGCAGGTATCGGCCTTGCCGCTGCCATTATCGGCTTTCCAGGTGGCGCGCATGCACAGTGTGCCATTGGCATCGACCGTCCAGCGGCCTTCACCAACGGATTTTTTGCCTTTTTCTTCCGTCAGGGCGACGAATTTTCGGCCGTCGGCAATGAAGCGTCCGCCGCCCGTATCCCATTTCCAGGTCTTGTCGAAGTACATCTCCACGACTTCACTGGTTCTAAGCGGTTTCGGCGTCTTCGTGCCGCCCGCGGCGTGGACGGCACTGGGCGCGATCACCGCAAGGCAGAGTACGAAAGCGGAGAACCCGCATTTGTTTATTGTTGTTTTCATCACAGTCTCCTCCTTCTATTGTCCGACACTATTGTCGGCCAGCATGATTTCTCCGGTCGTCACCGCCGGCGACGGCACCGATAACGGCTCCGCCTGCATTTCACGATGACCGGGCAAGCCCGGCAAGGCTATGCGCAGTTTCAGGCGCACCGATCTCGCACCCTCCACACCCGCACCGGCAACCGTGAAGCGCGTTTCGGTGAAGGTGACGTAGGGCTGCCCGTGCGACAGGGCCTCAAGCCCGCCAATCGCATGGGAGCTGAGTTCCGCAGCGCTGCCGGCCACAAGCAACAGGGAACAGGCCGCAGCGGTCGCGCCGCCGCGCAGGGCCGGCAATCGCGGCAAGCCGTTTTCCATCGCGTGGCGGATGAGCAGGAACACCGAAAGCCCGGCATAGATCGCCACATTGATAGCGCCGAAAATGAAGAAGCCTTCCGCTCCGCTATCGCGCGGCGCCAGTACCATGGCCAAAAGGCTCAGCGCCGCCAGCACCATGTAAGGCGCGATTACCCGCAGCGGCAGCGGCGGTTTGGCCTGCGTGCCTTTCGGCGTGATGCGGAAATCCACGAAGTCACCACGGATCGTATCGCGGATTGCCGCCAATACACCCATCAGCGACCAGGGCCAGCGCAGGAACAGGAACACCATGGCTTCCCAGCTGAACAGCCTGGCATCATGCGGGCGGAAAGCGCCCGTTGCCCGCCAGAAGAAGGCGAACACGATCATGATCAGCGACATCGGCAGGAAATGCGCCAGAAACGCCGGATAGGACGCGTTGACCAGCACATGTCCCCGCAACAGCGCAACGATGGGAAGCACGAACATCAGCGCCATGAAGCTGGAAAACAGCGGATACCAGAGCTGCGAAAACAGGAACTGGAATTTCAGCCGCAAAGGCAGCTTCGGCACGTAATGCCGCGAATATTGCAGCAGGATGGTCATCAGGCTGCGCGACCACTGGAATTCCTGCACGATGAGATCGGCAAAGGTCGCCGGCCCGTCGCCATGAGCGATGGCGTTGACGGCATGGACGCCGCGCCAGCCACCAGCATTCATCAGAAGCGAGGTGGAATGATCCTCGGCAAGCTCAGGTCCAAGACCGCCCACCTCACGCAGCGCTTTGGTGCGCACGGCATAATGCGAGCCGATGCAGAGCGGCGCCCAGCCATTATTGTAGCCCAGCTGCAACGCGCCATGCAGGCTTGCCTCGGCATAAAGCCTGCCGCGTGCGGCCCAGCTCTCGCCGGCATTGGCATCGCAGATGCTTGGCGCGGAGACATATCCAACCGATGGATCGGCGAAAGGACGGATGATCTCACTCAGATAATCCGGCTCCGGCACATGGTCGGCATCGAATTGCGCGACGAAATCATAACGTTCATAGCCGTAATGATCGTAGAAATAGGCGAGATTGCCTTCCTTGCAGCGGGTGCGGCGCGGCCAGGTCTTGCGGTGATAATCGGCGACGCCCTTTCTGGTCGAGACGAAAACACCATGCGCACCACACCAGGCAATCGTCTGCGCATCCGGATCTTCATCCGCCAGCCAGACATCGAATTCCAGCCCTTTTTGCTCCATGCCCCTTTGGTCCAGCATTGCCAGCAGCGTCTTGCGCACCACGGCAAAGGGTTCCGACGGCGCCTTGGTGACGACCATAGCCACCCGGCCCCTTGGCAACGGCGAGCGCCGGTCGACGACGCGGGCGTTGAGGAAGATGAAGATAAAATAGGATGGCAGAAGCGTGATCCACGCCAGTGTCAGGGTAACGACGGTAAAATAAGGCCAGTCGATCACCCGGTCGCGGTCAAGCCACCAGATCCAGAAATAGCCAAGCGTCACCAGCCAGCCGCCAATGCCCAGGCGATAGGCCGTGCGGTTCCAGCCGGTGAACACCGGCTGCATCCGCAATGTGCCCGCGGTGGCCCGCGATGATGCGACGGAAGGGGTGGAGCGCGCCGTCATGACTGCACCTCCAGCCCGAAACCGGGACCAGCCGTGCGGATGATCGTGTCGATATCGGAATGTTTCGGCGCAAAGCCGAGCGTCTGCCTCGCCCTCTCAATATCGGCAAACAGCGCCGGCGGATCGCCTTCGCGCCTTGCGCCGAAATGCACCGGCACTTCCTGACCCGTGACGCGATGGATCGCCCGGATGATATCACCGACCGAGGTGCCGTGGCCGGAACCGAGGTTGACGCGCAGCGTCTCACCGCCATCGGCGAGATAATTGACGGCAGCAACATGCGCATCGGCCAGATCGCTGACATGGATGTAGTCGCGAATGCAGGTGCCGTCCGTGGTGTCGTAATCCGCACCGAAGACATCGAGTTGCGGCAGCCGCGCGGCAGCCGCCATCAGCGCCCGGGGGATCAGATGGGTCTCCGGCTCATGGCGTTCGCAAAGCTCACCGTCCGGATCGGCGCCGGCCGCGTTGAAATAACGCAGCGCCACAAAACGCAGGCCATAGGCGGCGGCGTAATCATCCAGCGCCATTTCGAAAATCAGCTTGGTGCGCCCGTAAGGATTGACCGGCATCTGCGCCGTCTCCTCACGAATAGGCAATTTCGGCGGCACGCCATAGGTGGCGCAGCTGGAGGAAAACACCAGCCCGCCGATATTCTGGTCGAGACAGGCATCCAGCAGCGAAAGGCTGCCACCGACATTGTTACGGTAATATTTGCGCGGATCTTCGACGGATTCGCCGACATAGGCGTTGGCGGCGCAATGGATGACGAAGGCCGGCTGGAACTCCCTGAGCGTGGCCTTCAGCAGGTCACGATCAAGAATGTCGCCCTCGATGAAAGGCCCCCAGCGAACCGCGTCCGCATGGCCGGTCGAGAGATTGTCATATGCGATGGGCTTGAAGCCGGATTTTGCCAGCGCCTTGCAGATGTGGCTGCCTATGAATCCGGCCCCGCCCGTGACGAGGACTGTGCGGGCCATCTCATACGGCCTCCGCCACTTTCCTGCCGGATAGCAGCGCATCGAAATAGGTTATGGTTTTTTCCAGACCTATTTCGAGCGGCACGCGCGGCTGCCATCTCAGTTGTTCGTTCGCCCGCGAAATATCCGGGCGGCGCTGCTGCGGATCGTCGATCGCGGCCGGCAGATGCACGATGCGCGAGCGGGAACCCGTCATACGGATGACAATATCCGCCAGTTGCCGCACCGGAATTTCGCTCGGGTTGCCGAGATTGATCGGCCCGGTGCAATCCTTCGGCTTGGCCGAAAAGCGCAGGAAACCATCGATCAGGTCATCGACATAACAGAAAGAGCGCGTCTGGCTGCCATCGCCATAAATGGTGATGTCGGTCCCCTTCAGCGCCTGCACGATGAAGTTGGAAACCACGCGACCATCATCGGGTCGCATGCGCGGCCCATAGGTGTTAAAGATTCGCCCCACCTTGATATCGACGCCATAAAAGCGGTGATAATCGAAAAAGAGGGTTTCCGCGCTGCGCTTGCCCTCATCGTAACAAGCACGCGGCCCGATTGTATTTACATTGCCGAAATAGCTTTCCGGCTGGGGATTGACGAGTGGATCGCCATAGACTTCCGACGTCGAGGACTGCACTACGGTTGCACCGCATCTGCGGGCGACCTCCAGCACATTGACCGCGCCAAGCACATTGGTGAGCAAGGTGCCGACAGGATCGCGCTGGTAGTCCGGCGGCGAGGCCGGCGAGGCGAAGTTGAAGATCAGCGAGACGTCGATGTCATAGGGTTTGCGCACGTCGTGCTCGACCAGCAAAAACCGCTTATTGTCCCGTAAATGCTCGACATTCGCCAGTCGTCCGGTCGAAAGATCGTCGAGACAGATCACTTCGTGGCCGCCGGCCAGCAGACGCTCGCAAAGGTGAGAACCAAGGAAACCAGCGCCGCCATTGACGAGAACGCGCTGGCCAGGACGCCATTCCGAATAGATCGTGACGCCATTATCATGCTCGTTGGGAACGAAATTACGCATTACACACTCCTCCCCATGAGGAATCAGCCCGGCTGATTCGACCTGAACTCGATCAAACTTACGATTGTGCGGTATGTTGAATATCAGCCTCCGGTTTTTATTTCTTCTGGAGGCTTTAATATTACGATTCGATAGATTTCAACTTTTATGATAGGCGCAGCTAAAAACAGGTCAACTTGATTTTATCGAAATATTACAATTGATTACGCTGAATTACTAAAAATAACCCCTGATTTAATACTTTTTAACTACGCCTCCATTATGCCTTTCTTATTGAGCATTAGCGCAAGCTTCGCTCAACCAGTCGGGACTATCCTGGTTTTGTAAGGCTCGGTCCACCGGGACAAAACCGCCCGGCGACATGCGACAGACAGTCGACTTCAGGGGACATACGCTATGAATGAAATGCCTTATTCCAAGAGTGGCAAAGCGGCCAGGCGCAATCATTTTGCGCTCGTTGCTGCAGCCCTTGCATCACTTACTTTCGCGACAGCTTCGTGCGCCGTGGTCGAAGACGCCGTTCTCATCAAAACCGCATCAGCGGATGCGACGACAATGAAGACGCGGGTTGTTCCGACCAGGGCTTCCTACGGCTATGACAGGACAGGCAATGCGGCTGTGACGCTTGTTGCCGATGCGTCGTCCGAGGCGCCTTCGATATCGCGACATTCCTATTCCGGTTCTTCTCCCTATATTTGCTCGCCGAGCGGATTTGGCCAGAAGTCCCGTTGTTTCCTGAGACCTTAAGTCTCGGGCACGAACATCGGCGGAAACTGACGCCCGGCCGGCCTGACGTTTAGTTCTTCCAGCCGGAAACAGCCGTGTCGTCATCCTTGTGAAAGAAGCGCGACGCCGCTTCCGTTCGGTTGCGCACGTTCATCTTCTTATAGATGTTGCGGACGTGCACCTTCACGGTGTTTTCGGATAGATGCAGCCTGTCGGCGATGATCTTGTTTTGCGTTCCCTTGCAAAGAAGGTCGAGGATTTGCACCTCACGCGTCGTCAGTGCCGCCATTTCGCCCCGGTTGACCGCAAGCGCGTCAGCGCGGTTGGCGATCACGCCATTGTTGTGAACGCTCTTGCTGACGACAGCAGGGGAATAGGGTGTGAGCTTGCCGAGAAGGGCTGCAGGGAAATGTTCTCCGCCCTTCATCAATAGATCGACCGCCGCCATAAACACATCAAGCCGAAGATTGAGTGGCAGCACGCCATCGATGACGCGCGTCCCCACCAGCTGCTTCAACGGCTCTTCGAACTTGTCGATGGTTTCGACCACCAGGGCGATCGGCGCATCGGGATGCTTTTCGCGGATTGCCGCAAGAAGATTGTTGAGCCGCTCGCCCGACATGCGGTATGGCAGCACCAGCCGGACATCGGAACCGTAATCACTATTGATCGTCGCCGACGAAGCAACGCTCATCACCGCGAATGTGGGGAACTTTTTGCCCAACGCCTCTACGAGACACTCGGAAAACAGGTCCGGATCCGCTATAATTAATAAAGTTCCATTTATAGGTGAAACGGCGGTTTTTTGTTTTGCCGCATAATCTGACGTTCCCATGAACATTGACGCCTCCCTAAAGCGCTTACGCATTACATTCTTTTGGCTGTGTCATCTGTCGTTCGCCAGGACGCCCCCAAGAACATAGGGGGCAATTCCTGGTTCAAGCCATGTCAACTATCATTAATTACCCGTTAATTTAGGAGGCTAATACGAAAAGCTGTGTAAATAAATGGCCCATACGGGTTATTTTTTACATTAGGCATACAAAATTGATTACGGTGAGATAGAATCATTCACTTGGAAATCGTCAAGGAAACAAAGGCGTTAGAAAAGCCTCCGCTCCGGTTTTGTATTCCAAGAAAATATAACTTTTGGTTGAAATGCCTTTTCATATGTCTCCGGCAAACGATCCCGGACGATGTGCCGTTTCGGGATAACGACCCCTTCCCTCGCACATAAACCATGTTTTTGAAAAGCCGGCTTCTACTACCAAATCCGCTGTTTTGGGCGGCTGCGGTAGCAGAAACACCGCACGGTCTACCCCTCCGGCATATATATTCCGGTGACGTGTACCTATATGTCTAGCCCGAATTGATAGCTAGAAAGCACGATTTTTCTGCGGCACAGTCTGACCGTCGCTGAGTGGCGGCAGATAAAAAGACTAAACCGGCCTTAACGTGTGTTTGCCAGCGCCGGCTCCTTTTCAAGACACCATGCAAGCAAAAAGACGAAGCCACCGCGCTCCCCATTGGAGCGAGGAACGGATTTGTGCGCCTTTTTATCGAGTAGCGCACAAGGGCTGAACGAAAAGAGCCCGGTTACGGGCCGATGCCGAACCGCAGATGAGACGTAATGAGTGCATCTGCAGACATCAATCTTTGTGCAACGCGGAGCAAGCGCGAAAAAATCCCGTTTTAGATGAGAGGGATTTCGAGAGCTGCTCCGAGCTTTTTCGGAGGAAATCGAAATGGGTTACAATCCACAGCCAGCCGGCGACGACATCACCAAGATCGGCGCGCTTTCCGAGGGTTTTGCCAACACCTCGACCAACGACGCCTCGGTGGAAGACAGCAATGTCGGCACCGCAAACGGTGAAAACCGCAACAACGACAATAGCGACAACAGCACCAATGTGGATGTTGACGCACAGATCGACGTCGCAGTCGGCAATGGCGACAATCGCGACAACGACTATGACTGGAGCTATGACAGCAAGTCGTACAGCGACAATGACACGACCACCACGACCTCGACCAGCACCGAAACCAACACCGCAATCAAGACCGACTACGACTGGAGCTACGACAGCAAATCGTACAGCGACAACGACACCAGCGTGAAGACGGTATCGGATTCGGACAACAAGACGTTCACCTATTCCGACAACGACACCTCCACCAAGGTATCGACGACCACCGACAGCTTCAACTCCGCTGACAGCTACTACAAGTCGGATGACGACTTCGGTAACATTGCGGGCGTCAAGGATGTCGGCAATCTCGGTGTCGCTGGTGGCGACCTGACCTTCAACCTGGGTGACGACTTCTCCTTCACTCTCGACGTCGACAATATCCTCAACAACTCGCTCGGCGGTGACGGCAACGATGCCGGCTTCAGCCTGGTGCAGGCCAACCATCTGGCAGATCAGGATTACGCCTACGACGTCAGGATGGACAATGGCGGGGCTCAGAACCACCTGAACGCCAATGCCGGTGACGCTTTCGGCGCCGAAGGCATGGACGGCAAGGGTTGGGACCTCAAGGCCGGCGACGACGCAGCAGGCACCAGCACTGCGGATGCATCGGCAATCCTTGCAAATTCCGGCTTCCATCTGGAACTGGTGCAGGGCGCCAACATGCTCTCCAATGCCGTTGACGTCACGATCACAGGCGGTAACTCGCATGTTTCGGACGTTGGGGAAGATCACTCCTGATACCCACCTCTTGACGAGAAGAGCTGCACCGGCATCCGCCGGTGCAGTTTGCGGTTAAAAGAACCGGGTTCGGTGAACGAAGCACCGCCATCAAGACGTGTGCCGCCTGCCGCTCCCAGTCCCCGCCGCAATGATCAGGGAGGGACCTCCAATGCATATTGACAAGATTTCCGACATGATCGCGCATTTCATCGGCATGTTCGACACGGTGATCGAGGAAGCGCGCCTGAGAAGCAACTATAGCGAAGGCCCGGCGCATTCCGATCCGGACCGACTGCCAGACGATGAGGCAGCAAGGCTGCTCGACAAGAACTATGACGTCCCGCTCGAGGACTACGATCCCGGCGTCAAATATCGCTCCGGCTATTACGATTTCGATTACATGCGACCGCATTTCGCCCGCGGTGTCGAATATGACATGCAGCAGCTAGCAAATGCCATCCCGGTCGATATTTCCGGCGCGCATTTCCGTTTTCCCGGCCGCCTCTCGTTTGATGAGCGCGAATTGGTCGTTCATACCGGCCCCGGCTCGGTGGCCGGCCATCTTACACAGGTCAATATTCTTCAGGACGACGACTATCTGAACATGACCGACGGCCCCAATGTGGCACGCGACACGACCTTCGTGACCGAGCGCACCGTTGAGTTCTACAACGACGCCGCCGTCTTCACGCCCTTTTCCACTTTCCAGCGCACTGACAGCTACGACGCGTTACAGGCGCTCGCCAAATCCGCGCACGACTATATCGACCACGCCCGTGGCAACGACGTCACCTCGCTCGGCACCGGCGCGGATCAGGATTTCGTTCTGGCCGGCAACGACATCAACGGTCTTTATATCAATGGCGCGGTCGCCTACGACAAGCCGGCGCTCGACGACTTCATGCCGGATCGCGGCATCGCCAAGCCCGCCGAGGCACCTGAAAAAAGCGACGTTTCCCTGCATGAGGATAGCCCGGCCGGCAACAGCCTCGATATTGCCGCTGGCGCCAATGTCGTCGCCAACATCGCCACGCTGGTCAATACCGGCGTCATGACTTCGGTCACCGCCGTCATGGGCGATTATCACCAGATCGACGCCATCACCCAAGCCTATATCTACAGTGACCGGGACGATATTTCTTCCGTCTTCACCCACTCGGAAGATCAGGCAGCAACGGCCGCCTACAATATCGCCAGCTTCCAGCGCAGCGTCTATCCCGGCGCGGAACATAGTGCCGCGGACAGCCATGAGAGCGGCGAAACGCCGATATTCCCAACCGCCTGGCGCGTCAGCGTGCTGGAAGGCGATGTGTCCTTCGTCCACTGGATCGAACAATACCAGTTCATCAGTGACAATGACACGATGACGGTCACCACATCAGGTGCGAGCGTCAGCGTTTTGACCGGCGGCAACGCCGCGCTCAACATCGCCAATTTCCTGGGCATCGGCATGCAGTACGATCTGATCATCGTCGGCGGCAATGTCCTCGACATGAACATCATCAGCCAGATCGCCGTGCTTTACGACAATGACTGGGCGCGCGCCAATCCCGATGCGCCTGGTGGCGCCACCATCCAATCCGGCAATAACCTGCTCTGGAACGATGCCACCATTCACAATGTCGGCAGCAACGACCGTTTCGAGGCGATGCCTGATTACATGCACCAGACGGTGAACGGGATCAACGAGCGCGACCCGAACATGCCGGACGCCCTTGCCCACGACGCCAACTTTGCCGGCTATCAGGGGCTGAACGTCCTCTACATCACCGGCAACCTTTTTGATGTCAGCATCATCAAACAGGTCAGTGTGCTCGGCGATTCCGACGATGTGACCCAGGCAGCCGCCAAGGTTCTCGAGAACAACCAGAATGCTAACATCCATATCGATACCGGCAGCAACGCGGTCATCAATCTCGCACAGATCATCGACTACGACAGCTTCGGTTCGACCACCTATGTCGCCGGCGGCGTTTATTCCGATGCCATTCTCATTCAGGGCGGCATCATCGAAAACGACACATTGCAGCCGACACAGCACGGTCAGCTGGCAAACGAGGTCATCGCTTTTCTTCACGACGATCCCGCCACCACTCACAACGAATCCGACGGCGTCATCAATGGCGGCCACGACCTGTCCTGGTCGAACGCACATTCGGCAGACGTCATGCAGGCGGTGACCGCGTAGATTTTGGCAGGCGGGGCTGCAAATACGCCCCGCCACAGCCGGAACCGCAAACACCGTGAGATCACCGAGGGGACCGATACAAAATGGATCATATTTCCAGAAAAACAATTGCCGACGGACGCTCACTCGACTTGCCGCTGGATCAGGAAGCGGAAGACAGCAAACTGACGGACGCCTGTATTTCAGCCATCAACGACGCCATCGAAAATCTGCGCCAGCTATCCGGCTCGGAACAGACTGCGAAGACCATTGCATCGCCCACGCAGATCGCTCCTACACAGATCACTCCCCCACAACCTCTTCCCCAACCACTCGCAAGAACCGAACAACCCCAACAATTGCGCGACGTTCCGCTGGAAAAGCCAACGCCACAGCCGGACCGGCAACCCGCCCCCCCGGTGGAACCGCAGGCCAAGGTCGACAATGCCGATCTGCCTTTCGTCAAGACCATCGACAATAATGACGGTCCGATCCGCGAAAACGAACGTCGGCCGGTGACGGGCGGCGGCGGCAAGGAGCCGACGGACAATGGCGGCGGCGGGGGTGGTGGT
>NZ_JAFLNA010000013.1:0-195556 GCF_017313405.1 Agrobacterium burrii
GTTTTTGTATTGTAATATAAAGTAATTCCGGATTGTGATAATTAGTAGTTAAGAATGTCTGTGTGAGGGGATTTCCTCTAGGAAAAATTTGATTTTATACGAAATTAACATCCTTTATTTTGTTGCTAGATTAATATAGAAAACATAAAAATAACAAAGTCGAAAGCACAAAAAACACACTTGATAAGAAAAATACGCGTTACATTTTACATAAATATGATAATTCAACAGAAATTATATTAGATGCATCGCAATACGGTGATAGGGGTGCGGACTTATGAACTTTATTACAAGAGGTTGGAACGAACTGCGTGGCGCACGTCTTCTTTACTTCATCATCTCATCCTTAACAAGTATGGTGGCACCAAAGCGGATCAAGTCTCCTGACCTGAAGTTACCAATCACGCTGGATGTTTTGTCAGTTGGCGGAAAGTTTGCCTTTCCCGCATGAATAATATTGATGAACGCGCGGGTGAGGGGCATCTCGATTTTGGTAATAGTTGCAATTGCCGCGATATCCTCCAATGAGCATAATTCCTCAGAAAAATAACGATGTTCCATGTTGTCAGGGCATGCATAATGCACGTTATGAGGTGATGGTGCGAGGCAATATTCCCTTAGGGTCGCATAATTAGTGCCATATTCATCATTGCATTCCTGCAAGAGAGAATTGAGATGCAACCCACACGCTTTGGCAACCTTCCGGCGCTCTTGGTCTACCTGCTCTTGAACATTGCAAACGTAAGTGTTGGATCCTTCACCATAAAAGAAAAAGTCCGTCTCGGCTCGTGGGGTTCGCTCGTCTAGTTCAAGAAGCCACTGCTCAGCTCTTTTGGTAAGGGAATTGACAGGGTCGCGCAATCTTCCGATGTTCATAACAGCGGCAATCGCATGAGTGATATAGTTGGAAAAGAACAGCACCTGCAATGGTGGGATGGGGATGATCCTAGCCGTAAATAGCTGGGCGAAGATGATCTTGATATCTTCGGGTAAATCGATGACGCCAACATCATTTCGATGAATTGGGAAACACGACAGTCCGAAAGAAGCTTTCATTTCCTTGATGTTGACCTTACATTTTTTTTTATCCGATAGCTTAGACGTTGTGGGCGAATTATCCGTCTCGAGTATTCGCTTGCATTGCAGCTGCCTCTCGTACTTCATGGAAAACCCATGGCCGCAGACGACGAGAATATCCTTTTCTGCGAGTTCACCGTTGAAGTTGGCTAGTTCACTGACGAAGCTGTCGTGAACGTCCGCACGGGTGACAATAATCAGTAGATGGCTGGAGCGAATAACTGCGAGCAGATCATCAGAGGCTGAGACCGTAAATGAACCGTTGATCACTCCCTCGGTGGTGACGACTCCTTCGTTGGCTTTGATTGCTGAGATCGATCCTGGATGATCCGCTGGTGCCCACAGAGCCGTGGAAACGTGCCGAGAGGCGAACCAAGCCGCTAATGCAGTCCCAGCGTGACCAGAACCGAGGACACCTACAGTCAAGGGAAGCGGATGATGACCTGCGGCTGGGACAGGTAGAGAAGTTGAGGATGAAGCGAGAGCCATTATCGAATATTTTGGTTGAGAGAGAATATGAGATATCTGATTGAGTTCCGAAAGGAATTTATGTCAAACGTCAGTTGCGTTGTGGCAAGAAACTCTTGCTGGCTGACAGTGACCTGAGGCGACTTTTGTACGCCCAACAGTGGTTTCTGACGTACGTGCTTAGCTCATTAAAACTCTAGCAGCCGGCGGCTGAGTGGCTCCTTCAACTTTAAAGTTCAATCCATCCCAAAATTAAAACGGCTTGTCCAACGTCATCGCCCCGGTCAATAGCGTGGCTGCCTTAAATTTTGCGCTCCTGATCGGTTTGTCATTTTCCGTAATCAATTGTAAATATCCAGTGTTTGACAGGATATATTGGCGGGTAAACCTAAGAGAAAAGAGCATTTATTAGAATATTTGTATGTTTGTAAGAGCGTGAAAGACTCATTCGATCGTTCGTTTGTATGTGCAAGCCCCATAGAGCCCGTTCTAGATGCTCGACGGTCCACGCGCTATTGGCATCTCTTCAACTTCCCAAAGTTCGGAAAGCCTGACGACGCAGCAACATTCCAAAGAGATCTCGAGGCTCGTCCGGATCGGCTATTAGGTCGAGTGGGCTGCTGTGGCTTGATCCCTCAACGCGGTCGCGGACGTAGCGCAGCGCCGAAAAATCCTCGATCGCAAATCCGACGCTGTCGAAAAGCGTGATTTGCTTGTCGCTCTTTCGGCCGACGTCCTGGCCAGTCATTACGCGCCAAAGTTCCGTCACAGGATGATCTGGCGCGAGTTGCTGGATCTCGCCTTCAATCCGGGTCTGTGGCGGAAACTCCACGAAAATATCCGAACGCAGCAAGATATCGCGGTGCATCTCGGTCTTGCCTGGGCAGTCGCCGCCGACGCCGTTGATGTGGACGCCGGGCCCGATCATATTGTCGCTCAGGATCGTGGCGTTGTGCTTGTCGGCCGTCGCTGTCGTAATGATATCGGCACCTTCGACCGCCTGTTCCGCAGAGGTGCACGCCTCGATCTGAAACCCGAACCGCTGGAGATTGCGGCTGCAGCGAGCTGTTGCCTCCGGGTCGATATCGTAAAGCCGTATCCGATCGATATGGAGCAGCGCCTTGAAGGCGAGCGCCTGGAACTCGCTCTGGGCACCGTTGCCGATCAGCGCCATCGTGCGCGCATCTTTACGCGCCAGATATTTTGCCGCGATCGCGGAGGTTGCGGCCGTTCGCAAGGCCGTCAGGATTGTCATTTCCGACAGCAGCAGCGGATAGCCGCTATCGACATCGGAGAGCACGCCGAACGCGGTCACCGTCTGGCGTCCCGACTTCGTGTTTTTCGGGTGGCCGTTGACGTATTTAAAGCCGTAGAGGGTGCCGTCGCTCGTCGGCATGAGTTCAATCACGCCGTCCCGCGAATGCGAGGCGATGCGTGGAATCTTGTCGAAGCTTTCCCAGCGCCGGAAATCTTCTTCAATGTAGCCGGCCAGTTGAACAAGGAAGTTCTCGACCCCGGTGCTGACCACCAGGTCCATCATGTTCTCAACACTGATGAACGGAACGATGTTGAGGTTGGCAATTGCGGGCATCTTTTGGCCCCCTTCATTGGTTTGATAGACTGTCGGACGAGCCCGGATCACACGGGTTCGTCCGTGATCGCGTACCCGGCGATTACCCGTTTCCTGAGCGTGGGCAGATCGAGCGGGCCGAGGTCTGGAAGCAGGTCGTTTTCTTCGGAGAAGTCGCGTCCGTAGCAGGCGCTTAAGATCTGCACGCCGCTTTCATGCAAGGGTGCAGACAGGCCGGCTGCTTTTGCCAGATGCAGGGTCGGGATCAGACCGAAGGGAACGTCCTCGAGCACGTAGCGAGTATCAACGCTCTTTGGGCCTGCCGGGTCGCTTCCGCGCTCGACCAGGATCGACGATATTTCCGAAACGGATTGGCCGGATATGTCGAACGACAATCGGAAGTGATCGAAGGTGGATCGGACCGTCTTGCCGAAGGCGGAAGCGATTGCCAGCCTCTCCAGATCGAGCGCCTCAAGGAAGCGGCCGACGGCAGGCGTGACGTTGGTGTTCTGACCCCATTCCTCAGCTCGCTCGATACGTGACAGATTGCACAGCGCGATGCCCATATGGTCCTGGGGATTGAGATTGCTCAATGCGATCGTGAGGATATCGTCCTTCACGTCGAAGCGATCACCGAACAGAGCGACACAGGTTTCGTGCGCCCGTCCTGCGAAACGTGCCGGCACGGTCGCCATATCGACCTTTGCCCGGATGGCGCCGATGTTGAACGTATCCGCCTCCCGCAGCTTGCATGTCAGCACAGTTGTGCTCCATGCCGTGATTGGGATCTCGATTCCACGCTCGGCCAACCCTTTGGCGAGGTAGAGCGCCGCAAAGGAAAGATGGGCGCTGATGATCACCGAATGACGTGCGCTGAGGTGCGGCAGAAGAGCGTCGAGAACAAAGCGGTGACCATAGGCGGGCAGCGCCAGCACGATCACATCGGCTTCGGCCAATTCCTGGGCGTTCGTGCAGATATGCGGGTGGAACTCCGTGATGATCGCACCCGTGATCTTCACCGGTGCGCCGGCAGAGAAAGCAGCAGTTCTTTCGCGTGAACGCGACCAGATCAATGGCTCATGTCCATTCTGCAAGAGGAACGCCGCATACCCAATGCCGATCGATCCTGCTCCGGCGATTCCAACCTTCATCTTCTTCCTCCTGGTTTCGAAGGGTTGTCTCAATGCGAGAGGCAAACCTCGATCGCACCGGGCCACACCCGGTGGTCAAAATGCTGTTGTCACCCTGTCGAACACGCGCCGGCCGAACAGGCTCGCGGCAAGATCGGTCATCAGTCGGGCCGTGCGCCCTCGCTCGTCCAGAAACGGATTGAGCTCCGCAAGGTCGAGCGAGGTGACGAGACCGCTGTCATGGAGCATCTCCATGATGAGGTGTGCCTCTCGGAAAGTCGCCCCGCCCGGAACCGTGGTGCCCACCGCCGGCGCAATCCCGGGATCGAGGAAGTCGACGTCGAGGCTGACGTGCAATCTGCCCTTGGCCTTGCTCACGCGGTCAAGAAAGACGCCCAGCGGGCGTATGACCCCTTGCTCGTCCAGAACCCGCGTGTCGG
Organism: Agrobacterium burrii; assembly: GCF_017313405.1. Lineage (NCBI taxonomy): Bacteria > Pseudomonadati > Pseudomonadota > Alphaproteobacteria > Hyphomicrobiales > Rhizobiaceae > Agrobacterium > Agrobacterium burrii. Next base: position 4,686 of record NZ_JAFLNA010000013.1, read on the forward strand.
AGACTTCGATACCGATCTCGGCAACCCGGCGCCTTTCTTCCGGGTCGACCGAGCGAATTCCCATCATGGATACGTTGCGGGGATCCACACGCGCGGCCAGCGGCGGTAGTCCTTCGAAGCCAGGCTGGCCCGTATAGTAGGCGACCGGCGTGCCATGAAGATTGCCGCTTGCAGTCGTGTGTAGGGTATGCAGGTCTGGGTGCGCGTCCAGCCAGAGGACGAATTGCTCCCTGCCGAGTTCGGCCGCTCGTTCGGCCTCCCCGGAAACGGTACCGGCAGACATTGAGTGATCGCCGCCGAGAAAAACCGGAAGATCGCAGCTGCGGGCCATCTCCAGCGCCTTTTTGGAGAGACTGCGCGTCCATCCCACCAGAGCATCGAGGTTCTTCACCGCGGAATTGGTGTGACTGATTTCGGGCTCCGCCGTCGGCGTCGCATCTCCGAGATCAGTGACGGCCCAGCCCAGTTCCGTCAAAGCTCGCGACAAGCCGGCAGTCCGAAACGCATCAGGCCCCATCAGGCATCCGGGTTGGGATGCGCCGCTTTGAACGGGGGCTCCCGGGATTTGGCACGTCTTCAACTCATTCTCCTTGCGACGCCGTGAGGCGTTCATTTCTTGACTGCAAATCTGGTCACCACGCTGTGGCGATGTCAGAACGATCACTCATGTATCGACGCTGAAACGACTTCCTCGGCCTGCTGAGCTGCAAGCATCGATACCGTTAAGGGAACGAAGGGAGGCCGCGGATTGAACAGGCCGACCTCGCCAGCGGTCAGACCGGCGACGGACTTCACCAGTTCGTGCACCGGGTAGCCGCACTGCCTTCCCTGACAGGGACCCATGCCCGCGCGTGTAAAACTCTTCAGCTGGTTAGGGCCTCGGCAAGCGCCACGGACAGCAGCTTCCCTCAACACGCCCGCGCTCAACTCCTCGCACCGGCAGACGATCGTTTCGTCGTCCGGCTGGGTCCGCGCAATATTCGGCGGGTAGGCCCCATCCAGAAATCGCCGGAACGACTTTTGCCGGCCATGCTGTGCTCTCAGCGGTTTTGTCTCGGTATTCGCCTGAGCGGCCGTCAGGGCGCCGTCACGAAGAAGGATACCGGTCGCGGCGATCTCTCCTTCGATCTCGGCATTGACGGCGCCGCCGATCCGAGCACCGTCCCCGGCTATGTACAGTCCGTCCGGACCTGCGTTCATCCACTCGTCGCGCTCAAGCCGGAACGCTGACTGGCCGACATCCCACATCAGTTGCGCGCCGACCGACACGGCCAACTGATGGCTTGGCACCAGCCCCTCGTGTACAAGAAGGGATTTGACCTCCAATCGGTCGGACCTGCCGTTTGAAGTTTCGAACCGTACAGTTTCCAGTCGTCCGCTTCCTTCGGCGCTGATTTTGACCACGTTGCGTACGTGCCGAACGCCACTGAACTGCGGTAACCAGGCAATCCCTTTCAGGATTTGGCCGGGCTCCTTTAGCGCCCCGCGAAAACCGCGCAGCGAACGGCTGATGAGACCCCGAGGGGTCGTATCGAGATAAGCGACGGGCTTTGTCCCGGCGAGCCGCATCTGCTGCATGTATAGTAGGGGAAGAGGTCCGCTCCCGACCACGGCAACTGGCCCCCGTGGCAGTTGGCCCGCCGTCTTAAGGAGAATCTGTGCGGCGCCGACCGTCATGATGCCGGGTAGCGTCCAGCCGGTGAACGGAACCGGGCGTTCCTGTGCGCCCATAGCGAGCAAGAGATGCCGTCCCATGACAGAACGAATTTCTCCACCCTTTACATATTCCACCGTCCAACCCTGGCTGAGCCTGCTTACCTGAGCCTCCGGAATGTAGTCGGCGCCGCTGGCCAGGAATGCTTCGATTTGCCGGATGCCGCGTCGATATTCCGCCCCCAGAACGTTTATGACCGGGCTCGTCGCGTTGCTGCCGGCATTACGCCAGATCTGACCTCCGGGCTGTGATTGCGAATCCAGCAAGACGACGGATAGGCCGCCGCGCACAGCTCGCCTCGCGGCGGCCATGCCAGCGGGGCCAGCTCCGACGATTAACAGGTCGGCGCTCGAATTCGGGTTCATTTCAGCCTCTTCGGATGGTCATGGCGTTCGACCCTCATGCCGGCTTGAACCGTTTGCTGACAGCTTCGGATCGTGCCGATGTCTTCGATGTACACGATACATTCGAAACAGACGCCCATCATGCAGTAGGGCGCCCTGGGCTGGGCGGAAGGAAAGGAGGTCCGCGTATGGATGTCGTCCAGACGCAGAAAGACGGCGGCCAGAGGCTCCCCATCACGAGCGGTCACAGTTCGACCGTCGATGGTGATTTCCACGCTTGGGCCGGAGGGAAAGAGAACTTCACTCGTCACGCCGCGATCCCCATCTTGAATCTGCTGCCGCGGAAAGCGTCGTAGGATGGCTCCCTTCCATCGGCTGCCAACCAATCGGCAAAAGGACCCGCATGCAGAGCGGCAAGGGTGACGCCGGAATGGCATGCGACGACATGGATGCCGGGGTATCGCCGCGACCGATCGTAGACCGGCACCCCATCCGGGGTCAGCACGCGGAGTCCCGCCCATTGCCTTATGACACGCAACGCGCCGACGTCAGGCATCACACTGATCGCGCGATTGGCGATATGACGTGCGCCGCCAGCTGTCACATCGGTAGACCGGCCCACACGTTCATTCGTAACGCCGAGCTGAAACGTGCCCGTCATAGTCTGACGAATACCGCTGGCGGCGTAAGGAAATACCGGGGCGACCCGTTCCGTGATGAGAAGCTGCCCCTTTTCCGGAACGAGCAGAAGTGGAAGGTCCAGGCTCTTGGCAAAAGCCATGGAGTCATTTCCCGCTGCAATAATCACCCGCTCCGCTTCTATCGTGAGGCCATCCGTTGCCAGTCGGAAGCCACCAAGCGTGGGCGCGATGCTGTCGACGTGTTCGCCCGTCACCAAGGTTCCACCGAGGCGCACAAATCCCTCCAGCAAAGCGCGAAGGACCAGGAGAGGATTGACGTCACCGTCCATATGACTGAACGACGCTGAACACACCTTCGGCCCGAGACGGATGTCGGGAAGCATGCGCTCAAGGCGCGAGCGCTCCAGCATCTCGAAACGATAGTCAGGATGAATGGCAGCCATCTTTTCGCCGATGGCTTTTTCTTCTTCCGCCTGAGCTTCCGACACACAAAAGAGCAAACCACCGTTGCGGCGGTACTCTACGTCGACACCGGTCAGCTCTTTCAACTCGGAGGCAAAACCTGGCCACAGCTCAGCGCTTTGCCGCGTGATGCGATGATATTCAGGATATTCGTCGCCCTTGCCTTGAACCCAGATCAGGCCGAAATTTGTTCGGGACGCACGCAGCGCATCGTCCGCGCCATCGATGATGATCACCCGGCGCCCCAACTTGGCTAACCCGTATCCAATTGCGGCGCCCACTACGCCGCCGCCAACAATGGCCGTCTCGAACTCGTGATCCATTTAACCTTCTCACAATACGAAGGCTTCCGTGCCCGGGCGAAACGTTCGATCCGTGGCCATTAGCCCCCAGTGAGCCAGACGCATCCTTCAATCCTCGTGCGGTCGGCTATACAGTGTGTCCAGCTGTCGCCGTTTGACGGCCAAGTTTTGAGGACCTTCTTTGCTTCGGTTTCATCAGTCTTGAACAGATGATCACCATGTGAAGCGGGTCGATTGCAGATCTGGCTATCTTGGAATTCTTGCCTTCCAGCTTAGGGATAAGGCGTTGCCGTCCATGCTACAAGGGTAGTAATAGGCATACGGCGATGTTCAAATGTTATGAAGGCGGCATGGTCCTAGGGCCGTCGCGAGCGACAGGACGCGATCTCAGTCACCTTCGTCGCCCTCAGTTTCTATAAAGCAGGCGAGTCTCATCCGTTCCGATTGATTGCCGTTGCCAATCAATCGGTGGGATATGCAAATTCTCCAAGCGGAGTGAGCAGCGTATTCATCGCTGAAATATCGCGATGATCATTCCAGAACGGAGACAGGTTTCATGCAGATCAGAATAGATCGAAATACCCCGCAGGCCGACCAACTGAAGAAGCGAGGGTGAGCGGCAGATGCTTAGAATCGGCGTTGATATCGGTGGGACGTTCACAGATTTTTGCGGGTGGCGTGAAGGAGAGGACAGGATCGTCACTCTGAAGGTTCCTTCGACTCCTCCCGCTTTCGAAAACGGTTTCCGCGAGGGATTTGAAAAACTACTGGAACGGCTCGCGCCCGAGCCGGGCGAGGCGGCCTTCGTCATGCACGGCACCACGGTCAGCACGAATGCCGTAATCGAGCGAAAAGGCCCGAAGATCGCGTTCTTCGTAACGAAGGGATATAGGGATCTGCTCGAACTGCAGCGGATCGGCGTCCGCAACCCTCTGAACCTGTTCGAGACCCGAACCAGGCCGCTGATCGATCGCGAGATGGTTTTCGAGGTTGAGGAACGACTGCTGCGCGGCGGCTTGGTTCGAACCTCGATCGACGAGGCAGCAGTCGAGGCACTTGCCCGTCGTGTAGCCGACGCAGGTGCTGCCGGCTATGCGGTCGCGCTGCTTCACAGCTACGCCAACCCGCAGCATGAACAAGCGGTCGCGCGGGCTATCCGTAAAGCGGTCGGCGAAGATGCCGAGGTCAGCCTGTCCAGCGAGATCTGGCCGCGGATCGGAGAATACGAAAGAGCGATCGTCAGTGTGCTCAACGCTTTCGTGAAGCGCCGGATGAACGAGTATATCGGCGCGGTCGAAACTTATGTGGCTGAACGGTTGCCAGGGTCGCAACTTTTCGTCACACGCTCGAACGGTGGTGCGATGGCCGCCAGTGAGGCGCGCAACTTCCCCATCCATACACTTCTGTCGGGTCCGGCGTCTGGCGTGACGGCTGTGCAATATCTCGGCCGCGCCTTGCGCGAACACAACATCCTCACCATGGACATGGGTGGCACCAGCACTGACATCTCGCTCGTGCGCGATGGCGAAGCTCTCACCTCGACTTCGGCCGAGGTGGGTGAGTTTCCGGTTGTCATGCCAGTTACCAGCATCGAGGCGATCGGCGCAGGCGGCGGTTCGGTCGTCACGATTGATGGCGGGGTGTTGCGTATCGGCCCGCGCAGTGCTGGGTCCTATCCTGGCCCTGCCTGCTTCAGCCGAGGCGGCACGGAACCCACGCTGACCGATGCCTTTTTACTTGCGGGCTATTTGCCTGAAGCCCTTCTTGGCGGCGATATGCAGCTCGATCGTCATGCCGCCGAACGCGCTATGGCGCCGATTGCGGAGACTCTCAAGACGGACGTGCTCAGCGCCGCGGAAATGTGCGTCACCGTCGCAAGCTCCAACATGGTGGCCGGTGTCTTGCCTTATCTCGCACGCCAGGGCGTCGATCCCGAAGATCTGACGGTGCTCGTTTACGGCGGAGCTGGCGCGATCCAGGGGCCGCTCCTTGCGGCCGAGATCGGCGTGAACCGCGTTCTTGTGCCGGCGACACCTTCCGTATTCTGTGCCCTCGGGGGCCTTGTCTCTGATTTGAGCAATGACGCGCTCGAAACCGTCCACGGCCTTGATATCGATGGTTCTCTCATCGCGAAGAAGTTTCAGGTCCTTCGCGAGCAGGGAGCCGAATGGTTATCGCGGCAGGCACCGCCGGAGCGTCTCGTGTCGAAAACGTTCGAGTGCTGGGCTGAGATGCGCTACGTCGGGCAGTCCTTCCAGGTTGACGTGCGGCTGCCGGATACGGCGATCGAAGCGCACGACATTGCCGCAATGCATGCCGCCTTCCACCAAGAGCACGAACGGATCTACAGCCATGCCGACAAAGCGGCGCCAGTCGAATTCGTCGACCTGCGCATGCGCGTGCGTGGATCGATGTCGATACCTCAGCCCACAACACCTGAAACGTTCGGGGCTGGCGGTGCGCTCAAAACGGTTCGTTCGATGCGCTTCCACAACAAACTCATTCCCGAGGTACGCGTCTTCGATCGCGCATCTCTCACCCCCAACGATGCGATCCAGGGGCCGGCCGTCATCGAGCAGCGTGATGCGACGATCGTCGTTCCGCCAGAGTTCGTTGCCCGCGTTGGAGCCTTTGGCGCAATTCTCATGACCCGGAGCTGATCAATGGATGCCGTTCGTACTGCCGTCATGAACAATCGATTCAACGCGATTGTCGAAGAAGCCTCTGCCGCGATCTACCGCACCGCCCACACGACTTTCGTTAAGATCGTGCAGGATTATCAGTGTGCGATTGCGACTGCCGAAGGCGAAATGTTCGCTTATCCGATGTTGTCTGGCGTCAATGTCTTCGTCGGCTCCCCGTTGAAGCCGACGCTGGATGCCATCGGCCGGGAGAACCTGAAGCAAGGCGATATCATCATCACCAACGATCCCTTTGCCACGGACGGTCTGGTGACGCACCTGATGGACGTTACGCTGCTTTATCCGATCTTCTACGACGAGAAGCTGATCGCGATCGGCTGGGCATTTGTCCATGCGTCCGATATCGGCGGCGCCGTTCCAGGAAGTATCTCGCCAGCCTTCACGGAAGTATTCCAGGAGGGCCTCCGTGTCAGGCCAATGAAGCTCTACGAAGGAGGGGTGTTGAACGAAGCGATCAAGTCGATCTTCCAGGACAACAGCCGAATTCCGACCGAGTTGTGGGGCGACATTCAGGCCATGATCTCGGGCCTGAAGAGCATGGACCGGCGCGTCAGCGAGCTTTGCGAGCGATATGATCGTGAGAGTGTCGAGGAGGGGATGCAGGACGTCATCAACTACGCGGAGACCAAGGCCCGCGCGGTGATCAGGACGATTCGGGACGGTGTATATACCTTCTCGGACTATCTTGAAGGGATCCATGATGGTCAGCTGGCCTATTTCAGCGTGACCATGACGGTGAAGGACAGCGAGATCGAGGTTGATTTTACCGGCACGGATCCGCAATTGGCGGCCGCCTACAACCTGGTAACGGGGGCAACCACCCACCCCTACATTATCCAGTGCCTTTACGCCTACATCCTGACCGTTGATCCGCTGACGCCGCGCAACTCCGGTATCTTGCGGGCGATCCACGGCCATGCTCCGCGCGGCACGGTTCTCAACGCGGTCTATCCCGCATCCGGCGGGTCTCGTGCTGCATCAGCGACACGCGCCTACGACGTTATCCTGGGGTGCCTCAATCAGGCACTACCGGAGGGCCTTGCCGCAGCCGGTGGCGGTATGAGCGGGGTTATCGTCGTTTCGGCTCCCGATCCTCGTACAGGCCGTGACCGTGTCAACGTGGTGGGTACGATCGACGGCGGCGGCGGTGCCCGCCGTGGCGTTGACGGCCTGGACGGATCGGAAGTACGCTACTCACAGCGCAGCGTGCCAGTCGAAGTCATCGAGATCGAAACGGTGCTGGTCATGCGGGCGCTCCGCCTCGTGCCGGACAGTCGCCGCGCGGGAAGATTCGCCAGCGGCGCCGCGCTCGAAATCGAAATGGAAAACACGTCAAATCGCGCGGTCATAACGGTCAGAAACCTGAACCGGTTTGTGTTCGCGCCGTGGGGCTTCAAGGGGGGAGAGATCGGTCTTCTGGGTAAGGCAATCGTCAATCCTGGCCGACCCGATGAGCGATCGGTCGGCAAGATCTCGGTGCTGGAGCTCGGACAGGGCGATATTCTCAGGATCACCAGTTCCACAGGCGGGGCGTTCGGCGAACCTCTTGAGCGGGATGTGGCGGCGATCGCGCGCGAGATCGAAAACGGCATGATTTCCCCGGAGCGGGCCGCCGACGTCTATGCTGTCGTCTTCGACCGGGACGGTAAGATCGACGAGGCGGCGACCGCGGAACAACGCCGCGAACGCGGGAACCGAAAGTCAGACGACTTCAATTTCTGCATCGAACGCCAGCGTCAGGACCAGGTGTGGTCGCAGCAGACACGCAGGGAACTGGCATCGCGGGCATTGACCTATGAACAGCGCATCCGCAGCCAGCTCGTCGATCGCGTTCATCACCGCCTGTTGGCGAAAGGTGAACGGGTTGATGCCGGGAAACTGGATCAAGTCATCGCCGAAGAAGCCGGCCGGTTGTAGCGGCAATGGTCCTGTGATGGTAATCAGTTAGTATGAACGGTCGTCTGAAAGTGCGGCTATTGGAAGGGATGCCTCCTCCAGGGGCTCCCTTTGTTCATTCAGAATTTCACAAGCGCCGCTATTTTCGTGCTGAAATCAGGTTTTGCGCAGCCAACGTCGCAAACTCGACGAAAGGCAGTATCCCTGGAACCGGGCAATCTGGATTCCAGCCCACGGCCATCGAAATCTCGACGGACATATCGTCCACAACTCGGGTAACAACGCCGTCGGGGGCCATCGCAGACACCCACTCCGGCAGGAACGTGATCCCGACGCCGGCAGTCACCAGGGCCAGAGCTGTATTGGTGTCGGAGACCGCTATGTCGTTCTCGATCAGCAGGCCGGCGCCGACAAGTTGTTCGTATACAGTCTCAAAACACGATAGCTCGAAGCGCTTGAGCGCGAAAACACCGTGTCCGGCGAAATCTGATAATTTCAACGCGGTTTTTCTCGCAAGTACCGATTGGCGGGGCATGACGGCAACAAATCGTTCCGACAACAGGTGCTGAAACCGTACCAGATTGCTGTTGGATGGCGGTCGCATCAACCCGACATGGAAGTCACCGCGCTCGATCCCTCGCAGAAGCTCTATGGAATCGACCTCTTTGATGACAAGCCTAGTCCTGGGAAACCTTTGCCGGAAACGGCTCAAGATCAAGGGGAGCAATTGACTGGTGGCCGGGCTGATCGCTCCGATGATCAGCTCTTCTCCGCCGGGACTGAGACCGCCGGCTTCCAGCTTGGCATTGAGGATCGCCTCGTCGATTTTCAAAAGGATCTCGCGCGCGTGATCAAGGAATGATGCTCCCGCACGCGTCAGCTCCACGCGCCGCGTAGAGCGGATGAACAGTTGCACCCCCATAAGCTCTTCAAGCCGCTTGATCTGCTGGCTGAGCGTTGGCTGCGACATGTTCAGTCGGATCGCGGCTCTGCGGAAATGTAGTTCTTCAGCGGCAACGACAAAACAGCGGATGCTTCCAATTTCTATTTGATACGACATCTCCGCTCACCAATACAAAGCGACGTAACATTCAAACCCTAAGATTTGAATGTTACGTCGACATTCGCCCGAGCGCACTCTTTCGATCGGTAACCCAACGGGGATTTCCAAGTTCTAATGCGTCTCCACGGCCTTCGGAGCCGTTCCGCCCACCCGGGCGCGCATGTGCGGATTGAGCCACCACTCCGCCAGAATGACCAGGCGGCTGACAATGAACGTGATGAACAGGTAGATCGCACCGGCGACGATGAACACTTCGACCGGGCTGTAGGTGGCCGAGATGATCTGCTTCGCCAGACCGGTCACTTCGACGATAGTGATTGTCGAAGCAAGCGACGTCGATTTGATGATGAGCATGACTTCGTTGCCATAGGCCGGCAACGCTTGCCGGATGGCGATCGGGAACACGATTCTCCTAAACTGGAGAACTGTGGACATGCCGACAGCGCGCGCCGCTTCGATCTGCCCGAGAGGAACCGCCTGTATGCCGCCCCGGATGATTTCGCTGGTATAGGCCGCGGTATTGAGGGCCAGAGCGAGGATCGCACAAAACCACGGTTCGCGGAACGACGACCACAGACCAATTTCCGTGAGAAACCCTCTGAACTGAGCCGACCCGTAGTAAATCAGGAACATCTGCACCAGAAGTGGGGTCGATCGGATCAGGTAGACGTAGCCGTATGCTACCGAAGAAACGATGCGGTTTTTCGAAAGCCGCATAAGCGCGACAGGTACCGAAACAACAAATCCGATGAGGAGCGATATGAACGCGAGCGCCAGCGTCGTGGGGACGGCAGCAATGAGTTTGGGGAACGACTCGATGATGAGTTGAATATCCATATTATTGGCTCCTCACACCGCGGTTCGCCCACTTTTCAGCTTTAAGAAAGCCCCGATTTGACACGGAGGAAAGAACAAGGAAGATCACGAAGGCGGTGATATAGAAGGTAAAGGGCTGCTTCGTCGAACCTGCCCCCATCGCCGCTGTCCGCATGATTTCGACCAGGCCGACAACGGAAATTAGCGACGTGTCCTTGAGCGTGAACTGCCAGACATTTCCAAGGCCTGGGAGGGCGAACCTAGCCGCTTGTGGGATCAGCACCCGCCGCAGCCGCAGCCACGGACCCATCCCAATGGACTTCGCCGCTTCGATCTGGCCGGGGGGAACAGCGAGAACGGCAGCGCGAATGACCTCGGTGGCATATGCTCCGGCACTCACACTGATGCAGAGTACGCCGATCACGAAGATTTGAGGCTCGATGTACCCCTCGTATCCGAACAGTCCATTGGCGATGGTGCGCAGGAGTGTGCCGCCACCGAAGAATACCAAAAAGATGATGAGCAGTTCAGGGACGCCGCGAACGACCGTCGTATAGACGTCACCGAGCAGGCGTAGTGACCAGAAACGGGATAGTTTTGCCGCAGCGAAAATCGAACCAAAGATGATTCCGAAAAGGTACGAACAGGCTGCGACGACAACAGTCATCATCGCCCCGCGCACCAATTCATCGCCCCAGCCGGCATCTCCCCATTGCAATAGTGTCAAGTCCATCGACCACGCCTCAAGCTTGCTAAACAGATAGAGCGCCGGCCACACGAGTGCCGACGCTCCTATTGAAAGTAATTACTGCTTGGGAGACGCGTCGTAACCGAACCACTGTTGAGACAGCTTCTGAACGGTCCCATCGGCAATCGCGGAATCAATTGCTTTGTCGAACAAGGCTTTGAGATCGGTATCCTCTTTGCGGATGCCAACGCCGACACCCTTGCCGAACACTCCCCCCGTCATCCTCGGACCAAACATCTTCAGGTCCTTGTTGTCAGGCTTGTCCGTTAGCGGCTTCAGGAAGCTGACCGAAGCCAGGCTCGCGTCGATACGGCCGGCCTTCAGATCCATTACGACATTGTCGATGGTGTCATAGGTGGAAATCTGCACGCTCGGCATCATTTGTTTCATGAACGCTTCATGAGATGTACCGGCTTGAACGCCAAACTTCATGCCTTCGAAAACCTTGGTGAACTTATCCAACTCGGTTTTCTGCTCGGGGGTGATATTGTCGAGCGGAAGGTTCTCGAGTGCCACCGGGGTCTTCAGAAGTGGACTGTCCGCTGTCGTCAGGAACGTCATCGGCGTGAGGAGATACGGGCGGGAGAACGAAATGACCTTTTCGCGCGCCGGCTGAATTCCCATCGCCGCCATAATGGCATCGTAACGACCCGCCGTGAGAGAAGGAATGATCCCGTCCCAAGCCTGCTCGACGAATTTACATTCGATGTTCATGCGCTTGCAAAGGTCGTTTCCGAGATCGATGTCGAAGCCGATCAGTTTTCCGCCCGCATCCTTGAAGTTGTACGGCGCATAGGATCCTTCGGTTGCAATCGTAATGCTCTTGTAGTCCTTGGCCTGTGAGGGGCCTGCCGCGACGAGGACGCCGGTCACAACTGCCGCAAGCGCATTTAAGTTGAAGAATTTCATAACGTTCACCTCTGTTGCTGTTATTTTTTTATTTCGAGTGTTGACTCTTCTGCGCGCTTGCGCGCTCACAGAACGCTGGAGAGAAAGGCCCGACACCTTGGTGACGTCGGGTTCTGGAACACTTCTTGCGGCGTTCCCTGCTCTTCGATTTGCCCCTTTTCGAGAAAGAGAACCTTGCTCGATACGTCGCGAGCAAAACCCATTTCGTGCGTCACCACGACCATCGTCCGCCCCTCCTCGGCGAGCTTCCTGATCACCTTCAGGACTTCACCCACCAATTCCGGATCGAGGGCAGAGGTTGGTTCGTCGAAGAGAAGCGCGCTCGGCTGCATAGCCAGTGCGCGTGCGATGCTGACGCGCTGTTGTTGCCCACCTGACAATTGAGACGGGTAGGCGTCGTGCTTGTCGGCAATACCGACCTTGTCCAGGAAATCCATTGCACGGTCGCGCACGTCGCCCTTGGGCTGCTTGAGAACGTGTACGGGGCCTTCCATGACGTTCTGCAGGACAGTCATATGTCCCCACAGATTGAAGCTCTGAAACACCATGCCGAGTTGCATCCGCATGCGTTCGATCTTTTTGCGATCGACGCCGATCAATCGGCCAGCCGCATCCGTTTTGACGACGACCTCTTCCTGCCCGACAGCGATACGGCCCTTGTTCGGGGTTTCGAGGAAATTCATACAGCGCAGGAAAGTACTCTTACCGGACCCGGAGCTGCCGATAATCGAAACCACATCGCCTTTATTGGCCGTGAGTGAAATGCCCTTCAGAACTTCAAGCGTTCCGAAGTTCTTATGGATATCTTCTGCCACCAGGGTGGGCTGCGTACCGTCCATTCGCGTTCCCTTGTTCTATCATTCCCTATCCCTTGCGATGCAGCGAAAAACCGTGCCGTTAGCACGGCCGAGAATGGCGCAGCCGGCACCTGTCCGGCTTTCATTCTCAAAGGTGAAACACGTGTTCACGTGGCCACCGCGGTACATTCTTCGAGAGTAGGACCCAGTTTTCTATTGTTACTAAAAGCTTGCCTTCCATATCGCAAGGGCAGTAATAGGCATGCGCCCATGTGTATTTGTTATGGAGAAAGCAATGATTCAATCGCGTCAGTTAGAAGCGTTCCGGGCAGTCATGCTGACAGGAGGTATGACGTCAGCAGCGAATCTGGTGAGGATCACGCAGCCCGCGATCAGCCGGCTGATCAGGGATCTCGAAGAGGAAATTGGGATCAGCCTCTTCGAAAGAACGGGCAACCGGTTACGTCCTACGCGGGAGGCCGGTATTCTGTTCAAGGAAGTGTCGCGACATTTCAACGGGATTCAGCACATCGACAAAGTCGCGGCTGAACTGAAGAAGTCTCACATGGGGTCTCTAAGGGTCGCCTGTTATACGGCGCCGGCTCTGAGTTTTATGTCCGGCGTCATCCAGACGTTCATCGCCGATCGGCCCGACGTGTCGGTCTACCTCGACACGGTTCCCTCCCAGACGGTCCTCGAATTGGTCTCGCTCCAGCACTACGATCTCGGAATATCGATATTGGCTGGCGACTATCCTGGTCTCACCATTGAACCTGTCCCTTCGTTTCGTGCCGTCTGCCTGCTGCCGCCGGGGCATCGTCTCGAAGACAAGGAAACTGTTCATGCGACGGACCTTGAAGGAGAGTCATTGATTTGCCTCTCTCCGGTGAGCCTTCTACGGATGCAGACAGACGCCGCACTGGACAGCTGCGGCGTCCACTGTAACCGCAGGATAGAAAGTAGTCTGGCACTGAATCTCTGCGATCTGGTAAGCAGGGGAATGGGGGTTGGCATTGTCGACCCCTTCACTGCCGACTACTACAGTGCAAATCAGGTTATTCAGCGCTCCTTTGATCCGGTTGTCCCCTACCATTTTGCTATAGTTCTTCCGACTGACAGCCCGCCGCCGCGCTTGGTTAGCGAATTCCGGGCAGCGTTGCTCGATGCTTTGAAAGCCTTACCCTATGAAACCATTTGATCGTCAGGTTCGCCGCAAGTTGTCAAAGAAATCGGGTTCAGCCCGGTGTCGTGGCCGGAAAGGCTGGCGATGATCGCGATGGCCGTGGATGGTATCGCTTTCCCGAAAGCAACGAAATTGTTTGGACTTGGCACATCTCTGGCTCCCGGGGTGTGATGCGATCGGTTGGGCACTTTTGTCACGGTGTTATTTCCCCGAACGCGGCAGGGTCGTTGAGACTGGGCACGCGTCTCATCGATATGTTCCGGGGAAAACAATGTCCTGATCGACAAGGACATTGAATTTGTAACCAGGCCGGATCTCGATCGTCGGCTGTACGTCCATGTTTCTCTCGATGGTCCGGTCAGCGACACGACCGAAGGTTTCGGCAAAGTTCCGACGCGCCGCATCGGAGGCCGTATCCTGCGTCGCCAGTGTCGAACTCTGCGGAACCGCCATGTCAATCCCCGTGCCGATCACGGCAATGAGGATGGCCGAACCAAACGTCTGGAGCCACTTCCGATCCACCTTATCGCGGAAACCGCTGTAGCCCTGCGCGTCCGTCCCGGACATGCCGCCGATCTGCAGCGTCGAGCCATTCGGGAAGATGATGTCGGTCCAGACGACCAGCACCCGGCTCTGGCCGAACGACACTTTGCTGTCGTAACGGCCGAACAGTTTCGTACCCTGCGGGATCAGGAGGCGGTGTCCCGTCGCTGAATCGTAGACGTTCTGGCTCACCTGGGCGGTGATGCGCCCGGGAAGGTCGGAATTGATCCCGGTGATCAATGTCGCGGGAATGACTGAGCCGCGCTTGAGTTCGTAGAGCGACTGTTGGGGGACGACACGGTTCGGCAGGTAGCCAAGTTCCTTGAGGTCGGCATTGAAGAAATCCTCCTTCGACTTCTGGCCGTTCGGATCAACATTTTGCCCGCCGAGACCGGCACGAAGAGCGGCCGCGTAGAGGTCGGGCGCTCCGGGTGTCACCGCAGTGGAAACCCCGTTCGTTGTCGCTGCTGCCGTGTCGTTTGTGTCCGCTCCTCGCCCAGCGAACTTGCCGCGGTCGACCGCGATCGGCGAATCATAGGCGGCGTCATTGGCCTGCAGCCGGGCCATTCTCTGGCGCTGCCGCTCACGAAGATATTGCTCTTCCTGCTCGCGCTGCAAGCGGGCGCGCCAGACCTGTTCCGATTCCAGTTGCGGTTCCGGCCGCGCGTCTTCCCGTTGACCGGGCTGCGGCGTGAATGGATTGACGGAGCGCTTCTCTTCCTGCGTCTCGACCGGCGTCGGCTGCAGCGTCGTCACCTGCTGCGGTTCGCCGATGATGCCGTCCGAGACCCCACGTTTGATCTGGTCGGCGAAGGTTGACGCCGGATTGCCGGAGCTTGTGTCCGGTCCGGTGTCGCGGAAATATAGCCCTCTCGATGTCAGACCGTAGAAGATGACACCAAGGAAGGCGACGACCAGCACGACCACGACGATGATCGGCAGACGGTTAATCCGGCGCATGCCAGAGCCTGTCTCGTCGTTGGCAGTGCCGCCGAGCTTGAGCGATTGAACCATGACCGCCCTCCCCTAACCGCGCTTCATGACTGAGAGTGCGCTCGCCGGCTGCGCACCCGTCGTTGTGACGGTGTAGGCGCGGCCAAGCTCGACGCTGTTCGTAGAAAGGCGGGCCAGGAGCTGCCCCTCGAACGGAATGACGACATAGGCGAGCGGCACGGTGCGCGCAGCACCATCCGTCTTCTGGTCGGTCACCACCGCATAACCCCAGCCCTTCAGGGCTGCCTCGAGCGCCTGCCCGAAAGGCGAGCTGTCCTGCTTTAGCGAGACAGTCGTGGTCCCGGGGCCGATCTGCTCGGCGAGCCTGCTCACCATATCGCCGGCGATCGCGCTCGCCGCCTGGCCTGAGATCTCGGCAGGGGCATTGCTGGAGGTCAATTCTTCCGTTCCGCGCGACTGGCATCCGGAAAGGAGAAGGGCGAGGGCGCAGGCGGCGGCAGGGCCGCGGAGGGTGTGCAAGGCGCGCGCGAGAAAGGGGAAGCTTCGCATCACCGCCCTCCCCGCCGGATCGTCACCTTCTCCTGTCTCCAGCCGACGCCGGAGACCAGGACCGCGCGGTCGACGTGGTAGTCGACCACCATCATGTCGCCCTTCATCCGATAGTTGACGATGCGGTTCTGACCACCGGAGACGACAAACAGCACGGGCGCATCCTGGCCGGAGATCGTGCGCGGGAACTGGACGTAAGTCTTCTCCCCGTCCGAATAGACGCGCGTCGGCCGCCACCCTGCATTGCCCGATACAGAATAGGCAAAATTCAGTTGCTCGGCGGGAACGCCGGCGCCGGGAATGGTGCTGGCTTCCATCCGCGCGTTGATGTCAGCGAGCTTGATGGACACGTCTTCCGGATATTCGAAGCCAACACGTGCCATGTATTGTGTCTGGTGCGACTTGAGCTGGATATGGTAGGTGCGACGCGAGGTGGTCACCACCATCGAGGTGACAAGGTTGGACTCCGATGGCTTGACGATCAGGTGGATCGCCTGCCCTCCTGCCGCTCCCGATGTTGCGGGCTCAACCTTCCACCTAACGGTGTCGCCGACGAGTACGTCGCGAACGACCTCGCCGCCCTGGAGCTCGATGTCGCAGACCTGCAAAGGTGAGCAGACGACGGAGGGCTGCACTTCGCCATAGAGGAAGATCACCTTCCCGTCCGGTCCTTTCGTGACAAGCCCGCGTGAGTCGCGCCACTGGGTGGAAATCCCCATCCCCTTCGCTTCATTGGCGGTGACGCCATCAGCTGCGAGCGCGCGGGAGGAAAGAGAAGTCGGCAACGGCACGATTGCGGCAACGATCGCGGCGGCAGCCAGCCTGGCCGGAAAACGTCTCAGTCGAATGTTCATGTTCGGGGCCATGCCTTTCAAAGCTGCGCGGTCCAGTCGAGATCCCTAAGATAGAGTCCGATCGGGTTAAGCCGGATGACGCCCTCGTCCTGCGGCGGTGTAAGCGTCACGGTGGCGATCCCGCGGAACCGGCGCGTGGCGGTCTCCTTGCCGCGGCGATCGCGCTCGAACTCGGTCCAGTCGATCTGGTAGGACTGGTTCGACAGCGCGACAATGTTGTTGACCTCGACGGCGACGGTGGCGTTCTTCGCCTTCTCGAAGGGTGAGGAGGAGCGGAACCAGGCATTGATTTTTTCTGTCGCAGGGTCCGAGGTCCGAAGCAGCGCATAGGTGCGGTCGATATATTGTTTCTGCACGACAGCATCCGGCGACACCGACCGGAAGTTCGAAACAAAACTGCCAAGCGTGGCGCGCACCACACGCGGATCGGCATACTCGATCTGCTGCGGGAAACCGGCGCTTGAGGCCGTGCCGAGCTTGTCGACCTCGACGATATAGGGCACCAGCTTGACCTGAGTGCTCTGGTAGAGAGCGTAGCTGAAGCCGACCACCGCCATGGTCATCCCGGTGACGCCGACCAGACGCCAGGCCGCGGCGGCCTTCACATAGGAGCCGTAGCGCTCGTTCCATTCCGTTCTCGCTGCGATATAGGGATTGTCGGGCGGGGTGCGTCCGGCCATGCGCGGTCAGCCTCTTACTTGTTTTCGTTGACGGGTGGAGGCGGAGGAGGCGCCGAGGGCCTGCCGGATTGCCGGGTCTGATCAAGCTTGGCATTGGCGAGGCCGAGCAGAGAGCCGGCATAGGCGCCGGGCGAAGCGATCGCCTTTTCTCGTGCCGCAGAGCTTGCCGCCCATCCGGCGTTGCCGATGCCGGACGCCATGCCGCGAAGGGCTGCTCCCGCCATCGACGATCCCCCTGCCCTCGCCGAGCTCGCTGATTCTGCCCCCTTCATCGCGGCGCCCGCGCCAAGGAAGGCGCCACCGGCGGCGAAGGCGGCCGTCTGACCACCATGGCGGATCGCCTCCATGCCGCCTGAGACCGATGCGCCCTGCACGACGCCCTGGATGATCGGCGGCACATACATAGCGATGATGAAAACCACAACGGAGATGCCGGCGATGCCGATCGTGGTGATGAACTGGTCGGAGGTCGCCGTCGGCGCCTCGGCCAGCCCTATCAGAATGTCGGATCCGATCTTCGCGATCATCACCAACGCCATCAGCTTCATGCCGACCGAGAAGGCATAGACAAGGTAACGGACCGCGAAATCCTTGGTATAGGAGCTGCCACCCAAGCCGAGCATGATCATGCCGGCGAGGAGGCCCACATACATCTCGACCATGACGGCGACAAAGATCGCGGCGACGAGGCTGAAAGCGACGACGACAACGATCATCGCGAAGACCGCGGCGATCGCCAGTGCGTTGTCCTCCCACAGCCCGAACTTCGCCTGTTCCGACATTTTGGAGGCTACGCGGATACCCGCATCGAAGATGTTGGCCGGCGACGCGGAGCCCCCGCCGGCGCCGATCTGGAACAGGCTGTCCACCACCGCCTTCGCGAGCGCCGGGCCGCGATCGAGGATGAAGGCGAAGAGACCGATGAACATGATCCGACGCACGAGCTCGGCGAACCACGCGTCGAGGCTTGCCGCATTGATAGCCAGCCACACGGCAGCAATACCGATCTCGATCCCCGCGAGGATCCAGAACAGGGACCGTGCCGCGTTCATGATCGTCGTCTCCCAGCCCTTGGCGGCGGTGACGACCTGGTTCTCCAACGTGGTGAGCACGGAACCTTGCTGTGCGAGCGTCGGCGCTGTCGCAAGAGCCAGGATCGCGATGACGATGAAAGCGGTTTCGAGCTTGCGGGACGGGCGGACGACTACCATCGCGGCTTCATTTCCTGCCCGCCGCGCACGTCGCGATCCGGGTCGCCGCCGAGGAAGCGCTCCCGGTGGTCGCGCTGCGCTGCGCCAGAACCGGACGTCCCGGCCGGTGTTTCAGTCGCAGCATCCGGTTGGACCACCACCCAGACGATCATGCCGGCTCCGAAGGCGACCAGACCCGCGACTGCGAGGACGATGAGGATGCGCGGGCTCACCAGCGCGGCTCCATCGTCTGGCCGCCGCGAATGTCATTGGTCGGCGCGTTGAAGAATTTTTCGCGTCGGGCCTGGGCGAGGTCTTGTCTCGCCTGTTCCGACTGAAACCATGTTCCCATCATCGTGGTCTGCTGCGACACCAACCCACGCAGCTTCTGCATCTGTGCCACCTGCTGGGTGGCGATTTGGTGCCCCACCTGCAGGGCCTTCATCTGGCCGTCGGCGCTCTCCGACATCGAGCGCAGCGAGGACATGGTGGATTCCTCGCTAGAAAACTGCTCGGCCGTGAGGTTAGCCGCCTTCAGTGTGCCCGCGATGGTGTCGCGATTGGTGTCGGACCAGTTCTGATAGGTCGTTGAGAAGCTCTGGCCGCCCGGCAGGTTGCTCTTCATGTCGGCAAAACTCTGGAAGCGCTGCTTCACGACGTCGTCGATGTTGCCCATCGAAAAGGCGACGCCCTGCCCCTGCGCGACGATGTTCTGGAGCTTGTTGAGGTCGTTCTCGACCTGGCCCCAGATATGGGCCGGCAGTTGCGCGGTGTTCTGCAGCAGATTCTTGTAGATGTTGATCTGGTTCTGAATCTGCTCGGCAAGCTGGCTGATCTGGGTAATCTGATTGTTCACCTGCTCGGCGGACTTGCCGACGAGACTAATGAGCTCCGCATTGTTGGCGAGTTGGGTCCATTCGGTGGCCTGTCCGGTAACGCCGCCGGCATATGCGGTAAACGGCAGAGCGACCGGGACGATGATGGCCGTGATCATGGCGGCGCGCGCCGCTTCAAGCGGCCTGGAAAAGTGTTTCGGCATGGGCGATCCCCCTTTGCTGGAGCCAGTGCTTGGGCCAATCCGCCCCGTGTTGGAAGTGAAGGGCGCGGATGCGCTTCAGGTCCTCCTTGCCGGACGCACCGACGAAGGAAAGCGCTACGGGACCGAGCGACATATCGAACAGCCGGCGGCCCTCCGGCGAGGCGACGTAATATTCGCGTTTCGGCAGTGCGGTGGCGACGATCTCGATCTGTCGCTCATTGAAACCGATGCGCTCATAGAACTCGCGCGTCCCTGGCTCGCGTGCCGCGCCGTTGGGCAGACATATCTTGGTCGGGCAGGATTCCTTCAGCACGTCGATGATACCGGAGCGCTCGGCGTCGGAGATCGACTGCGTGGCGAGCACGACTGCGCAGTTGGCCTTGCGCAGAACCTTCAGCCATTCACGTATCTTGTCGCGGAACGTCGGATGACCGAGCATCAGCCAGGCCTCATCGAGAATAATGAGGCTGGGCGCCCCCGTCAGCCGCTTCTCGACCCGCCGGAACATATAGAGCAGGACCGGGACGAGATTGCGCTCACCCATATTCATCAGCTCCTCGACCTCGAAGCACTGGAAAGCGCCGAGCGCCAGTCCGTCCTGTTCGGCATCAAGCAACTGGCCCATCGGTCCATCGACCGTGTAGTGGTGCAGCGCATCCTTGATCTCGCGCATCTGCACACCGGAGACGAAGTCCGAGAGCGAGCGGCCGCGCGATTCCGCCATCAGGCCCAACTGCCTGGAAATGGCGTTGCGATAGTCAGGCGTAACCGTGACGCCCTGCAGGGCGACGAGCGTCTCGATCCACTCCGCCGCCCAGGCGCGGTCGCCGTCCGACGCGAGTTCGGCGAGCGGGCAGAAGGCCAGTCGCGGCGAAGCCCCCTCCCCTTCTCCGGACGCGTCCCCGCCGATTTCGTAGTGATCGCCGCCGATGGCGAGTGTCAGCGGCAACATCGACCGCCCCTTGTCGAAAGCGAATATCTGCGCATCCGCATAGCGCCGAAACTGCGCGGCGATCAGCGACAGCAAAGTCGATTTGCCCGAGCCGGTCGGGCCGAAGACCAGCGCATGCCCGACATCATCGACATGCAGGTTCAGGCGGAACGGCGTCGAGCCGCTGGCGACCTGCATGAGCGGCGGCGATCCCGGCGGATAGAACGGGCACGGTGCGATGGGGCTTCCGGACCAGACCGAGTTCAGCGGAATGAGGTCAGCGAGATTGCGCGAATTGACGAGCGGCTCGCGGATATTGGCATAGGAGACACCCGGCAGACTGCCCAGAAAGGCGTCAGTCGCGTTCAGCGTCTCGATCCGGGCGCCGAATCCTTCGGCCTGGATCAATCGACGGATCGCCTCGCACTTTTCCTGAAGCCGTTCTTGCTGTTCATCGAACAACACGATGACCGGCGTGTAATATCCATAAGCGACGAGCTGCGACGATGCCTCGGCGATTGCGTCCTCCGTCTCGGCCACCATCATCATGGCGTCCTGATCCACCGAACGGCTCTGGGTCTGGAAAAGCTGATCGAAGAACGGCCGCACCTTCTGCTGCCATTTCTTGCGGGTGCGCTCCAGCTTCTGGCGTGCCTCCTGCTCGTCGAGAAAAACGAAGCGCGACGACCACCGATAGGTGAGCGGCATCAGGTCGAGGCTGTTGAGGATCCCCGGCCAGCTCTCCGCGGCTAAGCCGTCAATGGCGACGACGCCGAGGAAGCGGTTCTCGACCGTCGGCGTCAGACCGTGCTGCAGCTCGGCCGTGACCAGCCAGTCAAGATACATCGGGATATCCGGGAGCCGGACTGGATGGTTCTCACCGGTGATGCAGAAGCGGATGAACTGGAACAGCTCGTCATAGCGGGCTATCCGGAAACCCCCGCGCTCTTCGGTTTCGCGCGTCACCATGCGGCGGATGGAGACGACATTGGCAAGGTACTGCTCAACCTCGCGGATCGAGGTCCGGAAAGACTCTAGCGCCGTGTCGGCATAGGTGGCCGAACGGCTGGCAGTGTCGGAATAGACGTAGCGCGCCAAGCCGGAGCGCCGAGGCTCGGGCGGCCGCCAGGTCAGGATCAGCGCGTGTCGGCTCTCGAAATGCCCGCTCTCCCTCTCGAAATGCGACCTGCGCTCCTTATCGATGGCGCGGGTGACGGGATCGGGAAAGTGGCAGGCGCCCTCTGCCGGATAGTCGATCGTCGGGACCCGCAAAGCCTCGACCTGGATCATCCAGCCCGAGCCCAGACGTGAGAGGATCATATTGATCTGCCGCGACACCTCGTTGCGCTCTGAGTCTGTCGAGCTTTCGCTGTCCGGGCCGGCAAAATACCAGCCGGCCGTCAGTGAGCCGTCCTTCAGAAGGATCACGCCATTGTCGACCAGGCCCGCATAAGGAACCAGATCGGCGAATGACGGTCCGGAGTGTCGGAAGAGTTTCAGTGCCACCATGTCCGCCTCTTCAGAACTTGCGCCACGGCGTCGAGGTCGTCCTGTAGATGGATCGATAGGACACGTGCCGCAGATAGACGCGGCGCATCAGCGGATCGGCCTTCGCCATCATGCGGAGAGCAGCAACCGCAACCAGCCAGATAGCCAAGCCGAACAGCGCGGCGTACCAGGTCAGCACCACGAAGATCAGGATCACGGCGGCAAGGCCGGTGAGCAGAACCAGCTCGCGGTCGGCGCCCATTAGCAGGTTCGGGCGTGATAGCGCCCGATGTATTCGAGAGCGGGCAAGATTGGAGCCGGGTTCAGCCATGAGCCCCCTCCCCTTCCGTTCGAAGCTCCGAAGACAGTTCGACATTCCAAGATCCGGCTCGCCCCTCAAACTCGCCGATCGAAGCGCCCGTCGCACCGAAGAGAGCGACGATCTGGGTCGCGCCGAGTAACACGCCGCCAACAAGGGCGACGTAACAAAGCCTCCTGGCGAAGTCGTTCAGTTCTCCCCCGAAGATCAGCATGGCACCGGCGATCGCCACCGCTGCGAGTGCGATGAATCCAGCCACCGGTCCCGTGATCGACTGTTGGATCTGTTGCAGCGGAGATTCCCACGGCAACCCACCCCCGCCCGAAGAGGCGAACGCCGGATTGACAATGCTGATCCAGGAGAAGGCGGCTAGCGCTGCAAGCGCAAGGGTGATTTGGGTCTTACGCGACATGGCTATCCTCATCGATTTGGGCGTAGTGTTCGGTCTGGTAACGGGAGTTTGCGAAACCCTCGATGTGGATGACTTCGCGGACCCGCCTCCCCTTCCCCGTTCGTTCGATCGAGACGATCAGATCGACAGCCTCGCCAATCACCTCCTGCATGGGCTGCTGGCTCGCTTCCGCGGTCAGTTGCTCGAGCCGGCGAAGAGCCGACATCGCCGTATTCGAATGGATGGTGGTGACCCCGCCCGGGTGCCCGGTGTTCCATGCCTTGAGCAGCGTAAGCGCCGCGCCGTCGCGGACCTCGCCGACGATGATGCGATCGGGTCGCAAGCGCATCGTACTCTTGAGAAGCCGAGCCATATCGATTGTGTCGCTTGTGTGGAGCGCAACGGCGTTCTCAGCCGCGCACTGGATCTCGGCGGTGTCCTCCAGAATGACGATCCTGTCGTCCGGCGCATTGGCGACGATTTCGGCAATGACTGCATTGGCGAGCGTCGTCTTTCCCGAGCCCGTGCCACCGGAAATCACGATGTTCATGCGAGACGCAATCGCGCTGCGCAGAACCGAGGCCTGCGCCTCCGTCATGATCTTGTGCTTCACATAATCGTCGAGCGGGATCAGGCGCGACGCGCGACGCCGGATCGTGAAGCTCGGTCCGGAAACGATCGGCGGCAGCAAGCCCTCGAAGCGGTGGCCGCCGATTGGCAATTCGCCGGAGATGATCGGCTGCTCGTCGTCGGCTTCGGATTGCAGTGCGTGGGCGACGCTGCCAATGATCACTTCCGCCGCGGCGGGGCTGAGGTGGCCTGCGGGGGCAACCCCATGACCCAGGCGCTCGATGAAGAGCTTGCCATCGGGGTTCAGCATGATCTCGACCACTGTCGCATCATCGAGGGCGACGCAGAGCTGGTCGCCGAGGGCGTCCTGGAGTTTGCGTACCAGACGCGAATGGGAGCGCAGCTGGGTCACGCGGCACTCCTGATCGCTGCCACGTCGATCCGGGGGATGGAATAATAGCCTGGAGGGCAAACCTGCTCGAAGCTGGCACGATCGGCCCGCAGGCTTCCCGCAATGGCGATGGTGTTGCTGATTGCGGCCGGTTGGCCGAGCCGTTGCATAGGCCAGCCCGCCCGCTTCAGGATACGCTCGAAGCGAAGATCGGTCGCCGTGACGATCTCGTTGTAGCCATTGGCCATAGACCATTCGATGATGCCGGCGAACAGGGTGAGCGTAGCGACATGCAACTGGCTTGCATCCCTCCGCGAGACAAGCGCGGTATCGACACAGAAGCGCGAGCTCTCGACCATCCCGGAATGCGCGACGAGCGAACCCGTTTCGAGGAGCTGGGGGAAAGTCTGCTCCAGCATCGTAGGGCCGAAAGCCGGAAGAAGACGGGCGCAGCCTGCGACAAGTCCACTATCGGTAATCGCCAGAAGGTAGGTTGGCTTGTAACCATCGTACTGGTCGCGCTCTTCCCCTTCTGTAATGGAGACTTCCCATTCCAGGCGGCCGCCGAACACCGTCGCGCGAAGACGGTGCATTTGTTTGAGGAAGCTTCGATTACGTTCGTATTGGTCCGGCGAGACTGTCAGTATCCGCATCATGATCTCCGCATGAACAGGTCATGCGGACAGAAATCATCTCACGGCGCGTTTGCCTACGTGCAGATTTGCACCTCAGGTGATTCTACCGAGTCGGCGTTCCAGGGCGCGAAATGCGAGCGGGTGAGGCCGGCCAGACACCATCAAGGTTGTGCAAATCTGCACTTGGTGCCACGTCGCACAGAAGAAGAGAATCGGTCTAACTCACAGATAGCATTTGAAGAATCGGCATTTAGTGTGATTTCGATTGAAACGGGCGTAACCTTTCATTAACCAAAAACGTCTTGCAACCTCACCCGCATTAGGTAATCGTCACGGATAAATGGCAATACGCGCCAATTAACCGTGACAAGAGATTACACCGTGAGCAAAGCCGCTGCCATATCCCGAAATGATCGCCCGTCGGTAGATGTCACCATTGGTGAGCATGCTGAGCAGCTCAGCTCTCAGCTTCAAGCGATGAGCGAGGCTTTGTTTCCTCCGACATCACACAAGAGCTTGCGCAAATTTACCTCGGGTGAAGCCGCACGTTTGATGAAAATATCTGACTCGACGCTTCGCAAGATGACACTGGCTGGCGAAGGGCCGCAACCTGAACTCGCCAGCAACGGGCGGCGCTTTTACACCCTCGGTCAGATAAATGAAATCCGGCAGATGCTTGCCGGCTCGACTCGAGGACGTGAAAGCATTGATTTTGTGCCTCATCGCCGAGGTTCTGAGCATTTGCAAGTCATTGCCGTAACCAACTTCAAAGGTGGCTCTGGGAAGACGACGACGTCCGCTCATCTTGCACAGTATCTGGCGTTGCAAGGTTACAGGGTTCTCGCAGTCGATCTCGATCCGCAGGCTAGTCTTTCAGCACTCCTCGGCGTTCTGCCAGAAACTGATGTCGGTGCAAACGAAACGCTCTATGCGGCTATTCGGTATGACGAGACACGTCGTCCGTTGCGAGATGTGATCCGACCGACGTATTTTGATGGTCTTCACCTTGTTCCTGGAAATCTCGAGCTTATGGAGTTCGAGCATACCACCCCGAAAGCATTGACTGACAAAGGTACGCGCGACGGATTGTTCTTCACTCGCGTGGCCCAAGCCTTTGATGAGGTCGCCGACGATTACGATGTCGTGGTCATCGACTGCCCTCCTCAGCTTGGGTTTCTGACTCTCAGCGGGTTGTGTGCTGCAACATCAATGGTAATCACCGTACATCCTCAGATGCTGGATATCGCTTCCATGAGCCAGTTTCTCCTCATGACACGCGACCTTCTGGGTGTCGTGAAAGAGGCGGGGGGCAATCTCCAGTACGATTTCATACGCTATCTCTTGACGCGCTATGAACCCCAGGACGCGCCGCAGACGAAAGTGGCGGCACTGCTGCGCAACATGTTCGAGGATCACGTCCTTACAAATCCTATGGTCAAGTCGGCAGCGGTGTCTGATGCCGGTTTAACCAAGCAGACCCTCTATGAGATAGGGCGAGAGAACCTTACGCGCTCGACATACGACCGGGCGATGGAATCTTTGGATGCCGTGAACTCCGAGATCGAGGCTTTGATCAAGACTGCGTGGGGGCGAGCATGATGATGGGTGGCGCGCTTCCCGTGGGGCTGTTGGGAGCTCCCAACCGTGATGTGTTGAATCGCCCACTGGGAAACGGGAGCTGGAAATATCGCGTTGGTTTGAGACACCGACGTATGCCCCTAGCTAGTTGGCCAGGGCTCAGTCGCCTTTTCCTGTTGGGAGCTCCCAACCAGGCGCGTGTGCAATCAAAAATCCGACGGCACGCACCCAAAACCAAGAGGCCGACATTATGAGCCGTAAAGACGCAATCGACTCCTTGTTTCTCAAGAAGCAACCTGCGACCGATAGAACAGCAGTCGACAAGTCAGCCGTTCGTGTTCGTACCGGAGCGATTTCGGCCATGGGTTCGTCATTGCAAGAGATGGCCGAGGGAGCAAAAGCTGCAGCTCGGCTGCAGGATCAACTGGCTGCGGGCGAAGCCGTCGTGTTCCTGGATCCATCCATGATCGACGGGTCGCCGATCGCGGATCGGCTGCCCGCGGACGTCGATCCGAAGTTCGAGCAGCTTGAGGCGAGCATTTCGCAGGAGGGGCAGCAGGTGCCGATTCTTGTCAGACCGCATCCTGAGGCTGCCGGTCGATATCAAATCGTATATGGAAGGCGGCGACTGCGCGCGGCAGTAAATCTGCGCAGAGAGGTTTCTGCAATTGTCCGAAATCTCACGGACCGTGAACTGGTCGTGGCCCAGGGCCGCGAAAATCTTGACCGTGCTGACCTCTCGTTCATTGAGAAGGCTCTCTTCGCCCTGCGCCTCGAAGATGCGGGTTTTGATCGGGCCACCATCATTGCCGCGCTTTCCACTGACAAGGCCGACCTCAGCCGCTACATAACGGTAGCCAGGGGCATACCGCTGAACCTTGCCACGCAAATTGGTCCAGCGTCGAAAGCGGGTCGATCGCGTTGGGTCGCACTTGCCGAGGGGCTTGGGAAGGCCAAGGCAACGGACGCAATCGAAGCGGTGCTTGAGTCAGAGCAGTTCAAGCACTCCGATAGCGATGCCCGCTTTGCCCTCATTTTTAACGCCGTTTCAAAGCCGCCCGCTAAGGCTCCAAAAAAGGTAAGGGCCTGGAGCACGCCAAAGGGGAAAAAGGCTGCGACGATCCGACAAGAAACCGGACGAACAGCTCTGGTTTTCGACGAGAGACTGGTGCCAACTTTTGGCGAATATGTCGCTGACCAGTTGGATAGTCTGTACGCCCAATTTATTGAAACAACCGGAGGAGGCAAGCTCGACCAATAGCCAGGGTTTCATCCAATTCAAAGCTTCGCTCGATTGAGATGGACTGGCTCTCACCGCAAAAGAAAAAGGCCCCCGAAACGGCGTTCCGGAAGACCTTCTCTGTAGTCTCGCAGCTAAGAGAATCGCATTTCCAGAAATCGTAGTCAAGGGTCCCGTAAGGGAAAGCGTCATTTCGACGGGCGGATTTCTATTGCCTAACAAAAGGTAAAAGGAAATGCAGACGCATATCTCAACGACGTCCTTTGGGCGGCGGCCGATAACACTCGGCCATCTTGCAAGCCAGATGGTCGCAAAAGCGGTCGCATCAGACGCTGTCGCCAACAAATGGCAGGTCTTCCAGCACATCCGTGAATCCCGGGAACTGATCGGAGCCACGGACCGCTCGCTCTCGATCCTGAACGCGCTGTTGACGTTTTACCCGGAGACCACCTTGACTGGTGGCGCCGAACTGGTCGTATGGCCTTCTAACGAGCAGCTGATGGCTCGCGCCAACGGCATGCCCGCCACGACACTGCGCCGGCATCTTGCCGTACTGGTTGATTGCGGGCTCATCATTCGCCGCGACAGTCCCAACGGCAAGCGATTCGCTCGCAAGGGAAGGGGAGGGGAGATCGAGCAGGCCTACGGCTTCGATCTGTCGCCGATCGTAGCGCGGGCCGAAGAGTTCCGAGATTTGGCCCAGGCGGTGCAAGCTGAAAAGAAGGCCTTCCGGGTCTCCAAGGAACGGCTGACTCTGCTTCGCCGCGACATCGTCAAAATGATCGAGACTGGCGTCGAAGAAGGCGTTCCCGGAGACTGGGGAAGAGTTACACAGACCTATCAGGGGATCATCGGCCGCTTGCCGCGCTCTGCACCCCGTCAGCTTGTCGAGAGTATTGGTCACGAACTTCAGGATCTCTGCACCGAGATACGTGACGTATTGGAATCATTTGCAAAAACAATGAAACTGGACGGCAATGAGTCCCATTTCGGTCGCCACAAACAGAATTCAAAACCAGACTCTAAATCTGAATCTGAATACGGCTCTGGAAAAAATGTAGAAGCGGGCGGCAGCGTTGCGGAAACCGACAAGGTGCGGAGCTTGCCGAAACGCGAGCTGCCTTTGGGGATAGTGATGGATGCCTGCCCCGAAATTCAGGAACTGGCCCAGGGAGGGACAATCCGGCATTGGCGGGACTTGCTGGCGGCGGCTGAGCTTGCCCGGCCGATGCTGGGGATTAGTCCGAGCGCCTGGCGGGAGGCCCGCGAAACCATGGGCGAGCAACACGCTGCGATCACGCTGGCGTCAATCTATCAGCGGGCCGGTCAGATCAACAACGCCGGCGGTTATCTCCGAAGCCTGACCGACCGGGCCAAGGACGGGAAGTTTTCGACTTGGCCGATGGTTATGGCGTTGCTCCGGGCGAAGCTGGACGAGCAGAAGAATGCAGCCGGCGCTGGAAAGCCGCGAACTGATGAGGAGGTCGAGGATGACAGCCGCCTCCACGTATCGGAATCGCTGCTGAAAAACCTGCGAAAGCCGAGATCATGGTGATCCCCTCGCTATTCAGCCGCCGCGATGTCGACCTCGGTGATCAACCCGGAACGTCGGGCGCGATCGATCAGGTTCTTGACGGACGAGGGCGACCATTTGGATCCACCGCGCGGCGTACGTTCGTGCAATCTTTCAAGCTGGACAGCGATCTCACGAAGCTTGAGGTCCGGGTTCGAAGAATGAATGCCAGCCACAAGCGTCATCAGGCGGTCTTCGGGAAGACGGGGCAGAGATTTTTTCAGCAGCGCCGGATCCGCCATGCGTTCAGACACCATCCACTTCACAGCTCGGCGAAGACGTTCTGGCGTCCATTCGAGGCCGCGCTGCTTGAGCACTCGTGCGATGTCGTCCCATGTGTGATCCGGCCGCATGCGCCGAACGGTCGGAAGCCATTGGTTCGCCGAGGCCTGGATGCGATCGCCATATGCCGCTTTCTGGGCCGCGGTCATCCTGGCCAACACCTCGGGGCGTTTTTCCCGGATGCCGGGGTTGCCGGAAAGCTTTCCCTTGGACTTGGCTGCCCGGATACCCGCCTTCGTTCGTTCGGAAATGAGCGCGCGTTCGAGCTGCGCCACGGCGCCGAGAACCTGAAGGGAAAACATTCCCTGCGGCGTCGACGTGTCGATGGGATCGCGCAACGACCGGAAATGCGCGCCCTTCACCGTCAGATCCTCGATAACCTCAAGCAGATGGCTGACCGAGCGCGCCAAACGATCAAGCCGTACCACAACAAGCGTGTCGCCGGCGACGATCTCGCGAACGAGTTTGGAAAGGGCAGGCCGGGCACGGGAGGCGCCGGATCCGTGTTCTTGGACGATCATATCGCACCCCGCCGATCGCAAATCGATTTCCTGGGCTTCCGTCGCTTGCTCGTCCGTAGACACGCGTGCATAGCCGATCAGCCGGCCCTGTGGTCGACGGGAAGCCTTATTCTTGGTGTTAGCAGCCATTTGCAGTGCCTGAGGAGTGTTAAAGAGCATTTTTCCAAACGTAGAGGATAAGGATAAACGATCGTTTGTAAACGTCTCTTGGTCCTTTGGAGTCAAAGTAAACACGTCGCAAGTGGCTGGAAAACAGTGGTTTTCATCGATGTCACGTCCATCGGCGCTAATCCTGTACAGTTCGAACGCCTTGGCAGCTCTAAATAGTACGCGCGCGAGAAAAAGTATCTGCTATGATTGAAGTGTATGCTATTATAGCTTCAAGATGGTCTAAATAGATACGTTAAAACAATGAGATATGAAATTGGCGATTTGCCTTTGACAGTGCTGCTTCCGGCTATCGCAAGGGCAGAAGATCAAATCGCGCGTCTGGACGAAATTGTTCGTCGCAGCCCCGTCAGGCAGGGCTTTACCGAAAGGTCTCACTTCACCGAGGCGGCCGCAAGCATGTGGATCGCAGGCGAGCTTGTCCACATCGAGGATCTCGTTCTCCACGACGCAAATCGGGATGTGCGTACCCCGACCCACGAAATCACCATCGCACATTCGATCCTGAGAGCGCGGCGGCGCATCGAAAAAGCTGACCCTGACTGGGCGACGAGCAGGGCTGGGATCGTAAACCTGGTGGGGCGGTCAGAGGGCTCTGCGGAACGAGAGTCGGTAGGGAAGGGGAGATCGCCCTTGCCCGCCGAACTGACGCTGAACGAAGAGGACAACTGTTTCGCCGCGGAGATGGCCGAAATCGATGCAGTTCTTGATCGGTCGACCCGCGCACTCGAAGCGGTGGTAACGGTGGAGGGCAGCAAGGCGGATCCTCTGATGGTCGGTGAGCTCGTTGTCCGGGATCCGGGATGGGACGAGGAAGGGCGCCTTTCGGCTTGGAGAGCGGTTCTGGCTCAGGCTGACGCCTTGCCGACTACCTTGGCGGCCGCAGTGATATGGGACGCATGGGAAAGCATGGAGCCATTGCAGCGGCAGCATTGGCTTGGTACCCAACTCGTGAATTCATATTTCCGGGTGCGCGGAAAGGTGTCCTCGCACCTGTTTGGCATCTGCTCCGGTCTTAAAGCTGTGCCGCGGGAACGGCGGCGATCACACAATCGCGCTTCACGAATGCTTGCCGGGCTGGATGCAATGGCGAGCAGCGCTGAACTGGCCATGAAGGAAGTCATTCGGCTGGGACAGGCGAGGGAGCACCTCGAGCGAAAACTGAAGGGAAAGCGCTCGTCCAGCAGTTTGCCGCGCGTTGTGGACTTGCTGATGGCGCGACCGATCGTGTCCTCGTCGATGATAGTCAAGGAATTGAAGGTTAGCCATCGTGCGGCGCTCGATCTCGTCGCCGAACTCGGCGTTCGGGAAGTGACGGGGAGAGGAAGCTTCCGTGCATGGGGTTTGATTTGATGTGAAGGCAGCAAACATGGTTGGTGCGAGAATTGAACGAATTGAGGCGGTCGGGTCCTCGCGCGTTTAGATGTTTCTGGTCATAGAATTCCTTTTGTTTCGCGCTCGTTCGTGGCGACGCATGTCGCAAACGACAGCGCATTCGCCGCAGTCAAAATCCGCGGGAGAGGGCGGCAACGTTCATTTGAACTCAGTTAAATAGATCGTCTTGATGCCGTCCGGCGTTAGGCCAGTACGGCGCAGTTCAGCCTCACAGCGCTCTTGAAGAACGTCCCTGTCTCCGGGTTGCCCAATTAGATAGACATAGAGATTCCGGACCGCTCCGACGAGCTTTGTCACTTCCTCCAATTTAAGGGCGTACGTTCCCTGGGTGCTTGCTTTCCGATCGGCGATGGGCTCCGGAAGCGCCGAAACCCGCAAAGACTGCCTTCCGGGATAGCATCGCCTGAACCATTGCTCGGCTTCTAGGAGTTGAGCATGGTCGTTCTTGTAGAGCGGGTTGTCCTTCTCCTTGTCGCTTTTGGCTTCTATGACGAAATCGAACAAACCGCTCGTTCGCCACAATACATCAGGCCCTGTTTTGTGCACTGCTTCCGGCCGCTCGGCGTCAAAACCAAGATATGCTCCAAGGTTCTTTAACGCCTCCTCATATTGGAATGGGGAGGCGTCGGGCACTAGAGCCGAGACCGCTTCGTTATAAGCAGGAATGAGCGATCCACGACGTTGATATTCGAGGATTCGGCTAACAATCGCCATGGATTGTGGACCTGCCATTGGTCGCGGAATATAGGCGGGTCGGATGCGAGGTGGGATATGGTTGTTGTTGGTTGCGAAAGCTGACGTCTGAAGTCGCTGACCCTTGTGATCGTCATTCATATGGAAAGCGATGCGAGCTGCCAACGAGGAAAGCCATGCCCTTCTCTGACCATCCTGGACTAGGTCTGGTGAGGAAATCAGGTGTTCGAGTTCTTGAATGGCGCTTTCATACTGTCCCACTCTTTCCAGCCGGAAAGCCCTGCGCTCAGCACCGGCGACCTTCAGCGACAGTTCGTCGATCCCCGGGGGCCGGGTGGCGGCTGCCAACTCTGACGCATGGTAGGCAACCCAATCCGGATCCCTGTTCAAACACTTGAGCATCGTTTCGCCAATTTCCTGATAGCTGGCGACAGCCTCACTCACTTCCTGTCCCACGTTGAGTTGTACGCGGCTGCTCGCGGTCAGATGCTCAAGGTTCTTCTTGCGTCCGATCCATGCAACCAAGTCGCTTCCCGTCAGGACGACCACGCAGAAATCGCCGCCACCCCTGGAGCCGCGCCCTAGGCCCTGCTCGATCCGCTGGGCCAACAACGAGTTGACCGCGGAATCTGCAAGGACATTCGTCCGAAACATATCGTAGTCGGTCGTACCCTGTGGCAGGCCATCCATAATCAGCAGGCGGCAAGACTGACCAGCCAAATCAATGCCGTCGTACCGGTTAGCAAGAACGATCGGACCCTTGAACGATCCGGCCTGCATATCTTTTATGCGGTGGCTAACCGCTTCACTTGTCTCTGGATATTCCGCAGTATCCAACCATCCTTTCGCAACGGTCCCGGACGGCGCCAAAATCGCGACGCCGGCGTAACCGGCAATCCATTTCGCGATCTGTTTAACCATCGGTGTGATAGCGACATTGCCGAGCGGCATCAGCTCGGGCACCAAGATCATGCGCTCGCCTACACCCGCGAGCGATGAAGACTGAATCGGTCTGCCAACTGCAGCAGGGGAGGCACCGAATGTGCGAACAATCTCGCTGTCGTCCGAAATCGTAGCAGACATGTAGATCCGGCGTTTAGCGTCATCGAACGTCGGAAGAAGATCAACCGGCGGAAAGGTGGGGGTGATCGTCACCGATTTGCGGCTGAAGAGGCAGTGGCACATGGCCAGATTGTCACGTAGGAGAGGCCATATGTAGGGATCGACGCCCTCGACATGCTGTGAAAGAAATTCCCGAACTTCGGGGACCTTGGACAGCCAAGCCCAGCTGGGGACCTCGATCACGCCGAAGTCCTTCCCCCTCGTGATGTCAGCAAAGGCGCCGCCTCGTCCGACCTCGTCGAACGCGCCCCTGAAACGATCCGCCATCTCCTGATAGACCTCGAGGTGGTCTTTCGATGTGATCGTCAGGCTGAATGCTTTACGAACAGAGGAAAGCGCGACGTGCGCGTCGTCTAAGATGATGCCTCCGACTTTCACTGCCGGTTTGGCGGAACCTCGAACACCAAATTTGCTGCGACCACTGAAAAGGCTCTCGTAGGCCCCCACGAGAACGGCGTTACCATCAAGAAACTCGGAGGCTAAAGGCTGCCCCCTCGTGTAGGGCACCGCGCGGATTCCATATTCAGTCGCTTTGGCAATAACCTGTTCGACGAGCTGGGTAGTTGGTGCGAGATAAAGAACGGGTTCACCGAGTTCATTCATGGTTGATTGTGCCATGAGAAGCGCAACCAGGGTCTTTCCTCCCCCCGTATGCAGTTTTACAACGACATCCTTGTCGTTTCTCCGGGATGGATACCAAGCATCGAGAGCTTCGGCTTGGCTAACATAAAGGTCATTGATCCCGACGGCTTTCGGCAGGGAATGAAAGATATCTCGTGGGGCGACGGGCTTCGGCTTTGCCTTGTCCTCGCGAAGCTTTTTGAAATCGACCACCTCTTGCCCCCCATTTTACCGACAGTTCTGCTTTAACAGATGTATGCCCAAGAGAGAGGCATTGAAAATACCTACTACTTAGAAAGACGTGTTGCAGGTTATTTTTTCGGCGGGCGTTACTGACGCCTAACGATATGGCAGGAGCAGGATGACAAACCATGTTTTCTGCATCCACTAATTCACAGACGTCCAAGGTTGAAAGTCAGAAATCAATTCTGTCCTCTCGCATTTCACCACCAAGGCCAAATAAATACATGGAGCCATAAAATGACAACAGATCGCTCCGCGGCGCACCGTCGATTCGTTGTGTTAGCGCCTCGGCCACCACGCCGACGTGCTTTACGAGTGCGTCCAGATGTTGCTTTGTTGGTTGGTTCCTATCTCCAAGCGCTGCCTTCAGCGCATACAGCCGTTCAAGCGGCGCTGGATGGGTCTCGGATACCGAAAACCGAGGTATGTCGAGAAATCGGGAGCCCAAAAGTTCAATTAAGTGGAGGAAGAGAAATATGTGATAGGCGCCGTTGGAAAGGCGGAGTTTTGCATCTTTATCCGACCCGATGGCTGTAATCGCGTGGAGGTCAGCACTGAATTCTAGATCGTGGTTATAGGTTTTTAGATCCTCCAGATTTTCGGTCGAAGATGCTTCTTCCATATGACCTAGAAGCAAATGACTAAACTCATGCCCGAATGTGAATTCGAGCATGTCGTCTACATCGCGCTTGATAGCAGCGTCCACACTCGCTGGAAGTTTAGCTCGCGGATCGATGTCAAAGTCCTGGGCTTCTGACCCTATCATCGTCCGCAGGGCGATTAAGGCTGCATCAATCCGGTCGCCCATCGGAAATTCATAGTGTGCGCCATGAAAACATACAGTCATGAAATAGAGGAAGTAGCGCAACGCTTCGGAGACGATGATCACCTCGCCTACCAGGGACTTTAAGCAAGCGGCGTTCACTTCCAGGGTTGGGACGTAGCCATAGGGGATTGAGCGAGCGGATTTTCGTAAGGCCTTCGGCAGTCGCTCAAGATAGCGTCTCGGAGCCAAATTGACGGTTTCGTAGTAGGATGTCAGAGTCCAAGGGCGACCGTTCTGCTGAAATGCACGCTTCCGGTGGGCAAGCACCCTCGTAACTCGAGGAGAATCGGCAACGGAGTTAGCCCGAATTCGCAGCAAGTAGTCATGCGCGCTTCTCAACGACCTCAGCCGGAGAATCTCATTCTTAGAGCAGAAGGGCGCATAAACCAGTTCTTCATTGCTGAGATCTGGATCGAGTGGTTCGATCCCTGTGACGTAGAACTCGCCACGTTCATCGCCGATGATGAAACCATTCGCGGCGCGGCGCGCCCCGGGAAATTCCTTCAGCCATTTCTGTATTTCGTGCTCTTCCATTGCGAAACGACAACCCTCGTGCCAAGTAGAAAAATACGCAAACTAAAAAGTCCGATAGTAATACGCGAATAAGCCTAACTGCCCGTCTGTAAATCAGGTCGATAAAAAGAGGGTAAGTTCGCCATCAAATCTCTAAGGGCCTCAGTGCTGGCCGCTCCCGAATCTGAGGGCAACAATCTGGACAAATCGGACAATCCGCATTATCTTGGCTGTAGTCAAGAAGGAAGACGAAGATGGTTGCTGTCACCCGTAAATCGCAGATGCGCGCAAAGCTAGAAGTCAATCCGGCTGCGGTAGCCGATGTTCTCAAGGTTTTGGCCCGACACAATCCAGGCCTTTCAAAGCCGGCGCTTGCAGCGACTGGCAAGGTCATGGTCGTGGTCTCTGCGGTGGCAGCGCGCCTTTCTGTCGAGCAACAGCATCGGATTGCCGACGATGAAACGGAACTCGCCCATATTGTGGAAGCCGCCGTCGCCGAACTGGCTGCGAAGCCAGGTCATGTACTCGCGGAGGTATCGGTCGAAAAGCCTGTGGAGGTCAGCCGAGGTGCTGGTCTGGGGCAATCGGTAGACATGGAGGAAGGGCGCCGCAGGCTCGACGAATTTGCGACGCCAACCCGCATCGAAGACTGGGCCGGTCCGGTCGCTGGTCCGGGCGATATCGAGAAGAAGTTCGGCACGAAGCGATCGACCTTGCACGACTGGCACAAGCGCGGAGCTGTCGTCGGTCTGCTCAAGGGCGAGCGAAAGCATGTCTTTCCCCTGGCTCAGTTTGTCGATGGCCGGCCGGTCGAGGGCATGCCTCAGGTCACCAAAATCATCCGCAATCCGCGTGTGGCGTGGCAATGGCTGATCCAGCCGAAGCCGAGCATTGGCGGAACGCCGCTCGACAATCTCAAAATGGGCAATCTAGACGAAGTTCTGGATGCGGCCGAGCGCGATTTTGGTTGAGCTGAATCGTGAAACTTGATCCCCAAACGGTTCGGGAGCTCGCGCTTGCCTTTCTCCCGCAATCTTATGTCCGCATTATACCTGTAGCCCACATGTCGACCCCGCTTGGCATGGGTTTCGGCCAATCGCGATTCTCGAGCCCCAACCAGATGTTCCGACTGCTTTATGCCGCATATGATCTCGCGACCGCGATTGCGGAGACGATTGTGCGCGACCGCTTCGAGGGGACCCAGGAGCGAGTGCTGGATGAGAGCGAAATCGAGGACTGGTCGGTCACTGAGGTGACGGCCACGGATGCTCTCATTCTTCTCGACCTGCGCACGACCGGCCTCCTGAGGTTGGGCGTCAGCACGGACGCAGCCCGGGGCAAGGAACATCAGGAAGGGCAGAGACTGAGCGAGTCGATCTTTCGATCCTATGCTGTCGATGGATTGCTCTATTCCTCACGCCTCACGGCGGCAGATTGCGTGGCGGTCTACGATCGGGCTGTCGCTGCGAAACTTGTCGCCTCTCCGGCGGTCGAGCTGGTTCGTCAAGCCGACTTGATAGCCGCCCTGCGGTTTATCGGGGTGTCGATCCGGGCCGGGCGATAAGCATGTCCGTTACAGTCACTTCCGCAAACTTCTCTGGGCGATTTACGGCGTTGAATGGCACGAAAACGTTGCCAGCGACACATGCCGACATCATCCGCTCGTTGCTGACCGTCGGCTATCCCAGCCGTCGAGCCGCTGTCCGCACCGTTGGCCCCTGGCGGGAGAAAATGCTGGTCGCGATGGCGACGGGCTATCTGGATGCCTCCTTGAACACGACGGCCTATTTTCGGAGTTTGGAGCAGTCGGAGAAGGTGGGGGTTTCGTTCCTTTTCGGCGAGGCGTTCACGCACTGGTATGCTCAGAGTCAGATGAGCGTGCAGTATCTCGTGCATGTCGCCGGCCTTGCCTCCTGTCGATGGGGATCCCCAACGGCTCCGGTCGCGCCGAAAGCTGGCGCAGCGCCTCCTCCTCCAAAATCGCGTCCCGATTTTATCGGCATCAAGCGAAGGGAACGCCATGTGTTCGAGAGCAAGGGTCGCATCCGAGCGCCAGCCGCAAGCACCGTTGCGAAGGCACTGGGGCAGGTTTCGGCGCTTCACACGGTCAACGGACGGGCGCCGACCACACGCTGTGCAAACTTCTTCATGTTCAAGGCCGGTGGTGCAGAGGGCAGAGTGCTGGATCCGCCGGCAAAGGGTGACGGCATCACCGTGACGTTTGATCTCTTCGAAGCGATTACACGAGCCTACTCCATTATCCTCGATCAGCCGGTACTTGATCTATCCGATCAGGTTGGTGCGGGTTATGTCGGACGCGAGATCGATGATGGTGTGTTCTTGGGTATCGACAAGGAAATCCTTGCCTTGGTACGAGAGCGGCCCCCGACTGAAGCAACGCGTCGCAG
The DNA here is from genome assembly GCF_017313405.1 of Agrobacterium burrii. NCBI lineage: Bacteria > Pseudomonadati > Pseudomonadota > Alphaproteobacteria > Hyphomicrobiales > Rhizobiaceae > Agrobacterium > Agrobacterium burrii. The sequence continues at coordinate 41,980 of NZ_JAFLNA010000013.1, forward strand.
GCGTGTCGCCCAGGTCTTCTCTGCTCTTGAAGATCGGTCGCAGAACTATGCGGGTCGGCAGGATAGAAGTGTTTCGTCCGGCCTTGACGGGGTCCTGCTTCTTGACCGCCGTTCGCCGCGCGCCCTTCGACGCTTCCGGACGCAGGGTTAAATGGCCGACTTTATGTCGGTGTGTTGGTTTCACCTTCTGACCAGCAAATCATGTGATTTACTACAACCCTATAATTCCATCAGAGATGCTGGCTCCATGACGACCCTTCTCGGCCTCACCTATATCTCAAATGAAAAAGTGCCGCTCGCGGACCTGGACGACTATGTAACCGTCCAAGTGCCGAGTGCTGGGTTTGATCAGCACCTCGGAAATTATGCACCGTGGTTTTGGTCGATCGATAGGAGAGGGGGCGGCGGCGTGGATTTCAAGCAAGGGAAATATGACTATTGGGTGCGCCGGATCGGTTCCAACCAACCAATAGGTTTTCCGGTGCTGTCACCGACCTCAAAAGAGGAGGGCTGGATCTCAGTCATGGACGGCCGACATCGCATAATGGCAATTGTCGATAGCGGTAGGCAGGCCTTTGCAGCGAGACTTCCCAGATTATTGCTGGGAACGGCGCAAATGACAATTCCAGGCCTCGAAATCTTTGATCTGTAGACTACAGACGGCGCCGAGGTGCCCCCTGTCAGACTCCTGCGTCGACGACCATCGAAGTCGGGAAGCCACCATGAGGCTTCGTAATGAACGCCAGGCGCGCTTTGCGGAGTGGCCACGTCTTATCTCGCCACCAGTAAAACTCCAGATGCGATCTGCCCTGCGCGCGGATTTCCGACTCGATATCGCGGCTCTCACGTGAACCCGGGACAGCAAGAAAAGTTCCCGTCACGATGCAACGGGTGCTGCCCCTTACAGTGGCCTCGGTGTCGAAGACGGCGTCGCTGATGCAAACGCCCATGAAATCCCTGCTGCGCTGGCCTTTAGGGGTCTCAATGATGAGATCACCAGACGTGCGGTCAAAGTAGATTTTCACTCGGCTGCCGATCTCAGGTGGCTGACGAGAGACGTGCGGTATATCCATTTTCTACTCCTCTGGAGACTGCGTTGGCACCTGTGGGACGGTCGCAAACACACCCGGGGAGCTGTCTTGCACCGCCGGTAGGTCGAAGCGCGGATCGGTGAGATCGAGCGCGCCAGACCGCATCAGAGACTTCTCGAGCCCGATCGAATATCCATTTATAGGCCTGTGGCGTGAGCTCCATATGCGGTTTTCTCATGATGGCGCGCCGCGGATTGAGATTGCCGCCACTGCCGGCGTTCAGATTGCGTTGAGTTGGCGCAAAAGAATCCGGACCAAGTTCGATCATCATATCGACCATGGACACGTCTGCCGAAAGAGGTCCGTTAATGACACATTGGCCCGAGCGATACCTGAAACCACTCCCTAAGTGCGACGATGTCAGCTCTTGTTTCTAACCCAATAGCGCAGGCAAAGTGATAGGCATCTCCGGCAAGCTCCCCGGAAAAAGGCGCTATCAGCAAGCCCGCAGCAAGCGCATCCGCTACCAGAACCCGGCTGGCTATGACCACGCCTTGTCCCGCGATAGCCGCCTGGACGGCTAGCATGCTATCGGGAAAGCGGGGTCCGACACTGGTGTCGACGTCGGCCACACCGGCCTGCGCGCACCAGCGCAACCAGTCTGGTTTCTGCGAGGGCCGGTTTCGTCCGTCGATATGAATCAGTATAGCGCGCCGCAGATCATCAAGGTGGGACAGACCGAGCCGTGCGCTACAAACGGGTGTCATCACGTCACGGCAAAGGTAGGTACTGACCACGCCGGGGAAGGGACCACGCCCGTAACGTATTGCAGTCTCGACACCACCCGCCCGCAAGTCCTCGACGGAGTTCGAAGTATGCAGCCGGAGATCGATCATCGGAACAGCCTGGCGGAGCGTGTCCATCCGCGGCACCAGCCAGTGGCTGAGAAAAGCAGTGGTGGATGAGAGGGTGACTGTCGTCGGGGTCGTATCTGCCAGCAGTCGCGTGACTGCTCTTTCGATTTCGCCGAAACCAGAGGCCGTCGCCTCGTACAGGGTCTTGCCCTGCGGCGTTAACGTCACCGCTCTCGGCGACCGGTCCAGGACGCGCAGGCCCATATGGGCTTCGAGTTGCTTGATCTGATGGCTGATGGCCGTCGGCGTCACCGAGAGTTCTTCAGCCGCCGCCTTGAAACTCGCCCGCCGTGCAGCGGCTTCGAAAGCGCGAAGGGCGGACAATGGCGGCAAGCGAGAGCGACTCATGCTGAATCCAGTTCACCTTGAAGCTGAGTAATTTGACTTTTTCTATTTGTATAAGCGGCTGTACAGTGCTGATCGTCAAACCCTATCAAAATAAACTCATTCAAGGCAGCAGGAAAAATGGTCGAACTGGTCGCAGGTCTCATTGATGTCTTCGCAGATGCGCCATTGACCGGCAATCCGCTCGCGGTGGTGCAGGACGCCGACGACCTTACCGATGATGCGATGCGGCGGATCGCCGGTGAATTCAATCAGGCCGAGACCACCTTCATACTTCGGAGCGCACGTGCCGATTGGAAACTGCGGTCGTTCACCGCCAGCGGCGCGGAAGTATTCGGTGCGGGCCACAACGCCCTCGGTGCGTGGCTTTGGCTAGGAGAACATGGAAATCTCGGTTCGCTGACGACCGCCCGAACCCTTCAGCAGGAGATCGGTCAGGATGTTCTTCCGATCGAGCTCGAATTGATCGCCGGCCGCGTCCACGGCCGCATGCTCCAGGCGCCGCTGCGCTTGTCGGACGCGCTCAGTGATGTCGCGCCTCTCGCCGACGCTCTTGGCCTCGGTCTGGGCGACATTCTGTCAGAACCGGCGCCACGTCCCGCCGACACCGGTGCGGCTCATCTGATGGTGCGCGTTCGCAATGCCGGCACGGTTGACGAGGCGCGACCCGATGCCGGCAAGCTGCTCGCCGTTCTGAGAAAGACGGCGGCGGAAGGGTGTTATGTCTATGCGTTCGATGCCGGAGCATCGAACACTGCCTACGCCCGGTTCTTCAATCCAACTGTTGGTCTGTGGGAGGATTCGGCGACCGGAACCGCCGCTGGCCCGCTGGCGGCGTATCTTGCAGCTACGGGAAACCTCAGGAACAACGAATTGGTGATCGAACAAGGTACCAAGATGGGCCGCCGCAGCATTCTGCATATCCGGCTGAAGCCCGAACCGGAACTCTCCGGGACAGGCATTGTCGTGTTGAGAGGCGTGATCCGGCTTTAATGCTTGCACCCGGTCCTGCGCACGTACCGATCCTTCAAACTTCAGCAAGCCGGCGCTGCGACGTCTCTTGGTTCTGGGGCGACGACTTTATCGTGCTGCCGCCCTTCATGCGAGCCAACGGCGCTCTCTTCCTCGAACACGTGATGCCAATTCTTTAGGATCGCGGCATTTTCCATAACGACTGTACCGGCGGCCCCGACGCGAGACTTTTGCCCTGCCGCTCCCCAAAGCCAGTACGTGATGGCCCGCGGCAAAAATTTTGCATTTGAATGACTTAGAAACTCACTTTGCTTCCTCGCGCCCATAAAAGAGAACAAGATTTCATGACTTTATACATAGATTTTATAGACTGGCAGTCTCAGGCTCGTTTCAAGTCCATACCGTAAGGCACGCGGAAAACGAGGTTCATCCTACAATTGCGACGAGGAGGTTGGATGACAGCCAACGGTCTGTCCATTCTGGTGCGTTCAATTCGAGAGACGCCCCTCGGCTCTCATTTCCTGGATGCCAAACGCAACGTCGTGGCAGCCGGGAGGACGGAGGAATCGTGAGTAAGCAAGCTGTCTCTACCACCATTGGTCATTCAGTTCCGTCGTATCGCCCGTTAGCGCTCCTCTCTGCGTTCGCCGTTCGAGTGGGGCCGCTTGTGGCGCTCGTCACCGTTTGGCAGGTGGCATGTGATTTTGGAGCCGTGCGACCCGTGTTGCTGCCGGCCCCATCAACCATCGTTCGCACCATATGGAACATGACATTGAGTGGGGAGCTTGCCGAGCATGTGGCGGTAAGCAGCGCCCGTGTGCTCCAAGGGTTCGGCATCGCCGCTGTGCTCGCCCTCGCGCTTGGCATCGTTATGGGGCTCATCGGGCCCTTGAACCGGCTGGCTGATCTAATGGTGCAGGTGTTAAAACCCATCCCGCCTATTGCCTGGATCCCGCTGTCCATCCTGTGGTTCGGTATTGGGGAGGAGGCCAAAATTTTCATCATCGTCCTCGGCGCCTTTTTTCCCATTTTAGTAAGCACTCTTGACGCTGTCCATCAGACTGATGTCCGCTATGTGGAACTAGCTCGGGTGCTGGAAGTGCCACGGCTCAACTTCATCCGTCAGGTGATGATCCCCGGCGCCCTGCCGCAGATCATGTCGGGGCTCAGGCTCGGCATCACCATGTCTTGGATGTGTGTTGTGGCAGCCGAGCTGATCGCAGCTTCGAGTGGCATCGGATTCCTCATCATGGACGGCCGCGTAATGTCGAATGCCAGCGTTGTGCTTGCGGGAATGATTACCCTCGGCGTCCTTGGCAAGCTGACCGACGATGCCTTACGCTTCGCTGAGCGACGTCTGGTGCGCTGGCGCGCCGGCTTTAGCGGGTTATGAGGGGTGATATGACCGCTGCCGCATTCCCTGCAACACCCCCCGCCGCTACCGATCATACGCTGCTGGTCCAGGGCGTCTCCAAAAGCTTCAGTCGGCCTGACGGGTCGGAAGTGCGTGCTCTGGACCATGTGGATCTCGTTGTACGGGACGGCAGCGTCACCTGCATCATCGGTGCAAGCGGCTGCGGCAAGAGTACCCTGTTGCGCATCGTCGCTGGCTTGGAACCACAGTTCGGCGGGACGGTGCTGCTGGGCGGTCGGCCGCTGAAGGGACCGGGCCTTGACCGAGGCATCGTGTTCCAGGACCACCGCCTCGTTCCCTGGATGACGGTGGAGGCTAACATCGCCTTCAGTCTCCACCGTTTGCCCAAGGCGGAGCAGCGGCGAGTCGTGACTGAGAAGTTGAAGCTGGTGGGCCTTGAAGGATTTGGGCGGTCCTATCCGCACCAACTGTCCGGTGGTATGGCGCAGCGCGTCGCCATCGCGCGCGCGCTTGCGCACCAGCCGGAGTTACTGCTGCTGGACGAGCCCTTCGGTGCGCTCGATGCGCTGACCCGCCTCCAGATGCAGGACGAGGTGCTGCGCATCCGCCATACTGACAATCTGACCACCGTGCTCATCACTCATGACATCGAGGAGGCCATCTATCTCGCAGACGAGATCGTGGTGTTCTCTGATCGTCCCGGCCGTGTACGGGCGCGGTTTACCGTGGAGCTGCCCCATCCGCGCGACCGCGGCGATCCCGCCTTCGCCCGTCTGCGCCATGAGTTGCATGCCCAGTTTTTCCACCACCGCAATTAGCTCATTTTGAAAGAAAGTCGTCCAAGATGCTAAAAAAAAACATTGCCAAAACTGCCACTGCCTTGGTCGCCGCCGCACTTCTCTGGGCCGGTTCCGCTGCAGCGGAGACCGTAAACATTGGATTCATGCCGTTCGTGCCTTATTCCGCCATCCTCCTGGCCAAACAAAAAGGTTGGGTAGATGAGGAGTTTACCAAGGCCGGCTTGAAGGACGTGGAGATAAAGTGGCACCAGTTCGCGGGCGGTCCGCCGGTGAACGAGGCCTTCGCCTCGGGCGCTCTCGACATTGCCGCGCTGGGCGACACGCCCTCCCTCATCGCCTTCGCCAATGGCATCGATACTCGCTTTGTGGGCCTCGCCTGCAAGGGGGCCAAGGCTGAGGCGCTGATAGTGCTCAAGGACAGTTCGGTGAAGACAGTGAAGGACTTGAAGGGCAAGAAGGTCGCTACCCTGCGCGGCGGCAATGTACATGAGCTGCTGGTACTGGTGCTGGCCGAGGCCGGCCTGAAGATTTCCGACGTTGAGTTTCTCAATCTTGGCCTGCAGGACATGGGCATTGCCCTCACCAAGGGCGACGTCGATGCCGTCCTGGTGTGGGAACCGCTACTTACCAAATTGGACAGCGAGGGTGTCTCGCGTACCCTGCGAGACGGCGCCGGCCTGAAGAGTAACCTCAACCCGATAGTCGCCTTAGGCAGCTTCGCCGCCAAGCATCCGGATGTGCTGAAGGCCTATTTGCAGGCGGTAAAGCGCGGGGCCGAGGCATTGCGCTCTGATCCGGCCGGTTCAGCCCAGGTCCTCGCGCCGGTAGTAGGCCTGACGCCAAAGCAGACTGAGCTCGCCTTCTCCCGTTTCGAGTGGAAACCGACCGTAACCGAGGCGGACCAGGCAGAGCTGGCGGATTCCGTGAAGTTCCTCCTGGACAACCACTTCATCAGGCAAACGTTCGAAGTCTCCAGCTTCGCGGATCAGGCCTTTTTCAATTTCTAACGCGAGGCAGAGGATGCCCGAGACCTCGCTCCGAGGCTTTGGCGGCATCCGGAGGATCAGACCCGGAACTATTTCGATCTTGATTTTTCGACCAAAAACGCACGTTCACGCAACTTGGGTCTGGCTCAGCAACACGAACACGCGTTCAACAAAATGAGAAGGGTATGTTGATGGGCGTTCGCCAAGTATTCGGGCTTGGGCTGATGATATCAGACCCAATCACTACGGCAGATCTTGTTACGGTCGCCCGAACGGCTGAGAAGGCGGGATTCACGACACTGACTATCGGGGGCAGGGAAACCATCCTGGATCCAACAACAATCCTGGCCGCGCTGGCGGCCAGGACCGAGCAGATCGGGCTGGTTGCGGCGGTGAACGTCGATACGGCTCTGCCTTATGATTTTGCACGCCGTCTGGCGTCTCTTGATCACCTCTCGAGTGGACGGGCAGGCTGGAAGCCATATTCGACTGCCGATGAGCCTGAAGAAGCCCGGATCGCGGAGTTCGTGCATGCCGTCAGCCACCTCCTGGACAGCTGGGATGACGATGCCGCCCTTTACGACAAGGAGAGTGGAATTTATGTCGACATCAGCAAGGTTCATCGGCTCGATCACATCGGGGAATATTATAGGGTAGCTGGCCCGCTCGATATACCACGCGCCCCTCAAGGTCGACCGGTCCTGGTTCGAGAGGTCCTCGCTGCCGATCTTGCCGAAGGCGCATGGCCCACGGCGGACATCATTGAAATCGTTCCGGTCCCCGGTCAGAGCACGAACAAGCCCCTCGCACCTCGTGCCGAGGGAAATACCACCCTTCTAAGTATCGTTGCAGACACTAACGATCTCGCGTCGATGCATGCACTGCTCAACGATGGGGACGTTGATGGAGCAACTGTCCGTGTAGCGCCACGGATCGATGCCGTCGCGCGGGCAGCGAGAGATATTGGGTTATGGTCAAAGCCGCGCGGAAGCAATTTGCGTGACACGCTTGGGTTATCTCGTCCGGAAAGCCTGTTTGCCCTTAGAAGAAATGGAGTTTCCGCATGACCAGCCGTCCTCTCGCTCTTCTGGTCAATCCCCTGCTGTGCGGCCACCACGAGGCAGCCTGGCGGACGGAACGCGCACAGCCCGAGCGGATTCACAGTCTCGATTACTTCCAGCAACTCGCCCGGACTGCCGAACGTGGACGATTCGACGCCGTGTTCATGGCCGACTTTTTCATCTTCAATCCTGCGGTCATGTACAGCCCGCGTTGGGAAGTCGAGCCCGTCACGCTCTTGTCTGCGGTCGCTCAAGCAACCGAGAATCTCGGTTTCATCGCCACGGGCTCGGCGATCTTCTCCGATCCGGTTGAGATCGCCCGGGTCTTTTCGACCTTCGACCATGCCACGGGAGGCCGCGCTGCCTGGAACATCGTGACCTCGGGCGAGCCAGCGGCCGGTGCCAACTACGGCCTCGATAAGCCGATCCCCCATGCCGAGCGCTATGAATTGGGCGCGCGCAACACAGAACAGGTGCTCGCATACTGGGACGGCGCACCGGTCCCCGACGATGTTGCACCGATTGCCCGTCCGGTCCAGGGCCGCCCGGTTCTGGTGCAGGCCGGGTCTTCCGCCACGGGGCGAGATTTCGCGGCCCGTTTCGCCGAACTGGTGTTTAGCGCCCAATGGAATTTCGAAGCTGGCAGGGACTTCAGAAATGACCTTAGGCGCCGCGCCGTGACGCATGGCCGAAACCCCGATGATGTGCGTCTTATCCTGGGCCTCAGCTTTGTCATCGGCTCCACCGAGGCAGAGGCCCGCAGCAAGAAGAAGGCGCTTGACGACCTGATCCTGCCACACGCCTCTCATAGCTGGCTACAGAGTTTCGGTATCGAACTGACCGCGTTCGATTTCGACGAGCCCCTGCCGCGGACACTCGGGAACATCGATCTGTATGAGGGCATCAAGAGCCGCTTTTCGGTCATTTCATCCCTGGTTGACAGCACATCGCCACTAACCATCCGGCAACTGGCCAGCGCCTTGGCCGGAAGCCGCGGCCATCATCTTGTTATCGGCACGCCGGAACAAATCGCTGATGCGGCAGAAACCTGGTTTCTGGGAGGGGCGACGGACGGATTTATGGTGATGCCCCATGAATTGCCTGCGGAATTCGAGTTGTTTGTGGACGAGGTCATCCCGATCCTGCGTCGTCGAGGCCTCGTGGATCGCGATTATCGTGGACATACGCTTCGCGAGAACCTTGGGCTGCCCATCAGCCCGTCCGCGCCGTCATGGGCATTCCAGACATGAATATCGAACAGGGTTCCACCGGACAGCGGCGGCAAGATAGCTGTCGCAATTCCGAGCATGTTCGGGATACGCACGTCTTTAAAGACCTGTCCGTCGATTACGGACTTGCAAGCGGCGTGCAGGGCCCGCGTTCGCATCCCATGATGGTGGGCCTGTCATGACATATCCTTCGCAAATCCCCAACATCTCGAAGCTGTTTGACCTTTCCGGTCGGAGGGCCGTCATCACGGGCGGCGCTCGGGGGATCGGGCGCGCTATCGCTGACGGCTTCTTAGAAGTGGGAGCTGATGTCGTCTGCATCGACCGTGGATGGGAAAGCTCTGACCTCCCGGCCGATAACCGGCAGATTGTCACGGCCGATCTTAGCGACCGCAGCGACCTGAAGCGCGGATTCGATGAAGCTGTGGAGCGACTGGGGGGCCAGATCGATGTCCTTGTCAACAACGCAGGCATCTGGGACGACACGCCGTCGCTCCATATGGAGCTTGAGATGTGGGACAGGATCATCGAGGTCAATCTGACTGCGGCCTTCGCGCTGAGCAGGCATGCAGCCAGGCTGATGCTTCCCCGAGGCCGCGGACGAATAATAAACATTGGCTCCATCCGCAGTCTGAGGGGAGGCCACAATGCGGCTGCCTATGCAGCCAGCAAGGGAGGGATCGCCTTGCTCACTCAGACCTTGTCGAATGAATGGGCACCTTCAGGACTAAGGGTCAATGCCATAGCGCCCGGCGCTATGGTCACCGTCCTGACTGAAAAGCTGCGCCACGATCCTGAAGTGGTCACCCGCTTCATCGAGCGCATCCCTGCCAGAAGATGGGGATCGCCCGCCGATGTGGCGGGCCTGGCGATCTTCCTGGCCAGCGACGCCTCCGATTATGTCACTGGTGCAATCATCCCCTGCGACGGGGGGTTCCTTGCCGGTTAATCGAGCGAAACACGTTTTTCTGGAAAAGCAGAGACCGGACCAAAGGAAAACAGGAACTGATGAAGTGGTCTCAATCCACGCAGCGCTGGCTCGTTCGAGGCGAAACGGTTCAACAGGAACGCCGGTAAAGTTTCATTCTCAACACGTGGGAAGAAAATCTTGAAGCAAGTAGAAGCTGATGAATTCGATTTCATCGTCGTCGGAGGAGGATCCGCTGGCGCTGCCGTCGCTGCAAGATTGGCTGAGCGTGCGGACTTGCGGGTTCTGCTCCTGGAAGCTGGTCGACAGCAGTCCGGCATCCGGTTCCGGCTGCCGATATTGACTCCGTTCGCGCTTGCGAAAGAGGATGCAGTCTGGAACTTCACGACATTGCCTGAACCCGGCCTCAATGGCAGGGAACTTGTCTGGCCGCGCGGCAGGGGACTTGGGGGTTCCTCTCTCATCAATGGCATGCTCTGGGTACGGGGAGACCCGGTGGAGTATGACCTCTGGGCTGCCTCAGGCTGTACCGGCTGGTCTTATGGCGATCTGCTGGATTTCTTCAAGCGCAGCGAAACATACATTCCCGGTGATCCGGCGAGCAGAGGGCAGCGCGGGGCTGTGACGGTTACCAGGCACCGTCCAGCAGATCCTCTCTCTGATGCCTTCCTGAAGGCTTGCGGTAACATGCAGGTATCACAGCAGGATGATTACAATGCGGGTATTTCGGAAGGCGCAGGCTATCTCCAGTTCAACCAGCGCCGGGGATTGCGTCATGGCACAGACCGTGCCTATCTCTCGCCCGCCAGCAGGTGTGCTAACCTGACCATTCGCGAAGGCGCTGTTGCAAACCGCATCCTCTTCGAAGGGAAGAGAGCGATCGGGGTGGAGTATCGCGCGGCTGATGGCCTGAGATGTGCCATCGCACGGCGGGAGGTCGTTCTATCCTGCGGCACCGTCCAATCCCCGAAGCTGCTTGAGCTTTCGGGTATAGGGGACGGTGAGGTGCTTGGCCGGGCAGGTATCGTGCCACTGGTGCACCTCCCGGGCGTCGGAGAAAATCTGCGCGATCACCTTAATGTGCGCGTCGGATTTCGTACCCGTTTCCGCGGCACCCTGAATGATGTCCAACACAGCTACGTCTGGAAGGTACGCGCCATGCTTTGCTGGCTTGCGCGAGGCGGCGGTCCCCTATCTACCATAGGGGCGACAGCCCATGCATTTGTGAGAACCCGGTCGGACCTCGAACGGGCGGACGTGAAAATCCAGATGCTGCATTTCAGTGCACCCCACAATACCGGAAATATCAGCGGACGTCTGGATGAGTTTCCCGGCTTCAGCATCTCGACGTTCGTCCTGAGGCCGAATTCGACGGGTTCCAGCCACATCCGGTCGGGCGCCGCCGCGGAGCCGCCGGCGATCGTTGCGAACTACCTTTCACACGAGGAGGATCTCCGCTCGATGCTCGGTGCCTTTCGATTCATCAACAGAATTGCCTCGGATTCGGTCTTTGATGATCTTATGGTCTCACGGGACAACGACCTCGCGGGTCTGCAGAGCGATCAGGACATCCTGGAATGGGCAAAAACAACCGGTCTGACGTCCTACCATCCCATCGGAACGTGCAAGATGGGTACGGATTCCGCAAGCGTCGTCGATCCGAGACTGAGAGTGATCGGTGTTGACGGACTGAGAGTCGTTGATGCGTCCGTCATGCCGACAATGCCATCCTCCAACACGCACGGACCCACCGTCATGATTGGGGAGAAGGGGGCGGCAATGATCCTGGAGGATAGTTTGTCGTGATAGTCGTTCGACATTGACAGGTTCAGCGTCTGTGGGTGCCGCCCAAATTCAGAAGGAGAATATTTTGATCCGAGACCTGGACCTGGTTCGCAATGACTTTTCTGTTTGATTAGGGATGATTGGTAACGTTCTGCCTAATTTCCTGCAATGCGTGTTAGCCATGCATCCAGGAGGCGTGCGATCGTCTCGGGTTGCTCTTCTTGTACGAAATGGATCCCAGCGCCTGCTGCTTCTATTTCCAAATTACGGATGGTAACCTGACTCCACTTCAATATGGCATCGGTGAGTAGAAAACCAGGTTTGAATGTCAGCAGTAGCTTGGGAGTATCGCTCGTATTGAGCCAGTTTACCGCCTGTTCCAGGAATGCCACAGTGCTTGCTGGCTCGCCATCCACAGGAAGATTGCGTGGTCCTGCGAGTATCGCCTTGCGCGAGTGCGGCGTCGGAAACGGCGTTTGGTATTGCCTTAGGTCCTCCGGCGCCAAAGGGGTAAGGAAAAACCAGGGGAAAAGCTCAGTCAGGAAGCGGTTTTCCTGCTGAACGAAGATTTCACCTTCGCCCGGTTGGCGCAGCTTCGCCCGGCGGGTGACGAATTCCGGTGACAGATCCACCGAATCAATGTTCCGTAACACTGGCTCGAAAAAGGCCACGGCTCGGACGCGGTCTGGATTCCGGCTGGCCCAGTTTAGTCCAAACGCTGCGCCATAATCCTGCAGAACCAGCGTCACATTCCTTAGGTCGAGGGCGTCGAACCAAGCGTCAACGTAACGCTGCTGATTCTCCAATGTGTATTCGATATCAGGCTTGCTAGATTGGCCGTACCCGATCAGATCGACGGCCAATAGCCGACCGTGTCCATGGAGACGGCGGAATATGTGGCGCCACAGATAGGAACTCGTGGGATTGCCGTGGAGAAAGACGATTGGCGCACCTGAACCATGTTCAACCGTGTGGATTTGCAGGCCGAATGCCGGCACATCATACGCTTTCGCGCCGTCACCAAAGGCGGAATGTGGTGATTTCTCAGTCATGTGACGGTGTTCCTTCAAGCCGAAACGAAGAACTGAGGGTCGGGAAGCACGTTCAATGCTATGGTCAAACGATTGCCGTAGGAGAAGAAAGCAGAGACTTCCAGCACCTCCAGAATCGCGGGTTCGCTGAAGCCAATCGCTCGGAGCCGGGCGAAGTCGTCACTGCCCACACTATGGGGCGTAGCGGCCAGCTTCTGCGCCAAATCGGCCAGCGCTCGCTCGCGTGGTGCCAACGTCACATCATTATGGTTTCGAGCAATCCGGTCCGCCAACACACGATCTCCAAGGGCGGCTGCCAACGCCGGGCGGTGGTTGAACACGCAATAGCTGCAGCCTGTCGCTACAGACGTCACGACTGCGATCAACTCACGCTCGGATGCGCTGAGATGGCTGTTGCTCTGGTCGAACAGGTGCTCATAGAAGGCCATAATACGCAGAGCGGTACCCGGATTGGCAGACAGCGCCGTCAGGAAATTCGGGACAAAACCGAACTTCTTTCGAATCCTCATATGGATGTCGCGCAATTTCTGGGGCAGTTCGTCCTCTGTCGGAACGCGAAGACGCGAAACGGGCTCTTCCAACTGCCCGGTCGATACGGGAGATGAAGTGACGGAATGGGGCGCTGTTGCCTGGCTCATAATGGAAAGTCTCCCGATTGTGGGGTTGAAGTCGAGATCGCTGTTAAAATCCCTTTGCGGCGACTACGTCCCCGATCGCCACGATGCGTCGAGTAGCAATGAGTCCGCCACGCCAACGAATCTTGCAAAGATCGCCATGTCATTCGGCGGCTTGCGCTGCCGGAGGAAAGACGCCGAGATGGATCTGGCCAATGAGGTCGTGGGTCGCGTCGCTGTTCGGCGGATGGAAGGGGCCGGAACGGACGTCGCGCGTCAGCCGCTCCAGTTCGTTTCGACGGAGCAACGAGCTAGCGCCGGCAACCTTGCTGGCGCGATCAACGATCCGGAGTGCCCCATCGACAGCGTGCTGTTTGGCGCCAAGCAATTTGGTTGGCCAGAGTAGCCCGTGATCCACGCCCTCGGTCCATTCCGCCGCTACGCGGCTGAGAAAAGCCCAAATACTATCGAGTTCTATAGAAGCCTTGGCGATTTCGACCTGTGTTTGCGGATGATGGGCATAGGTCCGACCGGAGAGTGCCGGAGAAACGCGGGATTTAGCCGTTTCCACCGCGATGTCGAACGCGCGATTGGCAATGCCGTAGTACACAGCACCGATCGGAAGAACAGCCGAAGCAATGATGCCGTCAACAAAAGGATCGTTCGGCGGGCCGGCTGGAAGCACGCGCGTTACATAAGGTTTTGCCGCGATCACTCCCTCCAGGATTGTATCATCACTCCGCGTCGCGCGCACGCCATGCGAATCCCAGGTTTCTCGTGTGTGGTGCCCGGGATCCTGCCGGCGAATAAAAGCATGGACAATTTTTGGTGTGGCTGGATCGCTTGCATCGAGTGCATGGATTCCGAGCCAGTCCCAGACGGGTGAAAGAGAGGTAAAAATCTTCCGTCCGTGAAAGCGGTAGCCACCGTCGGCGAGTGGTTCGGCCACCACGTTGGAGCCTGCGAGGCCAAGATCGTTGCCTGGCTCGCCATGGCCGGCTGCAAAGATCCGACCCGCTGCCGCCTCTTCGAGGATCCAGTCGGTTGAGTGATCGCCACGGCGCCAGAGATAAGCAGCAGTACCGATCCAATAGAGGTGCATGTTGATTGCCAGTGCCGTGGCGGGTGCATGATAAGAAAGCCGCGCCTGTTCGGCCAGTACCTGTGACAGGGTCAGCCCCCGGCCCCCGAATTCCACCGGCAGTGCTGCCTGTAGGTACCCGACTGCTTTGAGATCGGCGAGATCCTCAAAAAAGAAGCGGTTTTCCCGGTCATAATCCGCAGCGCGACTTTGAAAAGTGTGAAGCAAGACTTCATCAAGGAGATGTTGGCCTGCCTCCAATTTTGTATCAAGGGAATAAGTGCCCATACTGATCCTTTAGTCCTCCTTAAGTCTTAAACGGACTATTGGAAAATCGGTTATTATGAGAAGAATTTATCATCCGGAAGGATCCCCAAAGATATAGTGACCCTGTTGGTGTGATTGAACCAGGAAGCTGTTTCAACAGCCTCCAATAATTCTTCATCGGAAAGCTCAAGATCCCTGAGCTTCTCGAAGTCGGCTTGCGAGATAGTTTTGGGGCTTAGAGTCACCTTGACCGCCAAATCAGCTAAAGCCCGCTGTCGCTTTGACAAGTCGGCGAGGTGGTAGTCGAGCGCGACCCGACGAGCAAAACCCGGATCATTGAGCAGGTCGCCAAAGGCGCGCGTGTGATGAATCTCGCAAACGCCACATCCGTTCGTCGCTGAGACAACCACGGCGATTAACTCGCGATCCTGTAGCGGCAACCGCCTGCCCGTCGCCGCGAACAGATGCTCGAAATGACCGGTGAAGCGGCGAGCTGTGTCAGGATTGAGCGAAAGCGCCCGAACCCAGTTCTCATGGTGGTGACGATCAACTAAAGCCTGAATATCTTCAGGCAGTTCGGATTCGTCCGGAATGCGCAAACGGGAAATCCGCTGGCTCCGAGCCAGCCCGTCGATCGTTGTCATGCCATTCTCCGTCGATATTGAGGGGGCGACTGAATAAACGGAAGTCAGTTCTCTATTAATATTGTCTATTAAAATATAGACGAACTAGACGAATCTAATTTCGCACGCGTGGGGAGAAAAACTTTCTCATCGCCGTTGCTTGGGGCACTGTGTCGTCATTTCACGATGTCTTGAAGGCTGACGCGGTCGATCGTCGTGAGCACGGCAATCACAATAACAACGCCCTTGACGATTTCCTGGGTGAACGTGCTGACGCCAGAAACGTTCAGGCCGTTGCTCAGGATAGTGATAAGCGCGACCCCGAGCAGGGTGCGCTGTGCGCCGCCGACCCCGCCTGTAAGTGCCGTGCCGCCAACGACGATTGCAGCGACTGTGTCGAGAAGATACCCGTCCCCGATTGAGGGGGTAGCGGAACCCAAACGCGACAACAGAAAGAACCCACCGATCGCAGCGAGTGTGCTTGAAAGCACAAACGCATAGGTCTTGTAGCGGTTGATAGCGATGCCGCTCAGTTTCGCGACACGCTCGCCAGCCCCTATCGCGACGATGTACCGGCCGAACCGGGTATGGGACGTTGTCAGGCTCAGCACGAGCCAAAGCAGCAGCGAAAGGAGAAGGACGTTGGGCACCCGCGGGATTATCTGCCCGTTGGCGAGCATCGAAAAGTCGTCGTCGTTGACGAACAGGGCAGTGCCATCAAGCACGTGCAGCATGATGCCCGTAAAGATGGAACTGGACGCAAGAGTTGCAATGAACGACGGCAGCCGCAGGACTGTCGAAAGAACGGAATTGAGCAGGCCGGCAGCGATGCCGAAACCGAGCACGGCGAGGAGGGCCGTTGTGTAACCCGTGCCAAATTTCTGCAGGAGAACGGCGCTGATCGCGGAGGCGAGCGCTGCGACAGCAGCAACGGAGAGGTCGATGCTGCCCATTAGCACGATGAAGGTCGCGCCGAGCGAGATCAAGAGCAGTGGCCCGGCCTGGGCTCCCATGACCGTCAGGTTGAGCGGCGACAAGAATGCGGGCTGCTGGAAAGCGAAGTAGCCAATAAGAATGAGAAGCGCCGATGCTGGCAGCCAGGTCGCCCGGTGTTCGCGCGAAACGATGGCCGTTGCAACACGCGCCTTCCAGGTTTCTATTTTGCCCGTTGCCTGCGGAACTTCAATTTCACTAATCTGCTTCGGGATCATAGGAATCTCTTCAAGGCGCAACAATCGGCGTCTTCTCGTTCGAGGCGGGACCAATCATATCGGCGACAAGGGCGTGCTCGGTCGTGAGCGTTTGGCGGTTGTCGATATCGCTGACGATCCGACCATCTCGCATGATCAGTATCCGGTCGCTGAGCGAGATCAGCTCCGGGAGATCATCTGTAACGTAAAGGATCGAGGTGCCATGAGCGGTAAGATCTCGCAAAAGCGCGTAGATTTCACGCTTGGCTCCCACATCCACGCCAGCGGTTGGATTCTCTATCAGAAGCAGCACCGGCTCGCGATGGATCCAGCGCGCCAATGATACCTTCTGCTGATTGCCACCGCTCAGTGTACGCAGGGGTTGACCTGAAACGGCCTTGATCCGCAGGGACACGATCATCTGTCTGGCGACATTTTGCTCACGAGCAGAACGCCAGATGCCGAATGCGTTGGAAAAACCGCGAGCGCCGGCATGACCGCTCGGCAGAGAAATGTTCGATGCGACATCCGCGGTCACGACTACCGCTTCGTTCGACCGATCACCGGGAATGAATGCGATGCCCTTTTGTTTCCGCTGGGCGATAGATCCTGCAAGCGGCATGCCCCCAAGCTCGACCGTGCCGTCCCGATGGGAGGTTACGCCCGCCAGAACGCGCAGAAGTTGCCCCTTGCCCGATCCCAGAAGACCGCCGATACCGACGATCTCGCCCTTTCCGACGTTGAAGGAAATGTCGGTGAGGTGCGTTAAGCGTTGCCCTGCCGACGGTCGGCTGGAACGTGAAAGCCCCTTGACGACAAGAAAGGGCTCTTCATTGAGCGTCGACCTCTTGCCCGGCGTCGTGCTTTCGAAAGCCCGGCCGACCATCAACCGGTGCAATCCGGCCTCATCGAACTGAGAAATCGGCCCTTCTCCGACGATCGCACCATCCTTCAGGACGATCAGCCGATCGCAGACGTCGAAAACTTCCTGCAGGCGATGCGAAACGAAGGCCACGCCCGCGCCTTGCCTGCGAAGCCTGCCCATGCTTTCCAGAAGCCGGACCACCTCGGCACGGCTAAGCCCGGTTGTCGGCTCGTCGAAGAGTACGAAACCGGAGGGCAACCCCAGCACTTTCGGTAACAGAATTGCCCGACAGACCTCCAGCGATTGCCGGGTGGCGAAGTCGTAGTTCAGCATCAGGTGCTTGACGTCGACCGCGATACCCATGGAACGCACGAGGTCGCGGGCAATATCAATCATCTTCGCCTTATTCAGCACCCCAAAGCGCGTGAAACGCTTTTCATGGCCGAGGAAAAGGCTCTCATAGACAGGCAGGGCCCCGATCAGCGCGGGATCCTGAAAGATCCGCCAGATCCCGCGCTGATTGGCCTCGTAATAATTTTCCAGGGCGACCGGCGTGCCGCCGATCGCTACGGTTCCTCTGGATGGTTTCAATGTGCCGGAAAGCACGTTAAGAAGCGTCGACTTGCCAGCTCCATTTTCCCCAACGATACCGACAACCTCTCCCGACCGGATCGCGAGGTTTATATCGCGAAGGGCGGGCGAAGGACCAAAGGAATGGGTGAGGCTCTCGACGCTCAGAATGGACATTCTCAGGCCTTGATGCCCTTGAAGCTGAAGTCGTCCAGCTTGAGTTTGTAGGCGCTCTCGTAGCGCTTCGTGACAGCGTCGAACTCGCCCGTTTCGATAGACTTGGCATAGTCTGCCTGAGGTCGGTAATCTGCAGGCTTCTCGATGCCGGTGGCAGTGAAGTAGTCGTCGTACCTGATCGGGGCGAGCGGCGCCTGAGGGTCCCATTTGTCGCCGCTGATGACATGCGACAGCAGCTTCGGATCGAAGGGCAGGTTCGGATTGTCCACGTAGCGCGCCAGAACACCATCAACATTGTCTTTGGTGACGAGAAGCCCATTGAACCCCACGAACCTTTCCGGGGCGGACGCCTCATAGCCGTTCAGAGCATCGAAGAGCCGGGCGACAGCCTGGACACCGTAATAGGCCGGAGACTGGAACGCGGTGGCCGCGACTTTTCCGGCCTTGATTGCCCTGAAGATATCGGTTGCGCCATCCGCTCCAACCGTGAGCACTTCCTCACCGGCCTCGATCTTGAGACCGCGCAGCGCTGCCAGAACCCCGGTCAGCGATCCATCATTCTGGGCGATAATGCCGTTGGGCACGCCGTGGCGGGCGATGAGGTCCTCGGTCGCTTTCTGCCCTTCCTCGGCGCTCCAATTGCCTGGCAGACTTCCGGCGATCGTTACACCGGGAAATTCGGCAAGCGCACGCTTCACGGCCGCCGTGCGCAGATTGTCGTAGGATGAACCCTTCGAACCGGTGATATGCAGGAATTTGGCGTCCGGCCCGAACTTCTTCACCGCCAGGCCAATGGTGTATTTGACGGCTTCATACATATTACCGCCGCGATTTCCGTCCTCACGCGCAACGATTGCCTGCGCAAAGCCGGTTCCGGCGTCAATCGGAGATGTCCAGGGAATGTTGTTGCCGACATTGACCACATAGCCGCCGCCTTCTTGCGCTGTCCGGGCAATCCGCTTCAGACTGCTCCCGTCGGCGCTGACGATGAGGAAGAGTTTTGCACCTGCCGCAGCGGCGGACTGCGCCTGCGTAACGGCCGTGCCATCGTTGAGGTTGAACGTCGCCGAACTATAGGGAAGGCCGAGAACAGCTGCGGCCCGCTTTGCCGCATCGTTGATGATGGTGTTCCATTCATTGCTCAGCAGCAAAAGCTGATGCAGCGGAGCGGATTTAAAACTCTGAGCGCGTGCTTCCCAGCTGGGCAGAAATCCACTTCCCGCCACGGCAAGACCCGCCCCTGCCTGGAGCAGACGGCGGCGAGAAAGCGAGCTTGATAAGGGTGAAGAAGTTACTTTAGATGAAGTCATTTGAAGGATCCTTTCATAGGGTGTATTGGCTTATGCGGTTTGAGGTAGAGGCAATTGGGCAGTTCTACTGGGGTAGTTGCCTTGGCGTTTTCACGGCCGCGGCGCGCCGCCAGTTCAAGTCCTGGCGAGCTCCTTATTCATAGAATCCGTCCGTGGATTTGATCAGGCTGGCAAACTGCTCCCGGTCGTGACCGAAGAGGACTGTGAGAGAACGGGATTCGGCGTATTGCCTGATATGGCTGACCGTCCGATCGTAACCGATCGTGTCGTGGAGAACGCCTGCTCGGCGGGCAGGGGGACCATAGTTCGTGGCGGTGTAACAAGCGTCTGAAACGAGCAGAAACCCGGGCTGCTTCTCAAGCCTGACAGCCAGGCCCAGCATTCCTGAAGCATGGCCGGTTCCGAAGTTGAGCAGGTTCACTCCGGGCGCGAGTTCTCTTTCCCTCTCATCGCGACCGACGAGATCCCAGTTTCGCGGGGTCGCAAGCCATGCCTCGATGTCCTTGACGATGTAAGGCGACGAATGATCGCCTGTCGCGAAATACCGGACTGCGGTTGCGAATTCATCTTCATGTGCAATCAGCCTCGACTTTCCGAAATACTCGACGCAACCGGCGTGATCATTGTGAAGATGCGACAGGACCACCGTCGAAATATCGTCCGGTGAAAGGCCGAGCTGCCTCAGCCGTTCCGGCAGATTGCATTCCGACGCCCCGATATAGGGCGCGTTCAGTTGCGATTGCGCGGGCCATCGGCCATTCGTTCCCATGCATTCCGGGTGACATCCTGTGTCGTAGAGGACCGTGGCATCGGTGCATTGGATGAGGTAGGCGGAGACCGGAATGTCGATCAGACGACTACTCACCGTCGGCTTCTGCGGCGTAACAAAAGTGGAGTTGGCGATGATGAAGTTTTCGTCGACACGAATTTCACCCAGGTCGAGAACGAACAGCTTATTTCCCATAAGATCTCCTAATTAAGTCACGCGATCTGGTTCAGCGCCGGCTGAGGTGAGGTTGACCAGCCTCGACGCGAAACATCCGCTAGGCCTTTCCAATGCCGGTGGTCCAAAGATCCGGCGGCAGGCTGCGGTTAACCGCGAAATCACCGATCTGACGCTCCTTGTAGATGACCGGATTGTGGGAGGAGATGGCGCGGGCGTTTCGCCAATAGCGATCCAGCCCCAACTCGTTGCTGAGCGCAGACGCTCCCAGTCCGTCGAAGAGGACGGTCGTCGCATCTAGGATGAGTTGGTGGACGACGACCTGTGCCTGGTAAATCTGCACCTCGAGTTTGCCGATCTCCGTTCTTTCCCTGCAGCCTTTAGCAACAGCGCGGTGATAGGCGTCGGCGGCTGAAAGTACGATCGAGTTTGCCCCGTGCGCATTGGCAAACACCTTACCGACGAGCTGGAGCACCTGCGGATCGTCGCTCGCGGTGCTGGCAGCCGCGTGGGAATATGTCCGTTTGCGTGACCGCACATAGTCCGCAACGGCAGTGGACGCCCCCCGCCCGATTCCGACAAGCGTTGCCAGATGGGCCAATTGAGCGAAGGCCGTCAGGAACGGCCACCGCGATGCCGATGGCGCAATATCGTCATCGTGCAGAAGGACCTGATCGAATACGGCGGTCCCACTGGCGGTCAGTCTCTGTCCGAAACCGTTCCAGTCATCGACAATGGACGTTCCTGGCGCCGTCGTTTTTATAAGCGCTATGATCAGCTCGTCAGCATTGTTCAAGCCGCTGACAGTCATCCATTCCGAGAACAGAGCGCCGGTCGTATAGAATTTCTGGCCGTTGAGACGATGGCCCTCATTGGTTTTTATGATGGAAGTCGAAAATTTGCCAAGCGTGGCATTTCCAACCTCCGTCGCTGCAGCGGAGATGATCTCCCCGGATCCGATGATGTCGATGCAACGCCTCGTCCAGGCGTTGGATGGTTCGTCGAGAAGCTGTCCGAGCAATCCGAAATGGGCGCGGAAGATCTGCGCGACATTCGAGTCTGCCTCTGCAAGCTCGACGAGCAATGCAAGGAGTTCCAGCGGTGTCGCTCCCAAACCGCCTTTATCTTTGGGGAGAAGCAGCGCACCGAATTTGAGCGCTTTCAGCCTTGCGACTTCATCGCGCGGGAGTGTGCGTGTCGCATCTCTTTGGCGCGAGCCTTCGGCGATTTCGGCGAACACCGGCCGGAAAATTGCCACGAGTGTGCGGAATGCGGGTGTGTCGATTGTCGGCCAGGTATGAGGATGATGGGTCAAGGGCGTTCACTTACAATTTGGAAATAATGACGGTGTTGTCGCGCTACGTGGCAGGCGGCGCCTGTGGAGCCCGCCTGCCGGATAAAGCTCAGCTTCCCAGCCACGCAGCGGCGAAGTCGACCGAATGCCCGGACGAATCCTCGGTGTGGTTGTGCAGCGTCTTGCGATAGAGCGTCAGGTTCTGGAACTGAACGAGGTTTACCGCCGGCAGATCGCGGTGAAGGATGTGTTGGAACCTGACGAAGTATTCTTTGCGCTTCGCCGGATCGATTTCGATCGATCCTTTCTCGAAGATTTCATCGACCTCGGCATTGCTGTAGCCGGAGTGATTGGACCACGGCACGCCCTTCTTGATGTTCTTCGACCAGTAGCCGCGCTGGATGCCGTCCGTCGGATCATAACCGTTGGCAAGATGCTGGAGGTCGATATCGAAGGCCGCGTCGGTATAGACGCTCTTGATGTAGGTCGCGTAGTCGTAGCTCTGGATCGCCACGTCGACGCCGATGTCGCCGAAGGCGGATCGGAGGAATTCTGCGCCGACACGGGTTGGCCCGTAGACAGGATTGTAGGTAAGGCGCAGCGCGAACCGTTTCCCATCACCACCACGCTTGTGGCCGGCCTCATCAAGAAGCGCTTCCGCCTTGGCCTTGTCGAAGGCATAGAAGCCGATACTTGGATCGTGATATTCTGCCATCGACGGTGCAATCGCGGTCGGGGACGGCACAGCATATCCCTTCCAGACGAGACGGATGTAGTCGTCGATATTGATGGCGTGAGCGAAAGCCTGGCGAACACGCAGATCGCTGAGAATCGGATGATCCAGACGGAAAAACAACTGGTTCAGACTGCCTTCAAGCTCGTAACCGCGAGTCTCGACGCCGAAGCGCGGATCGTCGCCAAGGCGCTTGATCTCGTCGAGCGGCACGGGTGTGTGATAGCCTACATCGACGTCTCCCGCCTCGAAAGCCGCCCCGCGGGCGCTGACATCAACGATAAACCGTGTCACCACAGCATCGAGCAGGGGCAGATCCTTGATCCAGTAATCGGGATTGCGTTCGAGCAGGATATGGCTGCCGCGTTCCCACTCCTTGAACACGTAGGGGCCCGTGCCTATCGGTTTTGCGTTATAGGGGTTCGCCCGAATATCCGTCTCTTCGTAGAGGTGTTTCGGGATGATGGGCGAAGCGATGCCGGAAAGGGCCGGCAACAGGAATGGAACCGGTGTCTTGAACTGGGCGACGACCGTCAGTGGATCGGGCGTGTCGATCTTTTCGAGCGATGCAAACGTCACACGCCGGCGCGGATGGGTTTCCTTCAACGTCAGCAGCGAGAATGCAACGTCCGCGGAGGTGAACGGTTGACCGTCATGCCACTTGATGCCCGGGCGCAGGTGGAAAGTGTAGGTCTTTCCATCCGCGCTGATATCCCAGCTCTCCGCAAGATGTGGTTTGAAGGTCCGGTCGAAACTGACCTTCAACAACCCTTCGATGACACGGGAACCGACGCCGGCGTTGCCGGTGTTCTGGAACAATTCGATGAGCATGGCGGGTTCGCTGGCGGCGACGATGCGGGCGGTACCGCCACGCACCGGCGTAGTTTGAGCGAACGAAATACCGGGTATGGCGGTACCCAATGCGCCGATTCCGAGGGCGGCGTTGAACGTCCGGCGCGACAGTTTGATCATGAAATTCTCCTGGCTCGTGAAGTTTCGGGTTCTGTTGTTTTAGGGAGTCCGTTGCCGTTACGAAGCTGCTGCGATCAGCTTCCTCGTGTATTCATGGGAGGGATTGCTCCATAAATTTTGGTGGTTGCCGCGCTCGATGATGTGTCCATCCTTCATGACCATGATCCTGTCCGAGATGTATTTCACGACAGCCAGATCGTGGGAGATGAAGAGATAGGAAAGACCGGCTTCCTCCTTGAGATCGGCAAGCAAGTTGAGAATTTGCGCCTGAACGGACACGTCGAGTGCCGATACCGGTTCGTCGCAGATGACGAGCGAGGGCCGCACGATCAGGGCTCTGGCAATCGCGATCCGTTGACGCTGCCCACCGGAGAATTCATGGGGAAAGCGCTCCACCGCCGAACGTGGCAGGCGGACCTGGTCGAGAGCTTCGCTTATGCGCGATTGCCTGTCGGCGGAATTGCGATACTTGTGTGCATGCAGCACGCTATCGAGAATATCTCCAACGGTCCGGCGCGGGTTTAGGGAAGAATAAGGATCCTGGAAGATCATCTGCACGCGCCCGCGGAAGGCGCGCAGGTCGGCTCCACCTGCGTGGGTGATGTCCTGACCTTCGAACAGGATCTGTCCGCCGGCAACGGGTATCAGACGGCTGAGCGCCTTTGAAAGCGAAGACTTGCCGCTACCGGATTCTCCGACCAGCCCGAGCGTTTCGCCGCGCAGGAGTTCGAAGGTCACACGATCGACGGCAGGCGGTGTCTTGCTAGCGGGGTCATAGCGAACCGTGAGATCCTCGACTTCCAGAAGCGCATCTGCCGTTGCATTGGTGCGCGGTTCCGCTGCAACCGGCGGGCTACGGATCTCGAAGCTGGTTGTGCCGTTGCTGTTCCTGTGGGTCCGGATCTCGTTCAGCCGCTCCGATGAAGCGTGGCGTCCATCGCCGAGACGGATCGATGCGCCGATCAGCCCTTTCGTGTAGGGATGCTGGCTTTCCTGAAACAGATGCTCTGCCTTGAGCTCTTCCATCCTTTTGCCGTTGTGCATGACGACCACGCGGTCGGTCCAGCGCGACACCAGTGTCAGATCGTGGGAGATGAGAAGCAGGCCCATGGACAGATCGCGCCGAAGACGATCGATCAATTCGAGGATCTGGCTCTGGATCGTCGAGTCGAGAGCCGTGGTCGGTTCGTCTGCGATCAGCAGGAGCGGCGTGAGCGCGATCGCCTGGGCGATCATGGCACGCTGTCTCTGGCCCCCGGACAGTTCGTGTGGATAGGACGCGATACGACGGTGTGGTTCCGGCATTGACACCAGATCGAGTAATTCCAGAACCCGCGAACGTGCAGCCTTCCGGGACAGCCGTTCATGGGCGTGCAGTACCTCGGCGATCTGGTCTCCGACCGTATAGACCGGATTGAGAGCGCTCATCGGCTCCTGGAAGATCATGCCGATCCGGGGTCCGAGAATGGGCCGCCATGCCTTGGGTGGGAGGCGGAAGAGATCCAGGCCATCGAAGGTCACCTCGCCGCTGCTGGACGCTTCGTCCGGCAGGAGGTTGGACAGCGCAAGGGCAGTCGTGCTTTTCCCGCAACCGGATTCGCCGACCAGAGCGACAGCCTCGCCGGCGGCGATGTCGAAGGAAAGGTTCTCGACGGCAACCGCTTCACCGCTCCGGCTGTGATATCGGACTGAGAGGTCGCGGACACCAAGCAAAGGTATCGCCATCATTCCACTGCTTTCCGCGAGCGGACTTTGCGCCTGATCCGCGGGTTGAGCGCGTCGTTGAGGCCATCCCCGATGAGGTTGAGCGCCAGCACGGTGAGGACGATGCACCCACCGGGCATGAGCGTGAGGTACCAGTGGCTGCGGATCACCTCGCGGCTGGCGCCGATCATTGATCCCCAAGTGACGGTATTCGGATCGCTAAGCCCCATGAAGGACAGCGCAGATTCCATCAGGATCGCCGAGGCAACCATGATCGATGAGACCACGATGAGCGAGGGCAGGGCGTTGGGCAGGATTTCCTGCAGAATGATCCGTGGCGCCGAAATGCCAGACGCCCTGGCAGCCATGACGAAATCCTTCTCCCGGATCGAGCGGAACTCGGCGCGGGTGAGACGCGCGATCATCGCCCAGGACACAAGTGCGATGCCGACGATGACCGTACCGATTGTCGGTGTCGCGAAGGCGACGAGAACGACCAGCAGGACGAAGCTAGGAATGGTCTGGAATATCTCGATGAACCGGACGATGAGATCGTCGATCCAGCCGCCGCAATAGCCGGCGATGGCTCCAATAAGTCCACCGAACACCAGACCGAGAATTGTTGCGGAAATCCCCACCAGCAGCGAGACACGGGCGCCATGTACCAGTCCCGCCCAGACGCTTCGACCGAGTGAATCCGTGCCGAGTAGAAAGTCCGGATTTTCTCCGGGCCAAAGACGCTCAGGGCCGACAATCGACTGCGGATCGCCCGGAGCCAGCCACGGGGCCAACAGCGCCAGGAGCATTATAATGCTGAGTGTCATGAGACCGGCTGTCGCGCCCGGGTTCGAGAGAAAGTCGCGCAGGACCGAGCGCGCAATGACAGGATTGCCGATGTTGCTCCAGGGGGCTTCACCGGCTGCCATGCGTGCGGTTGAGGATTCGATATCGAAGCCGCTCATCAGCGCACCTCGATTCTGGGATCGAGGGCAGCCTGGATGATGTCGACGATAGCGTTGACGCAAATCACCAGGACTGACGAGACCAGCATGATGCCGAGCAACAGCGTATATTCACGCGCCATGACGGCATCAAAGGCAAGCCGACCCATGCCTGGCCAACTGAAGACCGTTTCGATGACGATGGCGCCGCCAAGAATGCCGGCCACGTGGATACCGGCCACCGTGGTGATCGGGATGAGCGCGTTGCGCAGCACGTGGCGAAGGACAACCTGTCGTGGCGCCAGACCCTTCGCCTTTGCGGTGCGGACGTGATCCTGCCCGATGACCTCAAGGATAGAAGATCGGGTGAGACGTGCGTAGATCGCCATGTAATAGAGCGCCAGTGACGTCGCGGGGAGCAATGCATAAGAGACGCGGTCGATAAGCCAGCCAAAGCCCCCCGAGGAAGCGCCGATGGTTTTCATGCCGCCAGCCGGTAGCCAGCCGAGCTTCACCGAGAAGACGATGATGAAGATCAATCCGATCCAGAATGTCGGGACTGAGTAGAACAGCAGCGATGCCACCGAAAGAATGCGATCGGCCGCGCGCGTTGCGTTCAGTGCCATGATCGTGCCAGCTGCGATCCCCACCAGCAGGGCGATGACGATCGCAAGAACCATGAGCGTCAGGGTACCCGGCAGACGCTCCATGATGAGATCGGCGACGGGGACACCGTAGCGGGGAGATATGCCGAGACTGAAATGCGCCAGACTTGTATAGTAGTTCGCAAGCTGATCGAGCAGCGGCAGATCGAGCCCGAAAGCCCGGCGAATGTCGGCCACCGTTTCCTGCGTGGCGGCACCGGATTCGGCCGCCATGTAATCGGCGGCATCCCCAGGCGCGAGCTGCAGCACGAAGAAACCGAGCGTGACGATGACGAACATCGTCGGGACCGCCTGAATGAGGTTGCGTAGCAGACTGCGGCCAACCCGCGTAAGCCTCTTCATGGAGCTGCCTCCCAAGGTCCGGAGACGGGTGAGGGAGCGACGCGGTCGACCGCGATGGACGGCCCGAGGCTCGCAAGCCGCTCGTAGTCCGCGCGAGCATGGATAAAGAGTGAGCGAGCGACTGCCGCGATCAGGCGGGGCAGTGCGATCGCGGCGCTGCCGATATCGCCAGCATGGATGCCGTGACTGATGATCGCCGCGAAGGTATAGACATGGATACGCTTAAGCCATGGCGCCGAACCAGGCTCTATCTCCTGCAATTCAAAACCTTTCCCAAGATAGGGATGCGAAGACCAGCCGCTTTCCCCCTCCGCCGCCGCAACGCGGTCTTGCCAGAGGAGAATGTGGGGAGCCGCGGCGGTCAGTTCCGGCCGGGCATAAACGTTTTGCCTATAGCCGGTCGCGGCAATGACCGTGTCCAGCATTATATCGCCCGTCGTCGTTCTCGCTACGATATCGTCGCCAAGAGCTACAATCTGTTCTGCCGCAACGTTGAAATGGAGATAGTGGTTCGGATGCTGGCAGGCCCGGGCGATGGCCGCATCCGGCGCGGAGCTGCGTCGCCGGCGCTCCAAAATCAAACGCCATCGCATTGCATCATCGAATTCCGGAAAGAACAGCTTGTCAGCCGAGGGTCTGGCGGCGGCCTGATCGTTGGCCTCTACGAGATCGCCGTGTCGGACGAATTGATGCACACTCGCTGCACCATGTTCCAGCGCGACAGCCGCTGCGTCGAACGCGGATGCGGCCGCTCCGACCACACCCACGCTCAAGCCGCGAAGGCTAGAGAAATTAATGAGGTCGTTCGTGTGGACAAGGCGGTCGGGAGGAAGAGTGTGGGAAAGAACCGACGGTATATAGGGTTCGCCCAAGCCGTCCAGGCCAGTTGCCAGTACGATCGTCTGTGTTGACAGATCTATCACGCCCTTGTCCTGCAGTTCAAAGCGCAGATTGAGCGGTGCGTTTTCGGCGTCCGAACGCGGATCGATCGAAATCAGGCGATGCTGCCATCGCACGTCGATCCCCGCCGTTTCGCGATACCAGTTGAGATAGTCGAGCCAGACGGTGCGGGGTATTTCCGCCATTGCGGCAAATGCGGCGTCACCATGAAGCGCAACGTACCAGTGCTCGAATGTCAGTTCAGGGATGCCCTGTTCGAGACCGGTAAATCCCTTGCCCGCGCGAAGCGTGTGCATCCTGGCTATGGTATTCCAGACGCCCGCTGTTTCCGGCGTGGCGGCATCGAAAACCTGCACCCGTCGGATGCCGGCACGGCGCAGTCCAAACGCAATGGCAACACCACTCTGACCACCGCCGATGACGGCAACGTCCATATCTGTGGCGACCGGAGCAACCCAATCCAGAGTGACCGGTTCGAGCTGCGCGATTGCGCGACGCGTCTGTTCACTGAGCTGGTTGAGACGCTCTTGCGACACCGTTCTCCCGCTTGATCGGCCCGACGCGATTTTTTGTTGAACTGTCATCTCATCACCCCTAGAGCCGCAAACCGGCTGCCCGCATCAGCGGGAGAACGGTTCGTCCGAAATGGGTGAGGTCGGGCAGGTAGTCGAAGAAGGAGATGTGGAAACCGTCCACTCCTTCGGCATGCAAAGCGGCAAGCTGTTCGACGATCCGTTGAGGCGAGCCGACGAGCCGGACATTCCCCCCGACAGCGATCGCATCGACCGAGTTTACATCGTTGCTCTTCGCCCACGCCTGCGCGTCGCTGACCAGCCGTTTGTCGAAATCCTTCGTGTCAGCAATGTTATGCAGCCCGCCGACATTCCTCTGCTCGACGGCGGCAACAATCGCGCCATAGTATTCCTGAGCTTCCTGATCCGTGTCGCGACAGACGATGATTGGATTGAGGATGACGCGGATTGTGCGCCCGTTTCGAGCCGCAGCTGCCTTGACGGTGGCGGTATGGGCGCCGAGCGACGCCCGCGCTGCCTCGAAACTGCCCCCGCCGGGGCTAGTGACAAAGACGATATCCGATTGCCGCGCAGCGAAGTCTATGCCGGCGGGCGAGCCTGTCGCGCTGATCAGAAGGGGTCGGCCGAAACGCGGCTTCGGCGTGATGAAGCCCTCTTTGATCCGCCATGGCGATTTACCGGAAAAGGTGACGGGCTCGTCCGAGCGCCACAATGCCTTCAGCGCATTGACGAATTCGTCGGCGAGCCTGTACCGCTGATCGTGCTCGATCTGCGAGCCGCCGAACATCTCGTGTTCAATCCGGCGATGACCGGTCACGACATTGAGGCCCCAGCGGCCATTTGTGATGTGATCGAGGGTGGCGCCGGCGCGCGCCAGATGAAGCGGGTGCCAAGGTCCATACAGGATATGCACGGTCGATGCGAGCAGGATATTCTTCGTCTCTGTCGCCAGCGCAGCCATGGTGACGAAGGGGTCGAGAGAGGTGCCGTTCAGTACTTCGCCGAACCCGCCTTTCGGAAGCCATTGCGACAGTCCAAAGACGATGTCGAAGCCGAGTTCGTCAGCGATTCGTACGAGGTTGCGGTTGTAGCCGAAATCCCATGACGTCGTGCGTGGCAGATGCGACGCACTCCAGCCACCGGCATTGAGTGGCAGAAAGAGGCCCAGCATCGTCGGCTGCCGGAAGATGCGCGCGACTGGGCTTTCGTCAAAATCAGCGGGTGACGGGACCGGATCGTTCTGCGTTAATTCCGTGGATGTGAGCGTGTGGTGAGGGTCGCGCGTCATTCACCGAGCCCCAGGTTTCCGCGCAATGTGCTGTGCCGATATTCCGACCGGAAGATGCCACGTCGCTGCAGGATGGGGATGACGCTTTCCGTAAACGAACTGAAGCCATCGGGAAAATGCGTGGCGCTGACATTGAAGCCGTCAGCCGCACCGCTGCGGAACCACAACTCAATCTCATCGGCGACCTTCTCTGGCGTCCCGGCAATAAAGCGGTTGCGTCCCTGCGAACTGAGCAGGATTTCCCGCAGCGTCGCGCCGGGCCGCCGCTCGATCATCTGCCAGGTGGATTCCGAAATCCCGGTTGAAACCGCAGGTGTGAAGTCAGCCTGAGCGCGGGTCGGAGCCGGTTTGTCGAGGTCCTCGCCACCAAGAGGGACACCAAGACGAATCCCGAACCAGCGCGCATCGGCGGCGAGGTCGCGAAGCGCGTCGAGTCGTTCAACTTTTCTGAGCGCCTCTTCTTCGGTTGAGCCAACGACCGGATAGATTCCAGGCATGAACAGCGTCCGGTCGGGATCGCGCCCCGCCTTGCGCACCGCATCCTTCGTCCTTCTGTAACCCGCCTGGGCCGCCTCGAGGTTGGTCTGGAGGCTATAGATCAGGTCGGCGTGCCTTGCGCCGAAGCTAAGGCCGACCTCGGAGGATCCGGCTTGTACCAGGATGGGCTTTCCTTGCGGGCTGGTCGGCACCTGCAAGGGCCCACGGACTTTAAAATGCATTCCAACATGGTTGAGATGGCTGACCTTCTTCCAGTCGACGAACGTGCCGCCAGCCTGGTCGAGTAATAGCGCACCGTCTCCCCAGCTTGCCCAGAGAGCCTTTGCAACGCTCACGAACTCCTCCGCACGGTCGTAACGCTCGTCATGCGTCGGCAGGTCCATGCCGAAATTCCAGCCTGCTTCCGGAAGATAGCTTGTCACAATATTCCAGGCAGCACGGCCACCGCTGATATGATCGAGCGAAGAGAGCTTGCGGGCGAGTTCGTAGGGCTCGGAAAATGTCGTGGAAACAGTGGCGATCAGTCCCACGGATTCAGTTCTCGCCGCTATCGCCGAAAGTGCCAGCAATGGATCGAGTGCGTGCCACGGTTCGACTGGCGGCTCCATCGGAAGGCTTTGGAAGTCCGATAGAAAAACAGCGTCGAAACCTGCCTTCTCCGCGATCTGCGCGACCTCGATGTGAGCGTTCACATCGAGAAACTGCGCGGGGTTGTCGATGAGGCGCCATCGCGCTGGGTGCAAGCCGAGGCCAAGATTGTAATTTGCGGTGAAATGAAGTTCTCGTTGCATATCGTTCTTTGCTTCAGGAATAAGGAGGTGCCGCGCCCATGACAGACGGTTTCAAATTGCGGGCGGCGGGCCTATTTAGGAAGCAAAAGTCTACTAATTATATAGACTTTGGTGCATATTCCTGTCGATTATATGTTTGTTATCGATTTCACTATTCGAGAGGTTCGAAGAATGCGGGGCACCGACTTTGGCAATCTGCGTGCTTTTATGATGATCGTGGATTCCGGCAGTTTCGTTCGGGCCGCAGCAGCCCTGAAAATCGCGCCTTCCACTCTCAGCTACACAATCCAGGTTCTGGAAGGGCGGCTTGGGACGAAACTGCTGCAGCGTACGACGAGAACGGTCAGATTGACCGAAGCTGGAAGTCGATTGGCCCGGCGCCTCGGGCCAATGATGTCCGAATTCGACACCTTGATGGAGGACCTGACGGAGCCTCGGGAAAAGCCCTCCGGGACGCTGAAGCTTTGCGTCCCGCGTATGCCGATGCGGCTTTATATGGAACCGCTTCTTAATGGCTTCGAAGCCGCTTACACGGACATTACCATCGATCTCACGATTGGAGATGTGCTCGTCGACATCGCGGTGTCCGGGTTTGATGCTGCGGTCATCCCTAACCGGAGCATCCAGGACGATCTGGTCTCTATTCGGTTAGGACCGGAATTAAAGCGCATTGTCTACGCCTCACCAAGATATCTCGCCCGTTTCGGGGCGCCCTCTGAACCGGGAGACCTCGTTCATCATAATTGCATCAACTTTCGAGGCCCCCACACCGGAGCAATCTACCCCTGGGAGTTTCAGCGCGGTCAAGAACGCTTCGAGGTTGCTGTCAGCGGTTCGCTCATCGTGTCGGATTCGACCTACACACTTTCAGCCGCTCTCAGCGGCAAGGGCATAGGCTATGGCATAGAGCCAATTTCGAAGCCTTTTCTGGACGACGGCAGTCTGATTTCACTCCTGGAAGGCTGGGTCGCCCCCCATCCGGGGTTCATGCTGTGTTATCCAAAGAACCGGAATATCTCCGCCGCACTCAAGGCATTGCTTTCGTATGTAAGAAAGCAGAGCCGTGCCGGCAGTAGACTGAACGACGACCGTGTGAATGGTCGCCTTGGATCTACTCATATTGTTCGAACATGAAGCGCGCTCTTGAATGTCAGAAAAATATAGCCTAATTTCTGACGCATGAAACCCCTCGCGACATCAGTTCCAGACCTAATTATGAAGCGTGCCCGTGCCGGCGGGCGCGGCAGTGTCTTCACGCCCAGTGATTTCCTGGACGTGGCCGCGCGCGCGGCCGTCGACCAAGCGCTTTCTCGGTTGGCCAGGAATGGAAAGCTTCGGCGCCTGACGCGAGGCCTGTACGACTTCCCAAAGGTTCATCCGCAACTTGGGGCCCTTTCGCCTAGGCCTGACGATGTGGCGAAAGCGTTGGCGCGGGAGACCGGATCTCAGGTGCAGATCGCCGGTGCGCGCGCGGCGAATGCCCTTGGCCTGTCAACACAGGTCCCCGCACATAGCATCTATCTGACTGATGGCCCGTCGCGCCGTGTTGTGCTCGATAAGCGCGTCGTTGATCTGCGCCACGCTTCGCCCAAGCACCTTATTGCTCCGGGCAGTGCTGCCGGCACAGTTGTTCAGGCCCTTCGTCACGTCGGGGCGGTGCGTGCCGCCGACGTTGCGCAGATCGCCTCGCGTCGACTGTCGGCCAGCGACAAGAAGACGCTAGCATCCAATGCGGTCCGGGCTCCCGCTTGGATGCGTTCGACGCTGGTCTCGATCGCTAACGCAATGCCGAGTGAGATAGATGGATAACCATGCGAATGTATCCATCAAGCTGATAGGAAAGAATTTGCTCTCGTTGCAGTCTCAAATGTTGGGAACTGTTGCTCCGTTCAAATTGCTTTTCGCTATGGCGATCATTAAACTGGATTTTAACCAGTTCTTTGGGAGAGGCGTCTATCTCTCGAAAGTGCCAAAAAGTCACCGCGAGAGGGACACGATGACGCAAATGTGGACCATTCAATCAGAAGGAGCTCGATCTATGAACCGAGCTCAGTCGTCATGACCACGGCGCAGCAGTTGATCTCGCTGCTGAAGAGCCACGTCGAAGGCGACGACGAGCAGTTCCTGACGATTGCATTGCAGGCTGCAGCAAGTGAGGCCCGCAGGGGTCATGGAAAGGTGGCTGTGCAACTCCGCGAGCTTGTCGATGCAGCGCGCGCCAACAAGGATCGTACCTCCGGGCGCAAGAAAGCCCCTGTTCCTATTGCGCAGCCACGCGGTGATCTCGCGAACCTGGTTGCGGTGCGCTACACTGACGTTCGGTTGTCGAGCATGATCCTTCCTGCGGAGCTCGAAGCTCGTTTGAAACGAGTCATTCTCGAGCAGCGACAACAGCATAAGCTTCGCAGCCATGGGCTGGCCCCACGGCGCAAACTGTTGCTCATCGGTCCCCCCGGATCCGGAAAGACAATGACCGCGGCTGCGCTCGCCGGTGAACTCCATACGCCGTTGTTCACCGTGCAGCTCGATGGCTTGATGACGAAGTTCATGGGGGAGACCGCCTCAAAGTTGCGGCTGGTGTTCTCGGCGATGGCTGAAACCAAAGGCGTCTACTTCTTCGACGAGTTCGATGCGATCGGCGCGAAGCGCGCGGAACGCAATGACGTGGGCGAGATCCGGCGTGTCCTCAATTCGTTCCTTCAATTCCTCGAGGAGGATGAGAGTGACGGTCTGGTGGTGGCGGCGACTAATCACCCGGAATTGCTCGATCCAGCGCTCTTTCGGCGGTTCGATGACGTCATCGAGTATGCATTGCCGAGCGTTGAAGTCGCGACCGGCATTTTGCAAGCGCGCCTATCCGGCTTCGACACCCAGGATATCGACTGGACAAAAGCGGTTGCAGATGCTGCCGGTTTGAGCCAGGCCGAGATTGCCCGCGCTGCGGCCGACGCCGCGAAACTCGTCGTCCTGTCCGACCGGGACCGCATCACCCAGAACGATCTGTCCCTCGCGATAGCCGAACGCAAAGGAGCGGCGTCGCAATAATCGATGGCAGAAGAACCACCGCGTCCACTCCCACACGTTTATTTGCCCGGTCACGGGAACATCCAGGACTACACTGCCAGAGGCGGAGGTGGCGGCACAACCGTGCCGGTGCGCGATAGGGCTCAGCATGCTGTAAAGCTGACAGAAGCCCTTACCCGCGCAGTGGCAGACGCGGAAGCGCAATTGAGAGCCCGCGAGCCCGACCTTGCGGGTGGAACGCCAGGTTTCTATCTTGAGTTCGAACTCCCTTCATCCCAGAGCGAGATCGTCGATAAGCTCGAAAACCGCCAGGGCAGGTTTCCGATCGAACTTGTTAGCGTTCGCCCGATAGGGGAGGGAGGGAACGCGATTGCCGCCACCGTCTTCGTCCCCGAGCGCCAGCGCGACTATTACCTCAAGAAGGTGGCCGAATATCGCGACCAGGACCGGATCCAACGGGTCGAGGTGGACGGTGAGATCGTCGAAAGAAACAACGGACCCAAGAATGAAGTGCTCGTGGCCTCACTTGAGACCGCGCGTCTTGCGGTGGCCAGATCCCTCTATACGGATGACGAGGCGTTCTTTCCGGTGCCCGGTACGGCCATCTGGTGGGAGGTCTGGCTGCGTCTCGGGACCAGAGATACCTTTGCGACGGCGGCTGAGCGACTGGAGCTTCCGGTGCGTGAACATGCCCTTCAGTTTCCGGAGCGCGAGGTGTTGATCGTCCACGCGAGCGCCGAAACCCTCGGGCGGATCATTGCGCACACCGACACGATCGCAGAGCTACGAACCGCCCGCGATACACCGGCCTTCTTTATGGAGATGGACGGCGCCGAGCAACGCGCCTGGGCTGCGGAGACGGCGGGCCGCATTGTGGCCCCCGATGGTGACCGTCCCGCCGTCTGCCTTCTCGATTCAGGCTCTACCCGACGTCACCCTTTGATCCTCCCGGCGCTCGCAGCAGTGGATCAGCAGGCATTCGATCCTGGCTGGAACGTCGAAGACACCAGTAATCAGGGGCACGGCGGACATGGCACCCAGCTTTCCGGCGTCGCCCTATACGGTGACCTGACCGATGTCCTCGCCGGAGCCGGGCAGATCATACTGACGCACCGGCTGGAGTCGGTGAAGATCCTGCCTGACCATGGCGCGAATGACCCCGATCTCTTCGGCGCCATCACCGCCCAATCGATAGCGCGTGCCGAGATCGTCGCACCGGACCGGCCTCGCGCGATCTGCCTTGCCCTGACCAGTGACGGCGATCACTGGCGCGGCCGTCCGTCGTCATGGTCTGCGGCTCTCGACGCACTTGCCTATGGCGCCGACAATGCGCCGCGCCTGATTGCGGTTTCTGCCGGCAATATTCGTGAGGACATTCATCAGAACGATTATCTCGTTCGCAACGATATCACGCCGATCGAAAGCCCGGCCCAGGCGTGGAATGTGCTGACGGTCGGAGCATTTACCGAGAAGACGGCGATCACCGACCCGGTCTTCAACGGATGGGGTGTCATGGCCCAGGTCGGCGATCTCATGCCACGTAGCCGTACCTCCGTCACTTGGAACCACGATTGGCCCCTCAAACCCGATGTTGTCTTCGAGGGTGGCAATCTGGGCGTAGATCCGGCGACGCTCATTGGTGATCACCTTGACGATCTCGCGCTGCTGACGACCTATCGGA
Source organism: Agrobacterium burrii (assembly GCF_017313405.1). Lineage (NCBI taxonomy): Bacteria > Pseudomonadati > Pseudomonadota > Alphaproteobacteria > Hyphomicrobiales > Rhizobiaceae > Agrobacterium > Agrobacterium burrii. The sequence goes on from NZ_JAFLNA010000013.1 coordinate 77,464, forward strand.
CGCCCGAGCACCGGGCGTTCACGACGACCGGCGAGACCAGTGCAGCAACTGCGCTCGCGGCAAGGATGGGCGCGCAGATCCTGGGGCAGCGTCCTGATCTGTGGCCCGAGACGGTCAGAGCCCTGATCGTCCATTCGGCGGAATGGACACCGACGATGAAAGCCCATCTCGGCGGGATCAACAAGAATGCCTTGATTCGGCGTTACGGTTTCGGGGTTCCATCACTGGTGCGCGCCCTTGGAAGTCTCGATAACGATGTCACCATGGTCATCGAGAACCAGATGCAACCATTCAAGACCGTGGGCAGCAAGATCGAGACCAAGGACATGGTCCTGCACGCGCTTCCCTGGCCAACAGAGGAACTCGAGGCTCTTGGTGAAACCCAGGTTCAGTTGCGGATCACGCTCAGCTATTTCATTGAGCCCAATCCTGGGGAGCGTGGCCAAACACGCCGTCACAGCTACGCTTCGCATGGATTGCGGTTTGCGTTGAAACCGGGCGACGAGCGCCCCGATGTCTTCTTGCGTCGCATCAATGCCGCGGCCGGGGCCAGGCCGCCGGCAAGGGCGGCGGGAGATGCAGGCTGGACGCTTGGTCCCGTTCTTCGCAATCGGGGATCGCTGCATGGGGATATCTGGGAGGGAAACGCCGTCGAGCTCTCCCAGCGTGACGCTATCGCCATCTATCCGACTGGCGGATGGTGGCGGGAGAATACCGGTCAGAGAAGGGGTAATACAGCGGTTCGTTATGCACTTGTCGCAACGTTGCGAACTGCGGCTGATGTCGATCTCTACACCCCGATCAGCACCCCCATCCTTCCAGAGGTGGCGCCCGAAATTCTGATTGAGACTTAGACCCTCCCGCATTGGAGATATCGGTGAACATCCCAGACATGTTGCCTTCCCGTCAGTCACCCGACTCGATAGCTCATACGGGCGGATTCCGGCCCCACCGCCGTGAAGGACAGAAGTTAGCTTTACCCCCGACTGATCAGGGATGCACGCGTGCGACAATTTCGACGCTATCGTGGTAGGCAGCCATTCGCGAGAATTGTTGTCCACTAGGAAATTGTTTCCTCAACCCGCGTATAATTAGTCCCTTGAGGCTTTCTTTCGAGATCAGATATTATTCCATTATTTCTATATTGACGATAGATTGTATATAAATAGTCTTCCTGAGAATGATTATCTCAGGAAGGCGTACGGATGCATCTCGCTCTTTATCTCGAGGCAGGCACACATCTCGGAGGTTGGCGGCTCCCGGAGTCGGCCACCTCCGGCGGCGTCGACTGGGCGCTCTACAAGACCGTCGCCCGCCGCGCAGAAGCTGCGAAGCTGGACATGCTTTTCGTCGCTGACAAGCTTTCGATCGACGACAACTACGGCCAGCACTTTGCCGACACGGTGAAGTATCGTCTCGTCACCCGGCCCGAGCCCTTGACCACACTGGCGGCGCTCGGAGCCGTCACCGATCACATCGGCATAGGCGGCACGATCTCATCATCATATGCCTCGCCTTATGCCGCCGCCCGTATGTTAGCGAACATCGACCATATCAGCGGCGGTCGCGCTGCCTGGAACCTCGTCACCTCCGTAAGCGATGGCGAGGCGCGCAATTTCGGCCGGGAGCAACATTTCGGACACGAGGAGCGCTACCTCCGCGCCATCGAATTTGCGGACGTCATGGGCAAGCTATGGGATAGCTGGGAAGCCGATGCGCTCGTCCTCGACAAGAAGTCCGGCGTCTTCGCGGATTCCACCAAATTCCATTACATCGACCACGAAGGCGACTTCTTCAAAATCCGCGGGCCTATCAACGTACCCCGCCCGCCGCAGGGTCGTCCGGTCCTCATTCAGGCTGGCGTCTCGGACCGGTTCCAGGGGATCGCGGCGCAGAATGCCGAGGTGATCTTCGTCGTCCATGCTGAACTGGAGCGCGCACGAAGCTTCTACAAGAGCTTCAAGGAAAAGGTGGTCGAAGGCGGCCGCTCGGAGAACGCCGTAAAGGTCCTCCCCGGCATCGTCCCCGTGGTCGGTCGCACCCGTAAGGAAGCACTGGACAAGGAACGAGAGCTCAAGGAACTCATTCTGCCCGAGGCAGGCCTCAGCTTCATGTCGGCGAGCATGAACTTCGACCTCGCCCAGTTCCCCCAGAATGCACCCTTCCCCGATATCACCGACAAGATCACGGGCAGCGTCGGCCGTTTCCAATACGTCATCAAGCGCGCCATTGAACAGAAAATGACGGTTGCCGAGGTCGGAAAATGGTACGCTGAAAGCCTCTCCTTCTTCGCGCCCGTCGGTACGCCGGAGGAAGTCGCCAGTCAGTTGGCCCATTGGTACGCCCAGCGTGCGTGTGATGGCTTCGTCATCCTGCCTCCCTACATCCGTCGCGACGAGGACCTGTTCCTCGAAGGCGTCGTCCCTGTTCTCCAGGAGCGCGGACTTTTCCGTCGGGAGTATCCCGGAACCACCCTCCGCGAGACCCTGGGTCTCGAACGGCCAGCCAATCAATTCGAAACACGCGAAACAACCGAGAAAAGGCGCGCTGCGCTCTGACCTCGCATCAAGGAGTATTGTGATGAAGACCAAGTCAATCATTCGCCTGGCGCTGTCGTTAGCGCTGTCCGTCGCGGCAACAGTCGCCTCGGCCCAGGACGTCCTGCGCGTTGGCGACCAGCGCGGCAACGCGCGCGCGGTCATGGACGCTTCCGGCGTGCTCAAGGACGTCCCCTATCAAGTCGAGTGGAGCGAATTCGCCAACGCCGCCCCTCTGCTCGAAGCTCTCGCTGCCGAAGCTCTTGACGCTGGTTCGGTCGGCGACGCGCCACTGACCTTTGCCGCTGCACGTGGTGTCAAGGCAAAGGCCATCTTCGCCACGAAGTACGAAGGCAACGCCATCATCGTAAAGAACGACGCACCTTATCAGGGCATCAAGGATCTCGTCCGCAAGAAGGTCGCTTTCGTGAAGGGTTCGGCGGGCCACGCCCTTATCCTCCAGTCGCTCAAAGAGGCTGGTCTCAAGGAAGACGCCATCACGCCGGTCTTCCTGCCGCCCGCGGAGGCGACGCTCGCCTTGACGAACGGATCGGTCGACGCCGTCTCGCTCTGGGAACCCTACATCTCCTTCGCGACGCTCAAGTCCGGGGCTCGCATCATCGTCGATGGCAAGAACTACCCCAGCCTTTCCTATTTCATCGCTTCCGAGGCTGCTATCGAAGGCAAGCGCGATATCCTCAAGGACTTCGTCGCCCGCAGCGCCAAGGCTCGCGCCTGGGGGCTCGAGCATCCGCAGGAATACTCGAAGATTATCGCCCAGCTCGTCAAAATTCCCGATGACGTGGCGCTCGGCAAGCAGACCCGCGAAAGGCACGCTCCCCAGCTGATCAACGCAGACGTCGAGAAGCTCCAGCAAAGCACGATCGATCTCTATTATGGAGCCGGGATCATGGACAAGAAGCTGAAAGCCAGCGACCTGCTGGATGACTCCTTCTCTCCCAAGCAGACAGACTGACGAACGCAGAGGCTGACGATGATCACGACCAGCGCGAAGACTCCAACCACAGCAGGACGGTATCTGGCCCAGGCGTTTGCTCCGTGGGCGTTTCCTGTAATCGTCGTCATTCTCTGGCAGATCGCCTCATCGGGAGGACTGCTCTCCCAAGGCATTCTTCCGTCGCCGCTCGCCGTCCTGGAGGCCGCCTGGTCTCTGGCGGCAAGCGGCGAGCTTGTGCAGCACATGGCAGCCAGCTTTTGGCGCGCGGCCGTCGGCTTCGGTATAGGTTCGGCTCTGGGGCTGTTCTTCGGTTTTGTGAACGGCCTGTGGCGAACCGGGGAAACGCTCTTCGACAGTTCGCTTCAGATGCTCCGTAACATTCCGTCGCTCGCCATGGTGCCACTCGTCATCATGTGGTTCGGAATCGGCGAGGAAGCCAAGATTTTCCTCGTGGCGTTCGCTACCATGTTTCCGATCTACCTCAACACCTTCCACGGCATCAAATCAGTCGATCAGGGTCTGATCGAGATGGGGCGGAACTACGGACTGACACGAACCGGTCTTGTGCGCGATGTCATCTTGCCTGGAGCCATGTCGTCTATTCTCGTTGGTGTGCGTTACGCGCTCGGGGTGGCCTGGATCGTGCTGATCGTGGCCGAGACGATCGCGGCGAGTTCCGGTATCGGCCTTCTCGCTACCAACGCGCGTGAATTCCTTCAGTCCGATGTCGTGGTGCTCTCGATCATCCTGTACGCGCTTCTTGGCAAGCTGACAGACTGGCTGGCGCGGCTCGCGGAGAACCGTTGGCTACGCTGGCATCCATCCTATCAGAAGTAAGAGAGGTCTCTGGTGACTGTAGTCTCCTTGAAATCGACGCGGCCGAACGTGGCAAAAGAGGTTTCGTTAAGCAACACCTCCGCGGGCGGAGCCGCGCTGGACATCCTCGGCCTGTGGAAGGGCTTTGACGGGACGGAGGTTCTCAAGGGCCTTTCGCTCAACGTACCCGCCGGTCAGTTTCTTTCGATTGTCGGCCGCTCGGGCTGTGGGAAGTCCACTCTACTGCGGCTGATCGCGGACCTCGAAACTATCGATGGCGGGACGATCCAGATCGACGGAAATCCCCTATCCGAAATCTCCGGTGAGGTGCGGATGATGTTCCAGGACGCGCGCCTCTTGCCCTGGAGAACCGTTCTCCAAAACATCGGGATCGGCCTGCCCAACCCATGGCAGAACCGCGCACGCAAGGCGCTTGCCGAGGTTGGTCTTTCCGAACACGCTGACAAATGGCCGTCCCAATTATCAGGTGGACAGAGGCAGCGCGTTGCCCTTGCCCGTGCCCTTATACACCGCCCGCGTCTCCTGCTGCTTGACGAACCGCTCGGCGCACTGGATGCACTGACGAGACTGGAAATGCAGGACCTCATCGAAAGCATCCGCGCGCGCCACGGATTCACTGTCCTTCTCGTCACACACGACGTCGAGGAGGCCATTGCTCTTGGCGATCGCGTCATCGTGATGGAGCAAGGCGAGATCGTTCTCGAGCTGGATATCGAGCTTGCGCGTCCTCGTGTGCGCAGTTCGCAGGCGTTCACGTCAATCGAGGAGAAGGTTCTTTCCAGGGTACTTAACTCCAGAAATGCACCAAGCGGAGACGACTGCAAATGAACCTCGACGACATCGAAGCTTTCATCGCAGTGGTCGGAGCCAGGTCGCTCAGCCAAGCGGCGGCAATTCTTTCGTTGACCCAGTCGGCAATCTCGAAGCGCATCCAGAACCTCGAGAAGGACCTCGGTGTTACCCTGCTCGACAGAAGCGTCAAGCCACCCGTTCCAACCACCGTAGGTCTCGGCGTCCACGAGCAGTGCCTCAATATTCTCAGGGAGGTCGACAAGCTCCGCTTGACGTTGAGTGCCCGCTCGAACCTAACGGGTGGTGCGCGCTTGGGACTGACCCAGGCAGTCTGCGATGTGATTCTTGCCGACATAGTCCATCTGCAACAGGAGCGATGGCCGGAACTGTCTATACGTGCCACCACAGGCTGGGCGAACCAGATTGTTGAAAAGCTCGTCGACGGCCAGATCGATGCCGCGATCGTATTGATGCCCACACGGAAAATCTTTCCGCACAAAGTGACCGCCGTTTCGCTGGCGCAGGTCGAGATGGCGATCGTGGGGCCGCTCGGATCGGGCGGAGACCGTGCCCACCGCCTTGTCACCCTTCACAAATCCGGATGGATTCTGAACCCCGACGGATGCGGTTTCAGGGCAGAACTCCAGCGCGTGCATGCGGTGCTCAATCTTCCGTTCAAGGTCAATCTCGACACCTTTGCTCGAGAGACGCAGTTGGAGATGGTTGCCGCAGGTCTCGGACTTGGACTCGTTCCCGTTCCCCTTCTGGAGATGAGCCCCCACCGTACCAAACTGGAGATCATCACAGTCAGCGACTTTTCGTTGCGCGCAGAACTCTGGCTCTGTCACGCGCCGACTCTCGGTGCTCTCGAACCACCCATCAGCGCATTTGGAGCGAGAGCCGCAACGCTGTTTCAGGGCGCGGCAGCTCCCAGCAGGCTGGTCGACTTTGAAGCTGCCAGCCAGACCATCACCTCGTGAATAGCACACGAGATCGATAGCAGGAGAAAATATGTCAGCCCCGATAACGAAGCACAGCCTCAGGTACGACGAAGTGCGGCAGCATCTTCTGGCCCGCTCGGAAATCCTTCTCGCCGACGTCCGCGAAGAAGATCCTTTCGCGCAAGGGCATCCCCTCTGGGCAGCCAACTTTCCCATTGCCCGGCTTGAACTGGATGCATGGCGCAGGATCCCACAACGCGATACGCTGATCGTTCTGTATGGTCACGATGGCATACGAGACCTCGCTCCCATCGCCGTCGAGAAACTGAAATCGCTCGGCTACACGAATGTCCATATCCTCGAAGGGGGATTGGAAGCGTGGAAGGCCGACGGCGGCGAACTGTTCATTGACGTCAACGTGCCGAGCAAGTCATTCGGTGAACTGGTCGAAGCGAAAAGGCACACGCCGCTCTGGGACGCGACCAAGGTAAAGGCGCTTCTCGATGAAGGAGCCAACGCGGTCGTTTTCGATGCGCGCCGTTTTGACGAATATCAAACGATGAGCATTCCAAAGGGTATCAACGTTCCCGGTGGTGAACTCGTCCTGCGCGCACGGGACCTTGCTCCCGATCCCGAGACCCTTGTGATCGTCAACTGTGCTGGCCGCACACGCAGCATCATCGGGACGCAGTCTCTCATCAATGCCGGGATACCGAACAAGGTCGTCGGTCTTCGCAACGGAACAATTGGATGGACTTTGGCAGGTCAGACACTGGAACAGGGAGCGAGCAGGAGCTTCGCTGACGTCGAAGCCAGGGACCGCTCGGAGGCGCAAAAATCCGCTGCAGCCGTCGCCGCGCGCGCGGGTGTTCGGAGCATTGCTCTGTCGGACATCGGCAGCCTTCAAACCCCGGACCGAACGACTTATCTGATCGACGTCCGCACCGAACCAGAATACCTCGAAGGCCACCTGCCGGGCTTCATGCACGTGCCAGGGGGACAGCTTGTACAGGAGACTGATCACTACGCGCCTGTCCGTGGTGCGCGTATCGTACTAAGCGATGACGAGACAACGCGTGCCAATATGGCAGCGTCTTGGCTCGCGCAGATGGGTTGGGAAGTCTATGTCGTAGAACAGGCTCCGAGTGATGCCTTCAGCGAACAAGGATCCTTCAAGAGCATATCGCCCGAAGTCGAGCCGACCCCGACGATCTGCGTCCGCGATCTTTCTTCCGCGATCTCCAATCCGAATTCCGATATCGTCGTGCTCGATTTCACGACCAGCGCGAACTACCTAAAGGGGCACATCCCGGGTGCGTGGTTAGCGCTACGCTCCCAGCTCCCGGAAGCGATCAAGCGCGTGCCTCCCGCAAATACCTACGTCGTCACATGCGGCACAAGCGCGCTCGCCATTTATGCCGCCGTCGACCTCAAGAAACTGATCGATGTTCCAGTCCTCGTTCTTGAGGGCGGCAACGCTGCCTGGAAGGCTGCCGGTCAAATCCTGGAAACCGATGAGTCCCACCTCGCATCACCCCGCATCGATCGCTATCGTCGGCCCTACGAAGGCACGGACGCCCCCGTGGAGGCTATGCAGGCCTATCTCGACTGGGAATACGGACTGGTCGCGCAGCTCGATCGCGACGGCACGCACTTCTTCAACGTCATCTGAGCAGGACCGCACCATGAGCGACGACCATCACCACGACCACCATCACTCGGACCATTGGAAGCACAACGGGATCCGTGTCATCAAGGGCGACCAGCTCGATTCCAACACGGCCCAGACGCCTGGCATGTTCCGGCAGGCAGCCGTCAATCATGCCCGCGTCGGCGCACAGAAAATCTGGGCAGGCACCGTCGCAATCGAGCCGAACGCCAAGACCGGGGTCCACCACCACGGTGCGCTCGAAAGCGTTATTTTCGTGATCCGTGGCAAGGCCCGTATGCGCTGGGGGGATCATTTGGAATATGTCGCGGAGGCGGGACCAGGCGACTTCATCTTCGTGCCGCCTTACGTACCGCACCAGGAAATCAATGCCGATCCTGACAACGTGCTCGAGTGCGTCCTGGTGCGATCGGACAACGAGGCAGTCGTCGTAAACATCACGGATGTCGATCCTGTAGAGAAGCCGGAAGAGGTTTATTGGGTTGATCCAATACACCGCCATCCGGATTGACAGAGAGAAGCGGCCCACCATGCGCCGCTCACCCCGCTGGACCTCGTCCAGCGACGCTTCGGTGTTGACGGTCGTGAACAAGTCGACAGAGAAGGTTTCGTAGGCCGTAAACCGGCCGGTGATGATCAAAAGCGAACTGCCGATTGCTCCATCGGGCAGTCTGCTCCCATGTTCGACTGCGGTGCGTTGACACGCCATTGCTCAGAATTGTGATAAGCGTGACCCCGAGTAAAGTGCGCTGTGCGGCGCCAACCCCACCCTTCAGCGCCGTCGCGCCGACACCGGCGCGGCTCATCTGATGGTGCGCGTTCGCAATGCCGGCACGGTCGACGAGGCGCGACCCGATCCGGCAAGCTGCTCGCCGTTCTGAGAAAGACGGCGGCGGAAGGCTGCTATGTCTATGCGTTCGATGCCGGAGCACTCAGTGATCGACACGCGCCTGATCCCCATCGCCTTGAATTTTGATCCCGGGTGGAAAGCGAAGGCGACCAACCAGCCTAAACATTAAAATGGCGTTCTGGGTAGGCGGGTTGGTCGCAAAACTGATAACGCTGTCCTGTCTGGCGAGGCGCCATGCTGATCGTCTGAGCTCTAGCCTCAAAGCAGACTGCCCTGTTCCACGGGCTCTCCGGATTTGGACACGATCGTGGATCCGTACGGTTCGCGCGACGAAATGATCAACGCATCATCTGGCAAAGGCCGTGCCAGATCTTTGGCTTCGTCCCATGGCGCCTGCATCCACACCTCGGTCTCCTCTTCGGTCAGGAGAAGAACAGGCATCGCCTTCTCATGGATCGGCTTCACGAGATTGTTGGGATCAGTGGTCAAAAACCCATAGAGGTCGTCGGTCGTCGGCCCATCCTTCACCTTCCGGACGCTCTGCCATTGCGGGACATGGATGCCGGCGAAGAACATCAGCGACTTTTCCTCGTCGCGCGCAAACCAGGCGTTCGGCACGTTCCCGCCGGGTTGCTGGCTGGCGGGATCGGGTTCGGCGAAGCTGGTGACCGGGACGAGGCATCGGTGCTCGACACCAAACCATCGTTTCCAGTGTGGGAAGGTGAGCTTGCGGACGTTGGTCGTGCCGCGGTCCGCCTCCATGCGGATGAGCTCTTCAAGATCGGCGGGCTTCCCTTTGGCTTTCAGTTTTTCGGCCTTGGCTTTGGCGGCCTATTCCAAGGTGAACCGCGGCGAGGGAAGACCCCAACGCGCATGTGCCAATTGTGTCCTTCCATCAGCGGTGTTGCGGACAATCGGTCCCATCTGATCGGGGTTCATTTGATAGGCTGGCATGAGGTTGATGAGGCTCTCGGCGTCCTGAGCCCATTTTGAAACCCAGTCCTTGTCCTCCATCCGATAGAGATTACACATGCGGCCCCTCCGCTTCGACCAAATACGGCTACTCTAGCGCATGTCGCTTGTTTCGCTAGTCGAGCTGGTAAACGTCGGCATTGTCTTGCCGTTCCCGCAGGCCCTTGTACGACGGATGACGGAGTTTCCCGTCCGATGTCCAGGCGCGAAACTCGATCTCGGCGATCAGGGTAGGCTGGACCCAGACAATGTCGGCAGTTCCGGAATGGGGCAGGGGCGGCTGCTTTCGCTTCCATCGCAGCGTGTCCAGTATCTTCCGCAACCGGATGATCTCGGCTCCCTTGAAGCCCGTGCCGACGCTTCCGACGTGGACGAGATCGCCATCGCGGTAGGCGGCAAGCGCTAACGAGCCGAAGCCGGCTGGGTACGATGCGGACCTCTCATAGCCGACGATGAAGAAAGCCTCGCTCTGGATGCATTTGACTTTTACCCAATCCCCGGTCCGGCCCGAACGATAGGGCTGATCGAGGCGCTTGCCGACGAGGCCTTCCAGGCCGAGGCGGCAGACATGCTCAAGCAGGACAGCTGGCTCGGCATCGAGTGTTTCTGATATCCGAATGGCGCTGGCTTCATTCGTTGGGCCGTTTATCGTGTCCTCGAGAAGGTGTCGGCGCGAACGGTATTCAACACCGCGCAGATCGTGCCCATCCAGATAAACAAGATCGAAAGCGTAAAGAACGGCGTGGGAGGCGCGCCTGCCAGCTTGTTTGCCGGATGCACCCAGCGATTGCTGCAGCAGCCCGAAATCCGGCCGCCCCTCATCGTCGAGCACGACGGCTTCCCCATCGATGATCATCGTCGCCGGCCCCAGCGCTCTGGCGGCCTGCTCTATGGCCGGAAACCGATGTGTCCAGTCGTGGCCGCCGCGGGTAAGGATCCGGATCCGCTGGGGCTCGATATGGACCGCAAGGCGATAGCCATCCCATTTCAGCTCCCAACTCCATTCGTTTCCGGTGGGAGGCTTAGCCTTCAATAGGGCCAGCGCCGGCTCGACGCGATCAGGTATGGGATCGAAGAGGAGCTGTGGTTGAGCTGGATTACGCTTCCTGCGCGGCTTTGAGCGGATCGGCGGCTCGGTGTCGCGAAGGAGGGGTTTTGATCTCGGAGGCCTCGTCATCCGGCCAGTTCATCAGAAAAACCTTAATAATACTGTGACTATCCCTATATTGTCCCCGCTATTCACCGATCAGGACATAAGACTGTAGAAGCCAGCGAAATTTCTTGGTCGCAGCTATTCACCTGATTCTCATGAAGAATCTCGAACTTCTAATGTTCGGAACAATACTCGTACGTTTTTGCCGCCTTGACTCCTTTCTCATATGGGAACAAAAACAGAACATTGACATTTGCACGACATGAAGTCGCCCTGCCAACACGACCTTGAAGGGAGCCGTGAACAATGACTGCTGCCCGCGAAAGGGTAATCTGCAATCTGCGGGAGCGTATTGCATCGCTCGAAACCAGCACGGCGAAAAAAGCCGGTTGGTTGCCATTTGGCGTGCCGGATATGGATGCGGTTCTGCCTGGCGGCGGCCTTGCTCATGGCGCGCTTCACGAATTTGCCGGTGGTGGATCGGGCACCGTCGATGGTGCGGCCGCTGCTCTTTTTGCAGCCGGCATAGCGGCACGGACGAAGGGGCCGATCGTGTGGTGTCTGACGCGACCAGATCTGTTTTTCCCCGCGCTTGCGCAGGTCGGACTGCATCACGACCGGATAATCTTCGTCGAGTCCGACAAGGAGGAAGACGTGCTCGCCAACATGGAGGAGGGGCTGTCCTTTGGTGGGCTCGGCGCCGTCGTCGGTGAACTCGTTCGCCTGCCGATGGTCAGCTCGCGCCGCCTGCAGCTGGCGGCCGAGCGCACGGGGACAATGGCATTGGCTGTGCGTCGTTGGAGGCGGCAGACAGAGGCCAATGATTTCGGGCAGCCGACGGCGTCGACCACGCGGTGGCGGGTGAGCGTGATGCCATCGGAGGATTTGCCAGTGCCGGGTGTGGGGAGGGCCCAATGGTTGCTGGAATTGATGCGCGTGAAAGCGGGTGAATGTGCTGAGTTTCTCGTGAGGGCGTGCGATGACAAGGGTTGTCTCGATCTATCTTCCGGATCTGCCGACGGATCGCATTCGTCGCGCCGATCCATCCATTCCGCCTGAACAGGCGATCGCGGTGATCGCCAGGAGCGGCTCGAAACGCTGGGTATCGGCGGCCGACGCAGCCGCCAGACAAGCCGGCGTTCATGTCGGCATGCCGGCTGCGAAAGCACAGGCGCTGTTTCGCGGCCTGATGCTGGTCGATGCGGATCCTGCTATGGATGCCGCAGCACTCGAACGCATCACCCTCTGGGCGCTGACGCTTTATTCCCCAATCGTCGCGGTCGATGGGATCGACGGCATCGTCATGGACACAGAGGGTGCCGATCACTTGCAGGGCGGAGAGCTGCCGATGGTGACGAAGATCGCCAATCAGTTCCTAGCAAGGAAACTCACTCCCCGGGTCGCGATCGCCGACACCTGGGGTGCAGCACACGCCTGCGCCCGTGCCATCAGCCGCGAAACGGTCATAGTGCCTTCAGGTGAGACCGTCCGCGCCGTCGAGAAGCTGCCGATATCGTTGCTGCGCCTTCCCGGGAACGTCGTCAGCGATCTGCGCACGCTTGGCTTCCAGACCGTCGGCGAATTGGCCAACACGCCGCGCGCGCCGCTGACCCTTCGTTTCGGCCCGGAGATTGGCCGGCGGCTGGACCAGATGTTTGGCCGCGCCTGCGAACCGATCGATCCGATCCGCACCGCCGAGCTCATCGAGGTGAGCCGCGCCTTCGCCGAACCAATCGGTGCTGCCGAGACCATCGACAAATATGTCGGCCGGCTGGTCGTGCAACTGATCGAGGAGCTGCAAAGGCGCGGCCTTGGTGTTCGGCGCGCCGACCTGATCGTCGAGAAGGTCGATGGTGTCAGGCAGGCAATCCGTGCCGGCACGGTGAAGCCGGTGCGCGATGTCGCCTGGCTGACGAAGCTGTTTCGCGATCGAACGGAGAAGATCGAGCCCGGGTTCGGGATCGAGAAGCTCACCCTGGTGGCGGTGATGGCCGAGCCGCTGGAGGAGCGCCAAAAATCCTCCTCGCTGGTCGAGGACGAGGTCACCGACGTCACACCGCTGATCGATATCTACGGCAACCGCGGCCAGCGTGTGTATCGGGTGGCGCCGGTCGCCTCCGACGTGCCAGAGCGCTCCGTCCAGCGCATCAGTCCTGCTGCCGATCCGATCGAGGTCACCTGGGTCAGCCATTGGCGCCGGCCGGTTCGGCTGCTGGCCCATCCGGAGCTGATCGAGGCCATCGCCTTGCTGCCGGACCGTCCACCGGTCTCGATCACCTGGCGCGGCAGGCGGCGGAAGGTCAAGCGGGCCGATGGCCCCGAGCGGATTTTCGGCGAGTGGTGGCAGCGCGACGCCGAGATGGAGGCGGTGCGCGATTACTTCGTCATCGAAGATGAGGCCGGCGAGCGTCTCTGGGTGTTTCGCTCCGGTGATGGCATCGATCCTGACACCGGAAGCCACCGCTGGTTCGTGCACGGGATCTTCGCATGAGCTATGCGGAGCTGCAGGTCACAACGCACTTTTCCTTCCTGCGCGGAGCAAGCTCGGCGCAGGAACTGTTCGAGACCGCCAAGGCTCTCGGTATTGAAGCCCTCGGCGTGGTGGATCGCAATTCACTGGCCGGAATTGTCCGGGCGCTTGAGGCGTCGCGCGCTACGGGGTTACGCCTCGTCATCGGTTGCCGGCTCGATCTCGCCGACGGCATGTCGGTGCTGGTCTATCCGACCGACCGGGCTGCCTATTCGAGGCTGACCCGGCTCATCACGCTCGGCAAGTCGCGCGGCGGCAAGAACAACTGCCTCCTGCACTGGGACGATGTCGTCGCCTACACCGACGGCATGATCGGCATTCTGGTGCCGGACCTGCCGGATGACCTTTGCGGGATCCAGCTGCGCAAGATGGCCGAGCTGTTCGGCGATCGCGCCTATGTGTCGCTCTGCCTGCGGCGGCGGCAGAACGACCAGCTGCGCCTGCATGAGATTTCCAATCTCGCCACGCGGTTCAAGGTACGGACGGTCGTCACCAATGATGTCCTCTTCCATGAGCCAGGCCGCCGGCAGTTGCAGGACATCGTTACCTGCATTCGCACCCGCACGACGATCGACGAGGTCGGTTTCGAGCGCGAGCGCCACGCCGACCGCTATCTGAAGCCGCCGGAAGAAATGGAGCGGTTGTTTCCGCGATACCGGCAAGCCCTCGCGCGAACCATGGAGATCGTCCGTCGCTGCACGTTCTCGCTCGAGGAACTCACCTACCAATATCCGGAGGAGGCGATCGTGCCGGGCAAGGATGCTCAGGCCTCGCTGGAACATTATGTCTGGCAATGCGTGCCCGACCGCTATCCGGAGGGACTACCGCCCGACGTGTTGAAGGTCGTGCGGCACGAGCTCGATCTCATCCGTACCATGAAATACGCCCCGTATTTTCTGACCGTCTTTTCGATCGTGCGTTATGCCCGGTCTCAAGGCATTCTCTGCCAGGGGAGGGGCTCCGCCGCCAACAGTGCCGTCTGCTACATCCTCGGCATTACCAGCATCGATCCCTCGACCAACGACCTTCTGTTCGAGCGTTTTGTATCCCAGGAGCGCGACGAGCCGCCGGACATCGATGTCGATTTCGAGCACGAGCGGCGCGAGGAGGTGATCCAGTGGATCTATCGAACCTATACCAGAGAAAAGGCAGCGCTCTGCGCCACCGTGACGCGCTACCGGGCGCGCGGCGCGATCCGCGATGTCGGCAAGGCGCTCGGCCTGCCGGAGGACGTGATCAAGGCGCTGTCATCCGGCATGTGGTCCTGGTCGGAAGAGGTCTGCGATCGCAATGTCCGCGAGCTCAATCTCAATCCAGACGACCGGCGTCTTGTGCTGACTTTGAAGCTCGCACAGCAACTGATGGGCGCCCCGCGCCATCTCGGCCAACACCCCGGCGGTTTTGTCCTCACTCATGATCGGCTCGACGATCTCGTGCCGATCGAACCGGCGACGATGAAGGACCGCCAGATCATCGAGTGGGACAAGGACGACGTCGAAGCGCTGAAATTCATGAAGGTGGACATCCTGGCGCTTGGAATGCTGCTGACCTGCATGGCCAAGGCCTTCGATCTGATCCGCGAGCACAAGGACCGCGATCTTGATCTCTCGAAAATCGAGCAGGAGGATTCTGTGACCTATGCGATGATCCGCAAGGCCGATACGCTCGGCACGTTCCAGATAGAAAGCCGCGCGCAGATGGCGATGCTGCCGCGGTTGAAACCCCGGACCTTCTACGACCTTGTGGTACAAGTCGCAATTGTCCGGCCCGGTCCGATCCAGGGGGACATGGTGCATCCCTATCTGCGCCGGCGAGAAGGCAAGGAGGCAGTCGAATATCCGACGCCGGAGCTGGAAGCGGTGCTCGGCAAGACGCTCGGCGTGCCGCTGTTTCAGGAGTCGGCGATGCGGGTCGCGATGGTCTGCGCCGGCTTTACCGGTGGCGAAGCCGACCAGCTGCGCAAGTCGATGGCGACTTTCAAGTTCACCGGCGGCGTCTCGCAGTTCAAGGACAAACTCGTCTCCGGCATGGTGAGGAACGGCTACGCGCCGGAATTCGCCGAAAAGACCTTCTCCCAGCTCGAAGGCTTTGGCTCCTATGGTTTTCCGGAGAGCCACGCGGCTTCGTTCGCGCTGATCGCCTATGCCTCGAGCTACATCAAATGCCATTATCCGGAAGCCTTTTGCGCGGCGCTCATCAATTCGCAGCCGATGGGTTTTTACGCGCCGGCGCAGATTGTCGGCGACGCGAGAGCCCACGGCGTCGAGGTGCGGCCGGTTTGCATCAACCGGTCGCGGTGGGACTGTACGCTGGAGCGGATCGGCAATTCCGATCGGCATGCTGTCCGGCTCGGTTTCCGGCAGGCGAAAGGACTGGCGGTCGCTGATGCGGCGCGCGTCGTCGCGGCACGCATGAACAATGCCTTTGTCTCGGTTGACGACATGTGGCGTCGATCCGGCGTGCCATCGGAGGCGCTTGTCCAGCTTGCCAAGGCCGATGCCTTTCTTCCATCGCTGAAGCTTGAACGCCGAGACGCGCTCTGGGCGATCAAGGCGCTACGCGATGAACCCCTGCCGTTGTTTGCGGCGGCTGCCGAACGGGAGATGGCTGCAATCGCCGAGCAGCAGGAGCCGGGGGTGGCACTTCGGCAGATGACGGACGGCCATAACGTCATCGAGGACTACAGCCATACCGGCCTGACATTGCGGCAGCACCCGATTGCCTTCCTGCGCAAGGATTTATCAGTGCGCAACATCATCACCTGTGCCGAGGCGATGAATTCGAGGGACGGGCGGTGGGTCTATACCGCCGGCCTTGTCCTGGTGCGGCAAAAGCCCGGATCGGCCAAGGGCGTCATGTTCATCACCATCGAGGACGAGACCGGACCGGCCAACCTCGTCGTCTGGCCGACGCTGTTCGAAAAGCGGCGGCGTGCCGTGCTCGGATCCTCGATGATGGCCATCAATGGTCGGATCCAGCGGGAAGGGGAGGTCGTGCATCTTGTCGCCCAGCAGCTGTTCGACCTGTCAGGCGATCTGACCGGTCTGGCTGATCGCGATGAAGAGTTCAAGCTGCCGGCCGGCAGGGGTGATGAGTTCGCCCACGGATCGCCGGGAAGTTCGGATACGCGGGACAAGTCGAAGCCTGTTGTAGCCCCGCGCGACATTTTCACGCCCGATCTTCACATTGATACGCTGAAAATCAAAAGCCGGAACTTCCATTGACTTTCCCCATCCTGAGGCGCGGTGGCGCCCAGGGAGTTGTCAGTCCGCTCGCAGCAATTTTAAAGCAAAATAAAGCTTGAGCGCAATTTCCAGAACAAAATCGCTGTCTGAACCCGAGGTTAAGTTTAGAGCATCAGATTATTATACAGGAGAGGCCAGTGGAAGCTTGGTATCGACAAGAAGACCCAGATTTCGGGACCGAGAATTCACGCAGAGCATAAAACAGAGAACCTCATGATACGCGCTTTCAAATCGTCGTCGAACTCAACCGAAATTATCAACCTCGACAGGGATGCCATCCGAGAAAACCATCGGAATGGTCGACAAACCAATATTATGTTCGACACCAATATCCTGATTGCAATCGAAAGCGCCTATAAGACTGGCCAGCGACACCAGGAACTTAAGAATGCTGGTGTTCTGGAACTGGCGAGACTCATCGAGAAAACCTCCAGGTACGGCGTATTCATCTCGCCCGCAGCGGCTTACCAAGAACTGCCCCCAGCGCGTCGAGGCGACGTTGAAGCAGCGTTCGACAGGTTTCTTGCAGACTATCTGCCAAATTTCCGTGAGGACCCGAACTCGATAAAGGTTCCGTATGCTGGTGGAAAGATGGACCCTGAGCATTTTAGCGCGCTGTCGCTAGAGCGTCAGAAGGCAATCTCGTGCTCATATGCTTCGCTGCTCGCTATGAACGTCATACATCGATTAGAGGCGTTGAATGGCCTGGAAAAATTCGCCCTCTACATCGATTATTGCGCCGAGGTACTGGATCTCATCAGTCTCAAGGAACTGACGATCGCTCGATATGTCTTCGCCCCCGAAAATGGCTTAACTGACCAACTCAGGACGCGGAAAGTAGCTATCACAAACAACTTCGGGAAACTGAAAAAGGGTGGCGGCAAAGGCTTGACACCCGTCAAAGTACTGGAGCGCATCGCTTTGAATGGAGCCAACGACCTGAAGCTGATTGCTGCTGCAGATATCGTGAACAATTCGCGCGAGCAGTTCAACTTCGGGATCATCGAGCATGATGTCTGGATCGCAACGAGCGACGATAAGCTCTACGAGTTTTGCTGCGCCTGCCCGGGCTACATGGGTCGGGAACGTGGCGGTCCCCTGGCTAGATATGTCGAGACACATACTGACATAAAGGGAACCCGCTACTGGCGGGATTCCATCGAAATACAGCAGCGCAGACTTGAGGAGCGCTATTTCACAGTAGATCGCGAAAAGGAAATGGACTCAATTGTGCAGTCAGCCTTTGATATCGAGGCTGACCTGCTGAACGGCAAAGCTGACGATTATTTCAGACTAAGGTCATGGCGATCCGCGCGAGTGATGCATGACTAATACGGGTCCTCGCTCCGGGCCTCTAGACGCAAGCGTTCGAACCCATGCTTTCGCTCCTGCCCCTTTAGCTGTTGAGGCAGTACGGCAATGTCCTCGCTTTTCATCACGCGTTCCAATTTCTTCCTCTGTCCTGGGACCAAGAACACCAGTGCGTGCGATGGCCCTGTTACCAACACCCCAACGCGCGCACGCTGTTCTCACCAGCTCAATCTTACCGCGCCTCTGAATTGATACCAAAACCGGCCTCTGAGGAGAGCAGATCTCGGCGAGATCCGCATTCGCTATAAGGTTTGCTCCCGCATGATCATTGTCGGTTGAACGAGTTCCATAGGAGACGTCCCATTCCGCTCTTGATGGATGGCTTCCTGGTCCGGCCCCGGATCTCCGACGATCAACCCGCTGCGGGGTCGGCTAGCAAGCTGCCGCCGCTCGGCTACGCCCTCGCGGTGATCGCGACCGGTTCCGGACACTGACTGGAGCCATCGAGCGGGAATGGCCCGCTCCAAAGATGGAGCCCCCAGATGAACACCGATCTTTCCCTTGCGCAGAATCATGCCTTCCAGCTTTCCCGCACCCTGATGGTTCCGGTCACGCTCTTTAGGTCCGGTAACGAGTTCGGCGTTCTGCCGAGCGACGAACTCGACGACGAAGACGATCTGGAGATCGTGCATGAATACGTTCCGGGCGGGTCTCATTGAGACCCTTCTCGCCTTTTTGGTGCCGCTTGCGAGCCGCAGGCGGCAAGGGAAGCTTCGCCGCTGCTGGCACCCCGGCGGCGGCGCAAGGTGCAGATTGTCATCTTGCCAGCCGCGCCCTTGCCTCCTTTGCTCTTCGCGGCGTCCGGAGCAGGCCCCGCAATGTGCGGGGAAAAGAAACAGAAGGAAAGGCGGGCGCAAGGTGCGTCGGGAAGAAAAATGGAAAAGAACGAACTGGAAGAACTGCGGGACCGCGTG
Organism: Agrobacterium burrii; assembly: GCF_017313405.1. Lineage (NCBI taxonomy): Bacteria > Pseudomonadati > Pseudomonadota > Alphaproteobacteria > Hyphomicrobiales > Rhizobiaceae > Agrobacterium > Agrobacterium burrii. The sequence goes on from NZ_JAFLNA010000013.1 coordinate 96,233, forward strand.
CAATGCGCTGCGGTGCTGGAGCAGGCAGGGTTTGCCATCGACCTGAAGGAAAGCACACGCAGGGCGGTCAAATACCGCGGCGGCGGCGGCATCATCATCGTAATCCACGACGGAAGGGGATGGTTCGATCCGTTGTCCGACGCCAAGGGTGACGTGTTCAGCCTTGTCGAGCATCTCGATGGAGTGTCCTTCGTCGAGGCTCTGGATCGGGTAGCGGCACTGGTCGGCTTCGTTCCGACGGAGCCGGTCTGGACCCGCGTTACACGCGAGACAGAGCCGGTGGCCGCCATTCCCGAACGATGGACGAAGCGCCGCAAGCCGTGGCCGGGCTCGATGACCTGGCGTTATCTCCGCGACGAGCGCCATCTTCCATTAGCGATCATCCGCGCAGCGATCCGGTATGATCTCGTGCGCGAAGGTCCGCGCGGCAGTATGTGGGCCGCGCACCGTGACAGCGAGGGCGCCGTCACCGGCTGGGAGGAGCGCGGGCCGGAATGGCGCGGCTTTTCGACCGGCGGGGCGAAAGTCTTGTTCAGGTTCGGCGCGATCCATGCGCCGCGCCTTTGCGTGACGGAGGCTGCCATCGACGCCATGAGCCTTGCCGCGCTGGAGAGTAATCGGCGCGATAGCCTCTATGTCAGTACCGGCGGCGGCTGGGCCCCTGCCACCGATGCGGCGATCCGTTTATTGGCGGCGCGGAAGGGTATGTCGGTGGTCGCCGCCACGGACAATAACGCGCAAGGCGATATCTACGCTGATCGATTGGAAGCAATTGCCCGGGACGCCCACTGCGGGTTTGAGCGCCATCGCCCCCACCACGAGGATTGGAACGAGGACCTTTGCACTCAGCTGCGCGCGAATTCGAGGAGAGGCGCGATGTCGTGATTATCCGCGGCCTGCAGTGCCGCGACGTATCGCGTGCGCAGATCTCCCACGTCGCCCAGGCTTCCGCTACCCCAGCTAAAGGGCTCGGCGCCCAGTTTTTCCACGAGCAGATCGGCGGCCAGCCGCGCGTGACGTCCGTTGCCGTTTGGAAACGGATGGATGGCGACCAGGCGATGGTGGAAACGTATTGCGATCTCGTCGGCTGCGAAGGTCTCATGCTGGACCCAATACCGCACGTCATCCAGCAAAGCCGCAAGTTCGACCGGGATCCGGTAGGCCTGGATGCCAATATTGCGCTCCGTCGTTCGGAAGCTGCCTGCCCATTGCCAGACCTCGCCGAACATGCGTCGATGCAATGTATGCATAAAGTCTTCGGTCAGCATCCTGCCGACCGGCATGCGCCGTCGTCCGCGAGCCCAGGCTGCGCCCTCGACGATATTTTCCTGTTCAGCCTCGTTGAGATCCTGCCTGTGGGTGATCCAGCTTTGAAGCAGGCCCTCGCGCTCCTGAGGCTCGAGCGGTGTTGCGTCCTCTGGCTCCTGGAAGAGGTCGGTCATTTTTCTGACCAGAGATCGCGCTCGGAAAGCTGGTTGCGGATGTAGGCCTGGACGCGGGCCTCGAGATCTCCGTCATCCGTTCCCTGTGCCTCCAGACGCATCGTATGCGCGACCCGCTGGAGTTCGCGCGTTGCGATCTTGCGCGCTCGCTCATCGACGGCGGCCTCGAGCGACGTATTCGGGACCAGTGCGTAGACGAGGGTGCAGTTGAGTGCCTCTGCCGCGCGTCGCAACGTACTGAGCTGGATCGTTCCGGATGCCTCCGACTTCTCGATCGCTTCCACGGTCTGGGGCCGGATTCCCATCCTCGAGCCGAGCTGCGCTCCTGTCATGCCGAGCGCGTCGCGCAACGCCCGGACCCATCCTTTTGGCGGTGCCCTGAAGCCCTCTGCCGGCTGCAGCCCGCGAAGACGCTCGTCAAGCCTTCTGCGCGCTCGCTTTCTTGCGTCGTCCTTCATCGTTCAACTTTCTACTGCGGCTGATCATCAGACAACAGGCTGATTGTTGCGCACAATTTATCAGGTTACAACCTGATTATCAATGCCAAATAATCAGCCCAAAGTATGATAGACCGAGCGATCAAACCAGACTGTAAGCTGATTTCAGCTGAATGAAATAGCAAGGAGGGGAAGGAAGGAGGGAAGGGGAAGGGAAGGCCAGTTGCCGCATGCCCGCCAGCCGCGTCAAGGGTAAAGCTCCGCCCGCTGCGCGGCCCTTGACCCGTCCTTGCGGAGAGGCGGCGCCAAGGAGGGGTCAGGAAGGGCTGAAGAGGATGGCGACATCGCGAGGATGAGCCGCGTTCCTTCCCGACGAGGCTGAAAGGAGCCCGCCGATGACCGTCTCTCCAATACGTAAAGTCTTTGAAGGCATTGCCGACCGCCGGCAGATGTACCGCTTGTTCGACCGCCACGCGCAACGCCTGAACCGCTGGGAGAGCGACGACAGCGCGCTCTATCGAGGCGAATGGTTCGAAGTCGCCCAGGCGCAGCACGATCACATGTTCGAGATCCTGCCGCCGCTGTTCATGCGGGGCGATATGTTCGCCATGCGCGAGTTCCTCACCGACAGCATCACCAGCATCTTTTTCACGCTGAAGATCGACGACCGGATGCGGTATTTCCACGGCTACTGCGACTTGTCCGAGAAGGGCTCGCCGGAGCGGATGCGTGCCGCAATCGTAGAGCGCGAAACCCGGCCCGTTCGGGCAATGACACGCGAGGAACGACTGGACCACATCTGGTCGAGCACCCATGATGACTATCGGGGCTATGCCGGCGAGCGCTGGCCGGAACACGACCACGGCAAGCGGACCGTGCTCTTCTACGGCGGACGCCAAGGCACCGTCCTGAAGCTGCTCGACGATCTCACGGATGCGCAGATCGCATCGAAGCTGCCGGTGCATCTGCGCTACCTCCCTGACGCGATAGCGGCTTGACGGGAGGCGGCGATGTTCACCTTTTCCGTGACGGACATCCACGTCGTCATGATGCGCGGACGGCTGGACGCCTACCTCAACGGCGGTTTCCGCAATCCCCACTACGGAATGTTTCCGGGCCGCGATGAGAAGCCCGGTCTTTGGCTGGTCGGCGACGAGGGCGTCTACATCCTCTCCAACGGTAAGCTCGCCAAAGGGCAGCGGCCGTTCGTCGTCTATGCCGAAGAGTGCGATCCGAAGACCAACCCTGACTACTGGCAATACAAGCGCCAGCATTTCGGCGGCGATGACGGGGTCGAGTTTCTCGACGGTGCCATGCTCGTGAAGCTGATCGCTGCCAGCCCCGGCTGCACGCATCTGAGGATTGCCTTCCACGAGGATTCGATGCAACTCACCGTGATCGCGCGAGATTAGCGATCCGTCGACGCTCGCTGTCTGGGGGCCGTCCATCCCACCCAGTCCTCTTTATCCCCGCACGTCGTTAGCCGACAGGAACCTTCCTTCGGGACGGCGACGCGCGCCTTCATCCAGGAGATTCCAGCATGTCACATGACGATCCCTTCACGATCGATCTTTTCGGCAACACCGCGCATTCGTCCGGCCTCGGCCTTGGCGTGACGGCCTTCGCCAGCAACTTCGAGCCCGACGACGATCCGGATCCCACAACTCCGGCGCCGGCTTTGCCGATCGCCGCGGTCGTGCGGCCGTCGTTCCCGGCGGGCCGTGCCCCTGGCCTGAACTTCCATCTCGCCGATGACCGTGGTCTCGCCCGCAGCTGGAAGGACCGTGCGCGCGACAATATTGCCGCGATCCGGCTCGCGGCCGAGATCGAGGCGGGCGAACGTCCTGCGACGCGCGAGGAACAGGAGACGCTGATCCGCTTCACCGGCTTCGGTGCGTCCGATCTTGCCAACGGCGTCTTCCGCCGTCCGGGCGAGCCCGAATTCCGCAAGGGCTGGGACGAGATCGGTTCCGATCTCGAGGATGCGGTCGGCGAGACCGACTATGCCTCGCTTGCCCGCTGCACCCAGTATGCCCATTTCACCCCGGAGTTCATCGTCCGGGCGATCTGGTCTGGCCTTCAGCGTCTCGGATGGCGCGGGGGCCGGGTGCTGGAGCCGGGGATCGGTACGGGCCTGTTTCCGGCGCTGATGCCGGAAGCGCTTCGTGATCTGTCGCACGTCACCGGCGTCGAGCTCGATCCCGTAACGGCACGCATCGTACGGCTTTTGCAGCCGCGAGCGCGGATCCTCACCGGAGATTTTGCGCGCACGGAGTTGCCGGCGAGCTTTGACCTTGCCATCGGCAATCCGCCTTTCTCGGACCGGACCGTCCGTTCCGACCGCGCCTATCGCTCGCTCGGGCTGCGATTGCACGACTATTTCATTGCCCGGTCGATCGACCTGTTGAAGCCCGGGGCTTTCGCAGCCTTTGTTACCAGCTCCGGCACGATGGACAAGGCGGATTCCTCGGCGCGCGAGCATATTGCCAAGACGGCGGACCTGATTGCCGCCATCCGCCTGCCGGAAGGCAGCTTCCGGGCCGACGCGGGAACCGACGTCGTCGTGGACATCCTCTTCTTCCGTAAACGCAAGGTCGCCGAGCCCGAGGGCGATCTTTCCTGGCTCGACACGGACGAAATCCGGCCCGCCACGGAGGATGAGGGCGCCATACGTGTCAACAGGTGGTTCGCCCAGCATCCGGAATTCGTGCTCGGTACCCACGCGTTGACCGCCGGTCCTTTCGGCGAGACCTATACATGCCTTCCGCGTGACAGCGAGGATCTCGCCGCGGCGCTGTCGGCCGCCGTCCATCTTCTTCCGGAAGGCCGCTATGACGGCGAGCCCACCGCGATCGATCTCGATCTTGAGGGCGCGACCGAAGATATTCCTGCCGATCGTCCGTCCGGCCAGCATGTCCGCGAAGGCAGCTTCTTCTTCCACAACGCCCGAGGACTCATGCAGGTGATCGATGGCCAGCCGGTCACTATTACGGTCCGAAAGGGCCGCAGCGCGGACGGTATCCCGGAGAAGCACGTCCGGATCATCAGGAAGCTGATCCCGGTCCGTGACGCGGTACGTCAGGTGCTGAAGGCCCAGGAGCTGGACCAACCCTGGAAGGATCTGCAGGTCAAGCTGCGCATTGCCTGGTCGAGCTTCGTGCGCGACTTCGGCCCGATCAACCACACCACGGTCTCGATCAACGAGGATCCGGAGACAGGCGAGACGCGCGAGAGCCATCGCCGGCCTAATCTCCAGCCGTTCGCAGACGATCCCGATTGCTGGCTGGTCGCCTCGATCGAGGACTATGACCTCGAAAACGATACGGCAAGGCCCGGGCCGATCTTCACCGACCGTGTCATCTCGCCGCCCGCGCCGCCGGTGATCACCAGTGCGGCGGATGCGCTCGCCGTGGTGCTCAACGAACGTGGGCACGTCGATCTCGACCATATCGCGGAACTTCTGCACCGTAATCCCGAAGACGTCGTCACTGAGCTTGGCAGCGCGATCTTCCGCGACCCCGCCGACGGGTCCTGGCAGATGGCCGACGCCTATCTGTCCGGTCATGTCCGCGAGAAGCTCAAGGTCGCGGAAGCTGCGGCCGCGCTCGAGCCCGCCTATGAGCGCAACGTCTCGGCGCTCACTGCCGTCCAGCCGGTCGATCTGCGCCCGTCGGACATCACCGCGCGCCTCGGCGCTCCGTGGATACCGGCTGGAGATGTCGTCGCCTTCGTCAAGGAGACGATGGGAACCGATATCCGGATCCATCACATGCCCGAACTGGCGTCATGGACCGTCGAGGCCCGCCAGCTTTCCTACCTCGCCGCCGGAACATCCGAATGGGGAACGGACCGCCGCCATGCCGGCGAACTGCTGTCCGATGCCCTGAACAGCCGGGTGCCGCAGATCTTCGATACGATCAGGGACGGCGACAGCGAAAAGCGGGTTCTCAACGTCGTCGATACCGAAGCGGCCAAGGAAAAGCTTCACAAGATCAAGCAGGCCTTCCAGCGCTGGATATGGTCCGATCCCGATCGCACCGACCGGCTGGCACGCGTCTATAACGACCGCTTCAACAACATCGCGCCGCGAAAGTTCAACGGCGATCATCTCAAACTTCCAGGCGCCTCAGGCGCCTTTGTTCTCTACGGGCATCAGAAACGCGGGATCTGGAGGATCATCTCGGCCGGCTCGACCTATCTCGCCCATGCCGTCGGCGCCGGCAAGACCATGACGATGGCAGCAAGCATCATGGAGCAGCGGCGTCTCGGCCTGGTCGCCAAGGCGATGCAGGTCGTGCCGGGGCATTGCCTTGCGCAGGCCGCGCGCGAGTTCCTGGCGCTCTATCCCACGGCTCGCATCCTCGTTGCGGACGAGACAAATTTTTCGAAGGACAAGCGCGCCCGGTTCCTGTCGCGCGCGGCGACGGCAACCTGGGATGCGATCATCATCACGCATTCCGCCTTCAGGTTCATCGGTGTGCCGGCGGTGTTTGAACAACAGATGATCCACGACGAACTGGAGCTCTACGAAACCCTACTCCTAAAGGTCGAGGATGAGGACCGCGTCTCTCGCAAGCGCCTCGAGCGCCTGAAGGAAGGGCTGCAGGAGCGGCTCGAAGCGCTTTCCACCCGCAAGGACGATCTCCTCACCATCGCCGAGATCGGCGTCGACCAGATCATCGTCGACGAGGCGCAGGAGTTCAGAAAGCTCAGCTTCGCAACCAATATGTCGACGTTGAAGGGCGTCGATCCGAACGGCTCGCAGCGGGCCTGGGATCTCTATGTGAAATCCCGTTTCATCGAGACGATCAATCCCGGCCGGGCGCTTGTCCTCGCTTCGGGCACGCCGATCACAAATACGCTCGGCGAAATGTTCTCTGTCCAGCGGTTGATGGGCCACCCGGCGCTGATGGAGCGCGGCCTGCACGAGTTCGACGCCTGGGCGTCAACCTTCGGCGACACCACCACCGAGCTGGAGCTTCAGCCTTCCGGCAAGTACAAGCCGGTCTCCCGCTTCGCGAGCTTCGTCAACGTGCCAGAACTGATCGCGATGTTCCGCAGCTTCGCGGATGTCGTGATGCCGGCGGACTTGCGCGAGTATGTAAAGGTGCCGGCGGTCTCGACCGGCAGGCGCCAGATCGTCACGTCGAAGCCAACACAGGCGTTCAAGCACTACCAGATGGTGCTGGCCGAGCGCATCAAGGCGATCGAGGAGCGCGACCGGCCGCCCGAACCCGGCGACGACATCCTGCTTTCCGTCATCACCGATGGCCGGCATGCGGCGATCGACCTGCGCCTCGTGGATGCCGACAATGACAATGAGGCGGACAACAAGCTCAACAGTCTCATCTCGAATGCCTTCAATATCTGGAAGGCGACCGAGGGCAGCACCTATCTCCGCCATGATGGCAAGCCGTTCGAACTGCCAGGTGCTGCGCAGATGATCTTTTCCGATCTGGGCACCATCAGCGTCGAGAAGACCAGAGGCTTTTCCGCCTATCGCTGGATTCGTGACGAACTGATCCGCTTAGGCGTGCCGGCATCGGAGATCGCCTTCATGCAGGACTTCAAGAAATCGGAGGCGAAGCAGCGGCTGTTTGGCGACGTCCGGGCAGGCAGGGTCCGGTTCCTGATCGGCTCGTCGGAGACGATGGGGACCGGCGTCAATGCGCAACTGCGGCTAAAGGCACTCCATCATCTCGACGTGCCCTGGCTCCCTTCCCAGATCGAGCAGCGCGAGGGCCGCATCGTGCGCCAGGGCAACCAGCATGACGAGGTCGATATCTTCGCCTACGCCACCGAAGGCAGCCTCGATGCCACGATGTGGCAGAATAATGAGCGCAAGGCCCGGTTCATCGCGGCGGCCCTTTCCGGTGATACCTCCATCCGGCGTCTCGAAGATCTCGGCGAGGGGCAGGCGAACCAGTTCGCCATGGCCAAGGCGATCGCCTCGGGCGACCAGCGCCTGATGCAGAAGGCGGGGTTGGAGGCCGACATCGCGCGGCTGGAACGCCTGCGCGCGGCACACATTGACGACCAGCACGCCGTTCGCCGCCAGCTTCGCGACGCCGAACGCGATATCGAGTATGCCACGCGGCGGATCGCAGAGGTTGGCCAGGATATCGAGCGTCTGCTTTCGACCGCTGGCGCCGCCTTCTCGATGACGGTCATGGGCAAGGTCTATGCCGAGCGCAAGGAGGCCGGTCGTGCCTTGATGAAGGAGATCCTGACCCAGGTACAACTCCAGCAGGACGACGAGACGGTGATCGCGTCGATCGGCGGCTTCGATTTGGAATATCGCGGCGAACGCTTCGGCCATGACAATTATCGCTACACCACCATGCTGATGCGCACCGGCGCGGATTTCGAGATCGATCTGCCCGTGACGGTCACGCCGCTCGGTGCCGTCTCCCGCCTCGAGCACGCGCTTGATGATTTCGAGGGTGAACGCGAGCGCAATCGCCAGCGCCTTGCTGACGCCCGCCGCAGGCTCGCGTCATACCAGACGCGCGACGATGGCGGCGACTTTGCCTTCGCCGGCGAGCTGGCCGAGAAACGCTTGCAGCTTGCGGAGGTGGAGGCTTCACTGGCCGCGGATGTTGAGGGCGCGGCACCGCCAATGGCGGCGTAAAATTTTAACAGTGAGACAAAATCGCCGGCGTTGAATTTTCATGGGAGTTTCTATCGCGCAAGTGAAAGTCTCGCGACAGTCCGACCTTGATCGCCCTATGCGTTTTCCTCGTTTCTTTGAAGTCGCTCTCCCCAATCCCGCATCGCTATCAGGACGGGAGCAAGGGAAATGCCCGACGCGGTGAGTTCATATTCCACCTTCGGCGGCACCTCCGGGTAAACAATCCGGTTGATGACCCCATCCGCTTCCAGCTCGCGCAATTGTAAGGTCATCATGCGGGGGGTAGCGGCCGGTACGAGGCGACAAAGCGCATTGAAGCGCAGCTTTCCTTCCAGGAGGTGAAACAGGATAACCGGCTTCCAGATGCCGCCGATGACCGACAGGGTTGCCTCGACCGCGCACCCCGTCTTGTCGGCGCGGCGGCGTGTGCGCTTAATGGGGATACTATCATTCATGATACTACATGCGTAATTTGTGTGTACTTCATAGATATGACTTGTATCCCTATGGTGGATCTCTCAAAAGGAGATATCTCACATGCACCGATACATTCTGACCGGAAACGAAACCCGCCATCTCAAGCTCACGCAAGGCGACGTGCGCCAGCCCGAAAAAGGCGAGGTTGCCGTAGACGTGCGATCTGCTTCGCTGAACTACCGGGACCTGGTTATTGCCAGGAACTTCAAGGACGTTGTTCCGCTCTCGGACGGCGCGGGCGTTGTAGCAGCTGTTGGCGAAGGCGTGGAAGACTGGAAGGTCGGCGATCGCGTCGTAATCGGCTTCATGCCCGGATGGGTGGAAGGCCCGATCACCCCCGCGAAGAAGGCCACAAGTCTCGGCGGCCAGACGATGGACGGCGTGCTGACGGAACGTATCGTTGTTCCATCGAACAGTATCGTGCGCATTCCCGATGCCATGACGTTCGAGGAGGCCGCGACCTTACCATGCGCCGGGGTGACCGCATTTTCGGCCCTGTTCGAGCGTCGGCCCTTGCAGCCAGGTGAAACGGTCCTCCTGCTCGGAACTGGTGGCGTTTCGATCTTCGCCCTTCAACTCGCAAAACTGGCGGGCGCCCGTGTCATCATCACCTCCAGTTCCGACGAAAAGCTTGAGCGTGCCCGCGCGCTCGGGGCGGATGAAATGATCAACTGTCGCCGCACAACGGCCTGGGAGGACGAAGTGCTGCGTCTGACGGACGGTGTCGGTGCTGACCTGGCGGTGGATGTGGCAGGCCCCGCGACGCTCAGTCAAACGCTCAAGGCCACCCGGTTCGATGGGCGTATTTCACTCATGGGCGTGCTGACCGGCTTTGACGGTCATATCGATACAGGGGCGATTCTGGAAAAGAGGATCACGCTGCAAGGGATCTATGTCGGTCCGGTCGCGACACTCGCCGCCTTGGTGAGAACCGGCATCAAGCCGCAAGTCGATCAGGTCTTCCCGTTCGCCGAAGCCGAAGCTGCCTATAATGCACTTCGTGATGCAGGACACTTCGGCAAACTGGTCGTGAACATCGCGTAAAAACACCAGCACCCGCAGAAGGCTCAAAGCGCCTACCGCATATCTCAGGTCGATTTTCTGTATCCGGTCTTCGCAAATCGCGACCGATTATTTTGAATTTATATAATCGCTCTCCTGAAATGAGAAAATAGGGAAAGGGGGAAGCTTGCTCGCAGATCGGGCAGGCCGCTGACGCTTGCGCTCAACCGCGCCACTCGCGATCCCGGCCCGTCGCCCTGCGCAGGGCTGTCAGCCCTGCTTGACCAGCCGGGCAGGGATGCTCAGCCGCAGTTGCACCGGCCCGTCCGCTCCGCGGTCTGGGAAGTGTCTTCGGAAAGAACTGAAGACGAAAAAGGGGCTGGCAAGGCGCCGGCTCAGCAATCCCCGAAGGAGCCAATCTCATGCAAATCCTTAAACTCGACCCCCGCGGGCTGAAGGACAATCCCGACGATGCGCGCCGCTCGAAATCGTCCCCACAAGCCGATGCACTGCTGCTGGCTACGGTGAAGGCTGTCGGCATTATCCAACCTCCAGTGGTCTCACCCGAAACCGATGGCGGCAACGGCTATATCATCCAAGCAGGCCATCGCCGTGTCCGGCAGGCCATCGCCGCTGGCCTTGAGGAAATCGAGGTGATCGTCCGCGAGGCTGCCAACGACAATGGCGCCATGCGCTCAATGGTCGAAAATATCGCGAGAGAGCCTCTTGGCGCCGTCGACCAATGGCGTGGCATCGAACGTCTCGTCGCTCTCGGCTGGACCGAGGAAGCGATCGGTATCGCGCTCGCCCTGCCGGTCCGGCAAATCAGGAAGCTTCGGCTTCTGGCCAACGTGCTGCCGGCCATGCTCGACCATATGGCGCTCGGCGATATCCCCAACGAGCAGCAGCTGCGCACCATCGCGGCCGCTTCGCTCGACGAGCAGAGGGAGGTGTGGAAGGCGAACAAGGCCAAGAAGACCGAGCGGGCGGACTGGTACAACATCTCCCGGTCTCTTTCAAAGACGCGCATGTTTGCCAAGGATGCGAGCTTCGGCGACGATCTTGCCAGCGCCTACGGAATCGAATGGGTCGAGGATCTGTTTGCACCAGCTGACCAGGACAGCCGATACACCACTAACGTGGAAGCGTTTCTCGGCGCCCAGCAGGAATGGATGACGACGACGCTTCCGAAGCAGGGGTCGATCGTCGAGGTCAACAACTGGGGCCAGCCGGAGCTGCCCAAAAAGGCGGAACGCGTCTACGGCAAGCCTTCGAAATCCGACCACGTCGCCATGTATCTCGACCGTGACGGCAAGGTGCAGTCGGTCGCCTTCCGCATGCCCGAGGACAAGAAGAAGGGCAAAGGCGGCGCGGCGACCGCGGGCGGTCTAGCCGAAGCCGATGATGCAATCGTCGACACGCCAAAGCCGCGCCCGGATGTGACCCAGAAGGGGCAGGACATGATCGGCGACTTCCGCACCGACGCCCTGCATGAGGCGCTTGGACGCGCCCCGATCGAGGACGACATGCTGATGGCCCTGCTCGTGCTTGCATTCGCCGGCCTGAACGTCCGCGTGGATTCCGGCGCGACCGATACCGTGTTCGGGTCGAAGCGCTTCAAGCGCCACGCCGCCCGGCTGATCGGCGAAGACGGCAGGCTCGCCTTCGACGTGGAGACACTGCGCGTGGCCGCGCGTTCGATGCTGATCGATGTGCTGTCGTGCCGGCGGGGTATGTCCAACAGCGGGGTGATCTCCAGGATCGCAGGTCACGCGATCGGCGCCGACAACTTCCTGCCGAACATGGGCGCGGAGGACTTTCTGCTGTGCCTGTCTCGCCAGGCGATGGAAGCAGCGGCGAAGGAGGCGAACGTGCTTGCGCGCCAGAAGGTGCGGGAGACTCGTGCGGCTCTCGTTGATCATTTCAGGCAAGAGCGCTTCGTTCACACGACCGCACTCTTCGCGCCCGATCCGCAGGACATCGTGGATCTCATCAAGAGTGGCGAGGTTCTCGATGCCGACGACAGCGCGGAAGAAGCAGACGTCGATGAGTCCGACCTTGATAGAGAAGAGGGCCTCGCCACCCCCGAAGACGAGGCCGACCTTCCAGACAGCGCCGACGATGCTCCCGAAGCCGTCGATCCTGACGAAGAGCAGGATGCTTACGGGATCGCCGCGGAGTAGCCGCGTCCCTCCTTCTCCTTCCGAATGATTGTGCGCCGCCGGTGATTTCCACTGGCGGCGGCTTCGTTTCCAACTCTAAAGATCAAGGAGATCAACATGTCCGCACATCTCGCATTCCTGGCGCCGATCGGCACCGTTCTGGCGTGGTCCAACGGCCAGCCGCGCCCGCCGGAGCGCCATCGCAAAAAGCTCTCCGCGTGGAAGACCAACAACAGCAGAGGCCGGCTGATACGCAAGCAGGACGAGCGCGGCGCCGGCAACATCAGCCTGCCGCCCAGCTTCACGCTCCACGAAGGCGACTATGGCAGCGGCGGTGTTATTGCGATCCGCGTCCACCGCACATTTTCGCTGGAAACCAGCCTGATGTTCACCATCGTCGAACGTCCGGCGGTCGGCAGTTACCGTGTCTTCGACCGCCCTGGCGACAGCGCCGAGCTCGTCCATCTCGCGGCGAGCCGGCAGGCTGCCGAGGAATGGCTGACCACCCATGGCTATCCGTTCGCCGTTCTCGAGGACGTCACGGCGGATGAGATCGCCGCCGATGTTGTGGAAGGGAGGGCTGCCGCATGATCGATCTTCCCAACACGAACATGCCCGACTGCACCCCCGGATTTCCGGGGGTTTTCTTTGGTCTGTCCTGCGAAGGGTTCCCCGTCGCCCGCGTCGGCGATCACGCCTTTGCCATGCTGCCAGGTCAGGCCGGGCGGCATTATCTGGCCACCGGCTGGAAGATTGGACGTCCGCTTCCCGAGTGGCGACGGGGAGACTTCTACGGTCATTGCGGCGAACTCGCCGATGAGGCGGCTTTTAGTGCACACGTCCTCGAACAGGCCGAACATCAGCGCGAAATACAGGCGCTCGGACGTCGGAATACCGCCCCCCATGTGCATACGCCATGGGGTTCGGCCCAGCACTCGACAACCTATGCCGAGGGGATCGAATTCCACTCCACTGCAAGCCACGGCGGCTTCAGGCTCTCGGCCGACCGAAACCGCGCGGTCCATCCGCTGCTCCGGGCGGACGACGGGTTCTACGAGGAGGATTGCGCTTGGGCTGCCGTGGCGCACACCTTCCCTGAACTGTTCACCAGCTTCGAGAAGCGTTGCGCCAGCGAGACGCTAAAGGATTGGGAGCCCGATGCGTGGGAGGCGATTTTTGCGACTGTGCTTGCTCACGGCGAATCTCATGTGAAGGATCGCCGCGCGTTCGAGCTCGAGCACGCCAGCGACTGGATCGTGATCTCGGCACTTCGATCGGATCATCATCCAGGCATGACCGAGGTAATCGCCACGCGCGCAGGCAGGCGCGATCATGGCGGCGAGGAACGGCGATTTCTCGTGCCGTCACCCGAATACGAAGCGGGCCGTTTCGGCTTCATCATCGATGAAGCGCGCCACGCAGCCTACGACGGTCCATCAAGCTTTGCCTCATGGACGAGGAGGACGGCGGCATGAACCGGTCCATCGATCGACAGGCGGAATTGCGGCGCATGGAAGAAGCGTGCCGGCAGACGCGGCATCAGCTCGACATGATCGACCGCCAGATCATTCGCAGGATGACCGCGCTGATCCCATCGCTTGGACGGCGCAAATACGGATATCGCCGCGTCAGGCCTCCTGAACCCGAAGCCTTCCTCACCCGCTACCGCTCCAATCTTGCGGCGATCACCGCGCAGCGCCAGCCAGAGATCGATGCTCTGGCGCGCAAGCTTATGCGGCAGCAGTCCGCGATTGCGGCATTGCAGGAGACGATACCATGAAGCGCCATGAACCGCTTCCGTCCCTCACGGATCAGGAGGTAAAGGCGCTTCAGCATTACGCAGCGAGGCACGGCCGATCATGGAAGCGCATCCTCAACACCGTCTGGATGGGCGAAGCGCGCTGCGATGACGGCCAGATCCTTCGCAAGCTGCGCAACACGCACGGCCCGACCTGGCTGGACCGCTATCGGCTGCCGAAACCTTGAGCAATCGGCACAGCCCTGATCAACGCTTGCGCACGAACTCGGTGCGCAGGACCAGGCCTTTGATTGCATCATGCCGGCAGTCAATCTCTTCCGGATCGTCTGTCAGCCGGATCGAGCGGATGACCGTGCCCTGCTTCAAGGTCTGGCCGGCGCCTTTGACCTTCAGGTCCTTGAGCAGCACGACGGAGTCGCCATCGGCCAGCACGTTGCCGGAGGCGTCGCGCACTTCTGCGGCTTTTGCTTTTTCGGCGGAAATCTCGGATGCCGGACGCCATTCTCCGGTTGCTTCGTCATAGACATAATCGTCGCCGCTATGATCGCTCATCTGCGGTGTTCCTTTCGCGAATACTGTTGGTCGGTCGTAACGCCAGATGCGCGTCTATCGGGGAAAGGCGGGGCAAGCAAATCAGAGTGATCTGACAGGCACATCGGGCATATCGGCGATCCATTCTGGCGACGTGGAGCACCAGTGACGTCAGCATGGAAAGACCAGCTTGCAGGTGCGGGCCTGGCGCGCATTTTGCATGACCTCCTTTCCGGCTTCGGCATCCGGGATCAGCCCCTTGGCCGTTCTGTCCTTCGGTTTCGTGGCGGTCTGAACCAGCGCCCGTCCGGTTCAAGGCCGCTGTCGCGCCGCGGGACGGCCGGTCATGCCGCTCTCGACAAAACAGGAACGCGGGCTTCGCAGAACCGTGGGTTCCGCTTGCCCGCCCACCTGCTTCGCTCGATCAGGCCTGCCCGGACCCTGAACCGCCCGGCTTGCGCCGGTTCTTTTCGACCGCACCGAAGGACAGAACGGCCAAGGGGCCGATCGCTTCGGGCAAACCGAAAAGGAAACCATCATGGCAAAGCCCGCAACCTCTTCACGTCAAGCTTCTCGCCCTGCCGCCCGTGTCGTGCAGCTCCGCAAGGGCGCCACGATCGAAATGGTCCGCCTAACATGCCCCGATGAAGCGCAGGCGCTCCGGATCGCCGAAAGCTTCGGAACGGCCATCCTCGACAGCGACGGCATCCGCGACATGCACGAGCGCCTTATCGTCGAAACCGCGACTGGCCTCTCCGAGGGCCTCGGCGAACGGGCGATGCAGATCCATCTCCAGCGCATCGTCGGCGCCTATGTCGGATCGGCCCATGGCGCTGGCCAGTTCTACAGCAAGGCCGTCACCGAAGCACGCGATGCGACCGCCAAGGGTGCGTCGGACGCTCGCGACGAGGATATCGATGGCCCGGTCGGTTACGACAGCGCCGCCCAGCGCAAGCGCGAGTTCGCAGCCGACATGGGTATTCAGGCCCACGCGCTCCGCCTGGCAGCTGAAGGCGCCGTCGCAGCCTACGAACAGATTGTCGGCGAAGCGTGGAAGCCTTTCGATCGGCCGGTCGACAATCCCGGCCAGACGCTCGACCGCAAGGCGGCCGCAGCGCAGATGGACGCTCTTGGCTGAGACGTCTCCGGCGGAGCATCCAGCTCCGCCTTCGTCGGGACGAGGCCGTCTCACTCCGAGGCGGCCATTTTTTGTGTCGCCGTTGGAGTAAAGCTCAATGGGGAAACAGAGGAAAGACGAAGAGACGCGGGGCGACATCGCTGCCCCGTCCCGTTCGTCGGTCCTGCAGGATCCGGCGGCAAGCCGCAACGGCTGCGCCGTCCTCCACTGGCGTTCCGGCCGTTCCGGTGCGCCTTCCCCCTGATCGCTCCTGCTTTCGGCCCTCCGCGACGGGGCCGCGATGGGCGCGGCCTCCTGAAACGGAGGTTTGGAAATGAGCAGGAAAACAGCAAACACGCGGACCGATATCTATGCACGCATCACCGACAGGATCGTCGCCGATCTGGAAAAGGGCGTGCGCCCATGGGTGCAGCCGTGGAGTGCGGCCAATCTATCGGGCCGGGTGAGCCGGCCGCTTCGTCACAACGGACAAGCTTACACCGGCCTCAATGTTCTGCTTCTGTGGTCGGAGAGCGTCGCCAGTGGTTTCATGTCGTCAACATGGATGACGCTGCGCCAGGCAAACGAACTCGGCGCTCACGTGCGCAAGGGCGAGAGCGGCGCGACCGTCGTCTATGCCAGCCGCTTCACCAAAACCGAGACGGACGCGGGCGGCGGAGAGGTCGAGCGCAATATTCCCTTCCTGAAGGCCTATACAGTTTTCAATTGCGATCAAATCGATGGCCTTGCAGATCATTATTACAGTCGCCCCGAACCGATCGCGAAACCGCTCGAGCGTATCGAGCATGCCGATCGCTTCTTCGATAACACGGGCGCTGTCGTCCGTTACGGCGGCGACAAGGCCTATTATTCTCCTGCCTCCGACCACATCCAGCTGCCGCGGCCCGAACAGTTCCGGGACATGGCCTCTTTCGTTGCGACGAGAGCGCACGAAACCTTGCATTGGGCGGGCGGTCCCGCCCGACTGAACAGGGACCTGAGCCGCTACCACAAGGATCGCCGTGAGAGGGCGTTCGAAGAGATGCTGGTGGAGCTTGGGGCAGCGATGATCTGCGCCGATCTGGGTATCGTGCCAGAGTTGGAGCCTCGGCCGGATCATGCCGCCTATATCCAGAGTTGGGCCGAAATCCTCGGATCCGACAAGCGGGCGATCTTCAATGCGGCGGCGCATGCGCAGCGCGCTGTCGCCTATCTGCACGACCTTCAGCCGCAGGCAGCTTCCGGAAAGGAGGCGGCCTGATGCTCCAGGTGTCGAACTTTACCGGGGATGGCGCGTCCTCCCCGATCCGGCTGCGGGCGCTTTCGCTCGGCGCCGGCGTCCAGTCCACCACCATGGCGTTGATGGCAGCGCATGGTGAGATCGGGCCGATGCCCGATTGCGCGATCTTCGCCGATACTGGTTGGGAGCCAAAAGCCGTCTACGATCATCTTGAATGGTTGATGTCGCCGAATGTCGTTCCGTTCCCGATCCATGTCGTCTCGGCCGGCAATATTCGCGACAATCTCATGGACGCCGCTGCCGGCAAACGGTGGGCTTCGATTCCGGCTTTTGCAAAAACCGTGACGCCAGCCGGGAGCGCACGACCGGTTCTCGATGAGGACGACGACGGCGAACTCGTCCAGATCGGTTCCCGCGCGACATCGCGCGAGACCGTATCGATCGGCATGATGCGCAGGGCCTGCACTGCGGATTACAAGATCGTGCCGATCCGGAGGAAGGTCCGGGAATTGTTGGGCCTCACGCGCAAGCGATCACCTGATCATCCCGTCGCGGAGCAGTGGATTGGCATTTCGACAGACGAGGCCAGCCGGATCAAACCCTCGTTCGAGGACTGGCAGATCAATCGTTGGCCGTTGATCGAACAACGCATGAGCAGGCGCGATTGCCTGGCCTGGTTGCGCCGTCATGATTATCCGACGCCCCCGAAATCGGCCTGCATCGGATGCCCGTTTCACGATAACGGACGCTGGCGCCACATGCGTGATCATGATCCGGAAGCCTGGGCAGACGCGGTGAAAGTCGATCGAGCGCTGCGGACCGGCATTCGACGCATCCGTGGCGAAGTTTATCTTCATCGCTCATGTGTTCCTCTTGACGAAGCCGACCTGTCGACGGCCGCCGATCATGGCCAACTCGATCTCTGGCCCATCGAATGCGAAGGCATGTGTGGCGTCTAGGGCAGCCTTCCGGCGCTGCGGTAACGGCTGACCGCTCCATTTGGAGCGGAAGAGGCACCGCCATATGGTGGAACTCTGCCGTGAAAGACGCCGGCCCAGTCAGTTTCTGAAGTGGGGGACACGTTCCATGCCGACCAGCCGTTGCGGTGTGGGGCGCTGAGGGCAAGGGGGATCGCAGCATAGCGGAGGCCCTTGCCGGTTGGGAGGAGACACCATCCAGTCGAAGATGGCTCTGATGTCGAACGGTCGGTAATGCAGACGCACCCATCGGCGATGGCGTCGAAGGGAACGGCAGCTCCGCAGCCGTGACGTGGTGTGAGCATGGTCCCGAAAACGATTGTGCCAGCGGCGTGCTGGTGGTGAGTTCAACGATTGGTCTCGCGGCATGTCGTGGTCGATCCGGTTCGGACAGGCCACACCCACGCAGACCTCGATGAATCTGTTGTGACCGAAGGACGCCTTCGTCTCGATCGCCTTGGCCGCAACGGCCATACGCAACTTTCTTCCCCTGCGAACAGGTTCGCATTCCTCGCGGGCCAAGAAAGCCGCTCCCGGCCGTCCTCCACTTCGTTCCGGCCGCCAGCGGTGCGGCGTCGATCGCCGTCGGTCTTAACACCGTCATCGAGGACGCGATGGGCGCGGCCCGAGCAAACCGGAAAAGGAACACGACAATGGCAGTCATCGGCGAATTCACCACCAACGGCAACAACTCCATCATCGGCAACGTGCGCACGCTCACCGTCAGCATGAAGGCCCGCCTGAACCCCATCGAGCGCGTCTCGCGCGACGCTCCGGACTTCCGCATCACCGCCGGCAACGGCGTCGAGGTCGGCGCGGGTTGGAACAAGGTCTCCAACGACGGCGAGCCCTTCATCTCCGTCAAGCTCGACGACCCGAGCTTCAATGCCCCGATCACCGCAGCCCTTTGGCCGGGCGAGAAGGAAGGCGAATACGCCCTCATCTGGAACCGCCCGAAGCGGGAGGCCTGAGCACCCAGAGGAGCTCCGCTCGACAAGGCGGGGCTCTTTTTCGTCTTTTTCTCACATGGTGAAGCCGGAGGTGGGCATCGAGCCCATTTCATCACTCGGTCGCGATGGATTTCACAGCTGAAGCGACGACGGCGAGAGCATTCTCATCAAGGCCGATCACACCATCCTGTTTTTCGCCGATCAGCTTGGGCGTCGCACCGCTATTGTCCCAAATCCAGGCTCTGTCAGCTCGTTCGAGAAACCACGGAAGTTGATCGAGCGATCTTGCGTAACGGGCACGCACTTTATCAGCCGGAACGTCGTGTCCACCCTTCGCAACGCGAAGTTTGATACGTTCGATCGACCGCTCCGGGCTGTCCAAAACGGTGTAGAAAAGCCAGATGGCAAATCCCACGGCTTCAGCCGCCTCAACCAGACGGCGGTACTTATCCGTCGATAAAACGGTCTCTACCCCGATCGTCTTATGAACGGATATCGATGACTGAATCCAGGCCTCAATGCGCTGAACAGCAACCAAGTTGGCTTCCGGAAGTGGTTTGTTTTCTACCTCACTGATCCGGCCGGCGAGAAGATCGGGGTTGACGATCCATACGGAGCGCCCTTCCAACTCGAGATCCGCATTTGCGTAGACGCTGCTCTTACCGGATCCGTTCGGGCCAGCAACAATCAGAAAGACGGGCTGCTCAAGCTTTTTCAGGCGCACGATCGACAACGCCAGTCACGGCCTTATTATCACGGCGGGCCTTGGCGACATTCCTGCTGAAGACATAGGTAAGATCTTGCCCGAAAGTTTGGCTTTTTGCGTCGATCGTCCGCACAGTGACGAACTGCCCGCTGCTCGAATCCCGAACCCGTTTCTCCGTAACCGCTTTGCCACGCACTCCGGACTTAGGGCCATTAAGCTTTTTGACGACGACTTTTGCCATGTCTGCTCCAATTTTTCACCTTAATATAGCAAGCATCATAGAGCACGAAAAGACCAGTCCTCCTAATGCGTACTCTCGATTCATCCGGTGTCGCCGAGCAGGTTGCGAACAGGATCGCTGTTCGGTAGCCGACCGCTTGGGAGGCGAGAGACGAGACTGCAGAAGCATCGCGCAAACGCTGCCTGAGCACGTTCTACGTTCGCGGCTTGGCCAAGTTCCCCCGTGTGAACGATGCTGCCGCGGGCGTGGTAGAGTTCAATGATACTTTGCTGATAGGAGGAAACGCGGGGAACGCCTTTCATGCAAATTCCAGCCCGGCGCTTGATGCGTTCCGCCACGCCTGGCTGATAGTGGTCGGTGAGCAACGTTTCGAACGCCACCGCAAGAGCGACAATCGCCTCCGACTCGTTGGCATGTGAACCGAATGACTGTCGGAACCAGTCGAGCGCGGTGACGATGCGCTTGTAGAACCTCGCCTCCATCTTTGAGCCGGCCGTGAGATGGACGTGCCGGAAATATCCCTGCTCGACAGTCTTGAGCGCAGCCACGATTTGTCTTTCGAAACGCTTCATCGTGTTCGTCTCCATCGCCTCTGTCGAGACTACGGCGGCGACATCCGACAGTCTCGCGAGATCCAGCGCCGACACGTTCATGGGGACGCGCCGGGTGGCAATCTTTCCAGAGCGTCGACCTTCCCCGATCAGATAGTGGCGGATGTCGAGTGTTTCCCAGTTGTTGACGTGAGCGGACGAGCTGAATTTGTCGATCGAGCCGTCCCGCTCGACCGACAGCGCGTGAAGCATCAGTAGCGCGGACGCAGCCGACCGGATCTTGAGAGTGTAGACAAACTGGTTTTCATACATGTCTCCCGTGTGCGATGTCAGCTTGACGAGCAGCAACGGGTTAGTTTTAAGCCATTGCGCAGCATGCGAGAAATGTTCGATGTCGCCTCGCTCTATACGTTGCCGTATGCCCAACCCGCGTGCCATTTCGATCAGGCGGTCATGTGCCCGCGCGACTGAATTGGTCTGGGCGCTGACGGCAAACCCGGCCGCACGAAACAGGATGTGGCTTTTCAGTCCCGAATTCCTCCAGGGCAGCATCTCCATCTTCATGCCGAAGCTGGTTAGCGGATAAAGGACGAACCCGGGACGCTCGACTCCGGCCGAAGCGAGATCACTCAGCATTTTTCCGGGAACGCCACCCCCACCTTGCTTAGCGCATGCGAGAACATGCTCATCCAAGAGAGACGTACCGACATAAATTTCCTTTGACCACAGCGATCGGGCGATAGCCGCGCGAATATTTACGATATGGTGTTCGATTGCGCCCCGTTCACTGTCGCTGAGTTTCTTCTCATCCGTAACCAGATGATCGATCGAGTTGAACAGATTGAGCTGATTGTGTTTGCTGGCAAGGAAGGCGTCGGACTGGTTGACCGACTTTGACTGCGGAGTGACGACCGTGGCGATTGAGGGATGGCGCAACTGCTCACCATGATGGAGTTTGGACAGAGAAGGTTAATCGAAGCGGCAAAAATCGCCGAATTTTACGAGTAGCTGATGAGCTGCGTCCGGCTTTTCTGCCAGGCCTCGTTGAGATCCAAACGATGCCGTTCAATCCAGGCTACAATCTCCTCCTCGTACGGGCCGGCGCTACCTTCAAGTCGCCGGAGGGTGTCGAGGTTGAAAGCCACGTTGATTCCTCCGCCACGAACGACAACGTTTGCCGGCATCGCGAGATCAGCACAGGTTACGACAGCACTTGCACGGTCATACCCGTGTCGCGACGCGACAACCTCGCGCAATTCCTCCAAGGCCGCTTTCCCTGCCGAATAAATTCCCACGTTCTCAAGCTCGTGGCGGCCGTGAAGTTCGAAGTCATACGGGATGTAGCCGTCCTCCGTCCGGTATAATACTTCTTCAAATTCCTTAGGATCGATGGGCCGGAACGAGAGATACCAGGTCTCTTCTTTCGTCGCTGTCATCAACATCACTCTTTCCAGCTCCGAAGCGTTCAGACCCGCCACGGACTCGACGCAGGAAAGGCCCATGAACTTCGCGAACCTCGGACCGTCGTTTTTCCGGGACCAGGCAGAATAGTTGAAAAGCTTGCGGTCCCGCGTCGGAATTTTGACCTTAATTCTGATGCGCGTCTTATCGGCCGTCCACACACGCCCCTGGCGAAGCTTCGTTTGCTCGACTTTTTCAACATAAGAACGGTGCACTGGATCGAGTTGTTCTCCCGTCGTCAGTCCGTGCCCCTCGTGCCTTTCATCGGTCGTCAGCCATACGACGTCGCGCAATGGCTCTCCGGACCGCCTGGTGACGTGACCCTGGTTGAGCTGAGATGCCAAAATTCCCTCGGCAAGGGAAACAGAAGTATGATGAAAAAGGATCATTGTTATTCCGGGAGACAAATGACTGGAAGTTGCAAACTGCTATAGACCATCGAAATGCGAATGTTTACCCCTGATGGATTGATGTCGCTTAGGTCTGCCGGAAACTATGTGAGTGAAGGGAAGCGCAGCAGATGGCTGAAATTCCGATCCGATTTTTGCCGTATCCGTCGTACTTCTTCGCAGCGTCGCCGCTGGACCCGAGGTACTGCTTTTACGCCGGAATCGCACGCTGATCGGCGAGTGGTGCCAGATTGCCGGTGGAATTGAAGAGGGGGAGAAAGCATGGGAAGCAGCGCTGCGCGAAGTTCGTGAAGAAACCGGCCTGACTTGTGGTCAGCTCTATTCGGCAGACATATGTGAGCAGTTCTATGAGGCGGATCGCGACGCAATCAGCATGCTGCCGGTCTTCGTTGGTTTCGTGGATGCTGGGGCAACTGTTGTCATCAATCACGAACATAGCGAATTTCGATGGGTGCCGTTCGAAACGGCCTTGGGGATGGTGCCTTTTGCGGGTCAACGCCATGTGCTGAAGCATGTGCAGGCCGAGTTCGTACAGCGACAGCCGGTTCGACACCTCCTTATCTATTCGACGCGTGGAGCAATGCGATGTTCATGACGTCGAGTCAGAGCCGTCTCGGCATCGCTCGACTGTCGAACGACAGGTAGTTCAGACGCACCCATCGGCGATGGCGTCGAAGGAACGGCAGGTCCGCAGCCGTGACGTGGTGTGAGCAGGGTGCCGAAAACGATTGTGCCAGCGGCGTGCTGGTAGTGAGTTCAACGATTGGTTTCTCGGCATGTCGTGCGCAATCCGGTTCTGGCTGGCCACACCCACGCAGACCTCGATGGATCTGGTGTGACCGAAGGACGCCTTCGTCTCGATCGCCTTGGCCGCAACGGCCATACGCGACTTTCTTCCCCTGCAAACAGGTTTGCATTCCTCGCGGGCCAAGAAAGCCGCTCCCGGCCGTCCTCCACTTCGTTCCGGCCGCCAGCGGTGCGACGTCGATCGCCGTCGGTCTTAACACCGTCATCGAGGACGCGATGGGCGCGGCCCGAGCAAACCGGAAAAGGAGCACGACAATGGCAGTCATCGGCGAATTCAACACCAACGGCAACAACTCCATCATCGGCAACGTGCGCACGCTCACAGTCAGCATGAAGGCCCGCCTGAACCCCATCGAGCGCGTCTCGCGCGACGCTCCGGACTTCCGCATCACCGCCGGCAACGGCGTCGAGGTCGGCGCGGGTTGGAACAAGGTCTCCAACGATGGCGAGCCCTTCATCTCCGTCAAGCTCGACGACCCCAGCTTCAATGCCCCGATCACAGCAGCCCTTTGGCCGGGCGAGAAGGAAGGCGAATACGCCCTCATCTGGAACCGCCCGAAGCGGGAGGCCTGATCACCGCAACGAGCTCCGCCGAAAGGCGGGGCTCTTTTCGTGTCGCGAGGGAGAGCCGGGCGCAGGCATCGAGCCTGCTTCCGGCTTTTCCGGTGCCATACGAGGAGTTGTGGGCTGCTCAGTTCGTCCAAGGGTGCCATGGCGAAACGAAGGCGTCCAGCACGAGCGGCGCCTCCAATTTGCTCCTTCCGCCTATGGCGGCTCCCGCAAATCGGTTCCTCCCCTCGCCGCCTCCGGCGGTCGCGTCCCGCGATGCTGGACCCCTCCGCTCCGCCATGACGCGCGGCGTCGTCTTTCACAAACGTCAAGGAGACGACGATGACGATTTCTCTCGAAATTCAGCGCGAAGAGCTTCGGGCCGAATTCAGGAATGCCTGCGATCCGGCCGAGCGCCGCCGGATTGCGGCGGAGCTGGAGATGGTACAGGCGGAGCTTGCAACGATCGAGGCCGAACAGGACGGACGCATCAGCGCGGAGCCTCCTTTCTAGGAGGCTTCCATCATGCTGCCGTTTCCGGCGGCGTGGTCGCTTCAGCCGTTCAGTGCGTCCTTGACCGCTTTGCCGGGCGTAAAGGTCAGCTTCTTCGATGCCGCGATCTTGATCGTAGCACCCGTCGCCGGATTGCGTCCCTCGCGCTCCGGAGTGTCCTTCAGCTTGAACTTTCCAAATGATGGGATCGACGTTTCTGCGCCAGCAAGCGCCGCGTCGGTGATCTGCTTGAAGACGCTCTCGACGATCGTCTTGGCCTGCGCCTTGGTCAGGCTCTGTTCGGCTGCGATCTTGTCGGCGATTTCGTTGGTCGTGGTCATATTGGACATTCCTCATGTTGTTTCGGTCCCTCAGCTTTGGCAATGAAGATGTGGCGAAGAAAGGGGCAGAAAGGCAGGAATCCCCGGAAGGAGCGCGTAAGCCACAGGAAATGCAGCAATGCGGTCGATTGAAACCGGCTATTCGGTGTTGCCCGCGTCCCGATAGCCACGTCGTCTCTTCGTTCGTTCGAGACAGGAGAGTGCTGTGTTCGCATCATCCGGATGATCGAAGGTCTGCATCATCGTCTGGCCGCCCGATCCGATCCGGCCCCAGTTGCGGATGACCGAAGCCCCGCCGAACAGTGTCGGCTGGATCGCCAGAATGTAGAAGCGTCGCATGTTCTGCGCCGTCTCGATGCGGTGAAGATGAACCGGGCATGTCTCCTTGTCTTCCATGCCCTCATTGTCGCTATCTCGGCAAGCAGCGTCCAACGAGTTATCTGAATCGATCCGGTGTCACCGATTCATCGCCGTGATGATTTCAGACAGGGAACTGGGCGAGGCGGCTTCAACGCATGGCTCTATGCGCAAGCGCACCGAACCCGCAAGCGGTTTCGGCCATCCGGTTGCGATCCTCTCGCGGCCGGTTCTACCGGCAGACGGACGCGCCCTGCAGGCGCGGGTCTCTCTTCTCTCTGACTTTGTATTTTGCACCCGCCACTCCGGCGTCAAGGACGTCGTAGCACCTCCAATTTGCAGCCGCCGTCCGCGACGGCTCTTGCAAATCGGCTCCTCCACTCGCCGCCTCCGGCGGTCGCAATGCGATCCCTGACCCCTCGCGTCTACGGCGCAGCCTCCTTGCGTCAGAAAGACGAAAGGAGATTGTCATGACAGAGCAGAAAATCAAATACATCGATGGTGGCAGCCCGGAATACTGGCGTCAGCGGGAAGAGGGTTTTCGGTTGATTCGAGAAGCCGAGCGTGCACATGACCGCGTCACGCGCGCGCCAATGTACATCTCAGGCGCCTATGACGATGACGGCGACGTCATCCCTGTCGAAAACCTCGGTCCATGGGATGCGATGGACGCGGCGATCAGTGCTATCGAGGCGAACGAAACGGCCGTCGATATTCTGGTTGCCCAGCGACGAACCGAGATTGGCGACTGGCGCATCGACACGGTGATCCGTGAACTCAACGTTAGCCCCGATTAATGTCGAGGACGAAAGGTGGTGGTGCCACCTTTCGTCCGTATCCCTGTCTGCGAGCCTCGTCAGCCGGATCGACCGGCCGGCATGGCTAACGAAAGGGGGGCTGCGCCGCCCCTCTCGCCGCTCACCCCATGAGGGAAGGGCAAGCCCCTCCCTCAAACACCCTCCCATGGGGAAAGGGGACGGTTCCCTCCACCCTTTCCCCAAACCCCTATCCCTCTCCCGGGTGCGGCCTGCGGCCGGCTTAAAGCTCCGGGAGATCGGCGTCGCTCATTGGTGATTTTATGCACCGGTGATAGCCTCTCCCCCTGAATTCAGCAGCTTGTCGCAGTGTGCCGGATACAGGTCCCGTACGGCATCCGGGGACGCGCTTTCGGACGTCATGCGATGGACGGCTTCGCATCGCTGGCAGCGGCCCCCTCCTTCTCTTCCTCCCGCTTTCGTTTTCCGGTTGTGGACCGAATCCGGTTCAGCACCGGTGGCAGAAACGGAACATCTTCCCAGGCGACATCGCCTTCGAAGAGCATCTCTCTGTTTCTGTTGCGCCAGGCCACCTCTTCTCTCGTCACAAATGGCGGCGCGATCTCCGTGAACGCCGCCAGTGGCCCAAGCACCAGAGCGCAGAAAAGGCCAACCGTCTTCACGATCGTATCGCCGATCGCTGGCAGAATGGCCATGCTGACGATCGCCCCGGCGCCGAGAAACGGAATGGCGATGATGAACGCCACCCAGGTCATCAACGGCCCCATCAACGAGTACCAGTCTTTTCTCCAATGCATCATGCGCGCTTCCTTTCGTTCTGTCAGGGTGTGGAAGGTTCCGGCCCCTTGGCCGGCGCATCGCCTTGATGGAACCTGTTCTTGCCGACGATCCTCGTCATCTCGTCGCGGCGGAACCAGATGGCGCGGCCGCATCTGAGCGGCGCGTTGCCAGCCGTGAACACGATCTGCTCGTCGGTCCGCATGCGCATCACCTCATGCGGCAGGATCAGCCGCCGGTTCGAAAGCTGCTTCGACCGCGAGCGCGACGATCCCTTCATTCCGGTCGACCGGTTCGTCTGGTCGACCTCGATCGTCGTGTCGCCGCATCGCTTCGAGATGTAGTCGGCCGTGTCGGGATCGTTGATCGCCGCGAACGAGATCCATGACGCCGACTCGAACCATTTGCTCGTGGCGTCCCGACCGCCATAGGCCTCGCGCATCTGCCCGAGGCTCTGGAAGATCAGCGTCAGCGTGATGCCGTATTTGCGACCGGCATCGCGCGCTGTCTCGAGGATGCGCAGATAGCCGAGACGGGCCACCTCGTCGAGCAGGAACAGCGTCCTGCCCTCGACCTCGCCGTTGCGATTATAGATCGCGTTCAGGAACGCGCCGATCACGACGCGGGCAAGGCCCGGATGTGCCTCCAGCACTTTCAGGTCGAGTGCGATGAAGATGTCCGTCTCGCCCTTGGCGAGATCGTCCGTCGAGAAGCTGTCGCCGGACACCAGGGCGGCATAGTTCGGATAGGAGAGCCAGTGCGTTTCCTTGACGGCGTTGGCATAGACGCCGGAGAACGTCTCCGGCGTCATGTTGACGAACACCGCGACGTTCTCCCGGACGAATTCGGATTCGGACTGCTCGTAAATCCGCGTCAGCCGCTCGCGCAGTTTCGGTTCAGGCTCCGAGAGATTGGCGCGCACCCGGCGCAGCGTCTGGTCCTGTTCGTCCGTATGCCCTGACAGGCACACGTCTGCGATCAACGCGGTCAACAGCTGCATGGCGGAAGCCCGGAAGAAGTCGTCGCGGGCGGACGCAGTCCGCGCGTTGTCGGTCATGATCCAGGTCGCGACCGACACGATATCCTCCTCCTTCGTTCCGCCGAACCGCCCGATCCAGTCGAGCGCGTTGAAGCCGATGGCGGGCGTGGCGGGATCGAGCACGATCACTTTTCGGCCGGCCTTGCGCCGGTGTTCCGAGACCATCGGCGCCACCTCGCTCGACGGGTCCAGAACCACAAGCCCGCCACCCCATTTGAGCGCCGTCGGGATCGTCAACGATGTCGTCTTGAAACCGCCGGAGCCGGCAAAGACGATGCCGTGCGACGAGCCGAACGAGCCGTCGAAGCAGAGCAGCGGGGACTTGCCGCCCGCGCCCCATGTCTCGCGCTGATCGGCGCGGAACGACATGCCCGCCACACTGTCGCGATCGACGCGATAGCGTTCTCCGATGACGATGCCGCCCGCATCGGGAAACAGTCTTCCCGCTTCGACCACGCCCATCCAGTCCGCCTCGCCATGCACGGCCCGCTTGCCGCGGACACGGCGCGGCGCCGGACTGGCAAATGCAGCCTTGCCCTTGATGACGACGCGAAGTGCGAAGACGCCGGCGAGGAATGGGCCGGCCGCACCGAGCGCTGTCGCCGGGTCCGTGTAGGCGAGGACGGACTGGTCCGTGGGGACGCTTCCGGCGATGCCGGAAAGACGAGCCGCCTCGCGGATCATCGCGATGATAATCGCCGCGACGTTTCCGCTGACGACGCTCCATCCAGCCGTCTTTATGTTGGCGGCACCGTTGGCCGCGAACAGGAACATCGTACCTATCGCAGCCGCTGCGATGTAGGGCAGGGCGATGCCGAACCGCCCGAGCATCAGCTTCGCCTGCGCCGTCCTTCCGAACGCCGCCAGCCAGTGCTCGATCCCCGGCATCAGGATCACCGCGGCGATCATCGTCGTGGCGGGGACGACGGCGAGGAGAATTCTATTCGCCGTCACGACCAAAGGCCTCCGCCCCTATCGTGGTGAGGCGCGATCGCTCGGCATCGTCGCCCTTGATGCGGCGACCTGCATCGATCAGCATGCCGAGCAGCAGTGCCCGTTTCTCGTAGCGCAGCCCGGCCTTGACGATCAGGCCACCCAGCTCGATCTTCTCGCGGGTGTCCTTCTTTCGGGCGTCGGTCGATGAGGTCCGGTGCATCCGCTCAAGCCTCGCCACGGCTGCCCGCATCCGAGCCAGATGCGAGCGTCGCGCCCGGCTCGCCGGCGGTCCGGCCGTCATCGGCATTTTTCCTTCCGGATGTCCCTGCCTTACCTCCGCGAAAGCGCCCGGCGATGTCCTCGAACGCTGCCTGGAGTTCGGCCTCCTCGATCTCGATCTCGCCAAGACCGGCCTTCAGCGCGACGCGGCCGATGCGCTCGGCCTCCCGCGTCTCCGCCTGTCTGAGCTGGTCCTGAAGGCGGGCGATTTCTTCACGTATCTTCGATGACGGTTTCTTCATTCCGGTCGGATCTCCCTGGAAGTCTCGCGGTGATGTTCTCGCCGCCAGACTTCCTCAAAAGCACGTCCGAAGGAACGTGCAGATTTGCACGTCGGCAAAGCCGACACTTTGGAAGATGATCCCGCCGTTCCGAAGGAGCGGATCCAAGGGCGCAATTATACGTCGCTGGCGCGACGCGTTGCTCAATGACCCTGGCGGGGCCGCTATTCGCGACGAGCAGCTTGTTTCGACCGATTGACCGGGAGTATTCGCCGCCGTGGCCATCGCCCACTTCTCAGCCAGCATCGTCAGCCGCGGCGACGGCCGCAGCGCGGTGCTGTCGGCGGCCTACCGGCACTGTGCGAAGATGCACTACGAGCGTGAGGCGCGCACCATCGACTACACCCGCAAGGTTGGGCTCCTTCACGAAGAGTTCCTTTTGCCGGACCATGCGCCGAAATGGGTCCGGATGCTGATCGCCGACCGCTCTGTCGCCGGCGCTTCGGAGGCCTTCTGGAACAGGGTCGAGGCTTTCGAGAAGCGGATCGACGCCCAGCTCGCCAAGGACCTGACGGTGGCGCTGCCGCTGGAGCTCACAGCCGAGCAGAATATCGCGCTCGTCCGTGACTTCGTGGAAAAGCACATTCTCTCCAGAGGGATGGTTGCCGACTGGGTTTATCACGACAATCCCGGCAATCCGCACATCCACCTGATGACGACACTGCGGCCGCTGACCGAATACGGTTTTGGCGCGAAGAAGGTCGCGGTGATCGGCGAGGAGGGCGAACCTCTGCGGACGAAAGCCGGGAAGATCGTCTATGAGCTATGGGCCGGCGGAACGGACGACTTCAACGCGTTTCGCGACGCCTGGTTCGAACGGATGAACCATCACCTGGCGCTCAACGGCATCAATTTGCGCGTCGACGGGCGATCCTACGAGAAGCAGGGTATCGATCTGGTGCCGACCATTCATCTCGGCGTCGGCGCCAAGGCGATCGAGCGTAAGGCCGAAGGGGAGGGACGCAAAGCCGAGCTCGAACGCCTTGAGCTCAACGAGGAGCGGCGCGAGGAAAATGCCCGCCGCATCCGGGAGAATCCCGAACTCGTGCTGGATCTCATCACCCGCGAGAAGAGCGTCTTCGACGAGCGCGATGTCGCCAAAATCCTGCATCGCTATATCGACGATGCGGGCCTGTTCCGCAACATGATGGCGCGCATCATGCAGAGTGGGCAAGTGCTGCGGCTGGAGCGCGAGCGGATCTCGTTGGCAACCGGCAAGCGCGAGCCGTCGAAGTTCACGACGCACGAGCTGATCCGCCTCGAAGCGACGATGGCCCGGAGCGCGATGTGGCTTGACCGACGCTCCTCGCATGGTATCGGCAAGGCCGTTCTCGACGCGACCTTCGCGCGCCACGACCGGCTGTCGCAGGAACAGCGGACAGCGCTTGCGCATATCGCCGGCGCCAATCGCATAGCCGCCGTCGTTGGCCGTGCCGGAGCGGGCAAGACCACAATGATGAAAGCGGCCCGCGAGACATGGGAAGCCGCCGGATATCGCGTCGTGGGCGCAGCGCTTGCTGGCAAGGCGGCGGAGGGTCTGGAGAAAGAGGCCGGCATCATCGCGCGCACGCTGTCGTCGTGGGAACTACGCTGGCAGCAGGAGCGTGACCGCCTCGACGACAGGACCGTCATGGTGCTGGATGAGGCGGGCATGGTGTCGTCGCGGCAGATGGCGATGCTTGTCCAGGCAGCGACCGAGGCCGGGGCCAAGCTGGTGCTGGTCGGTGATCCCGATCAGCTCCAGCCGATCGAAGCGGGCGCCGCATTCCGCGCGATCACCGACCGCATCGGCTATGCCGAACTTGGCACGATCTATCGTCAGCGCGAGGCGTGGATGCGTCGCGCCTCGGTCGATCTTGCCCACCGTCAAGTCGGGTCGGCGCTCGCAGCCTATGACCGCGCGAACCTGATCCATTCGCACTGGTCGAAGGACGAGGCCATAGCCTCGCTGATCGAAGACTGGAACCGCGACTACGATCCGGCGAGGTCTTCTCTCATTCTCGCCCATCGACGACTCGACGTGCGCGCACTCAACGAACTCGCCCGCGAAAGGCTGGTCGGGCGCGGTCTCGTCGGCGAGGGCTTCGCCTTCCGGACAGAAGAGGGCGAGCGTCGCTTCGACGCCGGCGACCGGATCGTCTTCCTGAAGAACGAGGGATCGCTCGGCGTCAAGAACGGCATGCTGGCGAAGGTGGTCGAAGCCGCACCCGGCAGGTTTGTCGCCGAGATTGGCGAAGGGGAGGATCGCCGCCAGGTGACGGTCGATCAGCATCTCTACGCCAATGTCGATCATGGCTATGCGACCACCATCCACAAATCGCAGGGCGCGACGGTCGACGTCGTCAGGGTGCTCGCCTCCGGCACGATGGACCGCCATCTGACCTATGTCGCGCTCACCCGTCATCGTGATGCAGCCCGGCTCTATGTCGGCATGAACGAGTTCACCAACCGCGGCGGCGTTCTCGTCGATCACGGAGAGGCTCCCTACGAGAACAAGCCCGAGAACCACGACAGCTATTTCGTCACGCTCGAAACCGGCGAGGGGAAGCAGAACACCATCTGGGGCGTCGACCTGAAGCGCGCGATGGCAGAGGCGGCGCCTCAGATCGGCGACCGCATCGGCCTCGACCACAAGGGTTCCGAAATGGTCCGTCTTCCCGACGGCAAGAAGGTCAAGCGCCATACCTGGAAGGTCGTCGACATCCGCGAGCTGGCGCTGTCGCGGATGACGGAACGCATGTCGCGCGACGCAGCGAAGGAAACGACGCTCGACTACGAGAACGCCAGCTTCTATCGCGCGGCACTCCGCTTCGCCGACACGCATGGCCTGCGCCTCATGAACGTCGCCCGGACCATGATGCGCGACCGGCTCGACTGGACGGTCCGGCAGAAACAGCGGCTTGCCCGTCTCGGAAGCCGGCTGCTCGCCATCGGCGGCAAGCTCGGTCTCGTTTCCAGCACTCAGCAGCAACAATCGCTTTCCAGCAACATGAAGGAGGTCAGGCCGATGGTTGCCGGCATCACCATTCATCCGAAATCCCTCGACCAGGCGGTCGAGGACAAGCTCGCCGCCGATCCCGGTCTGAAGAAGCAATGGGAGGAAGTCTCCTCCCGTTTTCATCTGATCTACGCCCAGCCCGAAGCCGCCTTCCGCGCGGTCGATGTCGACGCGGCGTTGAAGGATCCGGCGACTGCGAAATCCACGCTCGCGAAGATCGCGAACGAGCCGGAGAGTTTTGGAGCGCTCAAAGGCAAGACCGGCCTGTTCGCCAGCCGCGTGGAGAAGGAGGACCGCGATATTGCACACGTCAATGCGCCGGCGCTTTCGCGTGACCTCGAACGTTATCTTCAGATGCGAACGAACGCCATGCAGCGCCTTGAAACGGAGGAGAGGGCAATCCGGCATCGCGTCTCGATCGACATTCCGGCACTGTCGCCGTCCGCCCGCACGGTGCTCGAACGGGTGCGCGATGCGATCGACCGCAACGACCTTCCCGCAGCACTCGGATATGCGGTCAGCGACAAGGAGGCCAAGCTCGAAATCGACGGATTCAACAAGGCTGTATCGGAACGCTTCGGTGAACGCAGCCTGCTGCCGAACGCCGCGCGCGAACCGTCCGGGCGGCTGTTCGAGCAGCTCGCCAAGGGGCTCCAGCCCCAAGAGAAGGAGCACCTGGCCGAGGCATGGCCGGTGATGCGCACCGCCCAGCAACTCGCTGCCCACGAGCGCACCGCCGCGACCTTGAGGCAGGTCGAGGACCTGCGGCTATCGCAGCGCCAGACACCGGTGATCAAGCAATGACGCCGCGCCGGGCGATCATCCTGATCCGTGCCTCTGTGACCGTCATTCTCTGCGAATCGGTCGTCGCCGCGGTCGGCGGCTATCGCCTGAACCTAACACCAAGCGAGCCGCTCGGGCTCTGGCGCATCGAGGCATTGAACCGCTCCCCTGAGGTCGGGGATCTGGTGTTCATCTGCCCGCCGTCGAACGCGCCGTTCATCGAGGCGCTAGAGCGCGGATATCTCCACCGCGGGCTTTGCAGGGGCGGTTTTGCGCCGCTGATCAAGACCATTGTCGCTCTTCCCGGCGACCGGGTCGAGATCGCCGGCGAGGTCATCATCGACGGCCGCCCGGTACCCGCATCCGCTGTGCGGGCGACGGATGGTGCCGGCAGGGCGATCCATCCCTATCCCGGCGGCGTCGTGCCACCCGGCCATCTCTTTCTTCACTCATCCTTTGCGAGCTCCTATGATTCACGATATTTTGGGCCGATCCCGGCATCCGGCCTTCTCGGTCAGGCGCGGCCGGTGTTCACGTTTGACCCGTGACCGCTGGCGTGTGGCGCTCCTGATCCTGCTTTCGATCGCCGTCGGAGCGGTCGGCTGGAGCGGCGAGGCCCTCCTTCTTCCGACAGCCATGCTCTTTCCGTTGCTATGGGCGCAATCTCCATCACGACTGGTTGCGGGCGCGGTGTCTGCCGGGTACTTCCTCACCGCCTCGCGCGGCCTGCCGCAGGGTGTGGCGAACTTCTACGCCGCCGATTTCTGGCCCGGCCTCCTGCTATGGCTGGCGGCCTCGGCCGGCTTTGTCGCCGTGCATGCGGCGTTCTGGCCCGCGCGCTTGCAAAAGAGGCTCCCGGGAAGGGGCGCTCTGGGTTGGGGAAAGCCGGTGCGCTACCTTGCGGCCGCGGTGCTGATGGGGCTGCCGCCCTTCGGCATCACCGGGTGGGCGCATCCACTGACCGCAGCGGGCATTCTGTTTCCCGGCTTTGGATGGTGGGGGCTGGGTGCGACCACAGCCGGCCTCGCGATGATGACATCGCGATACTGGCCGGCTGCTGCCATTGCCCTGGGAGGCTTCTGGTTCTGGTCCGCCGCTACGTGGACGCAACCTGTCCTACCGGATGGATGGAAAGGCGTCGACCTCGAACAGGGTCAAACGCTTGGACGTGATGGTTCGCTTGACCATCACCGTGACCTGATCGCAACGGTGCGCGCGGCGGCAGGAGCGGAAACCCGTGTCATCGTTCTTCCCGAAAGCGCCCTCGGCTTATGGACCCCGACTGTCGCACGGCTTTGGCAGGCGGGCTTGCGAGGGGCGGACGTCACCGTGATCGCCGGCGCGGCCGTCATCGATCCGGGCGGCTACGACAACGTCATGGTGACGGTCTCGGAGGGTGAAGCACGGATCCTCTATCGCGAGCGCATGCCGATCCCGGTATCGATGTGGCAGCCATGGTTGCAATGGACCGGGCAGGGCGGTGGCGCTCAAGCGCATTTCTTCGCCAACCCGGCCGTGGATCTCGCTGGCACGAGGATCGCGCCGCTGATCTGCTACGAGCAGCTCATCGTCTGGCCCATACTGCACTCGATGCTGTTTTCCCCCGCCGCCATCGTCGCCACGGGCAACGGATGGTGGACCGAGGGAACGTCGATCGTCGCCATCCAACAAGCAGGCGTGATCGCCTGGGCGAAACTCTTCGGGCGACCCGTCGTCACGGCTTTCAACACATAAGGAGACTTTCGCGATGGTCGATTCCGCCCTCATCAAGGAATGCAGCGATCCCGGCCTGAAGCCCGCGATCGTCGAAGAGTTCATCGAACGGGCAGGGGCGCCGGACCCGCTCGCGGTCACTGTCCGCTCCGGCAACCGCATCGTTCTGGTGCCGAAGCCGACAACGCCGGACGAAGCGCTCGCATTGATACGCCAGAACCTCGGCCGCAATATCGTTCGCGTCGGCTTGACGCAGTATCCCGCCGGCCTCGGTATCGTCGAGGCGGGCCAGTTGAAGCCGGACCTGATCGAGCCTTGCGAAAACATCAAGATGGGCACGGCCCTGTTCGCCAAAGTCTATCGTATCGTCACCAAATGGTACGGTAACCCTCCCGAAAGCGAGGTCCTTCCGCAGGTTTTTGAAGACGCGATCATCGCATGGCAAACGGGGTATTTCGAGGGGACAGCGGTGTTCCGGGCAGCCGATCCGGGCGACGTGAAGCTGCCAGAGCCGGATCCAGGGGTGGAAGCGGAAACGTCCGAAGCCGGTAGTGACAAGATGAAGGGCGGCAACGTCGATACTGCACTCGAGGCGGAACCAGCTGACCCGAACAAGGCCGGTATTCGGATCGACCTTTCCGGCATCGGCGCGCGCGGGAAGTGAGGAACAGGTTCCTCGCGTCTGCGTGGATGAACGCGGGCCAGGAGGGAAAAATCGCTCGGTCCGTGGGCCAAGCGAATCGCACTTAATGAGACCATGGCGGAAAACAACTAAGTGTCGTCACGCTTCAACAATGCATTCTATCCCTGGTCGCAAGTCGCGTTGATTTCTTCTTCGAAAGCATAGGCCTTGAGGTATTTTGTGCCTTGCATCGAGATGGGCATGTGAAGATTTGCACCGTCGTTCTGTCGATCGGCGCTGGCATCTCTTTGGAATGGCTCTTATAAGGGGCATGACGCAGTACGCGCTGTGTTGCGGCTTAGAATCCGCAGATGAACGGTTGGCGCTGACCGAAACGGTGCCAGGAACCCTCTGACCTTGTGGCCGGGGGCCTGTGACTCATGTCCAGGCGCCTCGGTGCTAAAGGTCTCAGGGCCGATTCATCTCGGATTCTAACCCCCGGCTAGGGTTCAAAGGGTTCAACGTCGGCGGGGGCGCACCGCAGACAAAACCAGGGTTAGGTCAGGAATGGAATCGGAAGATGCAACATTGACGAAAAAAGTTGAGCTCCGGCCACTGGTCGGC
This sequence comes from Agrobacterium burrii, assembly GCF_017313405.1. NCBI lineage: Bacteria > Pseudomonadati > Pseudomonadota > Alphaproteobacteria > Hyphomicrobiales > Rhizobiaceae > Agrobacterium > Agrobacterium burrii. Next base: position 131,701 of record NZ_JAFLNA010000013.1, read on the forward strand.
TTAACTCGTGGACTACACCCGGCTGACCTCGAGAAACTGACCATAGACGCAATCCGTGCACATCGGCGACTTGTCGAAAAGGCCGACGAACTTTTCCAGGCCCTGCCGGAAAGCTATAAGTCGGGAAAGGAAGTCGGAGGCCCACAGCATCTGTGTTACATCGAGGCCAGTATCGAGATGCACGCGCAGATGAGCGCTGTCAGCACGCTAATCAGCATTCTTGGCTATATCCCGAACGCCTCCGTGAACTGAACCGGCTTCCGTTTGTCTCATGGCGAATTTTTATAGCGGGCTATGATGTCATATCGGTCCTGAACTATTGCGGCAGCTCAGACCCGCTATCTTCATCGGAGGCAAGGCGGCGTGACACGAGCTCCTCCGTTCGGTCTCTTTGATACCGACCGCGGTGGAACCCTACGCAGCGAAGACCTGGGCAGCGCGGCTCGACGGTTTGGCGACTGGCGCGACGGATGGCCGATGAACCTGGCCAGCAAACGCTTGCGTTCGGCCGGTGTCATCGAACCTGAAATGCTCCAGCAGCTCGAATAGCGCGGCGGCCTCGCGAGCAAGGCTGTGGCTGGCCGCCGTCTGCTCCTCGACCATCGCGGCGTTTTGTTGCGTTCCCTGATCGACGCTGTTCACGGCCTTGTTGATCTCACCGAGAGCGTTCGACTGCTCGCGTGCCGCTTCGACAATCGCGACGACATTCGTGTTGATGTCGTGGACCTGGGTCGCGATTTCCTGCAGCGCGGAACCGGCTTTCGTGACAAGCGATACCCCGCTCTGGACCTGGCTACCCGACGCGGTGATCAGCGTCTTGATTTCCTTGGCGGCCTTGGCCGATCGCTGCGCGAGCTCGCGGACTTCCTGCGCGACGACCGCGAATCCCTTGCCCGCTTCGCCGGCACGGGCCGCTTCGACACCGGCATTCAGCGCCAGGAGGTTGGTCTGGAACGCGATCTCATCGATGACACCGATGATGTTGGAGATCTCGCGAGAGGACGTTTCGATCTGATCCATGGCGCCGATCGCGTCGCGCACCACCTGCCCGGAATGCTCTGCATGTTCGCGGGTGCGTGCAACGAGTTGGCCAGCCTCCTCCGCCCGACGACTGGAATCCTTGACCGTTGTGGTGATTTCCTCGAGCGCAGCGGCGGTCTCCTCGACCGAGGCGGCTTGTTGCTCGGTGCGTTTTGCCAGCTCGTCGGCGGCGGTCCGAATCTCGCTGGATCCCGCGGAGATCGCCCTGGCGTTGTCGGCGACAGTCGCCATCGCGCGCTTCAGCTTGTCGGAGGCGGCGTTGAAATCGGTGCGCAAACGTTCGAGCGAGGGGATGAACGGTTTTTCGATTTGCTGCGCCAGGTCACCGTCCGCCAGACTGTTCAGGCAGCCCGCGAGCTGTTCGACGTTTTCGACCCGGGCCGTCACGTCGGTCGCGAATTTCACGACTTTGAAGACTCTGCCGTTCATATCGAAAATCGGATTGTATGAGGCCTGGATAAAGACCTTGCGACCACCCTTGCCGAGCCGCATGAACTCGTCCGCCATCAAATCCCCGCCTGCAAGCATCTTCCAGAAATTCCGATAGTCGGGCGACGCGGTATAGGATGGTTCGCAGAACATCGAATGGTGTTTGCCCTGGATCTCGCTCAGAGAATATCCGAGGGCGGACAGGAAATTCTCGTTGGCGGTCAGGACGTCGCCGGTCGGCGTGAACTCGATAATCGCCTGCGCCCGCGACAAAGCCTCGATCTTGCCGGCATCTTCTGCAACTTTCAGCTTCTGGGCGGTGATGTCGGTGGCGATCTTGACAACCTTGACCGGCTTGCCACGGCGCATGACAGGGTTATAGGACGCCTCGATCCAGACTTCCTTGCCGCCCTTGCCGATGCGCTTATATTGCTGCTGGTCGAAGTTGCCGGCGGCGAGTTTCGCCCAGAACGCCTTATAGTCTGCCGATTTCACAAATGCCGGTTCAACGAACATGCTGTGATGTTTGCCGATAATTTCTGATAGCTCATAGCCAAGCGCCCGGCAGAAATTGTCGTTGGCAGTGAGTATCCTGCCGGACAGATCGAATTCGATCATGGCCTGAGACTTAGAGAGGGCAGCAAGTACCGCGCATGCATTGGCACCACGATTGAGAATATTCACTAGGCGACCTCCCAAGGATACTTACCGGACCGAAGGTCGCGGCAGAGCGCGAATAGTTGCATACGATGTTTAATCTTCATTTAAACATGGAACTGGCATCCATCAATTATGCCCGCTTAAAGCGCTCGAAGAGAAGGAGGAGATTGTATCAACAATCATGTGCCGCTCGATAAGGGCTTCCATGTTGCGATTGAGCAAAGACAGCAGCAGGTCTTTTGTGACGGCCCGGGTCTCGCTTTTTCGAGATAGAGCGGACGCCACGTGAGGTCGAGATCCTGGCTTAGGTCTTCGTGCAACTTGACTATCTCCTGCCGGGCCGCTTCCAGGCTATCGAAAAACTGAACGGTGGTGTGCCCGTGCAGCCAGTGCGCCTGGTCATCGGCAGTCGCCTGAGAATAGGTGTAGAACGTATAGGAAGTTACTGACATCATTCCTCTCCCCTGGTTTGTCTGTCACGTTTTCAGATCAGCTTTCTTCTGATTGCGAGGGCGGTGAGATGGGCCTTACTGCGAACGTCGAAGCGCTTCATGGCCTCGCGGAGCTTGACACGGACGCTGTTGTACTTGACGCCCTCCACGTCTGCGACTTCCTCCATCGTCATGCCGACGGCGATCCATCTGAGATAGGTCGCCTCTTTCGGATCGAGCCAGGCGGCATCTTCCACTGTCGGAGTGGTCTGAAGGAAAGAGATGCGGGCGTGGAGCTGCCCGACGGCGCCCGCGGCTGCGACCGCGTCGATCTCACGGTCGAGGTCGATCGCCGGCCTTTCCGACGCCAGCGTGAACATCGACATCGATCCGTTGGCGGTCTTGATCGGAATGGTGATGCCGGAGCGGATGCCGAAATCGGCCGCATGCGCGTAGAAGGCACGCTCTTCCTTCGATAGCCGCGATCGTTCCTGTTCGCCGGACCAGGCAAAGACGTGCTTCCTGGATTTCGCGCGCTTGACGACCGGATCGAGCTTGTCGAAGTTGTTCTCGAAGTAAGCCGATCGCCAGTCACGATGATAATTGGTGACCGCGATGGTGTGTTTGTGCTGGATATGGAGATAGGCATAGCCGGTGAAGCCGAAATGTTCGGCAAGGTCGGCAAGGCCATCCTTCAGGATGCACTCGTCGCCCTGAATTGCGGCAAGATCGGTCAACTTGTCCAGCCAGTGCTGCATTCCATACCCCCATATGCTGGTGTGCGATGCCTACTCTAACGTTTGCTCCCAGCAGCCGACCGCCGGGCTGAATCTGCTTTCATCCTCTTTTACCCAGACAACTCAGGCTGAGCCGAAGCATTTTTCCACGAGGCATACATGCTCCAACGCTTCACGAATATCCGTACTATCCCCCTGTACATGCTATCGAGCCGGGGAAGCGGCACTTGCGTGCAGTTCACTCGACGATCTGCATCTCGCTCTGACCAGATGCGGCAATGCTCGCCTTGCGGTCGGCAAATGAGATCTTCAATTCAGCAAAAGCATCGCCGTGTTGCCATGAAAGCACCAACGCTCCGGCATCAGCAATGGTGGCCTTGAGCGCTCCACCGAAGGCGGGATGGGTGTTCCTGAAACGGATCAGATTTGAAAGGCGATGGAAGAGCGGCGTCTCAAGGGCCGTACCGATTTCGTCGTTGCCGTAATAGTGCCGGTTAATGTCACGCCCCACGCCCGTTTTGGCGAGCAGGTCCATATCGTTTACACCGCCCAATAAACCGACATAATAGACTTGCGGAATTCCTGGAGCAAAAAACTGAATTGCCCGAGCGATGAGATAATCATTATCGTTGCGACCAAGCGCGTCATAGTAGGTGCAGTTTACCTGATAAAGGTCCAGATTCGATGCAGCGGCCCCCGTCGCCTGGCGGCTCTGGCCATCCGATCGCCTATGGATCTCTTCCACAAGATTGTCGATCGCCTGGGGTTCGAGGAGGCCCGCCCGGCCGTCGCTATGGGCACCGACATCTATAACGCCGATCCCGTCATGGGTGTCGAGAACGGTGATCGCGTTACGGGGGCTTATTGCCAGCCACTTTGCCAGCGGCGTGGCGTCTCCCGTAAACAATGCATGCAAGATGAGCGGTGGTAGTGCGAAATCATAGACCCGGTCGACCTTCTTCGCGATCTCGATTTGGTCACGATGATAACTATGAATCTCAACCAGAACCTCCATGCCGCGGTTGCGGGCCTTTCCAGCCACTTCTTCGAGGAATGCGTAGGTATCGTCGATCATGAAGCAACTGCTGCCCGCTTTCTTGATCGCGTATCCCGCGGCGTCGAGGCGGATCGCCGTCACATTCGCCTCCGAAAAGCGATCGAGGATCGTTTCGAGATAGGTTGTGCCTTTGGCGCTGTGGACATCGATGTCGATCTGCTCCGGTGTGAAGGTTGTCCAGAGCATCCGCTGAGTACCATCAGCCAGGGTCACCTTCGAAAACGGTAAACCGGGGCGCGGTCGATAGATCCTCAGAAGGTCTTCTTCGGTGGCGCCATCGGGAAATACCTTATCGAACGTCATGAACATGTCGGCAAATTCGGACGCCGAACCCTTGGCAATGAAGTCCGTGAATGCGCCGGATTGCGATGAGACATGGTTGACGATAAGATCGGCCATGATTTCCACGGATCCCGACAAAGCCCGCACATCCTCCCAGTCGCCGAGGCGCGGATCGACGATCGTGTGATCTGTTGGATCGAATCCGGCATCAGCGCCATCGATCGGATTGAAGAAAGGCAAGACATGGACGCCGCCGAACAGGCCAGCGAACTTGCCATCGACCAGTTCCTTCAATTGCCTGAAACCACCTCTGGTCAGGCGGTCAACATAGGTGATAAACTGCACTTTGTTTTGCATTTCAATTTCCAGTATGTGTCGTCTTACGAGGACGAGTTGATTTTCTTTCACTCAGTCTGCAGAGCCGCCCGCGATGAGACGGCTCTCGCCCAGTAATCCTTGCTCGTCCATGATCGGGTGAGCAACCGAGACGATATGCGCGTTGATCCGCTTGAGATCACGCAAGATGTCGAGGTGAAGCGAGCTGGTTTGAAGGCTGTCGGTGCGCCCGTCGCGCAGACGTTCCAGGTGGCGCTCGGAAGACTGTTTTTCCATGTGCCGGACTTCGACTTTCCGCTCCATGAGCTGACGCGCGAGATTGATGTCCCGGGTGATAAGGATTGTTTGTGCGATCCGGAGATTATCGACGGTGAGCTGGAAGAGTTGTGTTAGTTCGGAGAAGCCGTCATCAGAGAATTTCAAACCGTGGGCGATCTTCTTCGTGACCTCGGGCAGCAGACCTTTCTCGACAATATCCCCGATATGTTCGAGGTTGATGGCGTAGTCGATGATGACGATCGAGCGGCGGCCTTCGTCTTCCGACAGTCCAGTACGGCCGAGTTTCGATAAGTAGACCTTGACCTCCTGCTGTAACCGGTCGACCTGGCGCTCAAGCTGCGCAATATCCTTCAATCTCGCGGCATTGTTCTGCTGGAACGCGTCCGACACTCTCAAGAGCATTCTTTCGATCAGGTCTCCAACGCCAAGCACTTCGCGTGCAGCACTCGTCAGTGCTACGACTGGTGTTGATAGCTCATCCGGATCGAGGAATTTCGGTGTGTTGTCAGCCTGTTCGGACGCGGGGATGAGGACCCCCATCCACCGTGCAAGAAGGCGGGAAAACGGCATGGCCAGGAGAGCCAGGCCGATATTTAACGCGAGATGCGCGTCCACGGGAAGTTTGGACGCTGGGACCGGCAACATCGAAAGCCAGCTGGCCAAAATATCGGCCACTGGCAGGATCAGCAGGCAGCCGATTGCCCGGACAATCAGATTGCCTAGTGTGACCCGCCTGGCCGCCGCCGATGCTGATAACGACGCGATCACCGGAGGTATTGCGCCACCGAAATTGGCTCCAAGAACCAGCGCTACGACAAGCCCGCCAGAGAGGATTCCGGTGGAGGTCAACGACAAAATCAGAACGACCGCAGCCAAGCTTGAAGATGAAGCGAATGCGATGGCCGCGGAAAAGATCATCGCGACCGGCCAGGCGTTTTCAAGCAGGCCGATAAACGCTGCGAGCGCCGGCGAATGGCGAAGCGGCTCGGTCGCGTTGCTGAGTAGGTGTAGTGACAGCAGCATCAGCGCGATACCGAGCAACGCTGTTCCGGCGCCCTGCCTGGAGGTCGAACCGCCTCGATAGAGAATGATGCCGATGAAGAGTAGGGCAGGGGACACCCATTCGATGCCCGTTGCGACGATCCAGGCGGTGACCGCCGTTCCGACATTGGCGCCGAGGAGGACGACCTGCGCCATGCGAGGCTTGATAAGCTCTCGTTCCACAAACGAGGAGACCATCAGCGCCGTCGCTGTAGAACTCTGAAGCGCGACTGTGGCGACGAACCCTGATAGAAACGACCGGGCGCTGCTTTTCGTGCCGGAGGCGAGGCCCGTTCGCAATCTGGCCCCAAGCGCACGGGAGGCTCCGTCCTTCACCTGGGCCAGGCCGAACAGCAGCAACGCGACGGCGCCGCAGAGATTTATGAGAACGATTATCGATTCCAAGTCGCGCCTCTCGCTAATTCTGTTGGAAGTAAGCCTTGATCAGCGAAGCGGCTGCTCGCAACAGAGATCGGCCAGACGGGTGCCGTCTTGATTTGTCTCGAGAGGGAAGCGGTTCTCGTCGCAGACCTTGTCCAGCTTGCGGTTGATGAGGGTGCCGGTGGGCGAGCAGGGAGGAGAGCTGCCCACCGGCATCTTGCCCGCGCCGTATCGCAGGCAAGATGAATTCCAACTGGTTTCGTATTGTTGTCGTGCGGAGTAGCGCTGATCCGCGCCGGTTTTGTTGACGGCAGTTCGACATCGAATGAGTCATCACTCCTCCTAGAAGCTTACGATCTTGGTGCGGTGCGAAAGTGAGCGATTTCGATCACACTAACAAAGGCTTCCGCTTAGCTACCCGAAGCTTCTTGATCCCCAACAATGCGTAATCACTTGTAATGTATCGTTGCGATGCAACAAAACTGTCACCAAACTTTCATTTGACGAAGAACGATTACGCTCATAGTGTGAGCGATATAGACCATTTCTTGTTGGAAGGGAAGCGTTGGTGTTCAACTCGACTCAGGACCGCCAGGCGAAAATCGTTGAGCTTTTGCGCGATGAGCAGTTTTTGGCTATCGGCAGATTGACGGAGCACTTCCAGATTTCGGTGGCCACTGCGAGGCGCGACTTGAGCGAACTCCACGAGGCCGGACTCTTGCGTCGAACTCACGGCGGTGCGGTCAGCGTCACGCAGGTTACACAGGACAAGCCGAACGCTGCCCGCGCCGTCTGGAATCGGGCGGAGAAGGCGGCCATAGCCGGAGTCGTTGCCGGTATGATCGTCGAGGGTGACACGGTTCTTCTGGACGCCGGTACAACTGCGCTGGAAGTTGCCAAGAAGCTCGCTGACCGCAGAAACCTCACCTTCATCTCGAATGGTCTCGACATTGTCGAGGAATTGACGAGAGGGGAGGGCAAAAGCATCTATTCGGTCGGGGGCGAGTATACCGAAACGAACCGCTCCTTCCGCGGCCCTTTGGCGGAGCAGTTTATCCGCCAATTCAATGTCGACAAACTCATTCTCAACGCGGCGTCGATCGATGTTGATCGCGGATTGATCTGTACGTCGTCGCCCGTGAACGCGAGTGTCGCTCGCGCCATGATCGAAGTTTCGAGCCGCGTGATCGTCGTCGCGGATCATTCGAAATTCACAAAATCGAGCCTCTCGGTGACGGCCAGGATCGAGGATGTCGGCGTGATCGTCACCGACTCTGGAACCCGAACCATCATTGAGACAATACCGGAAAAGCTGCGGAAGAAGTTCGTTGTTGCGAACTAGGTTCGACGGCCGCGGGCGAATTAAACCCTCATTCAACAGAGCTGGGAGGAAAACCACATGCTTAAGACCAATCGCAGGAATTTTATGATGGGCACCGCGGCGATAGCGGTCGCTTCAACTGCCGGTGCGAAGTTCACCTTCGCGCAAGAACGCCGGGCGCTTCGCCTGGGTGTGAACGGATTGCCGAACTCGCTGGAGCCGGTCAATGCAATCAGCAATGTCGGCCCGCGTATCGTCAACCAGATATTCGACACGCTGATAGCGCGCGATTTTTTCGCGAAGGGAGCTCCCGGCAATGCCATCGACCTCGTTCCGGCACTTGCCGAGAGCTGGGAGCGCATCGATGAGAAATCGGTTCGCTTCAAGCTGCGGCAGAAGGTCATGTTCCACGATGGTGTTGAACTGACCGCGGACGATGTCGCATACACCTTTTCTTCCGAACGCCTTTGGGGTCCCGAAGCGATCAAGAAAATCCCGCTTGGGAAATCCTATTCGCTCGATTTCGATGAGCCCGTGGTCGAGGACAAATACATAGTCACACTTCGCACAAAGACCCCGAGCTATCTCATCGAGACCTTCGTCGCATCCTGGATGAGCCGCATTGTTCCCAAAGAATACTACAAGAAACTGGGAGCAGTAGATTTCGGTAACAAGCCCGTTGGAACAGGCCCGTACAAGTTCGTGGACTTTGTTGCCGGTGACCGTGTGGTGCTGGAAGCCAACGACGCCTACTGGGGTCCAAAGCCGACTGCATCGAAGATCACCTACCAGATCGTCGCAGAGCCAGCCACACGCGTCGCGGGTCTGATCAGCGGTGAATACGATATCATCACTACCCTGACGCCGGACGACATTCAGCTGATAAATAGCTATCCGGACCTCGAAACGCGCGGGACGCTCATCGAAAACTTCCACATGTTCACCTTCAATATGAACCAAGAAGTTTTCAAGGATAAGAAGCTTCGGCGCGCTCTTGCTCTGGCTGTCAACCGGCCAATCATGGTTGAAGCGCTCTGGAAGAAACAAGCATCTATCCCGGCCGGCTTCAATTTCCCGAACTATGGGGAAACCTTCGATCCAAAGCGTAAGGCCATGGAATATAATGTCGAGGAGGCCAAGCGTCTCGTCAAGGAGAGCGGCTACGATGGAACGCCGATCACCTATCACACGATGGGCAACTATTATGCCAACGCCATGCCTGCGTTGATGATGATGATCGAAATGTGGAAGCAGATCGGTGTGAACGTGGTCATGAAAACCTACGCACCGGGTAGCTTCCCCCCGGACAACCAGACCTGGATCAGAAACTGGTCCAACGGCCAATGGATGACCGATGCCTACGCCACGATCGTCCCCGAATTCGGGCCGAATGGTCAGGTTCAAAAGCGTTGGGGTTGGAAGGCGCCGGCCGAGTTCAACGAATTATGTCAGAAGGTCACGGTTCTGCCGAATGGCAAGGAGCGCTTCGACGCCTACAATCGCATGCGGGATATTTTCGAAGAGGAGGCGCCAGCCGTCATTCTCTATCAGCCGTATGACGTTTATGCCGCGCGCAAGGATGTCCACTGGAAGCCCGTGAGCTTCGAGATGATGGAATTCCGCAACAATCTCAGCTTCGGCTGAACTCGTTAATCGAGAAGGCGGCGCGCGCGAGGTGTGCGCGTCGCCCTGGAGGAGCCTAAGTTGTCAAATCTACTAACAGTTCGCGACCTGGTCGTTCAGGTGCCGGCGCGCGATATCACAATCATCAACGGTGTCAGTTTTTCACTGGATGCAGGGCAGACGCTTGGACTCGTCGGGGAGTCGGGCTGCGGAAAGAGCATGACATGTTACGCAATAGCCAAGGCATTGCCGCGAGGGATTTCGCAGACGGGCGGAACTATTGAGCTGAACAGTGGACCAAAGGCTGATGGCAAGCCGGCTATTGCCATGATCTATCAGGACCCGACCAGCAGCCTCAATCCGGTTCATTCGATCGGTTATTATCTCGAGAGCAGCCTTTATCGCCATCAGGGTCTGGAGGGCAACGATGCACGGCTCGAGGCCATGCGTCTTCTCGAACGTGTCGGTATCGACCGCGCCAAAAGTCGGCTGCGATCCTATCCTCATGAGTTCTCGGGCGGTATGAACCAGCGCGTCATGATTGCCCACGCGCTCGCTGCGAAGCCCAAGCTGATGATCGCCGACGAGCCCACGACAGCGCTCGATGTCACGACGCAGGCGCAGATCCTTCATCTTCTGGAGGAACTCAGATCTGAAACAGGCATGGCGCTTTTGATCGTGTCGCACGATCTCGGCGTGATCGCCCGCCTCGCGGATCGTGCGGCGGTCATGTATTGCGGAAAGATCGTCGAAACGGCGCCGGTTGCGGAATTGTTGGAGCGTGCAGCGCATCCTTACGCTCGCGCCCTGATCGGCTGCATGCCAACGATCGATGCGGACGACCTGGAGCCGCCAGTACCAATCCCGGGTTCTGTTCCTCTTCTCGATAACCTGCCTGCCGGATGTTATTATCACCCACGCTGTCCCCGCGCGAGCGAACAATGTTCCGTGAGCTTTCCCGGGCCTGTCAACGTCGGCGCGTTCCATGACGCGGCGTGTTACCATCCGGTGAGCCCATGAGTGCGCCTCTTCTTCAGGCCCGCGGGGTCACCAAGGTCTTTCGCCTGAAATCCGGGCTTTTCGTAAAGCCATCGGTACATGTGGCGGTTAATTCAATTGATCTCGAACTTGCGCCGCGTGAGCGGGTAGGTGTGGTCGGTGAATCTGGGAGCGGGAAATCGACACTCGGTAGACTTCTGCTCGGCTTGACCTCCACCACCGAGGGAGAGGTCTTGTTCGAAGGACTCGCGCACACAGATCGTAGCGCGCGAGACTGGTCGACGTTCCGAAAGGAGACCTCCCTGGTCCAGCAAAACCCGCTGTCCGCCCTTAATCCACAAATGACGATCGGCGAGCAAATCGCTGAAGCCGTCTGGGTTCACCGGGTTGCCAACCGCGCGGGCGCGCGTGATCGGGCGGCAACCATGCTGGACCGGGTCGGCCTCTCGAGCGCGATGATGAACCGCTATCCACATCAGATGTCGGGAGGGCAGCGACAAAGAGTTGTTATTGCCCGAGCTTTGATCCTCGACCCCAAATTGGTCGTATTCGATGAGGCGGTATCTGCGCTCGACGTCTCTGTGCAAGCCCAGGTCGTTGCGTTGCTTCGGCAGCTCTGGCAGGAGCTTGATCTGGCGTATGTGTTCATCACCCACGACCTGCGCATCGTTCGCCATCTCGTTGATCGTATTGTCGTGATGTATCTTGGCCGCGTCGTCGAAACCGGCGATATCAAATCTGTGTATGCGTGGCCACGCCATCCCTATACCCGCGCATTGCTTGCCTCCGTCCCCACTATGGACCCGACGGTCCGCAATATTGAACCACCGATCAAGGGGGAACTCGACGCTGGCAAGGTAATGACTGGCTGTGCCTTCCGGTCACGCTGTCCTTTTGCAATCGAAAGATGTGCGAAAGAAACGCCGCTGCTTCGGCCTGCGGGCGGGCAACTGGCAGCGTGTCATAGAGCGGAAGAGTTTCCGAGATCTATAGTCGCGCAGACTGATCCGGCGCAGATGATGGAGGTGGCGCGATGATTAGTTTCATCCTTGCACGCCTCGTTCGAGCGATCATTGTCATGATGCTGACCGTGACGTTTGTCTTCATCATTCTCAGGTTGGGTGGAGATCCAGCTCGGGCCATGTTGGGCGAGAACGCGACGCCAGAGGCGCTGGCAGCATTCCGAACAGCATGGGGCCTGGACAGATCCATTCCTGAACAGTTCCTGATCTATCTCGCCAGCGCGCTCAGAGGCGACTTCGGGGTATCGGCAGCCGACGGTCGTGAGGTATTCACCGTCATCGCCGAACGTATACCCAAGACATTGACGCTGACGATTTCAGCGTTCGTGCTAAGCGTACTCGTCGGTATCCCCGCGGGAATCATTGCAGCAGTCCGCCGCGACAGTGCCGCCGACAAATCCGTCATGGCAGGCGCTGTTCTCGGCTATAGCGTACCAAATTTCTTGCTCGGACTGACGCTCATCTTCGTGTTTGCCGTCTGGTTTCGTGTGCTGCCGAGCTCGGGAAGTTCCACCTGGCAGCATGCGATCCTGCCCGTTGCGACATTCGGTCTTGTCAATGCGGCTGCGATTGCGCGCTTCGCACGTTCCGCGCTGATCGAAGTTCTGGAACAGCCCTATATCGCAGCGGCTCGCGCCGATGGTATTCCCAAGTGGGAAGTGGTTATCCGCCACGCGCTCCCGAACGCGGCGATCCCGATGGTGACCATGCTGGGTTTCGTTGCAGCTGGCTTGCTGGGGGGGTCGGCTATCGTAGAGACCGTATTCGCCTGGCCCGGGCTTGGTAGCGGTTTTGTTCGAGCAATCACGCTCAGCGATCTCAATGTCGTTCAGGCAATGATCCTTCTCTTCACGGCGTTCATGGTCACGATCAACTTGATCGTCGATGTTCTCTATGCGGTGCTGAACCCGAAAATCAGGCTTCAAAAAAATGGCTAATACGACACTCTCATTACCAAAGCGGCAATTCCTGAAATCTGCCCGCCGCATTCCGATCAGTATCTGGCTATGCCTGATCTGGATTGCGGTTGTCGTCTTCGTGGGCATCACGGCGCAATGGTTGGCACCGTTCGACTATCTGCAGCAGTCACCTCTGGCGCGATTTGCGCCGCCGGGTGCGCCGGGACATTTGCTGGGAACTGATTATCTCGGTCGTGACGTGCTCAGCAACATTCTGGTCGCTACCCAGACGTCTTTGATGATCGCTCTTGTCGGTTCTCTCATCTGCGCGTTCATCGGTACGACCCTCGGATTTCTTGCGGCACATTTCGGTGGCTGGGTCGACAATCTCATTATGGGCTTCGCAGACGCGAAGGCTTCCGTGCCCTTTATAATCTTCGCGCTTGGTGTCCTGGCGTTTCTCGGGTCAAGCCCGCTGATACTTCTTATGCTCGTTGGTGTCGCATCATTCGAGCGTTATGCGCGGCTGACGCGTGGCCTCGTCTTGAGTGCGAACCAGGAGGGATATGCGGAGGCGGCGCGCATCGTCGGCGTGCCATCGCTTCGGATCTATGTGCGCCACGTCCTTCCAAACATTGCTGGACCGCTCATCGTTCAAATCACCCTGAATTTCCCGGATATCATCCTGCTCGAAAGCGGATTGAGCTTCCTTGGGCTTGGGATCCAACCGCCGGAAACGAGCCTTGGGCTGATGGTCGCAGACGGCAGAAACTATATCGCGATTGCCTGGTGGCTCATCGCGTTGCCCGGCGTTGTTATTGTTCTCACCACCCTGTCCATCAGCCTGCTCGGCGACTACTTGCGCGATCGCTTCGACGCGCGCCTGCGATAAACGAAAGGAATGAAAATGAACCCTCTCAGAATGACACCGGAGACGATCCGCCTGGGCGGCCATCGCGGCCACAGCGCCGGCGCCCCCGAAAACACGCTCGCGGCGTTTCGGAAGGCGTTTGAATTCGGCGGACGTAACGTCACATGCGAAACCGATCTCGGAATTACCCGCGATGGAGAACTTGTGCTGATTCACGACAAGACCGTCGACCGCACAACAGACGGTCACGGCATCGTTCACGACATGACCTATTCGGAGTTGTCGAAACTCGACGCAGGGAGTTGGTTCAGTTCGGAGTTTGTCGGAGAGCGTGTGCCGCTACTTAAGGACGCGCTTCAGCTCGCCCGTGAGCTTGGCATTATCTATCAGCTTGAACTGAAGATCTACGACGCGAACGACGTCTTCTTCCCAAAGTTGAGGACGCTCATCGATGAATTGGGCTGTGCGGATCTCCTCCAGTTCTCTTCCTTCGACTACGTTCAGCTGAAGGCCGTCAAGGAAGCAATTCCCGAGGTACCGACCGTTGGCCTGATGCATTCGCGCCTCATCGATCCAGCCGCCCTTGCCCGTCAGGCCAATCTCGATGCCATGAACATCGAGATCTACCATTTCGCCAGCGGTGAAGCCCGCCAACTCCACAACGAGGGATTTGCCGCTTTTTGCTACCTACCGACGGGGTACCATGAAAAACTCGCGCAGTACGGCGTGGACGTGGAAACGCAGGTCGTTCAGTGGGTTCGTGAAGGTCAGTTGGATCAGTTGCTCGGAGACGACGTCGCACAGGTCGCCAGGCTCAAGGACCGTGCAAATGGCTGATCGGGACACATCGACATCTCACGCAGGAGAAACAGCTTCGATTGTGGAAGAGATCGCGCGCAAGGCAGGCGACCTTGCCCTCGCTCATTTCCGCTCCCTATCGAGCCTGTCGGTCGAGACCAAGGGACATCTCGATCTTGTGACGAAGGCGGACAAGGAGGTCGAAACATTTCTTATCGCGCAGTTGCGGGAGGCGTTTCCCGCAGACGGCATATTTGGAGAAGAAGGGGGCGAAATCAAAGGGCGTTCAGGTCGTATCTGGGTGATCGATCCGATTGATGGGACATTCAATTTCGTCCGCGGCGGTCAGAACTGGGCAATTTCCATCGGTCTCTATGAAAACAAGCGTCCTACATTCGGGGTTATCTTCGCTCCAGTCCGAAACCTGATGTTTGTTGGAGGGAAAACGGTGGAGACGAAGCTCAACGGCATGGCGGTCAAGCCACTTCCGCCGCTCGATATGTCGCGTGCATCGACCGGGTTCAGCTACCATCCTTCGGCTTCGACAGCGGACAGGCTCGAAGTCATCCGTTATATCTCGGATGATCTCAATATCAGCTTCCGTTTCTGCGGCGCTGCGACACTCTCGATGGTCGAGGTGGCCATGGGCGAGACAGATGGCTACGTTTCATTGGGAGACTCGACGTGGGACGTTATGGCAGCGTTGCCTATTTTGAGCAATCTGGGTGTTGCGGATACGATCGACTGGGACAGGACCGACTTGTCGGCCAAACTCCGGTTTGCTTGTGGCAGCCACGACTTCCTGGAGAAGGTGAAGCCGTTGCTCGATAAAGTGGCGCTGGCCGCATAATGCGGCGCGCCTCTGACAATAACGGTCACAGATCGCCACTGGTCGACGCGGACCAATGCGGCGCGATTTGCGTACGCTCGACAAGCCTTGTTAACAGCGAGATGGAAGCGCTTCTGATCACCAGCCGCGAAACTGGCCGCTGGGTAATCCCCAAGGGCTGGTCGGAGGGCAGGAAAAAGCTTCATCGAGTCGCACGGGAGGAAGCTTGGGAAGAAGCCGGCGTGCGGGGAAGAGCCTGCAAAAACCCGTATGGTCACTACCGCTATGACAAGAAGGTATCACATGACGAATTCATCCCTTGTCTGGTTCAGGTTCACCTGCTGACCGTATCGACCCTGAAGGATGATTTCCCCGAGAAAGGACAACGCCAGATCAGGTGGTTTTCTCCGGAGGAAGCTTCTGGATTGGTTATCGAGCCGGAGCTCAAACAACTGCTTTTAAAGCTGCGACAGCAGTGACCCACACAATTGAGGACGACATGGACATCGAACTTCTCAAGAAAACACCCGACCTAAGAGCCATAGCAGATATCCGGCTGGCGACCCTCGAGGACGGTCCGGCGCGTGGCCAACGGCTGTTGATCGCTCGAAATGCAACAGGAATTGCGTTCGAAGTGGCGTTGGATCGCGGCTTCGATATTTCCAGCCTTTCGTTTAGGGGGACCAATATTGGTTGGAACTCGCCGATTCAGATGCGTTTTCCAATGGTTGATCCAGGCTCCGAAGGCGGCTGGGCTTTCATGCGCAACTTCGATGGCTTCCTTGTGACATGCGGGCTCGACCACATCAGCCGTCCTCTGGAAGTTGATATGGCCCACTATAATCATCCGCACCTGAAGACGAAAAGCATGCCTCAGCATGGCAGAATCTCGACCGAAAAAGCAAGATTGGTCGGATATGACGTCGACCCAGAATCCGGTGAGATCTTCTGTGAGGGGATCGTCAGGCAGGCAAGTGTCTTCGGCGAAAACCTGGAGCTGAGACGGAGGATCACTTTACCAGTCTTTGGTCAGGTGCTGCGGATTGACGACACAGTGACAAACCGGGGGTTTCGCCCGTCTGGACATGCAATAATCTATCACCTGAACTACGGCTATCCGTTTCTGGATCAGAACCTCGAGATCACGGGTCTTCCTGAGCTCCTTGCGGCAAAATTGGTCGTGGATCCACCTCGGCCAAGTGACGATTACGGCGAATACGTCGACTCGGTCGATAGCCTAGAGATTCCGGAAGCGGATCCGATCGTTGTCAGCAACCGTGAACTCGACATATCCGTCGGCCTGACGTTCACTCGCGACCAACTGAACAAGCTTGCTATCTGGAGAGCTTATCAGTCTGGAGTGTTTGCGCTCGGCGTCGAACCCCGCACCGACCTGGCACAGGACAGACCTTTGCTTCTGCCTGGCGAAAGCTGCAAGAACTCGTTGCAAGTTGAA
Source organism: Agrobacterium burrii (assembly GCF_017313405.1). NCBI lineage: Bacteria > Pseudomonadati > Pseudomonadota > Alphaproteobacteria > Hyphomicrobiales > Rhizobiaceae > Agrobacterium > Agrobacterium burrii. The sequence goes on from NZ_JAFLNA010000013.1 coordinate 148,193, forward strand.
CTGACCGATTGCTGTTGTTCCAACTAAAGGAGCTGGTAGGGCCTCAAACGGGGGACAGGAAATGAAACGCGTCTTGATCGTCGGTTGCCCAGGTGCTGGAAAATCCACGCTTGCGAAGCAACTCGCCAAGATCACCGATCTTCCTCTCGTACAGTAGCTCGACGCGCCGAGCACGCCGAGGAACAGTTCCGCCTCGCGGATCTCACCGGTCTTGCGATCGACAATCGGCACCTTCTTGCCGGAATAATCAACGAAGACTTTGTCGCCGGCGATGTGTTCCTGGCGCATCGTCGGTGACAGGCGCTTCTCAAAGCCGCGGAACAGCTGGCAAAAACGGCTATATCCATACCCATCCGGATGGGCGCTGCGGTATTCCTCCCAAAGAATCAGCAGCGTCACGCCTGGCTTCTTCAGCTCGATTGAAAGCGGTCCCCAGTCGGGCTCTTGGCGCAGTCGCTGGCCCCGCTTGACGCCGGGGTGAACGAAGAGCTTGGCCTCGAGAACATCGTCTGTCAGGCCGCTGGCGAGGGCCCAACTCAGCCCTGCCATCGCAGCCCGCTTCAAGTTGTCCTGCACGGTGCTGCGAGCAATGCCAAGCATTACAGCGATCTCGCGGCTACTCGTTCCGCTACCCGCAAGCCGCAGCATTTGTCGTATGTGTCGCATGGTCAGCTTTCTTTTTGCAGGCATTAAATTCCCCTCGTGGATATCGAGGGGACACATGCCAATGTTGCTGACCCAGGGGAACTTGAGTGCCGGAAACTGACCGGTTATTGATAGGAATGGTGGCCGGTCAATGATTGGAATGGCGGCCGGGTTCAGAGTGGAATTCGCACATCTAACTTTTGTGCTTAAAATGGACAATGCCTTTGCGGCAAACTTAGGCGCAATCCCTACAGCTTTCCACCAATTCCGCGACGGACAAAGTTGGTCGACGGTAGCCTGCGGCCTGTGCGACGAGCGCCTCAAGCACCAAAGCCGGAAATATAATTTCGACCATATTACAGATGAAACGAGATTCAAATTTGTCGACATATCTTTTGTTGCTACGTTAAACCGAAGGCTTATTATTGAAGCTAAGGCTTTGAATTCCCATACGGTTTACGTCGATTCTGGTATCGACTTCGATGAAAGTATGTAAAAATGATCACGAGCAGCATTTCTGGGACCGACCAGCAGTTTCAAAACGCCACGCAGCCAAAAGAGCTCGATCCTGATGCTGTTCCTGTAAGCAGGCTTGATTCTGAAGGCCATGAAATTTTTGCTGAATGGCGACCTAAGCGCCCGTTCCTTCGGAGGGAGGACGGCGTCTTTTTGGTTCTCCGCGCGGATGATATCTTTCTGCTGGGCACCGATCCTCGTACGAGGCAAATAGAAACAGAACTCATGTTAAATCGAGGCGTAACCCGCGGCGCCGTTTTCGACTTAATCCGCTACAGCATGCTCTTTTCAAACGGCGAGGTCCATGTGAAACGGCGCTCAGCCTTTGCGAAGACCTTTGCATTCCGGATGATCGACGCGCTACGCCCGGAGATCACGAAGTTAACGGAGCATTTGTGGGACGATGTACCGAGAGTTGACGATTTTGACTTTGCTGAAATGTACGCGTCGAAATTGCCTGCGCTAACGATTGCCAGTGTACTTGGTTTGCCATTTGGGGATGCACCTTTCTTCACACGACTTGTTTACAACGTTTCGCGCTGCTTAAGTCCTTCGTGGGGAGAAGACGATTTTCCGGAGATTGAGGCTTCTGCCGTCGAGCTCCAGGATTATGTCCGGGCAGTGGTAGCGGATCGCAGCCGACGTATAAGCGATGACTTCCTCTCTTGCTACTTGAAAGCGGTGCGGGAAGAAGGAACGCTTTCACCCATCGAGGAGATCATGCAATTGGTGTTTCTCATACTCGCCGGAAGCGATGCAACTCGTAACGCGATGGTGATGCTGCCGACTCTTTTGCTGCAAAATCCTGTTGTCTGGTCCTCTCTATGCCACGATCAATCCGGCGTCGCGGCCGCAGTGGAGGAAGGGCTTCGCTTCGAGCCATCAGTTGGGTCTTTCCCGCGGTTGGCGCTCGAAGATATTGATCTGGATGGGTACGTATTGCCAAAGGGAAGTTTCCTAGCCCTAAGCATCATGTCCGGCCTGCGGGACGAGAGACACTACGAGCATCCTCAGCTTTTTGACATAAAACGCAAACAAATGCGCAGGCACCTCGGATTTGGCGCGGGTGTGCATCGGTGCCTCGGCGAAGCTCTGGCGCGGATTGAATTGCAAGAAGGACTTAGAACACTTCTGCGCCGCGCGCCGAGCCTTAGGGTGACAGGCGACTGGCCACGGATGATAGGTCACGGGGGTGCACGGCGCGCCACGGGGATGACAGTCAATCTGGGCGTCGATCGGTGAGGTCACCGTTCCGTTCGGTTGACGGAGATGACGTTGAGTATCACAGCCAGGATTAAATGAACCGGGAGAACTCCCAATGCAATTGGCACCAGTGGATCGCGTAACCACAATCGACGACCTTACACTTGATCCCTATCCGATTTATCGCCGAATGCGCGCGCAGACCCCGGTGGTGCGGGTCGCCTCAGTGATGCGAACGTTTCTGACCAAGGCCTCCGATACGAAGATGGTGAAGGATCAGCCCAGGCGCTTCAGTTCGGATGACCCCAACACGCCAATGAAGCCGGCCTTCCAGGCCCATACTCTAATGCGCAAGGACGGCGCGGAACACGCCCGCGAAAGAATGGCCATGGCTAAGGCCTTTGCTCCCAAAACGACCGCGGAGCATTGGGCGGCGATCTATCGGGACATTGTAAACGAGTATCTTGATCGCCTATCCCGCGGCAGCACAGTAGATCTGTTCGCGGAGATCTGCGGCCCGGTGGCTGCCCGTATCCTGGCTCATATCCTTGGAATTAGCGAAGCATCCGACGCAGAAATGATACGTTGGTCGCAGCGGCTAATTGAAGGGGCGGGCAACTTCGGATGGCGGCCTGAGCCTTTCGAGCGGGCAAACGAAGCCAATGCGGAGATGAACCGGCTCTTCGACAACTTGGTCGAAAAGCACCGGGCGGAACCGAACCCCTCGGCTTTCGCGATCATGGTGACCGCGTCTGATCCCATACCCATGAGCCAGATTTACGCCAACATCAAAATCGCCGTCGGCGGAGGCATCAACGAGCCTCGCGACGCTCTTGGCACGATCATCTATGGATTGCTGACCAATCCGGAGCAGTTCGAGGAGGTTAAGAGGCAGCAGTGCTGGGGGCAAGTCTTCGAGGAGGGCGTGCGCTGGGTTGCTCCGATCCAGGCGAGTTCGCGCCTCGTCCTGGAGGACACGGAAATTCGCGGTTTTCTTGTCCCGAAGGGCGATACCGTGATGACCATCCAAGCCTCTGCCAATCGTGATGAAGATGTCTTTGACGACGGAGAGCGCTTCAATGTCTTCCGCCAGAATAATGCGCACCAGTCCTTCGGCTCGGGGCCGCATCACTGTGCCGGTGCGCAAATCTCGCGTCAAACCGTCGGGGCGATCATGTTGCCTACGCTGTTTGAACGTTTTCCGAACATGACGCTGACTAACCCGGACGCGGTGCAATGGCGCGGCTTCGGCTTCCGCGGACCGATTAGTCTACCGGTTACGCTTATATAATCGTAACCACTGTCGCTTGGCATTAAGCCGTAGAAAGGGATCAGAACAAGATTAGTGCGAAATCGTACGTTTGGCCGGGAAAGTGATGATCGAGATGGATATCCGTTCCCAAAACTGAGTCTTAAATAGCATTTCACCCTAAAACTTCTTATTCAGCACAGGCCGCAAACTACGGGAAATATGCACGAATTCGGTTAGACCAGATGAGCGATTTTTGGCGGTAAAGCCGCTAGGTTTTCCTTGCTGAGCCAATATTGGTTTCGAAGGGAAAAGCCATGGAGAAAATAGTTTATGTAGGCCTCGACGTTCATGCTGACACGATAGCTGTCGCCATTGCTGACGACGGTCGGAATCGAGAGATCCGATTTCACGGTGTGATTGAAAATACTGCAGATAGTGTTCTAGGTCTCACCAAGCGGCTTGTTGCCGCAAACACCCAACCCATCTTCTGCTATGAAGCAGGCCCATGCGGATACGGTCTGCATCGCTTGCTCACGAAGCTTGGATTTGATTGTGCTGTCGTCTCTCCGGCCATGATCCCTCGTCGTGCAGGCGACCGGATCAAAACCGATCGACGCGATGCGGAAATGCTGGCGCGGCTGTGGCGAGCAGGCGAATTGACCCCGGTCTGGACACCGGATGAAGAACAGGAAGCTATGCGGGATCTGATCCGAACCCGCAAACAGTCCCTGGATGCGCTGAAGATTGCAAAACAGCAGCTCCAGAGCTTTCTGCTGCGGCATGGCCTTCGCTACAATCGACCTACTTACTGGACCAAAATCCATTGGCGCTGGGTCAATGAGCTGCGCAAATTCCGCTTTCCACATCAGCAACTGGCTTTTGAGGAACTGAAGCGAACCATCCGCCAGATCGAAGAGCGCATCGCCACGTTGGATCAGGCCATTAAAGATGCTGTAAAGGATTGGCGTTTTGATGCACTGGTCGATGCCCTGCGATCATTGCGCGGCGTCAACACGATCATCGCTGCGACACTGGCCGCAGAGATCGGCGACATCAACCGCTTCGACAATCCACGCCAGCTCATGGCCTGGTTGGGGCTGGTGCCAAGTGAGCATTCCAGCGGCAGGACAGTCAGACGGGGGCGCATTACAAAGACAGGTAATGCCCTGGCCCGAACCATGATGGTTGAAGCTAGTTGTCGTATCGACACCCACCTCGAGAAAGACATCCTTTTTTGAAGCGCAGTCAGCATCAGCCTCAAGAGATTAAAGATATTGGCTGGAAAGCGCAGACGCGATTGTGCAAGCGGTACCGGGACCTTTCAAAAACCGGGAAACCACAACCTCGTGTTCTGACCGCTATTGCGCGCGAACTTGCTGGCTTTATCTGGGATATTGCCCGGCACGTGCCGATCCCAGCATAGCCCGAGACGTACCGCACCTTTCTGCCTGTGCAGCATGCTGGAGATGACGGCCAAAGAACAGGGAACCCTCGACTTACGTTGGGATAGATATCCGTCCTTAGAGAGAGGCAAGCCCGCATCGAATATGGTCAGGCGGTGAAAATCCGCGGATGAGAGTATGATAACCATCGGTTCGGATCGCCATCTCCAGCACCGTGCACAGGCTGCATCAATTGACTGACCTCGCGAAAACGGGGTAGTTTAAATGCGCCCGGAAAACCTAAATCGCTTATGAGAGCGTACGATTTCGCACTAATCTTGTTCTGCCCCCAGGAATGCGACCGTTTCGACGTGGTTCGGTATCTTATTCGAGAATCGAAATGTAAAGATTCTCTTTATAATCAGTCAGCCTGCAGCATGTGCGTTAGGAGAAAAATCATGCTATAGTCTGATTAATATTACTCTATAAGATCGACCATAAGCTATTTTCTTATATCATTCCGCCTGTGGCAATCGGAATCGCTTGGCGCTTAAACGTGAGGGTGACCATCTACGGCGCTAAGACACTACTCCAGCTTTGGTTTCGGAAAATGACTACTTCAACATCGTGCATTTTCACCAGGTCAATTGAATCACAGGTTGTTAATTGCAAAAGTAATACAATAAAAATTGAGGCTCTCTCTTTATCACAGTAGGTTCCGACCGATTGAGAGAAAGAAGGAGCATGCACGATGGAGCCCAGCCAACGAAGCTTAAGTGATGAATCCGAAGCGTCCCGTACGGAAGTCCATTCTACATCGACAAATAGGGATATGCCTCCCGAGCTTTTGGCTAAGGTGGCAACTTATATTCCTACCCAGGACCCGGTAGAAACGGCACGAAATCTTGGAAGCCTGGAACGTACAGGGCGTGCAGGTCGTGAAGCCGTTACAAGTGATCCCGTCGGAAAATATCACGCGCGAATGAAACGAATTGGCGCCTCCGCCAAAACCGTGTTCGATACGGTCATTCCCGGAAATCAATTACCTGAGTGGGAGACGAACCGACCCTCTCCGACGGCCAGAACGCGAGCCGTTGGCCCAATTCTTAAGTTCCAGTCTGAAGCGGGAAAATCGAGATTTGTCACCAATATACTCAATTTGCCTGAATCTGCTCAGTGCGACGCAATTCTTAGTGTCATAAAACACTTGAATGATCTTGGTGAAGCAAACAAGACGCGACTTATCGAACGCTCTATCGAAATTTTGCGGCTAGAACCCCCTTTGACCTGGAATATGGGCCAGAAATGCCCTGCGGTCGACGTGCTGGTCCAAGGCGAAAAGTACCTAAATGCGGATCAACTGGCTCGCATACAACAAGAGAGGAGCAGCCGTCCGCGACTGTCTCCCCTGTTTGGCCGAGCCATAGCCGATTTCGAGGTTCAAAAAACCATGGACGCAAATCCTAGACGATATAGGGACGCGGCGGGGCCTGAGGTCAGAGCTGTAGACACAGTAATTGAGACAATTGAGAGATATAGTGCGTCGTTAGCAAGAGGCGGTCCAAATGCAGTGGGACTCCTAACGACGAACGAAAGCTTTGAGAAAAATATCAATGAGGTCTACAACCGTACGCGAGCCGAGCTAGACGCTTCTTCACGTGACAGAAGTCGCTCTGGACTATCGCGATAATTTCCTGGATCCACCGCGCTGTTGTAAGTTGACACATCGCATCGTCTTGCCGCTGACGGGACTTTTGGGGACGTCTTTAGTTGAACCGCCCCATGACGCGAATGCTGTTTGATCCCGTATCACTTCCCTCACAAATTCTGAAGGGACATCAGGTCTCGAATGTACGGCCCCATTTGTTTCAAATGAAGCTTTCGCCGGCGTTTCTGAAATCCTTCTGAAAACGTCCGACCCTACGTTCGTCTGTAGGGGCCGTGTCAACCGGACGTGATAGGGATGGTAGACGCAGCGGTTTTTCCGGTTTCACGCTGCGGCCTAAAACGCCTAGGTTAGAAAGCATTACCTATCCGGCCCCACCCCTCTGGTTGCGATCTGGTGCAACACGGTGATGCAACGTCGACTGCACTGAACTAAAAAATGCAAAGGGATATCAATTGAGCCGATCTTCCCTGAGTGCAGCCTTTGGAAAAGAGGACGGTTTCGGAGCCTTGTCCATGCGCGGAAATAAACAGGCGAATACGGGGCCTGAAAATTCTCAAAGTGGCGATAGTGCAACGGCGCGGCCCGCCTCCGGGGTTGCGTTTTGCTGTCCGTGAACTGCAATGTCTCGAAGCACCGGAGCGCGTGCGAATGAGCGCGTGGATCACCTCATGGCGCTCGGAGCTTCAGGGGAATCCGCCGCCCTCAACACTTCATACCAAACAGAAACATGGAGATGCCGAAAACGCCATCCTAGTGGAATCATCGTCCGCGCTGAGAGATTGCTTCTCATCAAGCAGACGGGGCGACTGCAAGGCAGGGCTTGCTAGGCGACTGACTCCTCATCTCAAAGCTCAACGTAACAGCAATTCCATAGTATCGGAATGGCTTACCTTCTTTTAGTCAATCTAAATAGGATCACCTATGAAACTTATGCTACCGACCCTGTTTGGGATACTTTTGGCTACGGCTGCAAACGCTGCCAATGATAGTCATGTACTAGCAACCTTTCCCGAGATTGCGCTTGCACTGACTACCGGCAAGCCAGTGGACGTTATGGTCGATTTAAGTTTGTGTACTCCGGGGACCGACGATACACCGCCGACGAAGACGCGCGGAGGCATTCGCATAGATGGGTATAGAATCACTTCTGACGGCACCCTCGCTTTTGCGGATCAGCACTTTACGATTGATCGTGACGGTAAGCCTATTCTTCAGTTTCTTCGCTACCAAATCCGGTTGGACGGTGACGCCGAACTGACTATGGTCGTATTCAACATGCCAAGCTACGAGAGAAAAGGTACCAGCTTGGCCTACAAGTGCGCGATCAGTCACGGGTTGAGTTTCTTCGCTCCATAGTGATCTCTGACTCCTGTGTGACGCCAATCAGAGTTGGCTTAATCTGCCCGGCGAGGCAATTTGCAGGTGGTGGTTCGAGTTATGAAAAAGGTACTCGTCATAGCGCAAGCGCTCGTTTTAAAATAAAGGCGCTGGCCATGCGATTGATCTTGGCTGAGCGGGCGCCGATCGCCTTGGCGGTATCGCGCCAGGTTGCGGTCATGGTCGCGACCTCTTTGATTATCGCGCGGGCCTGCGGCAGCGTGAGAGCGCGAAAAACTCCGACGCGGCTTCCAGCAGATCGAGCGAGCAGGTGCCCTCGTCGAGATGGATGTTCGCCGTCAGCTCCCGAGCCTTCAGATCGGTCGGAACGGGTTTGAGGTCGTATGCCGGCGAGAGCGACCAGTCCGCCTTTCCCAGTCACAGGAAACCGTGATTGCGCAGGTGATCGTCGACATTGGAAATCAGCACATGGAAGACGACACGCCGATAGAGGACATGGGCGTCCGTCTTACCTTGGGCGCCGTGTTTAGCAAGGGCATCGACGATCTCCGGAGAGCTGCCGCGCTCGCCGCCCATCGTCGCCATCGTCGACAGGAACGGGGTGCGGATCGCCCCTTCGCGATCGAAGCGTCGCGACAACATGACGGCCTTGCCGGCGAGGTCGATCAACTCGTGCCGAGGAGTGGCGATACCTGCCTGGCCGGCCAGCCGCAGCGCGATCTCTTCCCAGCTCTCCATGCTGTAGTCGTTGGTCTCCTTCGGGAATTTCGCGATTGAGAGTCGACCATGTTGGTCGATGACCGAGGCCTTCGGGCAGGCATCGCCAAGGGAGGAGCCTGGGGCAAAGATGAGCTGCAGGCCTTCATCTTAGCGGCATAATTGCGGGTGATAGCAATGAAAGCTCAATTCATGAGGTTTCTTTCCGCATCCTTCAACGAATCCCTGCCTCGACGAGGGTGCAATCTCAAATGTATCGTGAAAGCGGTTCGGCCGACCAGGCCCAAGTGGTAGAGCCGGAGCCATATTGGAGGCTGATCTACGAAGGGAGAAAAGCAGCAGACTGGCATCCCACAAGGCTCTCTCGGCGTTGGATGCAATGCCGAACGAAAAACTCATTTTCCGCCTGAATTGCTCGCCGAATTCGCGACGCACTTGCCATTCGGCAATCCATTGGAAACGGCAGATAATCTCACGAATTTTTCAGCTCGCAAGTCGCCAAGTGCGGGTGCGGTTTAGGGTAAGCGCGCAATACCCCGCACCTTTTTCCGTTGAATGAGCTGAGGCATTTGGTGTCCACCTAAAATGAGGTGGACGCCAAATCATGGAAGATGATCAGAAACTGCGTGTGAGGCTTATAGGCCGGAACGGGCGACGTCGTTTTGATCCGGTATCGAAGGAGCGGCTTGTCGCAGCCTGCCTTGAGCCGGGGGCATCGGTATCGAGACTTGCGCTCGAACATGGGGTCAATGCCAACCTCCTTTGGAAATGGATAGGCAAGTGAGTACTGACCGGCCCAATGCGCTTCGGACCGAGGAAGCTAAGCGCTTGAGCACCGAACGTCCGGTTTAAATGCGCAAAAAATGTCGCCAAGGTTGTACTCATGATCCGGACGCCAAGGTTTCTTGGATAGCAGGTCGCATATTTCGCATGAATCTTGCGATCAGAGCGGATGTTCATCGGACTTCTTTTGGGGTATTGGCATTTTGCCCTGGTCGTTGACACTATCGCCACCCCGTGTCAGCGATACGCCCTGTCACCAACTTAACCTTTGGTGACAGGGCTAATATTCAATAGATCCCCCGACCCTCAATTAGTTTGGCTAAATAGAGCACAAGCTGCGCTTGGCGGCTGGCCATCAGTTCTTTTGAACGTTTTCGAACGGCGCCTGCTCAAAATTGCGAGCTTCGATCAGCGCTTCAATAATCGCAATAGTCAGGCGCATGGTACAATAATCGGTGCTCCATCGATGACCTTCGGATGTCGAGCGCAGCAAATCCAGTCCCTGGCCGACACAATCTCCTCGGCCCGATTAATCGCCCATTCCATAAAGGTTTTTGAACCTGATCGTTTTTCCCGATAACCACAACTATCCGTGTTGCCTCCGCATTTCTAGGACGGGAAGAAAAACAAGCAGTTAAGGCGCAGCGCGTCGTCCGCTGCATGCCGGGTAACGCTATTGCTCTAAGATCACGCAGCACCAGTTCCACACCTTGCTGCTTTCAGCGAAGGCACCGGTCCGCGACGCACAACCGACCTCATCTAGCTTTAGATCAAACAATATCAGATGCACCAACCTGCCATTGTAAAAATAGGGTTCCTCTTCGTTGCTAATTGCGTTCGCGTTTCTTGTAAGGAGATGGAGCCGCTGGCCGATAGCGGCGCGAACAGTTTCTGCAATCCGACTGGGGACCTATTGACGTATCGTGGGAACATGAGTGCCAGCCGTCCAAGACAGCCCGTTCATGAATGATGCGAGGGGCGAGCGCGGCAGAATGGCCAGCCCCGCTCAAAGATGTTTTCAGCCAGCTGTTCAACACGGTTACGACGAACCGATCCTGTGCAGCACGCCTTTATAGCGAGCTCCTGAGCTTGAAAAGCGATCTGGATGACTCGTATCGATCCGTTCTCTTTCGAGCAGTGAATCCGGTAGCCGTCGCAAAACACTACTGAGCAAGCGAGCGTGGAACCGGAAAGTCTAATACTTTGCTTGTGTAACTTTCTACCAAGGTACTAAACGGCGTGCCGTCAGGAAGTTTCAGCACAGCACGATGTTCGAGCAGGAATGGCGGCAGGGTAGGAGATCCCCTTCCAGACGCAATCAAGCCGTCCATGTCCCAGCCTTCTGATAGAGGAGACCAGAGTAACTTGGCAGATAGATTGGTGCGTGTGAAATTGAGAGCCAGAACGGCTCTGCCAAACGCGATATCGCTGGTATTCAATGCCTGATTCATCTCGGCCGTTAATCTTGCCGGCACATACCAATTGTCGGCCTCGGACAAGACGCGGTCGCCGCAGACTAGGCGAACGCGGCGATAAGCGATCGGCTCGTCGGGTCCGACGGTCAGTAGTTCACGGATATGATCATCGGCCGGCTTGGCTTGCCCGCGCACACGCTGAGCTAGGATCTTGGAACCTTCCGGTGCGAGCTTGTGCCCGGCGCACCAGCGGTCAAGGGTCAACGTAGCACTGGCGTTACTCAGGAGATTGGCATTCAAGGTCTGGAGAACCGCAAGCGCTTCCACTTGAGATGCCGGCGTGTTCAACCACTGAGACCCTATAGACGGTTCTTGCGCAATTGCGATCTGGGTGCCCAGCACGATGGAGGCCGCTGCAAGTGCGGCGATTCGAAAGCATTTCGAAGGGCATAATGACACGGAGAATGAAATCCTTTGTGGAGCAAATTTGATGGGCGAACCCTGCGGTCAAATTGCGTTGATTTTGGGAGGCGAGCGCGCGTTGTCAGCATATATGATACCGGCAGCAAGATCTGGCCTGCGCCTTGGGCGCACCGTATACCGGTCAGGTTCCCGATTGACTTTCTTACCATCTTTTGATGTTCCTGCCGCGCAGGTTCGCACCTGTTGAAGCCTAGGTGCCCGAGCCGTTCTTTGCTTGCGTCACATCGATGTTGTCCATGATATCCTCCGTCCACTCGCCGACCTATAGTTGGAATTTGCAGGTGTTGACGAGTGAGATACCACGTTGGTTTTCGTCCAGCGTGGCGACAATTTTCATCATGGCACTTGGAAATCCAATGGACTTGGGTTTCAAACCAGGAGCGCGGCGGCTGGTTGGATTTCTCCCAAATCTATCGAATCGTTATTCTCACTTGCGAGTCAGCGCTCTTGGTCTTCCCCCTCGCGCGTTGCAAGATGCTCGTATAGCTGGATCGGATAAAATAGTTCGCAACCGAACGCAAAATCCAAGAGCAGTTGCTCGAAAAAGGACCTCTTCGTCGAAGTCGGGCGCTGCTGCCGGTCGGGCGATAGTTGTAGATCAGGCAGGGATACGCCGTCGATAGTTGCCAATCGCAGATGCGAGTAGCCCAGGCGCTTATCTGATTTCTTTTGGTGCCCCATGTCATCGTACTCCTTATGTAAGCTTACCGACGATATGTGCAGTCCATCAGCAGTATAATGATTACAGGAGACCAAAGATTGGTTTCAAATGTAACCGAATAAGCCTGCTGTACGTAATGGCAATCGGTCGATATCAGTCGGCACAGCCACTCGTCTTGCTGAGATGCAATGTCGACGTGTAACCAAAATGACTTTGATGGAAGTCGACTTTGAAGCCTGACCGACGCCGGCTAATCGAAATCTGCAACTGCTGGAACTCGGAAGCGGCCAAATCCCTCGAGGACCGAGCGCCGGCCGAGGTGCTTCGAAAGAAATCACTTATTCAAATAAGATGTGCGAATAGCTTTGGCGCGCCGCATGTCGCGCTTGGAGGTGACGCCGACCGATGCTGCGCCGCCGATGGCCATCCAACGCGCAGGTCAAATGATGAAGCGGCGAATCACCGAATTCGCGTCAGCGTGACCGGGCAAACAGGCTGTCCTGCGCCATCTTCTGGCCACTGAGGAAAATCGCGCTCCTGCGAGAGCGCATGTTCAAGATATTCATTAGCTATGGCCTCTATGAGCTCTACGTGCCGCCCTGCATCAATATTTGGCAACTGGCTGATTGCGAGATCGTGTTTGCGCGCAAAACGAATTGCGCAGCGATATCCGTCGATATCTTCCAAAATCGGTCGAGCGGCAGGGTAGTTCCAGAGTTCCGCCAACTCCTCCAACAACGAGGGGCGATCTTCCCGGATGGCAAACATTTCCGCAACGCGTTGCTTGGCTCGGGTGAGAAAGGCGTCCGAATCCCCAAGACGTAGCCGCTTGACATGCCATTGAAAACCCGATCTCCAAAACGGACTTTTAGCCATGCAATTGAGAAGCGAAATCGACCCGCCCTCGAGAATAAGACCCTCTTCGGACTTCCGCCAATCCACTTCGAATATGAGTCGACGATGGGCACTCTCAGCGTCAAGGATGCCCTCGGTGAGGGGGCGGGAATCCAAATATATTCTCCGCGTTGATTGCAATTCCGATTCCAAAGGTCTTCCGCTACCTGTCGCGATTTGAGGACAGCATTGCACACGATCAAGGGCAACCACCGGCCACCCGGTTTCTTGTGCGATTTGGATCGCCATGTCCGTTTTGCCGCTGCAAGTCGGTCCGTAGATGAGATGGAGTAACATGTGCGCCTCATATAAATTTAATGGGATATCCCATCTGTTCCAAACCAGATTTTTCAATTCGGATTATGATGTTTTACTGCATGATTTTTACCAGCTTTACGCAATCTGCTGAACTAATATCGCGCTACATTTGTAATCGTACATTTTTGACGTTGCCGGCTCATTCGGCCATGAGAGTTTCCATCCCGTTGTCCTCCTGAACAATTGAGGAGTTTGGCCCCGACACCTGCTTATGGTGAATGCAGCGGACCCCGTTAACGCAACGTCGAAAAGCGGATAGGCGATTTGAGTAGGGAAGCCACATCGGCCGCGCGGTATGCTCCGTCAGCACCTGACAGTTCGTGTTGCAGCTTTGCTTGGTCACTGAAACGAAAAATGCCGCTGAAGAATATTTAACGGATATGCACACGAAAAAGCCGGTTGGGTCTCATATGCGCTGACGTCCTGGCTTCGTTTCGAAGCCGACAGCCTCTAAGGTGGTACGAACACAGACCTAATATCCGCTAGTGTCCGCGGCAGCCGCCACGGCAGTTCTCGCTGCGCATAGCATAGCAACTTGCCCTGTCGACGCATGATCAGCCATATTGTTAATGTCGACGATTTCATTTTTCTCGGTGCAAACGGCGACATCCCGACCATATCGATCCTACCAGCCACCGCGCGGAGTCAAAGAACACCTCGGCAACCGGAAACATCCATTGGAATGCCGAGGCTGTGTTTCATTTGAAACACACTGAGTCGACGTTTGTTGCTTCAAACCCATTTACAAACCCTACTGTGCGGCCTAAGGGCCACCGGGGTGGGACTGAGCGCTGGTACGAGGACGTAAGTGCGGATGAATGGAAGGTATTCACCGTCTCGGCAAGATTTCAAGACAGGCGCCAAGCCTTGGTCTATCCTGGCCTTGGTAGTTGCTGCAATGATTTTTGCCTTGATGGCGATTACGTCTTGGCAGGACAATGAAACCAATCGGGCGATCCTGACCCAATTGCGAGCTATTAACATCGACAGTGCTTCGCTGCAGCGGGATGTACTCCGCGCGGAAGCGGGTGTGGTGGCGAACTACCGGCCCATTATCTCCAGGTTGGGAGCTTTGCGGAAGAACCTGGAAAATTTGAAGCGACTATTTAAACAATCTCATCTTGTGATCGGCAATGATTTCTCTCAACTGCTCGACAAGCTAAAGGTGTCCGTGGATACGACCGACGCGGCCGTTGCAGCCTTCGGAGCGCAAAACGTGCTCCTGCAAGATTCGCTTGCCAGCTTCACTCGCGCGCTTAGTATTCTTCCCAAAATGTCGTCGACGGATCAGACGGTCGAAAATTCGAACGAATTGGGCAGCCTGATGCTGCAGTTTGTGCGTCAGCCAAGCCCAACACTCTCGTTGGAGATCAGTCACGAACTCGACATGCTCCAAAAAGCTAGCGGTGGGGCTGAAGTTCCTATCCGTATACTTGCACGCGAGGGTCGCGTCATCTTGTCGCTTTTGCCCCGTGTGAACGATGCCGTAAACATGATTCAGACCTCCGACACCGCTGAAATTGCCGAAAGATTGGAGCGCAAGTGTTTGGAGGCCTATAGCTTGCAAAGCGTGAGGGAGCAGCGGGCACGGATCTTCTTGGGTTCCGTTTCGGTGGGCCTTTGCATCTACATCATCTCACTGGTCTATAGGCTGCGTCGGAAAACGGCTTGGTTAACGCGGCGTTTGGATTACGAAGAGGTAATCAAAGAGATTGGGGTTTGTTTCGAGGGGCGAGGGGCCACAGCGTCGTCCCTCAATTCGTCCGCGCAAGCTGCGCTTGGAATTATTCAACGCTTCTTTAATGCGGAATCGTGTGCACTAGCATTGGTGGACCATGGTGACAGGTGGGCTGTCGAAAGTTTCGCTGCGAAGCTGCCTGAGCCCGTCTGGGAGGACCTCGCGCTACGCGAGATGGTTTCTCTTGCCAGAGCGGATGAGCGTGCGTCAGTATTCCGCATCATGTCGACGCGAAAGGTCAGCTGCCTTCCTCCGGAGACTCCGGGCGTTTCTATGCTGCTGGCACACAAATCTACGGATCAACTGATAGCGATTTGTTCCCTCGGTTACCAGGGCTATCGTCTGAAATCTTGTCCAGGCGAAGTTCAGCTTCTTGAACTCGCCACCGCCTGCCTCTGCCACTATATCGATGTTCGGCGTAAGCAGACCGAATGCGATATTCTGGAGAGGCGATTAGAGCATGCGGAACGTCTTCAGGCAGTTGGTACACTTGCTGGTGGAATAGCGCATGAGTTCAACAACATTTTGGGAGCAATCCTCGGGTACGCTGAAATGGCGCAAAACATGCTGCGTCGGTCATCTGTCACCCGAAGACACATTGACCAAATTATTTCGTCGGGTGACAGAGCCAGGCTCATTATCGATCAGATCTTGACTCTAAGTCGAAAACTAGAACGCGTGACAAAGCCGTTCAGTGTCTCCGAACTCGTAATGGAAATTGCTCCCTTATTGCGTGTTGCATTGCAGCGCAACATCGAGCTGAAGTTCAAGTTTGACGACAAGAAGAGCGTAGTCGAAGGAAGCCCGCTAGAGGTTCAGCAGATGCTGATGAATCTTTGCAAGAACGCTTCCCAGGCGTTTACCGCCGATGGTCAAATCGACATCATCGTTAGCCGAATTTTTGTATCTCGACAGAAAGTACTGGCGCATGGTGTTATGCCAGCTGGCGACTATGTTCTTCTTTCTGTCAGCGACGACGGTGAAGGCATTGCCGAAACTGTGCTCCCCCACATTTTTGAGCCTTTCTTTACAACACGCTCTTGCAGCGGCGGCACGGGTCTAGGTCTTGCTGCCGTGCACGGTCATGTCAGCGCGCTTGCAGGATATATTGACGTTACTTCAGCCGTAGGGCGAGGGACGCGCTTCGACATTTATCTACCTCCTTCCTCGAAGAAGCCCGTCAGCCCGGACGCGTTTTTTGGGCCCTGTAAAACACCGCGAGGCAACGGAGAAATTGTGGCATTGATTGAGCCAGATCCTGTCTTGCGGGAGGTGTACGAAGACAAGATCGCCGCTCTGGGCTATGAGCCGGTGGGCTTTAAGACATGTGCAGACCTTTGCAATTGGATATCAAAAGGCAAGCAAGCCGATCTGGTTCTAGTTGACCAATCGTCTCTTCCCGAGAATCAGAGTGCTACTGCTTTGCACGCAGCCTTCAAGACGGCGTCCATCATCATTGGAGGAAGTGATCTTAAAATGTCACTTTCCAGCGATGACATGACGTCCGCGCTTTTTCTGCCCAAACCTATATCCTCCAGGACGATGGCCTACGCGATTCGTACCAAGATCAAAGCCTAGAGTTGAGGATGTTTTTCAGGAGACTCGACCAGGGTAATCAGCACGTCTGTTCGGCGCGCCTATAGCTATGGTTTCTCGCAATCGCTTTGGGCAGTCGGTTGTGGCGGTGCGTCTTCTGAGACCCGAAGGTTGGCGATTATCTGCTGGAGGTCTTCGATACCGTCTTCGAAGAACAAGACATATGTTCGCTGAGCTCGGACATAGGATAGTCGGCATAGGCGGATACCCTCGCCACGCAAATGGCGCGATCGACACCCTGATCGGAGCCTGCGAAGTGCCACAGTTTATTGAAACCATCCCCCGTTCATTCCGCCCTGGAATTTCACTTCGACGGCATTCTAGATCCTCGCCGTTGTCTTAGAGAGCCATCTTTCGTCGCCGCACCCTTAAGTGCATGGAAAGCCGTTTTCGCTTCAAATGAAATCGAAAAGAAGAAAACAAAAATCCTAGAGTAACCGACCCTCCCGATAATCGTGAACATCAGATGACAGCATTTCTTCCGACCGAAGTGGCTGTGTTGGTTATGAGCTTGGGGAGATGGGGAATGTTGAAGGCAACAGGGCCGCTGTCGATTATCTTACTGGCCTCCACGTGCCCGTCGAGCGGTGCTGCCCCACTTTCATTTGCTGAGTTCAATAATTTTGCACGCGAATGCGCTCCATCCGTTGCTCCATCTACGCTTGCAGCGATCGCTCAGGTCGAAAGTCGCTTTGATCCGCTTGCTGTGCATGACAATACCACCGGCGAAACGCTTCACTGGCAGAACCAGGCTCAAGCAACGCAAGTCGTGATGGACCGTCTCGAAGCACGGCATTCGCTGGATGTTGGGCTCATGCAGATCAATTCCCGGAATTTTTCCGTGCTCGGTCTGACACCTGACGGAGCCCTTCAACCTTGCACGTCATTATCTGTCGCCGCAAACTTGCTTGGGAGCCGCTACGCTGGCGGCAACACGGCTGACGACGAGCAATTGTCGCTTCGTCGGGCAATCTCCGCCTATAACACCGGTGATTTTACGCACGGCTTCGCGAACGGCTACGTGCGAAAAGTTGAAACGGCCGCTCAACAGCTCGTCCCCCCGTTAACCGCGCGTCCAAAAGATGATCGTGAGAAGCCGGGATCCGAGGAAACATGGGATGTTTGGGGGGCATATAAGCGTCGTTCCCCGGAGGGCGGATCTGGCGGATCATCCGGTCCGCCTCCGCCGCCAGACGAGGACAACCGCAAATCCGAAGACGACGATCAACTCTTGTTCGACTTAAATCAAGGAGGTCCGCAATAATGCGATGCTTTGAAAGATACCGTGTACATCTGAATCGCCTCTCGCTCTCGAACGCGGTGATGCGCATGGTATCCGGCTATGCGCCGAGCGTGGTCGGTGCAATGGGGTGGAGCATTTTCTCCTCTGGGCCGGCCGCGGCCCAATCTGCAGGTGGCGGCACTGACCCAGCCACAATGGTTAACAACATATGCACGTTTATCCTTGGTCCGTTCGGCCAGTCACTCGCTGTTCTTGGCATCGTGGCCATCGGAATCTCCTGGATGTTCGGTCGCGCTTCACTCGGTCTCGTTGCCGGCGTCGTCGGCGGCATTGTCATCATGTTTGGAGCCAGCTTCCTGGGCAAAACGCTGACTGGAGGTGGCTAATGAATGATCGTCTGGAAGAAGCAACCCTTTACTTGGCGGCGACACGGCCCGCATTGTTTCTTGGCGTGCCGCTGACGTTGGCGGGGCTACTCGTGATGTTTGCCGGCTTTGTCATCGTCATCGTTCAGAACCCGCTGTACGAAGTCGTTCTCGTGCCCTTGTGGTTCGGAGCGCGGCTTGTGGTGGAACGAGACTATAACGCGGCCAGCGTCGTTCTTCTTTTTTTGCAGACGGCGGGAAGGAGCGTTGATGGTCTGATTTGGGGCGGCGCAAGCGTTAGCCCAAATCCAATCAAGGTTCCCGCGCGAGGGAGAGGAATGGCGTAATGCTCGGAGCAAGTGGCACAACCGAAAGGTCTGGCGAGGTCTATCTACCCTACGTCGGGCACCTCAGCGACCAGATTGTCCTTCTAGAAGATGGATCGATCATGACGATGGCGCACGTAAGTGGCATGGCCTTCGAACTCGAAGATGCCGAAATGCGCAATGCACGTTGCCGTGCATTTAATACGCTCTTGCGCAATATCGCTGATGATCATGTGTCAATATATGCTCACCTCGTACGTCATGACGATGTGCCGCCGTCACCCGCGCGACATTTCCGCAGCGCTTTTTCCGCCAGTCTGAGCGAAGCTTTTGAGGAGCGCGTTCTCTCCGGCAAACTCCTTCGCAATGACCACTTCCTTACGCTGATCGTGTCTCCCCGGGCCGCGCTTGGCAAAGTGAGGAGAAGGTTCACCAAACGCTACAGACAAAAAGAAAACGATCTCACAGCTCAAACCAGGAACCTGGAAGATCTCTGGCATCTTGTCGCTGGCGCTCTCGAAGCGTACGGCCTGCGTCGTCTTGGTATTCGTGAGAAGCAAGATGTGCTTTTTACGGAGGTTGGAGAAGCTCTGCGGCTGATAATGACTGGTCGATTCACGCCGGTTCCCGTCGTTAGCGGTTCGCTCGGCGCCTCGATCTATACCGACCGAGTTATTTGCGGCAAGCGGGGACTCGAGATCCGAACACCAAAAGATAGTTATGTGGGATCTATTTACTCGTTTCGCGAATACCCCGCAACGACGCGACCGGGTATGCTCAACGTGCTACTGTCTCTCGATTTTCCGCTTGTTCTGACGCAGAGCTTCTCGTTTCTGACTCGCTCGCAAGCCCACTCGAAGCTCAGCCTCAAGTCCAGCCAAATGTTGAGTTCTGGCGACAAAGCCGTCACCCAAATCAGCAGATTATCCGAGGCGGAGGACGCACTAGCGAGCAACGAATTCGTTATGGGGGCGCATCATTTGAGTCTTTGCATATATGCAAATGATCTCAATAGTCTTGCAGATAGAGGTGCCCGCGCCCGGACGCGATTGGCGGATGCGGGAGCTGTTGTTGTCCAAGAGGGCATCGGCATGGAGGCGGCTTATTGGTCGCAGCTGCCAGGCAACTATAAGTGGCGCACGCGTCCGGGAGCGATCACATCGCGCAACTTCGCTGGTTTAGTCTCATTCGAGAATTTTCCCGAGGGATCCGGCTCAGGTCACTGGGGCAACGCGATTGCGCGCTTTCGTACCAATGGTGGAACCCCTTTCGACTACATCCCGCACGAGCACGATGTCGGCATGACGGCGATATTCGGTCCCATCGGGAGGGGTAAAACGACGCTCATGACCTTTATCCTCGCGATGCTCGAGCAGAGCATGGTCGACCGCGCGGGTGCGGTTGTCCTCTTCGACAAGGACCGCGGCAGTGAGCTGCTGGTTCGCGCCACCGGGGGAACATATTTGGCGCTCCGTAGAGGAGCGCCGAGCGGATTGGCGCCATTGCGTGGCCTGGAAAATACAGCGGCTTCACATGATTTTCTGCGCGAATGGATCGTGGCGCTCATTGAGAGCGATGGCCGTGGAGGAATATCCCCCGAGGAAAATCGCCGTCTGGTGCGGGGTATCCATCGGCAGCTCTCGTTTGATCCCCACATGCGCTCAATCGCGGGGTTACGCGAATTTTTGTTGCATGGACCCGCCGAAGGGGCGGGAGCGAGACTCCAACGCTGGTGCCGTGGCAATGCACTAGGCTGGGCGTTCGACGGCGAGCTCGACGAAGTAAAGTTGGATCCTTCGATTACTGGTTTCGACATGACGCATCTTCTCGAATATGAGGAAGTATGCGCTGCCGCCGCAGCATATCTTCTGCACCGCATTGGAGCCATGGTTGACGGCCGTCGGTTTGTGATGAGTTGCGATGAGTTTCGCGCCTATTTGCTAAATCCTAAATTTGCGGCGGTCGTCGACAAGTTCCTGCTTACTGTCCGCAAAAACAATGGGATGCTGATACTGGCAACGCAGCAACCTGAGCATGTCCTGGAATCGCAGCTAGGCGCCAGTCTCGTCGCGCAATGTATGACGAAGATTTTCTATCCTTCACCCACGGCAGATCGATCGGCTTACATCGATGGACTGAAATGTACTGAAAAGGAATTTCAGGCGATCCGTGAAGACATGGCAGTAGGTAGCCGGAAGTTTCTGCTTAAACGAGAAAGCGGAAGCGTCGTCTGCGAATTCGATCTGCGGGAAATGCGCGAATATGTCGCCGTACTTTCGGGGCGCGCCAACACGGTGCGCTTCGCGGATCAGCTTCGCAAAGTACAGGGGGACAACCCATCAGCCTGGCTCAGCGAATTTATGGCTCGTTACCACGAGGCAAAAGATTGATCAAAGGTGGGGAACTATGAAGATCATGCAACTTGTTGCTGCGGCCATGGCCGTCAGCCTTCTTTCGGTCGGGCCCGCGCGGGCGCAGTTCGTTGTCAGCGATCCGGCGACGGAAGCTGAGACGCTGGCGACGGCGCTCGAGACTGCGGCAAATCTCGAACAGACCATAACGATGGTGGCGATGTTAACCTCGGCTTATGGCGTCACCGGCCTACTAACTTCGCTCAACCAAAAAAATCAGTATCCCTCGACCAGGGACTTGGACACGGAAATGTTTTCGCCGCGAATGCCAATGTCGACCACGGCACGTGCGATCACCACCGATACAGATCGCGCCGTAGTTGGTGGCGACGCTGAAGCGGATCTGTTGCGATCGCAGATCACCGGTTCCGCAAATAGCGCGGGCATTGCGGCTGACAACCTGGAGACGATGGACAAACGCTTAACAGCGAATGCCGAGACCTCGACACAGCTTTCTCGCTCTCGCAATATCATGCAGGCAACCGTTACCAACGGTTTGCTTCTCAAGCAGATCCATGACGCAATGATTCAAAATGTACAGGCGACCAGCTTGTTAACGATGACCACCGCGCAGGCTGGCCTTCATGAGGCGGAAGAGGCGGCCGCTCAACGTAAGGAGCATCAAAAGACTGCGGTCATCTTTGGGGCCGTCCCCTGAGACTGGGCGACTTATTCGTGCCGCCCATCTGCACATTTCAGGATGCGAGTTCATTGTATCCGACATTCTGCGACAAGCCAGTCAAGGTCAGGTCCAAACGATGAATTTCACGATCCCGGCGCCGTTTACGGCCATTCATACGATCTTCGATCTAGCCTTTACGACAAGCCTGGACACAATGCTTGGGACGATCCAAGAGGCGGTGAGCGCGCCATTGGTCGCCTGCGTCACTCTTTGGATTATCGTTCAGGGTATTCTGGTCATGCGTGGCGAAATCGACACGCGCGGCGGTATCACTCGGGTGATCACGGTCACCGTCGTTGTTGCCCTTGTCGTCGGGCAGGCCAACTACCACGACTATGTGGTTTCAGTCTTTGAAGAGACGATTCCAAACTTTATTCAGCAGTTTAGTGGCAGCGGCCTGCCTCTGCAGACCATTCCCGCTCAGCTCGATACAATGTTCGCCCTAACCCAGGCTGCATTTCAGAGAATTGCATCTGAAATCGGCCCGATGAATGACCAGGACATCCTTGCTTTCCAGGGGGCTCAGTGGGTCTTTTATGGCACGCTCTGGTCTGCCTTCGGAATCTACGACGCCGTCGGAATTCTCACGAAAGTGCTTCTGGCGATCGGCCCTTTGATCCTCACGGGATATATCTTTGATCGCACGCGCGACATCGCGGCAAAGTGGATCGGGCAACTTATCACCTATGGTCTCCTACTTCTCCTGCTAAACCTCGTGGCGACAATAGTCATCCTAACCGAAGCGACTGCACTCACGCTTATGCTTGGTGTAATCACCCTTGCCGGTACGACCGCGGCCAAGATCATTGGTCTTTACGAACTCGACATGTTCTTTCTGACTGGTGACGCACTCATTGTCGCTTTGCCGGCAATCGCCGGCAACATCGGAGGCAGTTATTGGAGCGGCGCGACCCAATCTGCCAACAGCTTGTACCGTCGCTTCGCTCAGGTCGAGCGTCGTTAGGTCCCGCAAAAAATTCACGTCGGTGGAGAACTCTATGAAATATTGCCTGCTGTGCCTGGCTCTCGCTTTAGGCGGCTGCCAGACAAACGATAAATTGGCGAGCTGCAAAGGCCCAATATTCCCGCTGAATGTGGGGCGATGGCAGCCTACGCCGTCAGATCTTCAGCTCAGCAACGTAGGTGGTCGCCATGAAGGGGTCTGAATACGCCTTGCTAGTAGCGCGGGAAACCCTGGCTGAGCACTACAAGGAAGTGGAAGCTTTCCAAACTGCGCGTGCGAAATCAGCGCGGCGCCTCTCCAAGGTCATTGCAGCTGTCGCAACCATCGCGGTTTTGGGGAATGTTGCGCAAGCCTTCACAATTGCCACCATGGTGCCGCTGATCAGGCTTGTGCCGGTATATCTATGGATACGGCCGGATGGCACCGTTGACAGCGAGGTGTCCGTCTCCCGATTGCCTGCAACTCAAGAGGAGGCCGTCGTTAACGCCTCACTGTGGGAGTATGTTCGGCTGCGCGAGAGCTATGATGCCGATACCGCCCAGTACGCCTATGACCTGGTCTCGAACTTCAGCGCCCCAATGGTGCGCCAAAATTATCAGCAATTCTTCAATTATCCCAATCCAACTTCGCCTCAAGTCATCCTCGGCAAACACGGCAGGCTAGAGGTCGAACACATCGCTTCGAATGATGTTACTCCGGGTGTGCAGCAAATTCGCTATAAGCGAACCCTCATCGTTGACGGCAAAATGCCGATGGCGAGCACTTGGACTGCTACGGTTCGTTATGAAAAGGTGACCAGCTTGCCCGGCAGATTGAGACTGACCAACCCGGGAGGCTTGGTTGTCACCTCCTACCAGACATCGGAAGATACCGTTTCGAACGCAGGCCACAGCGAACCATGACGAAAAAAGCATTTCTCACTCTGGCATGTTTACTTTTTGCGGCGATTGGCGCGAGGGCTGAAGACACGCCAACGGCGGGCAGACTTGATCCGCGCATGCGTTATCTCGCTTACAATCCCGATCAAGTGGTGCGCCTTTCAACGGCGGTTGGAGCCACTTTGGTTGTTACTTTCGGGGCTAACGAAACGGTGACAGCTGTTGCCGTTTCCAATAGCAAAGATCTCGCGGCCCTTCCACGCGGAAATTATCTTTTCTTCAAGGCTAGCAAGGTTCTCCCACCCCAGCCAGTGGTCGTGCTAACTGCGAGTGACGCCGGTATGCGACGCTACGTTTTCAGCATCTCTTCCAAGACGCTGCCGCACCTCGATAAAGAGCAGGCCGATCTCTACTATAGCGTACAATTCGCTTACCCTGCCGATGACGCAGCGGCTCGCCAGAAGGCGGCACAAGAGAAGGCTGTTGCAGACCGTATACGTGCGGAAGCGCAATATCAACAGAGAGCAGAGGGTTTATTGGAGCAGCCTGCCACGACCGTTGGTGCCGAGGACAAGAATTGGCACTATGTCGCTCAGGGCGATCGTTCGCTGTTGCCGCTCGAAGTCTTCGATGATGGATTTACGACGGTATTTCACTTCCCAGGTAATGTACGCATACCCTCCATCTACACGATAAATCCGGATGGAAAGGAAGCTGTCGCTAACTATTCAGTCAAAGGGAGCTATGTCGAGATTTCTTCGGTTTCCCGTGGTTGGCGTCTGAGGGATGGCCACACGGTATTATGCATTTGGAATACCGCCTACGATCCCGTCGGCCGCAGGCCGGAGACGGGCACTGTGAGGCCCGATGTGAAGCGCGTCCTAAAGGAGGTGAGAGGGTGAACGACGACAATCAGCAATCGGCGCATGATGTCGATGCGTCGGGGTCCCTGGTCTCCGACACACATCACCGGCGCCTTTCGGGGGCTCAAAAGTTGATCGTAGGAGGTGTAGTTCTCGCGCTATCACTTAGCCTCATTTGGCTTGGCGGGCGTGAAAAGAAGGAAAACGGGGACGCACCCCCGTCAACCATGATCGCCACGAACACCAAGCCATTTCATCCGGCTCCGATTGACGTTACACTTGATCCTCCGGCTGCCCAGGAAGCTGTTCAGCCGACTGCTCCTCCGCCAGCACGAAGTGAGCCGGAACGGCATGAGCCGCGGCCGGAAGAAACACCGATTTTTGCGTACACCAGTGGTGATCAAGGGACCAGCAAGCGCGTTCAACAAGGCGAAACGGACCGAAGACGCGAAGGCAATGGGGAAGACAGTCCTTTGCCGAAGGTCGAAGTGTCCGCCGAGAATGATCTCTCGATACGCATGAAGCCCACCGAGCTGCAGCCCACCAGGGCTACGCTCTTGCCTCATCCCGACTTCATGGTGACGGAGGGGACGATTATTCCATGTATCTTGCAAACGGCAATCGACACCAGTCTGGCAGGCTATGTAAAATGCGTGTTACCCTGGGATGTTCGTGGAACAACGAACAACGTTGTGCTTCTTGATCGCGGCACCACCGTTGTTGGCGAGATCCAGCGCGGTTTGCAACAGGGAGATACGCGTGTTTTTGTGCTCTGGGATCGGGCGGAGACACCCGACCATGCCATGATTTCGCTTGCGTCACCAAGCGCTGACGAACTCGGTCGCTCGGGATTGCCGGGCACCGTCGACAATCACTTCTGGCAGCGCTTTAGCGGGGCCATGCTCTTGAGTGTCGTCCAAGGTGCCTTCCAGGCAGCGAGCACCTACGCTGGCAGCTCGGGTGGAGGGACGAGCTTCAACAGCGTCCAGAATAACGGTGAACAAACGGCAGACACAGCCCTCAAGGCCACGATCAACATACCGCCAACCCTGAAGAAGAATCAGGGCGACACGGTCTCCATTTTTGTCGCACGGGATCTCGATTTCTCAGGCATATACCAGCTTCGTATGGCTGGTCGCGCGGCGCGGGGGCGGGATCGCCGTCCATAACGAATTCAACTTATCACTTACAGATGGAGATACGATACAAATGGAGGTGGATCCGCAATTACGAATCCTTCTCAAGCCAATTTTGGAATGGCTCGATGACCCGCGGACCGAAGAAGTTGCGATAAATCGACCTGGGGAGGCATTTGTGCGCCAGGCCGGCGCCTTCCTCAAGTTCCCTTTGCCTGTCTCCTATGACGATCTCGAAGATATCGCTATTTTAGCAGGCGCGCTGAGAAAACAGGACGTTGGACCACGCAACCCACTTTGCGCAACTGAACTTCCAGACGGCGAGCGGCTGCAAATCTGTTTGCCGCCGACGGTACCGTCGGGCACCGTCAGCTTGACGATTCGACGGCCAAGTTCCCGTGTTTCTAGTCTCAAAGAAGTCTCGTCCCGTTACGATGCTCCGAGGTGGAATCAGTGGAAGGGACGAAAAAAACGGCATGATCAGCATGATGAAGCTATCCTTCGGTACTATGACAACGGGGATCTGGAGGCGTTTCTGCACGCATGTGTCGTTGGTCGGTTGACGATGCTGCTTTGCGGACCCACCGGGAGTGGCAAGACAACGATGAGCAAGACCTTGATCAACGCTATCCCGCCGCAGGAAAGGCTGATTACCATCGAAGATACGCTCGAACTCGTCATTCCACACGAGAACCACGTAAGGCTGCTTTATTCTAAGAATGGGGCTGGGCTGGGCGCAGTGACCGCTGAGCACCTGCTACAGGCTAGCCTGCGCATGCGACCGGACCGAATACTGCTCGGCGAGATACGCGACGATGCCGCGTGGGCTTATCTGAGTGAAGTCGTCTCAGGGCATCCGGGATCGATTTCCACAATACATGGTGCCAATCCCGTCCAAGGTTTCAAAAAGCTATTTTCGCTCGTGAAAAGCAGCGCTCAGGGGGCTAGCTTGGAAGATCGCACCCTGATTGACATGCTCGCAACCGCAGTTGATGTCATCGTACCCTTCCGTGCCCACGGTGACATTTACGAGGTGGGCGAAATCTGGCTCGCTGCCGATGCGCGTCGGCGCGGTGAGACAATAGGCGATCTTCTTAACCAGCAGTAGTTGTGATCCATGTTTCTAAATGCCGCATGGCGCGTTGTAGAATTACGTTTGTAGCAATGCTCAGCAATCTTTGTCATAAAACGGAGACATCTAGTTTGCATTTCTGTCGTGCGCGGTTTGGTCGAAATCTTGCCGAAATGCCCGTGTAGTGAGAGAAAATTGACGAGTGGAGTCTAACGAATACAACCTTTACGTGTATAAATTCTGTTGAGCTGCAAATGGCTGGCCAGGATCCTAGATTGAGAGGTGAACCGTTGAAACACGTTCTTGTCATCGATGACGATGTCGCTATGCGGCATCTTATAGTCGAGTATCTTACGATCCATGCCTTTAAGGTGACTGCGGTAGCCGACAGCAAGCAGTTCAATCGTGTACTCTGCTCCGAGACGGTCGATGTCGTGGTCGTCGATCTTAATTTGGGTCGCGAAGATGGGCTTGAAATTGTTCGTAGTCTGGCCACGAAGTCCGATGTTCCAATCATAATTATTAGCGGCGCTCGCCTCGAAGAGGCGGACAAAGTTATTGCGCTCGAGTTGGGAGCAACCGATTTTATTGCCAAGCCTTTTGGGACGCGGGAATTTCTGGCGCGCATCCGTGTTGCGTTACGCGTGCGGCCCAGTGTCGCGCGAACCAAAGATCGACGCTCATTTAGTTTCGCTGACTGGACACTTAATCTCAGGCGACGCCGCTTGATTTCGGAAGAGGGCAGTGAGGTGAAACTCACGGCAGGTGAGTTTAATCTCCTGGTTGCTTTCCTGGAGAAGCCGCGCGACGTCCTATCCCGGGAGCAGCTTCTGATCGCCAGTCGGGTACGCGAGGAGGAGGTGTATGACAGAAGTATTGATGTCCTCATTTTGCGGCTGCGCCGGAAGCTTGAGGGGGATCCGACGACCCCTCAGTTGATCAAGACTGCAAGAGGTGCTGGCTATTTCTTTGACGCTGACGTGGATGTTTCGTACGGGGGTGTGATGGCGGCCTGAGGTAGAGGTGCATTTCGCCTTTAGCAATCTGTTCCCAACGTGAGCAGATTGCTATGCGGCTTGGCAAAGCTGCCTTTCCTCGGTACTATCCGAAAAACTCAGCACTGCGGAGTGATTGGATGGGTCCTATCTTTTGAGAGATCAGCTGTTCGTTGCCTTCTCCCGAGCAAAGAAACATGCAAGCGCTGCGGTAGCCAGCTTGTGGCCAAAAGCCCGGGCGGTCTCCAATCCCAATGGATCAAAGTGATTGCGAGCGACTTCTATTAGCGAGACCGGGAACATGCGGGAGGTCTGAACGATGATTGATTTTTCGAAAGCTGTGTGAGGGATCGGATAACTCTTCGGAGCCGCACGAAACGATCCATCCGCCAGCATGTTTTCAAAATCGCCAAGCGCACGGCGCAAGATCATTTGTAGCGACTTGGAAGGACTGTATTGCAGGATCAGGTTGTCATATATCTTCGATACTTCAGGCGCGGGCGGGCGCGCTGAAAGGAAGACCTGGATCTTTCCTGGCGCTGTCGTCGAACTCAAAGCATCCACGGTCAGCATCGATTGCTGATCAGAGCTGTGACAACGCTTGGCGGTGGCTGGGGCAGGTCGTCGATCTTCCTCGTCGAGATTTTCAGGCGGCTGCGGCAGGGTCGAGTTTTGGGTGGCAACAGGCAAAGAAGGATGGACGATTTCGGGTCGAGCGGCGGCAAGCCGCCTGGCCTCCCCGACAGACAAAGCGGGTTTGCGAATTCCCATCTTCACCCCTCCAAGGCTTCGCTAACCAATTTGGAGATAGTGACGAGTTCCTCCATGGCGATTCTGAGATTCCGTTCGAGGAGGCGCATTGTCGGATCGGTTCTCATATTCAGCAATGTGAGATGCAACATGCCACGTTCCTTCATCGCGGCAAATGCGTCTCTCTCGTGCATGGGAGACTGTACAACTGGAAGGCTTGCGAGCATGTCCGACATCGCGCGCTGCGATGTGGTCAATCGACCAACCGGCACGCGTTGGCGCAATACGGCTGTCGGAATTGCCAAGTTCTCGCTCAGCAGCAGTTCAATGACATAGCGGTAGGTCGACAATGCTTCATCGATATCGAGCGGAGTTAACATGGTCGGGATCAGAAGCAGGTTTGAGCTGGCAATGATCGTGTTGTTGAGTTCGCTCGAACCACCATGCGTATCGGCCAGCGCATAATCAAATCCCTGGAGTTCGGCGTCCTCATAGGCCGCCTCAAGGAGTGCCATTTCCTCGGCGGCGTAGACTTCGCAGAAGGAGCCCCAGGTATTGCTGCGAAGGGCGTTTTCTTTCCATCGCGTTAGTGGTCGGTTTTCATCAGCGTCGAAGAGAGCCAATCGTTTGCCGTCACTTGCAAAGGCGGCGCAAAGACCCATGAGTGCCGTGGTTTTGCCGGCTCCTCCCTTGAAGGAGCAAAATGTCAGAAGTTTCATGTCCTTATCCTGTCGATTTTGTGAAGCGGAAGTGCGTCTGTACTTTTATTTGTGTGTATGATTTTGCGATCATTCATGAGTAATGTAGTAATTACCTGATTTTATATTTCAATTTTATTGTAAAATAATTTCAATTGTAATAATATAAAAATAAATATCCCTTATGTGTTCTTGATTTCGTTTTGTATATGGCTAGATTCCCATCTGCCACGACGAGGAAATGCTACGGCGGGGCAAGTTCAGATCTTTCCGTCTTCTATGGAGGAAGCTATGTCGCAAGGCAGTAGGCCCACCTCAAGTGACATTGCCGTCAACCAGCGCGAATGCGTGAAGGTTGAAGGCTTCAAGGTCGTCAGTACCCGATTAAGATCGGCCGAATATGAGAGTTTTTCTCATCAGGCACGCTTGCTGGGCCTCTCCGACAGCATGGCCATACGGGTTGCGGTGCGCCGCATTGGTGGCTTTCTTGAAATCGACGCAGAGACTCGTCATAGGATGGAGGCCATACTACAATCCATAGGAACACTCTCAAGCAACATTGCCGCGCTGCTATCTGCCTATGCCGAAAATCCGACAATGGATTTGGAGGCTTTGCGAGCTGAACGTATCGCCTTCGGTAAATCTTTCGCTGACCTCGACGGCTTGCTCCGTTCCATTTTGTCCGTATCACGGCGGCGGATCGACGGTTGCTCGCTGCTGAAAGACGCCTTGTAGCACTGACGTAGCACTTGGCGGGGAACATATTCGATGCCCGATCGAGCTCAAGTTATCATTCGCATTGTGCCGGGAGGTGGCACCAAGACCCTTCAACAAATTATCAATCAGTTGGAGTATCTATCCCGGAAGGGCAGGCTGGAGCTGCAGCGTTCAGCCCGACATCTCGATATTCCCCTGCCACCGGATCAAATCCACGAACTTGCCCGAAGCTGGGTTCAAGAGACTGGAACTTATGACGAAAGTCAGCCAGACGAGGAAAGGCAACAGGAGTTGACCACCCATATTATTGTAAGCTTCCCCGCGGGTACAAGCCAGGTAGCGGCTTATGCGGCGAGCCGGGAGTGGGCAGCCGAGATGTTTGGGTCAGGCGCAGGGGGGGGCCGATACAACTATCTTACGGCCTTCCACATCGATCGCGACCACCCACATCTGCATGTCGTCGTCAATCGGCGCGAACTTTTAGGACACGGCTGGCTGAAGATATCTCGGCGCCATCCCCAACTGAATTACGACGCCCTGCGCATAAAGATGGCCGAGATTTCACTTCGTCATGGCATTGCCCTCGATGCGAGCCGACGAGCAGAACGTGGCATCACCGAGCGGCCGATCACTTATGCCCAATATCGGCGCCTTGAGCGGGAGCAGGCTCGCCAAATCCGTTTCGAAGACGCGGATTTGGAACAGTCGTCGCCGCAAGGAGATCATCCAGAATTCAGCCAACCTTTCGATACATCCCCATTTGAAGCATCCGCGGGCGGACCGGAGGACATGCCTCGGCCCAACAATCGGCAGAATGAGTCGCAAGTTCATCTCCAGGAGCCAGCTGGTGTCAGCAACGAAGCCGGTGTCCTTGTGCGGGTTGCATTGGAGACGGAGCGCCTTGCTCAACCATTCGTTTCCGAAACCATTCTCGCGGACGACATAGGGAGCGGCTCTTCGCGTGTTGCCGAGGGCCGTGTGGAGAGCGCAAACCGCACTCCCGATATTCCTCGCGCAGCAACTGGAGCTGCCACGCACACGACACACGACCGGCAGCGGCGTGCAAAGCGTCCTCATGATGACGACGGAGGGCCGAGTGGAGCAAAACGTGTGACATTGGAAGGCATCGCGGTTGGGCCCCAGGCGAACGCCGGCGAACAGGATGGCAGTAGTGGCCCCTTAGTACGGCAAGCTGGAACGTCTCGGCCATCTCCACCGACGGCCACGACGCGGGCCAGCACCGCAACCGATTCATTGTCTGCTACAGCCCACCTCCAGCAACGGAGAGGTGTCTCTTCAAAGCGTCCGCGTGAAGATGATGATGGAGAACCGAGTGAACGCAAACGCGAGAGAGATGAGCGCAGCAAGGACGGGCGTGGGGGAAATAGGAGATAGAGAAGGACCGAGTGATGGCAAATGAAGAGTTCACCAGACACTATGCGTGGCCCGCTCCTGTGGCTTCGAATGATGAAGGGCGTGGGACCGCGCGGATCCCCATCCAGGCACAATCAATCGTTGCTGGAGAAGACGGTCGGGACACTTCGGTCCCAACGGCTTTGTCGCGACCGCCAATTGAAGATATGCCGCACGGCGTCCAAGAAACATCGGCGAGTGGCGGACGACTGGGAGCGGCCCGTCTGCGGGATCCCGTAATCCCGCCAGGAATATCCGAAGCCCGCACGGACCTATCCGCAATTTTGCGGAAAAAAAGCGGTTCTTTCCGCACCGGTATGCAGTATCTGCGTGAGCTTGAACGGGAAAATCTTGATAAACAAGACAGGGAAGCCAGTGCGTTGCCAGATTTAAGTGCAAGGGGCATAAAGCGACCGCGCGAAATTGAGTATCCCGGCAATGCAAGCGGATTAACCATAAAGAGGCAAGTCGGCTTAGGCATAGAGATCAATACTATCTCGGCATCTTCTCCCGTGAACCGGGCCGCGCATTCGTCGAACTGGCAAGGCGCGCCGGAACAGGGCGTGTACAATGTTCAGCCATCGGCAGATAGAGCACAGAAATCTGCGCAGGAAAGTTCGACGTTTCCCGATGGCACTCCTGTTTCCGCTCTCTATTCAGGCCCACTCGCAGAATGGTTCGAGAGGGATACTGGCAGCGAGACGACCAGGAATTCAGGCAACACCATTTCGTCACCGCTCCGAGGGCTGGAGGAGTTCGGCGATTCCGCGGACAGCCGGTATCTTGGGCGCGAAGCTCAGAGTCTTTCAGTTACCGTAACAACGCCTAATTCGAATGCTGAGGCAAGTTCTCATAGCGCACACACTGAAACTCTCGACGATGTCAGCAGTGACCACTCGAGCGAACAGGGGAGGGGTCCCCTTGGCGCCGCAATCCTTGGATCCCATCATGACCTTTCACCGCGTGCACAGAAGTTATCACAAACAAACCGCGATTCCCCTGAACTGACCGACGCCGAACTGGCAAAAGTCGATGCGGTGTTCGAATCTCTCTCCAAGGGGCCCCCGGCCGGGGAGTGCGCCGCACCGGACTTTCGTGAGCGCGGACCAGGCGGCGCTTTCCAGAAAGAAGGCGTGTCCGACAGGGCGAACGGGGTGCCCACTAACTGGGAGGTACCTTTTGGTCGCGGTGGCGGGCATTCACCGCAAGCGCTGAGGTCCTCAGGAGTGGAGCTCGATGACTTCCCTGATTTCACCGAGGCCGAACTGGCAAAAATCGACGCACTAGTCGAATCTCACTCCAACAGATCTTTATCAGTGCGAAATATAGTACCAGATTTGCGCGGAGCGGGAGCAGACAACGTCTTCCGGAAAGAAGGCGTTGTCGAACGCGCGGAGAAGATGCCGATCGATAGTGTGAGTCTTACCAGACTGAATGGCGAGCGTTCACGTTCACTGAAGACATCGCAAGCAAGCCTTGAGGATTTCCCCGATCTAACCGATGCCGATCTGGCCCATATCGAAGAGTCGGAGCGGATCGCAAGAACTGCTGTTGAAAAGGGGAAGCAAAAAATCTCGACCGAAGCCGATACGCGGTTTGATTTGGGCAACTCTTCTGCACCCCGGGTTAGCCCTCGATCGGTTACCCCGTTGGTTCCCAATGCCAATCAGCCGATTACATCGTGGTTCTACGAGGCACAAAAGACTTGTGACAAATTGGTAGAGAACACTTACGTGAAGCCGGCCGTTGACAGTTCTAGGGCGCGAAATGACGTCGAAAACACCGCTGCCAGGCTTGGTGACCCTGCTCCTGCTTTGGGGCATGACAATCTTGGTAGAACTCGCGCGTTTACGCCCGTTCGCGACGTGATGTCTAGACCCAGCGCGGACCGACAACTGGCTAGTCATGCGGCAGAACATTCGGCAATAGAC
The DNA here is from genome assembly GCF_017313405.1 of Agrobacterium burrii. Lineage (NCBI taxonomy): Bacteria > Pseudomonadati > Pseudomonadota > Alphaproteobacteria > Hyphomicrobiales > Rhizobiaceae > Agrobacterium > Agrobacterium burrii. The sequence goes on from NZ_JAFLNA010000013.1 coordinate 181,247, forward strand.
GACATTTGGAAACGGGATGACCGTGATCGCAGGACACACCCTTATAGAGGATTGGATTCGCGTTCACGTGAAGGTTACGGGCGGTAAAGGCTGTGTTGTTCGCAGCAACACCCAAATCAAAAGCCCAATTTGCGATCGATCGAAGAATCTCGGTGAAGTGATGAATTCGAGCAAGACTACGCCCCAGCGTTTAGCTGTCAGCATCGTATGTTCGCTGGCAGCCGGTTTTTGCGCGGCAAGTCTCTATGTAACATTTCGCCATGGTTTCAATGGCGAAGCGATGATGACGTTTAGCGTCTTCGCCTTTTGGTACGAGACCCCGCTCTATATGGGTCATGCGACCCCCGTCTTCTATTGCGGTTTAGCCATTGTCGTCTCGACGTCTATTGTTGTGCTGTTAAGCCAACTTATCATATCGTTTCGCAATCACGAGCATCATGGCACGGCTCGTTGGGCGGGATTTGGCGAAATGCGGCACGCCGGTTACCTGCAGCGCTATAATCGTATCAAGGGGCCGATCTTTGGAAAGACGTGTGGCCCTCGTTGGTTCGGCAGTTATCTGACCAATGGCGAACAGCCTCACAGTCTTGTTGTCGCGCCAACGCGCGCCGGCAAAGGCGTTGGCGTCGTTATTCCGACGCTCCTAACCTTCAAGGGTTCGGTGATAGCCCTCGACGTCAAAGGCGAGCTTTTTGAGCTGACTTCCAGAGCACGCAAAGCGGGCGGCGACGCCGTTTTCAAGTTCTCACCTCTGGATCCAGAGCGACGGACTCATTGTTACAATCCCGTCCTCGATATTGCAGCTTTACCGCTCGAGCGGCAGTTTACCGAGACGCGCCGCCTCGCCGCAAACCTCATCACGGCCAAAGGCAAGGGAGCGGAAGGCTTTATCGACGGCGCGCGGGACCTTTTCGTTGCGGGCATCCTTACCTGTATTGAGCGCGGTACGCCAACAATTGGTGCGGTCTACGACTTATTTGCTCAACCTGGAGAGAAGTACAAACTTTTTGCGCACCTCGCGGAAGAAAGCCGAAATAAAGAGGCTCAGCGTATTTTCGACAATATGGCGGGTAACGACACGAAAATTTTGACTTCTTATACATCAGTGCTCGGCGACGGCGGACTTAACCTGTGGGCTGATCCATTGGTTAAAGCAGCGACAAGTCGATCAGATTTTTCCGTCTATGATCTGCGTCGGAAGAGGACCTGCGTCTATCTTTGCGTCAGTCCCAACGACCTCGAGGTCGTGGCGCCATTGATGCGCCTCCTTTTTCAGCAGGTCGTGTCAATTCTGCAGCGATCACTGCCAGGTAAAGATGAGCGGCATGAAGTTTTGTTTCTCCTTGACGAATTTAAACACCTGGGGAAGCTTGAGGCAATCGAGACCGCGATTACAACCATCGCCGGTTACAAAGGCCGCTTCATGTTTATTATTCAGAGTCTCTCGGCCTTGACGGGCACCTACGATGACGCGGGCAAACAAAACTTTCTCAGTAACACTGGCGTGCAAGTATTTATGGCCACGGCCGACGACGAAACACCGACCTATATCTCAAAAGCTATCGGCGACTATACGTTCAAGGCGCGTTCGACCTCATACAGTCAAGCCCGAATGTTCGATCATAACATCCAGATTTCCGATCAGGGGGCACCGCTTTTGCGCCCCGAACAAGTGCGCTTGCTTGACGATAACAATGAAATCGTCCTTATTAAAGGGCATCCGCCTCTCAAACTACGAAAGGTGCGATATTATTCCGATCGTATGCTGAGGCGCCTTTTCGAATGCCAAATTGGCGCCCTCCCTGAGCCCGCATCTTTGATGCTTTCGGAAGGTGTCCATCGGGATGGGCAAGACCTCAGTCAACATGCCGCCGTCACGGAGGCGCAGGGCTTAGGTGACATCGATTCGATACCTAATAATATGGAAGCCGCTACACCGCAAAACAGTGAAATGGATGACGAGCAGGACAGCCTCCCAACTGGAATTGACGTCCCCCAGGGCCTTATTGAAAGCGATGAGGTGAAAGAAGACGCCGGTGGCGTGGTGCCAGATTTCGGTGTTTCAGCTGAAATGGCTCCAGCTATGATTGCACAACAGCAGCTGCTGGAGCAGATCATTGCGCTTCAGCAACGATATGGACCCGCGTCCTCGCACTCGGTGAAATGACTTCAAGCTGCCTTTCACATTGGAATCATTCGATGCGGGGCGTCGTCAGATATTCCGGTTGTATCGAATGCGGAGCTAGACCCCGAGGTTGCCGATTAAGCAGATATCGCCATGAGACCGTCAGGAAACCCAAACGTCGATCTTAGCGGTTCGACTGCATCGCTTGCCGAAGTTCCCGCCGGAGCTACCCCTGTCCTTAATCTAATCGAGCCCAGGAACCGTCCGGCTGACGACTCGCTTGAGGGCCAAACCGATCGCGGCGAGCATCCATCTGCATCATTTGACTATGATGGCATGAAGCTTGGCGCCGCGGAGCGTGAAGCATACGAGAACTGGTGTCCATCGAACCGGCCTACATGGAAAGATCTGGTACTCAGGGCGCGCCTTGATGCAATCGACAGTTCCGCTTGGCTCCCCGATTTGGGCGAGGAGTCGCCTTTGATCTTCAGATATGAAGGGATTCCGCTGGGTGAGGGGGAACGGCAAGCCTACAAAGAATGGCAAGAGGACGCTCAGCCCACATGGGAAGACCTCGTTGTCAACGCACGAATGGCGGAACCTGATCCTTGTGCTGACATCGCAGACGAGCACAATCCCCTCAAAGAAGGCGAGGAGTTTCGGTCTGAAGCGTCGAAACGCAAGCGGAAAAAACCGATCGACCAGGACGAGAATTCTTCTACATCGTTTTACCATGACGGGATGAGGCTCGGAGAACCCGAGCGCGAGGCATATGATAACTGGGGCAACGCGGAGCCGCCCACGTGGAAAGACCTGGTACTTAAGGCGCGCCTTGATGCAATTGACAGCTCCGCCTGGCTCTTTGCTTCAGAAGGGTCTTCCTCGACTTTTGAGTATGAGGGAATTCCACTGGGTGAGGGGGAACGGCAAGCCTACAAAGAATGGCAAGAGGACGCTCAGCCCACGTGGGAGGACCTCGTCGTTAATGCACGCATGGCAGAACTCGACCATTCTTCTTGGATTACAGACGAGCACAATTCCCTTGAAGAAAACTTAGAGTTTGGGCCCGATGCAAGACAGGCCAGCCTGAAGGACTCGACCGACCAGCGGAAGAGTTCTTCCGCGTCATTTATCTATGATGGAATGAAGCTCGGGGAACCCGAGCATGCTGCATACGAGAACTGGAGCAAACCGGAACGACCGTCATGGGAAGCCCTCATCCTAGATGCGCGCCAGGCTTCCATAGCAAGCTCTTCGGTTTCGAATTCGTTACTTGCAAAGACATCCTCGCCAGTCTTTCTATACGAGGGAATGTCGCTAGGGGATGCGGAACGTCAAGCGTATGGAAGGTGGAGGCAGCCTGCCCAACCGCGATGGCAAAATCTTGTGGTGAACGCGCGCCTTGCGGATCTTGATCCGTTGGCCTGGATTCCCGATGAACATGATCCGTTTGCGGAAGCCGAGGCGCTTAGCCCCACTTCGCAATCGAGTGGCGCCAACAAGTCCAACCGCGCTTTGGGTAATCAATCAGATTCAGGCCGGCCCGCCTTCGCATATCTGGCAGCACAAGAGGCGAGTCACCTGCAATCACCGGCATGCTCACAATTGGAAACGAGGCGTGCATTAAATTTCGGGTCGCCTGGACCGGATGCAAATCCAACGGAAAGCATCGCCAAATGTAATCGTTTGGATGGCGTCAGTAAAATTAAGCGATTAGGCACCAAAGGCCGCCGGGCAGTAAACGCGACTATTCACGGCGGCAAGTTCGGTGCGCAAGGACTGTTGTCCGAAGATTGCGGACAAGCGGCTGAGCCCTCTCCGTCGGAACAAACTACTCGGCCGCGAACCGATAATATTGGTACCTATGCAAGCCGGAAAAACGAACGAGCTCGGCTGGCTACAGAGACCGGGAAATACGAATCGGAGCACATTTTCGGATTTAAGGTCGTCCACGATACTTTGCGGGCGACCAAAGAAGGCCGTCGTCTCGAAAGGCCAATGCCGGCATACCTCGAATACAAGGAGCTTCATCGGCAACACGTAGGGACAGGAAGAGGACGGACTGGACTGGTCGGGCGCGGATGGCCGGATGATGCGAGCTATCGCGCAGATCAAAGGGCAACCCTGTCGGACCCTGTTGCGTCCGCGGAAGGTGCAACAGCTTCAAATGGGTACCAGTTGAACCAGCTGGGCTACGCGCACCAGCTCGCCACCCATGGTCTCCAAAGTGAAACGCCCGATGGGGTTACCATGCCAATTCAAGTTGCGACAATTAGCTACAACTATACAGTGAGCCGTGATCCGGTCCTTTCACCACCCAGCAAAGAACAAGCGCCCCCATTGCTACACCTTGGGCCTCGTGGGCAAACGGAAGCTGTGCTTGCCCGCGAGACCGCATTGACCGGAAAATGGCCAACTCTCGAGCGTGAGTGTCAAGTGTATCAGCGGTTTTTGGCCCTGTACGACGTAAAGAAGGATCTGGACGCCAAACAACTTGGTGTACGGCAGAAAAAGCAGGCACTCGTTGCGGCGTTGAACCGGACCGCCGGCTTAATTGGCGCGTCACCTTTGGAAGCTCAATCGTCGACCGCTGAGGTTGAATATACTACCGACGAGCCCGATGAACGACGGGTTTATGATCCGCGCGATCGAGGCAGAGACAAAGCGTTCAATCGCTGACAAAGTCGCCTAGACAATGATTGTTACGGCCTTCGCAATCGATTTCTTGACAGCAGTGCCATTCAACTTTTGATCCACCATCTGCTTGTCTCGTCCCTGGAAAATAATCGGCGGAGAAACGCTCGACAGCTTCTATTGCCAAGCCCCGTGCGATCGATCGTAAGCGCACAATTCACCGCACCTATTCACAGAACAGCGAATGAAGGAGTCTGTGTCCACAAGGGAGACTGTGGACACAATGACATTGGATATCTTGAATGGTTCAGGGGGTCTTCGGGCTGTGAAGGTTCTTCCCAACGGGAAGCGGCGTTTCGATCCGGTCGAGAAAGACCGGCTGATCGACGCTGCAATGAAGCCCGGGGTATCGGTTGAGCGAACGCGAACTTGACACTCAAAGATTACGCGCCGCGGAACGCGCCCTCGATAAACAAGTCTGGCAGAATCCTCCCGTTAACCCCTCCCGGTCGCAACGAGGAGATGCCAATAGTCATCTTCGAAACGAACGCGATGAGCGGCTAGAGTCGGAGATGACGATCGCGCATCAAGCCGCTTCCGTCTCCGTTGGCGAGGATCGCCAAGCTCTTGATGCCGCTCGATCGACCTTGAATGAACTGCACAATTCGCCATCGTCGGATGATAGGGCAAACTTGAGTTCGCCGAGAGCCGAAATTTGCGACCGTACAACGTATCCGCCGTCTCCATCCCATTGAATACGGATATTCCTGAGCATTGAGGTCCGTGCCAATACGTCTCCGGCAAGAGCTGGAGATTTGGCATGGCGGATGATGAGGGATTTGCTGGGCGCTTTGAGATTGTCGAGGCGCGTCGAGGAATACTATCCCCCTCGACAAGCGAAGAGTCTGATCCGTAGGGTCGAGGCCGTGCAGAACACCGTAAACGCTAACGGCGGGATCCCGAACGACCAGTCATTGTGGCATTCCGAAAGAATTACATTCACACGGCACCGGTTACTCGATCACTATCTCCTGCGGCCTTATTCGATAAAGTCGTGCTAACTCCGTGACTTGGCAAGAATTACATATGAAACGCGATATTCGTTTAATGACGGAGGCTCGGATGGTAGATTCACCGAAGGCTCAATTCTATTAGGAGTCTTGATTGTGTCCGAAGAGTGACTGCCGCTGCAGCAGCCTAGAAAGCAATGCACGGTGATGATGTTGATCGGACGGCTTTCGTCCCGCGCAGGCTACCGGCTGAAGCCGCTTACGTCGATAGTCAAGTTGACCTGGCGGCAAACCGACAACCTCACTGTGTGACTTGTTTTGAGCGACTTTTGGTTCAAGAGAAAGATGAAAACCGTCGACGATTGTGGGCTTCCGGCAAAGCATGCGCCACGTCTGAAGAGAGTTGTGCAGGAGGCCCTACACTCGCACCGGGCCATTCGGGGCCATGAAGATGGAGCAAACCTTAATTTGCACCGATAATTTTCCGTTCGATGGATTTGGGCTGGGCAGGATCGGAGCGGAAGGCACTAGGAAAATCGTAATTTCTGTAGGAGAAACAATGATATGGTGATCATCAAGCTAAATGCGAATAAAAACATGCCTGTCTTGGCGGTTGAGAAGCCGCAAGAAATTCACAAAGAGGAGTTGAGCGACCATCACCAGTCAAATGGCTTTACGAGTTTGGATCTCGAAATGATTGAACTGGAGAATTTTGTCCTTCACTGCCCGCTCCCCGAAGAAAACCTAGCCGGCTAAAAGGAGTTAGACGATGGATCCAAAGGCCGAAGGCAATGGTGAAAATATCACTGAGACCGCAGCAGGCAATGTCGAAACTTCTGATTTCGTGAATTTGAAGCGCCAGAAGAGGGAGGGCGTAAATTCCACCGGGATGTCCGAAATTGATATGACGGGTAGCCAAGAAACTCCCGAACACAACATGCACGGAAGCCCGACTCACACGGATGATCTCGGCCCGCGGTTGGATGCGGACATGCTCGATTCTCAGTCAAGTCATGTTTCTAGCAGCGCTCAAGGCAATCGGTCTGAGGTTGAAAATGAGCTATCCAACTTATTCGCGAAGATGGCTTTACCAGGCCATGATCGGCGTACCGACGAGTATATTCTTGTGCGGCAAACCGGACAAGACAAGTTCGCAGGTACTACTAAAGGTAACCTCGATCATCTGCCCACCAAGGCGGAATTCAATGCGAGCTGCCGGCTCTATAGGGATGGAGTCGGCAACTACTATCCCCCGCCCCTCGCATTCGAGAGGATCGATATCCCGGAGCAATTGGCTGCACAATTGCATAACCTGGAGCCAAGAGAACAGAGTAAACAGTGTTTTCAGTACAAGTTGGAAGTCTGGAATCGCGCTCACGCAGAGATGGGCATCACTGGCACCGACATCTTCTATCAAACAGACAAGAATATTAAGCTCGACCGAAATTATAAATTGAGGCCTGAGGATAGATATATACAAACAGAGAAATACGGGCGCAGAGAAATTCAAAAACGCTATGAGCACCAGTTTCAAGCTGGTTCACTGCTGCCGGATATCTTAATCAAGACCCCGCAAAATGATATACATTTCTCGTACAGGTTTGCGGGCGACGCTTACGCTAACAAGCGATTTGAGGAATTCGAACGCGCAATCAAAACTAAATACGGTAGCGATACCGAGATCAAGCTCAAATCCAAATCTGGGATTATGCATGACTCCAAATATTTGGAATCATGGGAGCGGGGCAGTGCGGATATCCGTTTCGCAGAGTTCGCCGGCGAGAATCGAGCTCACAACAAGCAGTTTCCGGCTGCGACTGTGAATATGGGAAGGCAGCCAGATGGCCAGGGAGGGATGACTCGCGATCGCCATGTAAGCGTTGACTACCTATTGCAAAACCTACCCAACTCCCCTTGGACGCAAGCCTTGAAAGAGGGAAAGTTGTGGGATCGAGTTCAGGTCCTTGCTCGCGACGGAAACCGTTACATGTCACCTTCAAGACTGGAATATTCCGACCCCGAACACTTTACCCAACTGATGGATCAAGTTGGTCTGCCCGTGTCGATGGGTCGGCAAAGTCATGCGAATAGTGTCAAGTTTGAGCAGTTTGACAGACAGGCAGCGGTTATTGTTGCGGATGGCCCGAACTTACGTGAGGTTCCAGATTTGTCCCCGGAAAAGTTGCAACAACTGTCTCAAAAAGATGTCCTGATAGCGGATCGCAATGAAAAGGGGCAAAGAACCGGCACTTACACTAATGTTGTGGAATATGAGCGCCTGATGATGAAATTACCGAGCGACGCAGCGCAGCTTCTCGCTGAACCGTCCGATAGATATTCACGTGCTTTTGTCCGGCCGGAGCCAGCATTGCCCCCCATCAGTGACAGCCGGCGGACTTATGAAAGCCGACCGCGCGGCCCAACCGTAAACAGTCTGTAGATTTCCTGATACCGCGTCAGTGACGAAGCCCTTTAGTTCAAAATATGCATTTGAAAGGATTCAACAATGGTCGACACGACGAAGAAGAGTGTCGCGAAGTCGCTTACGGCTGACATGCGCCGTTCTGCTAAGCGGCTTTCTAAGCAAATGCGTAAAACCTCGCTTACTGAAGAGGAGGCAACAAGGAATCTAGCCCGGCTCGAAACGCCGGACCAGAAGCGAAAATATGTCGCCGATATGCAGATAATCGACAAGCTGGAAGACGGCTTTCGAGGCGAAATAAGCTATAAAATGCTTGGAAATAAACAGCTTCGGGTCGACAGCCCAAAAGAATTAACGCGCGAGCATGGTATAATAAGAAAAACAAGAAAGGTTCTGAAGCGTAACGCAGAGACTGGCAATGTTTACTTGGGTCTCCACGAAAAGAAGACCTGGAGGAGCGTTAGCAGCCATCTTTATGCCGAGGACGGTACACTTCGCGCGAAGCATGTGAAATACAAAGACGGACGCTTTGAAGAAAAATGGGAACGAGACGAAAATGGCCTGCTGTTCCGCACGCAGTTTGTCAACCGAAATCGGCTATTTCAACCTATTTCCGAGAAGGTCAGCACACCCTACCGGAGCGGACCGGAAAACCGGCTTTTTCGTGAACTAACCCGTCGAAAAGGTTCCAAGCAGGAAACTTTTGAGCGGGACGAAAAAGGCAACCTCGAGCTCATCGGCAGCAAACGTCTCGGCTTTTCCAAGAATTCGACGAAAGCCGTGGATCGTCAGACCTCTCAGACGACGATTCGAAAACTTGGTGGCGCATTCAGCAAATCTTATAGATCCCTGCTAGACACAGAGGGCAACGAACTTGGCCGAGATATATCGAGTCATCGACGGCTCTTCAACAAGCGATCGGCTGTCTACGATGAGGCTAGCGGGCAATTGACGAGCACCAAGCATACGTTCGGTAAGATCTACAAGAGTGAAACAGCGTATTTGAACGCTGATATCAAAAAAGTCTCAAAAAAGATACTCGGCGTGACGGTTCGTCGGAAACTGACGACGCTAAGTGAACAAGAACACGACGCTCAGAAGCTGCGAAATTCGGAATCCATTGAGCATAGGAAGGCTTGGCAAGAGCGCGCAGTTATCCCTAGATCGCCTCCACGGGAGACGGCAAATGTGGATTCGGCGCCGCAGTCGCATCTGGTCAACTCTCTTAGAGACGGCCGTCGTGATGAGGCTGAGCCTAGGGTTGTGCCTGCAAAAGACCGACGATTTGATGGCGTTATACAAAATTCACCCTTGTTTCGGCAACCGAACTCCGAGCGACGGGTCGGTTCCCAAACACTACCTCCATCGTCAAATGTGCGTGCCTTAGATCCAGTTTTTCCAAGGGAAGGCGCTAAGTCGGAAAAAGGGCCAGTGGCGGTCAATCTCCAGCGTGATAATGAAAGGGAAAAGCAAGAGGAAAAAAACCTCAGTGAGAGGCGGGGAAATCTCTTCCGGTCAAGCCGGTCAATAACAGAGATGTCGTTTCCCGGATCGCCGGAAAGAATAACGATGTTAGGTTTGCGGCGGGCCTCGATAAACCCATCCGCCGATCCGCAATCGCCGGTCGGCAGAACGGATTCCCAAGCGCCGCCGATGTCCTTATTTCCGATCAATAATCATCAGTCGGATCCAAACGAGCAAGAGCTCTTGAGTTTCCTGCATAGCGTGCCAGTCCCGCCGCCTTTGGAAGTACATGGCGCACCAGGCGGGCGTGTTGAGGACAGCCTCCGTGGAGCTTCCGGAGACAGCCTGGTGCGAACGAGTTCAGTGTCGGAGAGTGTGTTCGATGAACATTCGCAAGGGCCTTTGGAACGCGATCACTCGACCAATGCGACAAGTGAGCGCTTTGATCCGCAGGCTTTGTTTGGCGAACCGGGCTTGTCGCGCGTCTCAGAAACACGACCAGAACTCTCGATGCAAGGCGACCATTTGACAAATTCGGAACAGCAAGCGTTACTGAATGAACTGCTTAGTGTGCCATTACCGGGTCCTTTGCCGAAGGCGGATCATGAGCGACCGAGGGTTTTGGAAAGCTCACGGAGCCGAGAGCGCTCCATGTCAGGAGGGCTTTCACTTTAGAATGAAATTACCGATTCAAGTGTCCACCCAGTGGCTTGATTGAAACAGGCCAAGATGTGCGGAACACACCACTTCGAGGTGATGCTCGAGGAATAGTTCAGAGTTGTGACATCCCGCTGCGCAGCCTCTACGCATATTAGATGACTCTGCGAGAACGTTTGTGTAGCTTGCAATGTAGCTATGTTGAACCGCCAGCCCATAGGAGCAATGCCGTGAGTGTCTCATCAAAGCCCACCTGCCGTGTCGTGCGGCCCCGCGATACCTATGCCGGAAAACAGGGCTTCAGCGTAACCGATGTCCTACCCCCCCCGTTGTTCTCGCCGCCCTAATCTGTGATCGGCTTTCCATGGACGAGCAACGGGAGTTTCTCCATGGAGAGTACATTGGAGTTTCTCACAACCAGGAAGTCTGGACGTGAGATTCACCGGCATTGGCCGGACGAGGTCAAGGCGCAGATCGTTTCGGAAAGCTTGAGACCTGGCGCGCGATGGTGAATGAGGGCGCCGAGCGCTATGGATTGCGGGCGAACCGCCTTTCGACTTGGCGAACGATGGCGCGGCAGGGCAAGCTTGTTCTACCTGCACCCGATGACCCAGTGGAGTTCGCAGCGGTAGTCATCGATCCACCCGTTGCGGAGCCGCTGATCAATAAAACTAGCCGCCCTGAGATCATCGTCGGCGCTGTCACCATCCGCCTGGAAGAAGGTGCGTCTGCCGCCCGCATTGCCGCTATTGCGCGTGCCTGCGCGGTTCCGGCATGATCTTTCCGTCGAACCGCGTACGGATCATGGTCGCGACCAAGCCGGTCGACTTCCGTAAAGGTCATGATGGATTGGCGGCATTGGTCAAGAATGAGCTGCGCAAAGATGCCGTAATCGGCCGCATGCGCATAGAAGGCGCGCTCTTCCTTCGACAGCCCCGGCCGTTCCTGCTCCCCCGACCATGCGAAGACATGCTTCCTGGATCTTGCGCGTTTGACGACCGGATCGAGGGCGTCGAATTTCTTGTCGAAATAGGTTGATTGCCACTCGCGGTGATAGTTGGTCACCGCGATGATATGCTTGTGCTGGATGTGAAGGTAGGCAAAACCGGTGAAGCCGAAATGCTCGGCGAAGTCCGCGAGCCCGGTCTTCAGGATGCATTCATCGCCCTCGATTGCGGCAAGATCGGTCAACTTGTCCAGCCAGTGCTGCATTCCATACCCCCATCTGTGATTACAACTATCCTTGTCGTCGCGGTCCGCCTCGACAGTCGGCGACCGGGAGCCCCAAGGACCGGGGCCATGGCGCGCAACTGATCGCGGAAATCGAGGCCGCGATAGTTGGATTCCAGGTAGGCGTGGCTGAAGTCGATCAGGGCTACGACATCCGGATGATTGACGGCTTTCACCGTTGCGGCAACTTCGGCCGGAGTCTGACGATACTGGCCCGGCTCCGTTGTGAAAATATTCTCAAAGGCGATGCGAATACCGTACGCTTTGGCATGCTCGCCCAATTCGAGCAGCGCTTCGCATTGACGCTCGTCAGCGCCGGCGCGTTGAGCGATCTGATCGGCGCGCAGAAAGCCCGCGTGCTGGACGAGAACGCGGGCGTCGATGCTGTCGCAAATCTCGACCAGTGCCTTTGCAGCATCGACCTGGTGCCGGCGCGTTGCCGGGTCCATGAAGTTCGAGGACACGAGGCCGTGCACGGTATAGCGGAAGGAAAACGTCTCAAGAAGGGTTCTGAGCCGATCGGCACGCTCTTTGACGATGCGGCCACCCGCGATCAGATCGAGGCTGGAAAGGGCGAGTTCGACCGTGTCGACGCCGATTGCCTCAAGGCGGCGCAGCTCTCTCTCGAGGCTGTCAAGCTCGCCGTCCGTCGATGCCGTATTGAAGCCCGTTGCGATAATATTGTTCATAATGATTTCCAGTTCTGAGGCGCTTAACCCGCTTTGGAGGCGACGGCGGCGGCCCGTTGGATTTCTCGTTCTTCGAGCCTCGCAAAGAGGCCGCGTAGCTCCGGCTCGCCGACCGCCGATGCCGCCAGACGGGGACTGAACCATTGAAGGTCGCGTTGATGGCGTTCCGGAAAGTCGTCTTCCATCCGCTGGACATCGAGAAGATGGACCTGGACCATTGCCGGAATGAACTCGCCGTCACCAAGCCTCTTCACGTAGGTGTAATGACCCCAAGCCTTTTTTCGGACGCGTCCCCGGACACCAGCCTCCTCCCAGGCTTCCTGGCTTGCGACCTCATGCGGCTTCTTTTTCGCCATTGGCCAACCTTTGGGTATGACCCAGCGCCCGGTACCCCGGCTGGTAATAAGGAGAACCTCGATTGGGCCTGAACTGTCATCGGTTCGCCGATAGCAAATAGCGGCGTACTGGGTCCTGATTTCGCCGGTCCAGAGCTTGTCAGCTACCATTGCCAGTCGTGCTAAAGCTGTTTGTCCTGCAGGTTCACCGGGCATGGCGTGATCCACCCTCGAATTGAGAAAGCGTAGCGGTCATCCCTGGCGCGGGTGACCGTTCAACCGTGTTGGAACGGTCTTGCCGCCGACCAGAATCAGATCTCGAACAGGTGCATAAATCACGCCGAATGACGGACGACGGTTCCCGTACAGACCAATCGAGATCGCCCAATTCTGGCCGCCGCGGACGAAGTTGAATGTTCCGTCGATCGGATCGATGACCCACACGCGCCCGGAGGCGCCAGGAATCTCGCCACTTTCTTCACCCATGATGCCATCATCGGGGAACGCCTCCCGCAAGCTGCCAATCAGGAATGCCTCAACGTCCTTGTCGGCCTCGGTAACGAGGTCGAGGTGTCCCTTTGTCTCGACGGGAAGGCTCGACAGGGAACGAAAGTGATCGAGGGCACGCTCGCCGGCTTTGCGGGCGATCTTCTCGACAATGGCAGCGGTATCCTGCTCGGCAGACTTTGGCATATTCTGATCAGCCATTTGCTTCTTCTTTCAGCCTTGCAACCTGTGCGACATCGTCTCCGAGAAACTGGTCGAGCTCCCCGTCGCGGATTCCCTGGATAACCTGAGCTTCGACATTGATGCCGTACTGCATCAGCTTTTCATGATGTCCGGCTGGCAGGTAGCAGAATGCCGCGAAGCCCTTGTCTCGAAGCTGGCGCGCCTCGCCGCTGGCGAAGTGGTATATCTCGATGTTCATCGCATCGAGGTCGGCCTGGCGGGCAATAGCGGCAGGGTCGATCAGCCGGGAATGCATCAGGCCGACAGTCGGAACTTCGGGTCCCCGACCTGTACCATTCGGTGAGCAATGGATAGGGGAGTTGATATCGTCAACCGTTCACTTCTAAAGAAATAGCGCCACTCAGCTTCCTCAGCGGCTTTATCCAGCGATTTCCTATTATGTCGGCATAGTTCTCAAGATCGACAGCCTGTCACGGTTAAGCGAGAAATGAATAAGAAGGCTGATAATTCGGATCTCTGCGAGGGAGATGATATTTGATCACAGGCAGCAACGCTCTGTCATCGTTACAATCAACATGCTACCCTCCGCGAGATCATCCGTGTTTCAAACCCGGCAGCTTGGTTGCCGTTCTTCCGAATAGCATCGGTAACATGAGCAAAGTCTGCCGCCTTACAACGGCTCTCCCGCTGACGCCGTCCCGGACTGATGGGCTGCCTGTATCGAGTGGTGATTTTGTGCCGAGCTGCCGGTCGGGGAGCTGTTGGCTGGCTGGTGGCAGGATATATTGTGGTGTAAACAAATTGACGCTTAGACAACTTAATAACACATTGCGGACGTTTTTAATGTACTGAATTCACATCCGTTTGATACTTGTCTAAAATTGGCTGATTTCGAGTGCATCTATGCATAAAAACAATCTAATGACAATTATTACCAAGCATCAATGAGATGATGTGTGTGTCTATGTGTAAATATTGCGCGGAGTCATTACAGTTATAATTATTTTACGAGTTATTTAAAGTTATAAATACATTTATATACCAAGATATATAG
>NZ_JAFLNA010000014.1:0-189561 GCF_017313405.1 Agrobacterium burrii
AACCATGGCAAAACGCTTGACACAAAAGACAGTCGCTCATCCCGCTGCCGCGGACTTCTCCCCGGCGGGGAGAAGAAGCTGGTGGCACCCGCTCGTTCCACTATCGCTTCCGCTTTATCCACCCAACCGCTTCGTCGTTTCGCGCACGATCAGCTCGAACCCGACATCCACCCGCGCGCCCTCAGGGACGGCTGCACCTTTTTCCGGTTCCAATATCGAAAGCAGCAATTCGCCGGCCTTGCGGCCGATCATCTGGGCATCAACCCGGATCGTCGAAATCGCGGGGTAACATTGCCGGCTGATATCAAAATCGCCGAAGCCGAGGATGGAAATCTGGTCAGGCACGGGAATACCGCGGCGGTGACATTCCATCAGCGCGCCGACGGCGGAAATATCGGAGACGGCGAAAATGCCTTCGACATCGGGCGCCTTCGCGAGCAGGGAGCCGAGCGTCTTTGCCCCGTGATCGTAGGAGACCGGCGCGCTGCCTTCGCGGATGATGAGATCATCGGAAATGCCGGCTTCGCGCAGTGCCGCCGCAAACCCCACGAGGCGGCTTTCGCCGCGCCAGTCGTTCACAGTGCCGTCAGCCCTGGAGCCTAGTGCGCCTATGCGCTTTAAACCAAGCGAGATCAGATATTTGGCGGCGTTTCTTCCCACCTCGTAGTTGGAAAAGCCAACAGCGTGGTCGATCGGGTGTTCGGGAACATCCCAGATTTCCACGATCGGGATGCCGGCACGCATCAGCACTTCGCTCGCCATCTTGGTATGCACCGTGCCGGCGACGACGATGGCATCGGGGCGGCGCTCCATCATGGTGCGGATGACGCGCTCCTCTTCCTGCAGGTCATACATCGTATAACCGATCAGCAACTGGTAATCAGCCGCGCGCAGCGCCTTGGCCAGCCCCTGCGCGCTGTCGGCGAAGTTGGAGTTGGTGAGCGTCGGCAGAATGGCGGTGATGAAATTGGTGCGCCGGGAAGACAGCGAACCGGCGATTCGATCCGGCACATAGCCAAGCTTCTCAATCGCCTTCATCACCTTCTGGCGTGTCTCTTCCGACACCAGGGCAGGATCGGCCAGCACCCGCGAAACGGTCATCTTGGAGACGCCCGCGAGTTTCGAGACGTCGCTCATGGTTGCTTTTTTCGACGTGACTAACGCTGCGGCCAAGGGCGTGCGCTCCACCAAAGCATGTCTCCCTAAATTCGAACCGTTTCAGGACAAGACATACACGAAGATATCAAGGGAAAGCACGCCGTATGATTGCATATCAATGCGGCGTGCACCGGATTTATGCGACGCGGCTATAGACCAGATGGTAAAAACGTCCGTCGCACATGCTCATCATCTCGTCCGTCAGCACCCGGCCTTCCAGCCGAACCGGCGAGACCAGCGCTTCCTCCACGGCTTCCATCGACGGATAGTCGATTTCCTGCACCATGATGATCGCGGCTGCATCCGGGTCGGTGCGCTCGGTGCGCATCACTCGCACGGCCTGCGCATTCGGCATACGTTTCCAGACTGGCAGCAATTTTTCCTCAACGATGCGGAAAAACTCCTCCTCCCGGCCGGGGTGGATCCTGCCTTCGAAAATTGCCGATCGTGTATACATGGGTTCCTCCCGAATGAATGTCCGATGCAACAGTTCTGTAGATCGGACTTGCAATGATACCGATAACATGCATTATTGATCCTGCCAAGAACGTGAAACGGTGTCGACAAGAGGAAAATCGATAACCAGCCGAAATTGTTGAATTTTAAGGAAAATTCACATGGTTTTGAGCTTTTGCGGTTTCTTGGGAGGAGTTTTTTGTCAATCGCGGTGAAATGTTATCGAGAACATTTTTCGCTTTGCGCAAGATCGCTGTCCCGCTTTGGGCAGCCACTTAAAAGGTTGGAGGAGAAACCATGAGCATATCCAGATTTCTGAAGAACGTGACCGTTGCCGTCAGTGTTGCCGCTGCAACGCTTGCCGCCACCACATCCGCCCATGCTGTCTCGCTGAGCGAGATCACGGCGCGCGGCAAGGTCAAGATCGGTGTTCTGACCGGCGCTCCGCCGATGGGCATGGTGGATGAGAAGGGCAATCCTTCCGGTTATGACGTGGATGTCGCCAACCTCATCGGCACTTATCTGTCGCTGCCGGTCGAGCTTGTGCCGCTGACGCCGCCGGCCCGTATTCCGGCCCTGCAGACCGGCAAGGTCGATTTCCTTGTTGCGACGCTTGCGCCCACCGGCGAACGCGCCAAGACGGTCATGTTCACGCAGCCCTACAGCGCTTTCAACATGGATATCATTTCCGGCAAGGACCAGAAGTTCGAAAATCTCGAAAGCCTCAAGGGCAAGCGCGTTTCGGTCAATCGCGGTTCCTCGCAGGAGACCGCGCTGCGCAAGGCCAATGTCGAAGGTCTTGAGATCGTCGTTTACGAGGACGATTCGACCAGCGCCCAGGCTCTGCTTGCCGGCCAGGTCGATGCCGTGGCACTGCCGTCCACGGTTGGTGAGGCTATCATCAAGCAGCGCCCGGAAGCCGGTCTGCAGGTTGGTTTCACCTTCTTCCAGCAGGGCAATTCCATGGCGACGAAGATCGAGGATTTCGAGCTGCGCCAGTGGCTGAACACGTCCATCTATCTCATGAAGATGTCGGGCGATCTCGACCGTATCTCGGTGAAGTGGACCGGTCGTCCGCTGCCGCAATTGCCAAGCTTCTGATTGAGCCTTTCAACGCGTCCGCCGGAGAAAAATTTCCGGCGGACCGGGAAATGTCAACGGAGTGACGCATGTCCTATACTTTTCAATTCGGCGCGCTCGCCCAATATCAGAATGAAATTCTGAACGGCATATGGCTGACGATCAAGCTGTCGGTCCTCTCCATCGTGCTCGGCTGCGCTTTCGGCATTCTTCTGGCCTCACTGCGTTCCATCAATGGCGGCATCGTCCGCATCATCGTGGACGCCTATGTGGAGGTCATCCGCAACACGCCGTTCCTGGTGCAGCTGTTCATCGTCTATTTCGGCCTGCCGGGTCTCGGATTTCGCGTTGGAGCCGATACGGCTGCGCTGATCGGCATGACGATCAACCTTGCCGCCTATTCGACGGAAATCATCCGCGCCGGCATTGAGGCGGTGCACAAGTCGCAGATCGAGGCGGGCGAAGCGCTGGGCTTTACGAAATACCAGATCTACCGCCACGTCATCATGGTGCCTGCCATCGCCAAGGTCTATCCTTCACTGTGCAGCCAGTTCGTGCTGATGATGCTGGCGTCGAGCATTTGTTCGGCCATTTCCACCCATGAGCTTGCGGCCGCCGCCGCCTTCGTGGAATCGCAGACCTATCGCTCCTTCGAGGTCTATATCGTCGTCACGCTCATCTATCTGGCGCTGGCGCTCAGCCTGCGGCTCATCCTTGCGCTTGTCGGCATGTGGCTGTTCGGCCGCCGTGTGGCCCGCAAGACGATGACCGCTTTGCCGGAGGTGCAGTCATGACCCTTAGAACTTTCGGCTGGAACGAATTCGGCTTCCTCATTACCGCCCTGCAATGGACCGTGCTTCTGACGATCATTGCGCTTATCGGCGGCGGTATTGTCGGCTTTTTTATCGCGCTGGCCCGTACCTCGGATTTGAAGGCGCTGCGCATTGCCGCCGGCACCTATATCCAGGTCATTCAGGGCATTCCGGTGCTGATGATCCTGTTCCTGTCCTATTATGGCCTCAGCCTTGCCGGACTGGAACTGCCGCCTTTGATCGCCGCCGGCGCGTCGATGACCATCTATACATCTGGTTATCTCGCCGAAATCTGGCGCGGCTGCATTCAGGCGGTGCCGAAGCAGCAATGGGAAGCGTCGGAATCGCTGGCTCTTACCCGCGCCCAGCAATATCGCTACGTCATCCTGCCGCAGGCGATCCGCATTTCCCTGCCGCCGACCGTCGGTTTTGCCGTTCAGGTCGTCAAGAATACGTCCATCGCATCGATCATCGGTTTCGTCGAACTGGCAAGAGCGGGGCAGCTCATCAACAATGCCACGTTCCAGCCGTTCCGCGTCTTCGTCGCGGTGGCCGTACTTTATTTCATCGTCTGCTACCCGTTGTCCCAGCTGTCGCGTTGGCTGGAAAGGAGGCTTCATGCCGGAAGTAATCGTTGAAAACGTTCACAAGAGCTTTGGCGCTCTGGAAGTCCTTAAAGGCGTGTCGCTGACGGTCGGTCGCGGTGAAGTCTTCGCCCTCATCGGCCGCTCGGGTTCGGGCAAGAGCACGCTGTTGCGCTGCATGAACGGGTTGGAGAAGATCAATTCGGGCCGCATTGAAATCGCCGGTCATTCTTTGGCTGGAGACGCCAAGGCGCTGCGCAAGCTGCGCACCGATGTCGGCATCGTCTTCCAGAGCTACAATCTTTTCCCGCACCTGACAGTCGGCGAAAACATCATGCTCGCCCCGCGTATCGTCAAGGATGTGGCGAAATCGGAAACGAAGGATATCGCCCGCGAGGTTCTTCATCTCGTCGGACTGTCGGAGAAATATGATTCCTATCCCGACCAGCTTTCCGGCGGCCAGCAGCAGCGTGTGGCGATTGCCCGCTCGCTTGCCATGCGACCGAAGGTGATGCTGTTCGACGAGGTGACCTCGGCGCTCGATCCGGAACTGACGGAAGAGGTGCTGACGGTCATGGAAAACCTCGCCAAAGACGGCATGACCATGATCCTAGTCACCCATGAAATGGCCTTTGCGCGCCGCGTGGCCACCGAAACCATCTTCATGCACCAGGGCAAAATCTGGGAGCAGGGCCGGTCTTCGGAACTGTTCACCAATCCGCAAACGCCGGAACTCCGGCAATTCGTCAAGGCCGATGTGAAGTAGTTCACCGGCGCAAAGGAAAATCCATGACTACTGAAATCGTGCAACTGTGCCCGCTGATCCCGGCACTGGAAGAAGAACTTGCGCAGCGCTTCACCGTGCACCGCCTGTTCGAGGCCGCGGACAAGGCGGCGTTCCTTGCGGAAAAAGGCGCAGCCATTCGGGGCGTCGTCACCGGTGGCCATATCGGCCTGCCGGCGGATATTGGTGCTGCACTCCCCAATCTCGAAATCGTCGCCATCAACGGCGTCGGTTTCGACAAGGTCGATCTGGTCGAAGCCAAACAACGCGGTTTCCGTGTGTCCAACACGCCGGATGTGCTGACAGCCGATGTTGCTGACCTCGCGCTCGGTCTCGTTCTGGCGCAGGCGCGCAAGCTGCCGCAGGCGGACCAGCATGTGCGCACGGGGCAGTGGCTGAAGGGCGATATGGGGCTCTCCACCCGTGTGGCTGGCCGTCGTTACGGCATTTTCGGCCTAGGCCGCATCGGTCAGGCAATCGCAAAGAGGCTCGAAGGTTTTGACGCGCGGATTTCCTATACCGCACGAAACCGCCGCGATGTCGCTTATGACTATCACGACAGCATCGAGGCGCTGGCTGCCAATTGCGACGTGCTGATCATCGCCGCCGCTGCCACCGCTGAAACACGCCACATCGTCAATGCAGGTGTGCTGAAAGCGCTTGGGCCACAGGGCGTGCTCGTCAACGTCGCGCGTGGTTCGCTGGTGGATGAGAAGGCGCTGGTCGAGGCGCTTTCGAACGGCACGATCGGTGGTGCGGCCCTCGACGTCTTCGAGGATGAACCACGTGTGCCGGAAGCGCTTTTCGCCTTCGACAACGTCACGCTTGCCCCGCATGTCGGCAGCGGCACGCACCAGACGCGACGCGCCATGGCCGATCTTGTTCTTGCCAATCTCGACGCGCATTTTGCGGGCAAGGAACTGCCGACCCCGGTGGTCTGACATATCCTCTATCTAAGCCTTTAATCTGACGGCGCGGCATTTATCCGCGCCGTTTCGAATAGCGCTTTCGGCTGTTCCTGGTTTAGGCTGCAAAAGGGCAGCCATTCGCCGGTAATCTAGGTCCGCCGTTCATATTTATATAATATGTATAATCCTACTATTCTGCTTCATTATAAAGCTATGAGGCGGAGAGGTGCGTTCCAAAGGCCCGAAGACACCCGAGCAGAACCGGATGTCGCGAATGAAGCGCGACGTTACACCATCTGCCCCTCCCGCAACGACTGAAAACGCCAATCCCTCCGACCGGCATGTGCTTCTGGAAGCGATGATCAATCATGTGCCGGATTTCATCTATGCCAAGGATCTGGAGGGCCGTTTTCTTTTTGCCAATCGCGCCATCGTTACCGAGAACGGCTTTGAAAGTGTCGAGGAGCTGATCGGGCTCACCGATGGCGACATTCATGGAGATGTGGCGCGCCGCGCCGGCATTCCCGATACCGAAGCGCGGGTCATGCGCACCGGAGAGCCAGATCTTGGCTATGAGGAACCCGCCATGCGTGGCGATATCGACCGTTGGTTGATGATGTCGCGAGTGCCGCTGAAGGATGAGGCCGGCAAGATCATTGGTGTGGTTGGCGCTTCCAGGGATATTACCCAGAAGAAGGCCTCGGAAAGACTGCTTCAGGCGCAGGCGCGCATTCTGGAAATGATCGTCGCGGCGGCGCGGATCGAAGATTTTCTCGAGGAATTCGTCAAGGCCATTGAAAACCTTGCCACCGGGCTTGCCTGTGCTGTCAGGGTGTTCGAGGCGGCGGCGGGAGAACCGTCCGTTTATGCCTCGCCGGCGCTGGTGCCGCATCCGGGCCTGACGGCGCTTATTTCCAACGCCAACGATCCCGCGAGCCTTACCTATCCAGCCGACAGCACGGCTTTCAGTTTCGACATTCCCGCCAGCGAGGGCAAGGCGCATGGCTTTGTCTGGTGCGTGCTGGCGGGCCGCCAGCCGGATGCGGCGCTGATCGAATTCATCGGGGCTGCCGCCCGCATGGCGGGGCTGGCGATCGACCGGAAACGTGCAGCCGCGCATATCGCCTTTCTGGCCGATCATGACATGTTGACCCGGCTACCAAATCGCCGTTTTCTCGATACGCGGCTGCCGGAAATATTGGCGGCGGCGGCGAAGGCAAAACGGAAGGTCGGCATCGGTTTTCTCGATCTCGATAATTTCAAGCAGATCAACGATACGCTTGGCCATAGCGTTGGCGACGCGCTGCTTTCAAAGACGGCGGAGCGCATAACGCACAGCCTCAGCCGAAATGATCTCGTGTTGAGGGTGGGCGGCGACGAATTCGTCGTCATTCTGGAAAAGCAGAAACATGGTTTCGAAGACCGTTTGCAGCGCATTCAGGCGGCGGTTTCGCAGCCGCTGCGCATCGGCAACTACGATATCAAAGTTACCTGCAGCATCGGCATGGCGTTTTTTCCCGAGCACGGGGAAACCACGGCGGAAATCGTCGCTGCCGCCGACCTTGCCATGTATGAGGCCAAACATAATGGCCGGGATGGCATCGCCACCTTCACACCGCGCATGGCGGACGATCTGAGAAAGAAGTTCACCCGCATTGAGGAGTTGCGTAAGGCGGTGGAGCGGGATGAGTTTGTCCTGCATTTCCAGCCGCAGGTTGATCTTCTCACCGGCCGTATCAGCGGGGTGGAGGCGCTGGTGCGCTGGCAGCACCCGGTGGAGGGTCTGCTGGCTCCGTCGGAATTCATCGGTCTTGCGGAAGAAACAGGCCTTATCGTGGAGCTTGGCGAAAGCATTCTGAAAAAAGCCTGCCAGCAGGCACAGGCTTGGATCATGGCCGGCCTGTCGCCCGTTAAAATGGCGGTCAATATCTCGCCCCGGCAGTTTCAAGGTGGGCTTGTGGAGCAGATCCAGTCGGCGCTGAAGGAAACCGGTCTTTCGCCCTCGTTGCTGGAAATCGAAATCACCGAGACGCTCATCATCCAGGACGTCGAAACATCCGTGCGGATCATGCGCGCCATCAAGCAGATGGGCGTCAGCCTCGCATTGGACGATTTCGGCATCGGTTATTCCTGCCTCGGCATGCTCAAGACCTTCCCTTTGTCCTGCATGAAGATAGACCGCTCGTTCCTCACCCATTTGCCGGAAAAAACCAAGGACAGCGCCATCGTCTCGATCATGATCCAGCTTGCGGGATCTCTGGATATCGACGTTATTGCCGAGGGTGTGGAGACCAGCGAACAGGCGGCGTTTCTGCGCGCCGCCGGCTGTCCCTACGGGCAGGGTTATTATTTCAGCCGCCCGGTGCAGGCGAATGCGATTGAAGACATGCTGGCGAAGATGACGACATTCCCGACAGGCCCCGCCGGCAATCTGCAATAAACCCCACTTGGTGGCCCTTTTTTGACGGGCCTGATCTGAGCTGTCGCCGAAACTGTTCCGGCCGGATGCCTGTGCCTTTTATTACAACAACCTCAAACGTCTTTGTGATTGTTCCGGGTCAGGATGTCGGGTAACTGTCCCTTCGCGCCAACATAGATTTATTTATTATAATAAATAAAATTATTATAATCGGCTATTTATATTAAGTAATAAATTCTATTATTTGAAAATAAAAAATGAAATTATTATATTTTAAACTATTGATCTGTTGTAATTTTACTACTTAATACGTTTGTGTACTTTTATTGTATTTGCAATCTGCCGATTTGAATTGCGAGTCTGCCGTACTTTCTGTCATTTGCTGAATCAGCGCAGAGAAGCGGGCGGCAGGGAAAGACCAGCCCACAGTTTTGCGCATTCGTTGAAAAATTTTTGACTGGAGATTACAAATGAACATCAAGAGCCTTCTTATCGGCTCCGCTGCAGCTCTCGCAGCAGTATCCGGCGCACAGGCCGCTGACGCTATCGTCGCTGCTGAGCCGGAAGCCATGGAATACGTTCGCGTTTGCGACGCTTTCGGCACCGGCTTCTTCTACATCCCCGGCACCGAAACCTGCCTGAAGTTCGACGGTTACGTTCGTTTCCAGACAGACTTCGGTCGTGACCAGTCCGGCACGTCCGACTGGGATTCGTTCACGCGCGCTCAGTTCAACGTTGACACCCGCTCTGACACCGAGTTCGGCCCTCTGCGCGGCTATTTCGGTTTCCGCGGTCAGGCCGACCAGGACAGCAGCCGTGGCGTCGTTCTCGATCAGGCTTTCATTGAAATCAACGGCCTGAAGGTCGGTTTCTACTACAACTGGTGGGATGACGGTCTCTCTGGTGAAGTTGATAACCTCAGCTCCAACCAGACCCGCCTGAACGCCATCCGCTACACCTACGATGCTGGCTCCTTCTATGCCGGCGTTGCTGTTGAAGAACTCGAAGGCGTTATTGCCGGTAACTCGATCACCACATCGGGCAGCACGACGACCATTCAGCGCAACAACCTCGGCGTTAACCAGAACAACTGGACGAGCCTCAACCGCCAGGGCGACAACAATGTCGGCGTCAGCGCGATTCTCGGCGGTAAGTTCGGTGGCGTTAAGGCTAACTTGCTCGGCGGTTACGACACCGACGCTGAAAACGGTGCGATCCGCGCGATCGTAACGGCCGACGTTGGTCCGGGTACTTTCGGCCTCGCTGGTGTATGGGCATCGGGTGCGAACGCATATTACGAAGAGTCTGAGTGGTCCGTTGCCGCTGAATACGCGATCAAGGCTACCAAAGAGCTGACCATCACCCCCGGCGTTCAGTACTTCCGTACTCTGGATATTGGCACGGATGGCAAGTTCACGGGCGACCGCGATGCTTGGCGCGCTGGTGTAGCTGTTGGCTACAAGATCACTTCCGGCCTCTCCACGCTCGTTTCGGTTAACTACCAGAGCGTTGATGGCAACGAAAGCGTTCGCAGCGGCGTTGGCAGCGGTGCCGGCGACCAGTGGACCGGTTTCGTTCGTCTGCAGCGTTCGTTCTAATAGCCTGCATAACCAAAAAGCCTAAACCGGGTTAGACAACTCAGATCCACCCCGTTTCCGAGCGGGTGAGTCACTAGCTCCAGTCAAAGTTCCTGACATGACGTCAGGTTTGCTCCCCGGACCCCTCCAGGCCGGGGAGTTTTTCTTTCTTCAAAAAAAGGTCTCCGGCAATTTCACTTCCGCTATCGGAAGGATGCCGGCCCATTACCATCTTCCTGGTCAGTACCGCTCTGTTGCCCGTGAGCCGCCGGCTCCGGTGGTCGGGGAGGGTGGACGGGTTCGTCGAAGGTCCGCAACAGGCGGCCCCAGCCCGGGTCGTGCATGTGCGCTTCGAGACCGGCGCGGGCGGCGAGGGCCAGCGCTTCTTCCTGGCCGAAGTTGAGCGCGGCATCTACGTCGGTTGTCAGAACCCGGCCGTTTTCCATCAACATCCTGCCATCGACGAAAACAGTATCGACATCGCTGCCCAGCACCTGATGCACCAGCCGATGCACCGGCATCCACATCGGCATCAGATGCGGTTTGCGCATGTCGATGATGACGACGTCGGCCTTTTTGCCGATTTCCAGCGAACCGATCTCGTCCTCCATGCCGATGGCATGGGCGGCGTCGATGGTGATCATTTCGAATATCTTGCCGGGCGGCAGCAGGTAACGATCATGGTTGTGCAGCAGATGCTGGGTGAATTGCGCCAGACGCGCCGTCTGCAACATGTCGAAATGGCGGCTGGGGGCCGCGCCGTCGGTGGTGATGGCAACACGAATGCCTTTCGACATCATTTCCATGATTGGCGTCGCCCGGCCGGGCGGAGCGTGGGTAACGCGAGTTCCGGTTTCGGCCAGAATGTCGATCTCGTCATGCGAGATGCCCCAGCAATGCTGGAGATGGATATCAGGGCCAAGCAGCGCATTTTCCTTGTCCTGATACGCCATGCGGATCTGTCCGGCAAAAGCATCCGAATGCAGCCTGACACCGGTCTTTCGTGCCGTTTCACGGATCCTCCGCGCTTGCATCCGGTCATTTTCCGTCAGTTTCACCGCCTGATCGGGCGTCGAGGCATTGGAGGGCTCAACTGATGGAACGATGGTGAAAGGTGTGAGGAACACGCTGATGCGGCCATCCGCCCTGCCGTTCAGGGCCTCGATGGTTGCCTCGCTGCCCTCTATCATCTCTTCGAAGCTGATATGGCGGCGCTCCGGCGAACCGCTCTCCCATCGGGTAACGGGGTGCGGCCATGGCAGGCCGGAAGGGCCGACACAGATGATTTCGCGAAGGCCGATCTCCTCATAGGCGCGGGCGTGGTTGATGGCAAAGACGGGGTCGTCGGCGCGCGGCATCGAGGTGATGATGCTGGCACCGGTCGTCACGCCGGCGCGTAACCGCTCAATGCCGGAGACCAGACCGTCGGCGTACCAGTAATCGCGGGTGACATAATGATAATAGGTCGGCGTCACGACCTTCATCCACATGGCATTGGTATCGGCGGCAATGCTGCGGATCAGCGCATGCCCGGCATGGCCATGCGCATCGATCAGGCCGGGAATGATGAGTTTTCCCCGGCAGTCGATGATCTGCTTGTCGGGGTGACGTGACGCAAGCTCCCCGGCCGTGCCTATATCAACGATACGATCATCCTGAATGGCAAGGCCGCCATCCTCGATAATCCGTCTTTCGCGATCCACGGTGACGATCGTGCCGTGCAGCAGCAGATAACTTCCCATTTGCCTTCTCCCATATGTTTGTAGTCAGTATCCAGAAATTCACAATTTTGAATACGATAATTGTCAACAATATTATTGACAATAAGGCCGGGCAAAACAATACTCCGCTTGCTCAGCCGCCTGCCGGCTTTCCAACGACCTATAAAAAGGGGGGATCAAATGTCCCGAATTAGAAGTTTTGTCTTGGCCGCCATGGCCGCCGCCGCCATTGCCGCTCCCGCAAGCGCAGAGACCCTTCGCTGGGGTAGCCGCGCCGATCTTTATTCGCTCGATCCGTATTCGGTGCCTTCCACCTCCAACCTTGCTTTCCTCAATCACATCTATGAAGGGCTTGTCCGTTACGGGCCGGACTTCAAGATCGAACCGGCGCTGGCGACGGAGTGGAAGCTCGTTGATGGAAAGACCTGGCGCTTTACCCTGCGCAAGGGCGTGAAGTTCCATGACGGCTCGGATTTCACCGCTGATGATGTGGTCGCGTCCTTCACGCGCGCTTCAGATGCCACCTCGCCATTGCGCGGCAATATTCCGGTCTTTGCCGGGGTCAAGAAGGTCGATGATTACACTGTCGATCTCGACGTCAGCGCGCCGACCTCGCTTTTCCTGAACGACATCACCAATATCTTCATTTTCAACGCCAAGTGGTTGAAAGATAACAATAGCGAGAAGCCGACCGATTTCGCCTCCAAGGTCGACGGTTATACGACGATGCACACCAATGGCACCGGGCCGTTCAAGCTCGAAAGCCGTGTGCCCGATAGCAAGACGGTTCTCGTCGCCAATGACGGCTGGTGGGATCAGAAAAAGCACAATCTCGACCGTATCGAATTCGTCCCGATCGCCTCTGCCGCGACACGTGTTGCAGCGCTGCTTTCCGGCGAGATAGACCTGATCGATTCCGCGCCGATCCAGGACCTGCCGCGGCTTGAAACCTCGGCCAATATCACGGTGAAGAAGCGCACCGAACTGCGCACGCTGTTCATCGGTTTCAACCGTCGTGAAAAGCTGGAAGACGGCAAGCCCAACCCGTTTAACGACCTGCGTGTGCGTCAGGCATTCGAGGCGTCGCTTGATCGCGATCTCATCAACAAGAAGGTCATGCGCGGCCTTGCAAGGCCTTCCGGTTCGCTCATCGCGCCCGAAATCGCGGGTTATGCCAAGTCGCTCGATACCTATGAACCCGCCGATCCGGCAAAAGCGCAGAAGCTGCTTGCCGATGCGGGGATGAAGAACCTCGCTTTCACCTACACCTGCATGAACGATGAAAGCATCAACGAGGAAGATATCTGCTCCGGCGTTGCCAACATGCTGAAGCGCGGCGGTTTCCAGCCGACGATCGACATTGCCCCGCGCTCCGTGCAGTCGCCCAAGCGCAACGGCGGCAAGGCCGATGTTTTCAACCTCAGCTGGGCGAACGAGCCGACGCTTGATGCCTTCTCGTTCCTGTCGCAGATCCTGTCGACCCGCAAGGGTGCGATGGGCGTCTCCAATTATGGCGGCTGGTCGAACCCCGAAATCGACAAGCTGGTGGGAGAGGCGGCACAGGAGCAGGACAACACCAAACGTCTCGCGCTTGAAGAAGCCGCTTTGAAAATCGCCAAGGATGAAACCATGCTTGTTCCGCTGCATCAGCAACCTATTGCATGGGCCATGCTCGGAAAGGTCAAGAGCGTCGATTTCCGTGCCGATAACAAGCCGCGTCACTGGCTGACACAGCTCGACAAATAATGCAGAACGCTGGAAGGGCGTCGGCCTGTCGCCGAACGCCTTTCCAGCCTTTTCCGGCGCAGTTTGCCTCAGCCGTTGAAACCGTGATGCTCACGGAAGGGACGGACGAAATGCGATCCTCCGCCGGTGCAATTGTCGACAATGTGACAGGCTCATGCGCCAGGCATCGTCGCATCGTTGCGAAAGCTCTGCCCTGTCTCTGGAAGAGAATGGTCGAACCTGGCACGCCTTGTGGCGCGGGTTCGCATCCGAGAGGTAACCATGCTGGTTTTCATCATCAAGCGTTTGGGAAATGCCGTGCTCGTCATGCTTTCCGTCGCGCTTATCGCATTTCTCATTTTCCGGCTCGCGGGTGATCCCGTTGAGCTGATGGTCGGCGAACAGACCTCGCAGGAGGATCGGGCGGCCCTACGTGAGCGCCTCGGCCTCAATGACAGCCTGCCGACGCAATATCTGCGGTTTGTCAAAGATGCGGCAGAGGGCAATTTCGGCGTTTCCTATCGCAACGGCCAGCAGGTGCTGCCGCTGATAGCGGAGAGGTTTCCGGCAACGCTGGAGCTTGTTCTCGTCGCCACTGTCCTTTCGCTGGTCGTCGGTCTGCCGCTTGGGGTGCTGACGGCAATCAGGCGTGGCAAGTGGTATACGGAGGGCCTGCAATTCCTGTCGATCGTCGGCGTTTCGCTGCCGAGTTTCGTCGTTGGCATTCTGCTCATTCTCGTCTTTTCGGTGTCGCTCGGCTGGGCGCCGGCCTTCGGTCGGGGAGATGTGGTGCAGATCGGCTGGTGGTCCACCGGGTTGCTGACCTCCTCCGGGCGTGCGGCCATCATTCTGCCGGCCATTGCGCTTTCGCTTTATCAGATCACGCTCGTCATGCGTCTGGTCCGCGCCGAGATGCTGGAGGTGTTGCGATCCGATTTCGTGAAGTTTGCGCGTGCCCGTGGCATTCCCCGCTGGCGCATCTACTTCCGCCATGCGCTTCGCAACTGTCTCATGCCTGTCGT
Organism: Agrobacterium burrii; assembly: GCF_017313405.1. Taxonomy (NCBI): domain Bacteria; kingdom Pseudomonadati; phylum Pseudomonadota; class Alphaproteobacteria; order Hyphomicrobiales; family Rhizobiaceae; genus Agrobacterium; species Agrobacterium burrii. The sequence continues at coordinate 14,247 of NZ_JAFLNA010000014.1, forward strand.
GACGCTGACGACGATGAATGTCGGCTCGCTCATCGCCTTCGCGCTGATTACGGAAACGGTCTTCCAGTGGCCGGGCATGGGCATGCTGTTCATACAGGCGGTGACGTTTCTCGATATTCCCGTCATGGCGGCCTATCTCTGCATCATTTCCTTCATCTTCGTTGTTCTCAACACGTTCGTCGACATTGCCTATGCGGTGATCGATCCGCGTCTGCGCACCGCGCGTTAACCGAAGGGAGCCGGTTTCATGACAGACCTTCCACAAATGGCAAAACCCGCCCGCCGGTCGCTTTTCAGCCGCATGCGCGACAGCGATCTCTACTGGTCCTTCAGTCGCAGCAGATCGGCGAAAATCAGCGCGCTGGTCCTCTCAATCCTGATCCTCGCTGCCATATTCGCGCCGCTGATCGCGCCGCAAAACCCCTATGATGGCGCTTCGCTGGACATGTGGAAGGCCGAGTTGCCGCCGGTCTGGCAGGAAGGCGGCGAATGGCCCTATCTGCTTGGCACGGATACGCAGGGGCGGGACATGCTCTCCGCCATTCTTTACGGCACACGCATATCGATCGTCATCGGTGTCGCTTCCGTGGCGCTGTCGCTGGTCATCGGCATGACGGCCGGGCTGGTCGCTGGTTACTTCGGCGGCTTTGCCGATAACCTCCTGATGCGGATCGGCGACATCACGCTCTCCATCCCGACAATTCTGGTGGCCATCCTCGTCTCGACGGTGGTGCGGCAGATGTTGCCGGACAGTCTGCGCGAGGTGGGGGCATCCGCCGTGCTGATTTTCGCCATCGCCCTTTCCGCCTGGGTGCAATATGCGCGCACCGTGCGCGCCCAGGCCATCGTCGAAACCGGCAAGGATTATGTGCAGGCGGCCAAACTCATCGGCGTTCCCGCCCGTCGCATCATGGCCAACCATATCCTGCCCAATACGCTCACACCGATCATGGTTGCCGCCACGCTCAATTTCGGCATGGCGATCCTCACCGAAGCGACGCTGTCCTTCCTCGGCATCGGCATGCCGCCCAGCCAGCCTTCACTCGGAACGCTGATCCGTATCGGCAATCAGTTCCTGTTCTCGGGTTCGTGGTGGATCGTATTGTTTCCCGTTTTCCAGCTCTGTCTGCTCGTCGTCACCGTCAACCTTCTGGGTGACTGGCTGCGCGATGCGCTCAATCCGAAACTGAGGTGAGTTCCATGCACGATCTTCTGCTCCGCAACATCAGGCCCATGGCGGGCGATACCTGCGACATTCTGATCAGGCAGGGAAAGATAGCCGGTTTCGGAAAGTTCGAGGCCGAGCCGGGCATGCCGGTCGAGGAGGGGAATGGCGCGATTGTCGTTCCCGGCCTTATCGATGCCCATACCCATCTCGACAAGACGACATGGGGCATGCCCTGGCATGTCAATAATCGCGCCGCGATCCTGCGCCAGCGGATCGACTTTGAACGCGAAAACCGGACACAGATCGGCATCGATCCTCACCGCCAGTCCATGCGCCACGCCATCGGCCTTGCGGCCAATGGCGGCACCCATATTCGCAGCCACGTTGATATTGACCCGACCCATGGCCTGACGCTCGTGGAGGGCATCTGGGAGACCCGCGAGAAGCTGAAGGGCGTCATCGACATCGAAGTCGTCGCCTTCCCGCAATCCGGCGTCATGGTCATGCCCGGCACCGTGGAGCTTATGGACGAGGCCCTGAAACAGGGCTGCGAAGTGCTTGGCGGCATCGATCCCTGCGGCATCGACCGCGATCCAAAGGGCCAGCTGGATATTCTCTTTGCGCTTGCGGTCAAGCACGGCGTGCCGATCGACATCCATCTGCATGAGGCAGCCGATCTTGGCGCCTTCACCATGGAGCTGATCTTCGAGCGTATCCGGGCCAACGGCATGGAAGGCAAGGTCGCTATCAGCCATGCCTTTGCACTTGGAATGAATGATTACCTGCGGGTCGGCAAGCTGATTGAAGAGATCGCAAGGCTCGACGTGGCGATCCTGACGACCGGTGCGCCTTCGGCAAATGTGCCGTCGATCATGCGGCTGAAGGAGGCGGGTGTGCGTGTGGGCGGCGGTTGTGACGGCATTCGCGATACCTGGGGTCCATGGGGTCAGCCGGATATGCTCGACCGGGCAAAGATCATCGGTATGAAGAACGGCCTTCGCTCGGATATCGAACTTGCCCATGTGCTGCATGTGGTTTCGCAGGGCGGAGCCGATGTCATGGGGCTTGGCGATTATGGCCTCTCGGAAGGCTGCGCCGCAGACTTCACGCTGCTTATGGGCGAAACGCTCGCCCATGCCGTTGTTGATATTGCGCCCCGGCCGCTCGTCGTCAAAGGCGGCCGCGTTACCGCCAGAAACGGCAAAGCCATCGTGGAGGCGCCGTGATGAGTGCCGCTTTGCAATCTCTCGCGCTTGGCGAACGTCCGTCGGGCCGCACGCTGCTTACTGCAAGCTGGGTTGTCGGACACAAGGACGGATCACACCGGCTCTTGAAAAACGGCGAGGTGGTCTTCGAGAATGGTGAGATTCTGTTCGTCGGGCACGGTTTTCCGGGCGAGGTCGCCCGTCGCGTCGATTTCGGCAATGCCCTCATCAGCCCCGGCCTGATCGATCTCGATGCGCTCTCCGACCTCGATACGACGATCCTGGGGATCGATCATTACCCCGGCTGGGCCAAGGGCCGGGTCTGGCCGCGATCTTATGTCGAGGCGGGTCCCTACGAGATGTATTCCGGGGAGGAGCTGGCCTTCCAGAAGCGTTTTGCTTTCGGCCAGCTGCTTCTCAACGGCATTACCACGGCTGCGCCCATCGCTTCCCTGTTTTACCGGCAATGGGGCGAAACCGTTGCCGAATTCGAGGCTGCGGCCGATGCTGCCGGCGAACTTGGCCTGCGCGTCTATCTCAGCCCCGCATACCGCTCCGGCGGCATGGTGCTGGAAGAGCCGGGGCGCATGGTGCCTGTTTTTGACGAAGAGCGCGGCTTTCAGGGGCTGAAGGATGCGGTGTCCTTTATCGAAAGACAGAGCGGACGGCATGGTGATCTCGTGCGCGGCATGCTCGCGCCGGATCGGGTCGAGACATCGACGCTCGCCCTGTTGCAAAGAACCGATGCGGCCGCTCGTGATCTTGGATGCAAGTTCCGTCTGCACATGGCGCAGGGCACGATGGAGGTCGATACCGTCCGCAGCCTTCATGGCTCCACTGCGCCCGTGTGGCTGGCCAAGGCCGGTCTCCTCAGCGACCGCCTTGTCGCGCCGCACGCCACCAATGCGACGGACGAAGATCTGGCGCTCTACGCTGAAAATGGCGTTTCCATCGTCCACTGTCCGCTGGTGTCGGCCAGAGGCGGCAGCAAGCTGTCGTCGTTTTCGTCGTGCCGGCAGCGTGGCATCAACATCGCGATGGGCACGGACACGGCACCGGCCGACATGCTGATGAACCTTCTGGTCGGGCTCATCACCTGCCGCATCAGCGACGGTGCTCCCGACAGGGTCCGCTCGGCCGATCTGTTCGACGCCGCCACAATCGGTGGCGCAACGGCGCTGGGTCGGTCCGATCTAGGACATCTCTCAAAGGGCGCCCGCGCCGATATCGCGGTCTTCGATCTCGATGATACCGTCATGGCGCCGAGCGTCGATCCGATTACGACCATCGTTACCGGCGGTTCCGGCAAGATCACACGTGCGGTCTTCGTTGATGGCCGCCTGTCGATGCGCTCAAGGCAGGTCGCGAATATCGACATGGAGCAAGCCCGCGTTCAGGCGCAGGCGCAGTTCGATGGGCTGATTGCGAAATATCCCGAACGAAGCTGGGCCAATCCGCCCGTTTCGGAAATTTTCCCCCCGAGCTACCCGGTGGAGGTTGACGCCAATGGATAACATGAACCAGTCGGTTATCGATGTTCGCAATCTGAAAGTCGAGTTTCCGGGCCGCAGAGGCACGGTGACGGCCCTTTCGGATATCAGCCTGTCGATCCGCCCCGGCGAAATCCTAGGTGTTGTGGGCGAATCCGGTGCCGGAAAATCCATGACCGGGCTTGCGATACAGGGCTTGCTGGAAAAGCCCGGCCGCATCGCCGAAGGCGAAATATGGCTTGGGTCGCGGCGTATCGACAAGTTGGACGACAGGGCGATGGAGAGCATTCGCGGCCGCGAAATCGGTGCGATTTTCCAAGATCCGCTCACCTCTCTCAACCCACTCTTTACGGTGGGCGCTCAGCTGGTCGAAACGATCCGCCAGCATCTGCCGCTCAATAAAAAAGAGGCGCGGGGGCGGGCGGTTCAACTTTTGAAGGATGTCGGCATTCCGTCTCCGGAAGACCGCATTGATCATTATCCGCATCAGTTCTCAGGTGGCATGCGCCAGCGTGTCGTCATCGCCCTGGCGCTGGCGGCCTCGCCGAAGCTCATCATTGCCGACGAGCCGACCACGGCGCTTGACGTATCCATTCAGGCGCAGATCATCTCGCTGCTGCGCAGGCTGTGCAAGGAGAAGCAGACGGCCGTCATGCTGGTCACGCATGATATGGGCGTCATCGCCGAAGCTGCTGATCGCGTCGCCGTGCTTTATGCCGGCAGGCTTATCGAGGTCGGGCCGGTCGAGCAGGTTCTGCATGCGCCGAAACATCCCTATACGCAGGGCCTGATGGCCTCCATCCCCTCGCTCGGCGCGCGGGTGGAGCGGCTCAACCAGATCGACGGGGCGATGCCGCGTCTTGATGCGATCCCCCCGGGCTGCGCCTTCAATCCGCGTTGTGGCTTTGCAGGCCCCCGCTGTCTTCGCGAGCGCCCGGAACTGGAAACGCAGGGCAACAGCGCAAGCGCCTGCTGGATGAATGCAGGAGGAACAGCATGAAAGCCCCGGTGACAAAAACGCCCGCACTGACGGTGAAGGGCCTGACCAAGACCTTCGATGTTTCCGCCCCATGGCTCAACCGCGTCATAGAGCGCAAGCCCCGTCTATTTGTGCAGGCCGTCAACGACATCGACTTCACCGTGCCATCCGGCGGCTGTCTCAGCATCGTCGGCGAAAGCGGCTGCGGCAAGTCCACGGTTGCGCGGCTGGTGACGGGGCTGTTCCGGCCGAGCGCCGGTGAGTTCCGCTTTGCCAAGGGACGAAAGGGTGCGCCGCTTTCAGCGCAGATGATCTTTCAGGATCCTTATGCCTCGCTTAATCCGCGCTGGCGGGTGAAGAACATCATTGCAGAGCCGATCCGGGAACTGAAACTGCGCGCCACCCGTGCTGAGACAATGGAAAGGGTGGAAGAATTGCTGCGAACGGTCGGCCTCTCCGCCTCCGACGGCGAGAAATTCCCGCATGAATTTTCCGGTGGCCAGCGCCAGCGCATTTCGATTGCCCGCGCCCTGGCAAGCGAGCCGGAGTTTCTGGTCTGCGACGAACCGACATCCGCGCTTGACGTGTCGGTGCAGGCGCAGGTGCTGAACCTGATGCGGCGGCTGCAGGACGAGCTGGGGCTCACCTATCTGTTCATCAGCCATGATATGAGCGTGGTCCGCCACATGTCGGACCGTATCGCGGTGATGTATCTCGGCCGCATCGTGGAGGAGGGCGATACGGAGGAGCTGTTCGCCCGCCCGCGCCACCCCTATACGCAGCTTTTGCTGCAGACCATTCCCAATATCGAGGCGCCGCGCCGCGACCGGGAACTGGTGGCAGGTGAAGTCCCAAGCCCGCTCAGGCCGCCTTCGGGCTGCACCTTCCATCCGCGCTGCCCGCTGGCAACGGCCCGCTGTTCGGCGGAAGTGCCGCAGGTGCGCACGCTTGCCGGCGGCACACGCGTTGCATGTCATCTGGTGGAGGATGAAGAGGTGTTGACGCAGGAACGGGAGCGCGCCTGATCCGCAGGGTCAGGCGAGTGCTGCCCGCAGATCATGGGAAAGGTCGCGGATTTCGCTGAGGTCGAGTTCCGCTTCCACATGTTCGAGGTGATGGGTCATCAGATGTGTGGCTCTCGACGGATCATTATTGGCGATCGCATCGACAATTTCCGCGTGCTCGTCAGGCCCGCAGTTGAAGCGGTCCGTGTTACGGTAAACGGCAGTGATGAGGGAGGAACGGGAAATGAGGTCGCGCATGGTGGTGAACAGGAAATCGGAACCGACCGTTTCCGCAAGCAGCAGGTGGAAGCCGCCGGAAAGCTTGATGATGTCGGTGGTGATATTGTGAGCATTGGCCACGCGCTCCTTTTCGACATGGTCGCGAAGCCGTTTCAGATCAGCCTTGGTGGCCGATTTGCACAGTCGCTCAACGACGCATTGTTCTACCGTGCGGCGCACGAAGAACACGTCTCGCGCCTCTTCGACCGACGGTTTGGAAACGAAGGCGCCGCGATTGGGAACGATGGTGACGAGTCCGTCGCGCTCCAGCACGGAAAGCGCCTGGCGGATGCGCGCGCGGCTGACGCCGAAAATGGTGGCGAGCTGCTCCTCCTTCAGCTGCACGCCCGGGCGAAGCCGTCGTTCAGCGATCGACAGCCAGACTTTCTCGACAATTTGCTGCGTGGACTGGCCGTTTTGTTCGGTCATCGGGTTCACTCTCCATTACGGCTAGAGAAGCGTGATGCGGTGGAAAAAGTCAACCGTTTCAACACAGTTTTGGTTGCAAGATTGTCAACAATCTGAAATAATATTGTGTACTATAAACAGGGCAGTTGTCATGGAATTCGACTTCACCACGCTCGAACCGCAGAGCCGTTATCGTCTGCTGACGAATTTTATCGGTCCCCGGCCGATAGCACTCGTCACGACGCGTTCGGCTGCCGGCCACAACAATGCGGCGCCGATGAGCTTTTTCAACGTTTTTTCCCATGATCCGCCGATCGTCGTCCTCGGTATCCAGCCGCGTGTGACGGGTGAGGAGAAGGACACGATGGTCAATATTCGCCGTACCGGCGAATTCGTCATCAACATGGTGGATATGGCCCTGTCGGAACAGATGCTCGTCTGCGGCCTCGGCTTCGACAGCGAGGTGGACGAACTTTCCATGGCGCGGCTGACCGCGACCCCGTGCAGCAAGATCGATGCAAGCTTTGCGGCGGAATCACCCTGCGCCTTTGAGTGCCGGGTGGAGCGTCTGATCGATTATCCGCGCCGCACGCTGGTTCTGGGTGAGGTCGTGCATATGCATGTGCACAAGGATTGCCTCGATGAAGAGGGGCGTTATGTCGATCCGGATCGCTACCAGCCGATCGCACGCCTTCACGCCGACAATTACATTACTTCGGACCGCCAGTTCGTCCTCAAGGCGCCTGCGATTACTGACTTCATCAAGCCAGATGGCGCGTGAAGGTCCTGAAAGGCTTACCCAGATGCATATTCGCCTGATCAACCCGAACTCTACGGCCTCGATGACGGCGAAGGCGCTCGACAGTGCCTTGCGCGTCAAACACATGGATACGAAAATTTCCGCTGCAAATCCCGCCGATACGCCCGTGAGTATCGAAGGTGGGGCGGATGAGGCGCTGGCTGTTCCGGGCCTGCTGCAGGAAATCCGCAAGGGCGAACAGCTGGGCGTTAACGCCTATGTCATCGCCTGCTTTGACGATCCGGGGCTGCATGCCGCCCGCGAAGTGGCGCGCGGGCCGGTCATCGGCATCTGCCAGGCCGCCATTCAGGTGGCCATGACGATTAGCCGCCGATTTTCCATCATCACCACCCTGCCGCGTTCGATCCCCATCATCGAGGACCTAGTCGGCAACTATGGGGCGGAGCGGCATTGCCGCAGGGTCCGCGCCATCAATCTGCCGGTTCTTGGTCTCGAAGAAGATCCGCTCGCTGCCGAATTGATGCTGATCCGCGAAATCGAAGCGGCCAAAAAGGAGGATGCGGCGGAAGCGATCATTCTTGGATGCGCCGGCATGTCGGCTCTGTGCGACAGGCTGCGCGAGGCAACCGGCGTGCCTGTTATCGATGGGGTTACGGCAGCGGTGAAACTCGCCGAGGCGCTGGTGGGGGCGGGTTACGTGACCTCGAAGGTCAATGCCTATGATTATCCGCGCATCAAGGAAGCCATGCTGGTTGCCTGAGCAAGGGACAGCATACGGTTTCGGGCAATGTGGATGCCCGAAACCGCACTGTTTGCAGCCTTAATTAGCGGGCGTGCTTCAATTGCAGGCGTGATACGCCCGCTGCAATGTTTACACCCGTGCCGACCTCGGCGCTGATCGGCTGAAGCGCGAAATTCTTGGCGTTGCCGCCGATCAGGGCGTTTGCGCCAATACCGATGCCGACCGAGGCGGCGGCGGAAGCGCCAACATATTCGCCGCCAAGCGCGCCGTCGCCGATGCGGCTCGCCGCCGTGTTGAACACGATCCAGCTCATATAGGTCTTGCCCGTCACGCCGATATCGAGACCCAGCTTACCGATGGTGCCGGTGTAGCGCTCGGTCTTGCCGGAACGCTGGCGAAACTGGCAATCGACGGTTTTGCTGGAACCGATCACAAGGCCGACCCCACCTGCGATTTCGCAGGACAAGGTCCCGACACGTTCCTTCTGGACGGTTTCAGTCGCGCGCTTCGAGTTGTGCTTGGTTTCGGCCGAGGCGAGCGGTGCAAACGCAAGGGTTGCGATGGCGGTTGCGAGAACGAACTTCTTCATTGTTTATCACTCCTGTTATTGTTGGCGAGGTGGAGGCGCGGGGAGGCCGCGTCCAGCCTGATCGACGGGCGCTGGCGGATCGCCAGATCGGCGATGATGGGTCGCGATGCGAAGCATTCGGCGATGATGACCGCACGTTCGAAGGCAGAGAGTGTTTCAACTTCGCCTGTGAGGACAATGCACCCATCAGAGGAACTGACGGAGATGCTGCTGTTTTCCTGCCCGTCCGCATAGGCGATCAATGCCTGCAACGCGGCGCACAGGCTGATTTCCTGCGGATTGCAGCCCGGTGCCGTGTTTGCGTCCCATGAAAGCATCATCGTGAAACCTCCCGCCCTGAACAATCGGTAGATCACTTTAATGCTTTGGTGATGGCGTCTTTCGCCCGGCCAAGTTTCTCCTGTGCGTGGCCGGCGACTTTTTCTGCCTTGCCTTCCGCTTCAAGTTGCCCATTGCCGGTAATCTTTCCGGCCGCTTCCTTGATGGTTCCCTTGGCCTGGCGGGCAATGCCTTCGATACGGTTTTTGTCCATGATGCACTCCTTCCATCGTTGGATACTGCCGCTGCTGACAACGGCATGATGTGAAGGTAGTGCGGCGCAATGGCCTGAAGCAGAGCATTTTCTACTAGTTGAACTGGTATAAAGTGACCTATTTTTGCTAAAGCAGGCCGCTATTTTTCTCTGCGGCCGGAAAAGCCCCGTTCGCGTGCCCAGATGACCGCTGCAGTACGGCGGTTCACGCCGATCTTGCCATAAAGTGACGCGATATGATTACGAATGGTGTGCTTGGAAAGATGAAGCCTGTCGCTCATTTCCCTGTCGCTGCAACCGTCACAGATAAGCGACAGGATTTCTTCCTCGCGATCCGTCAGGTCCTTCAGCGATGCGGACGGCGTCGTGCTGCGCGCATTCTGGCGCAGCCCTGCCAGTCTTTCGACGACCGTCCTGCTGAACCAGGAAGTATCGGTCATCACGCTTTCGATCGCCTCGATCAGTTCATTTTCCGAGCGTCTGCGTTCGGTCACGTCCTGTATCGCCCAGATGACGCATTGCTGGTCGTTGATCTCGGCGCGTTCGGCAGAAACGATGCATTCGGCAGCGCCGCCATCGCTCAGCTTCATGCGCATGTTTTCATTGCGGATGGGGATGTTGTCCTTCAGCCGTTTCTCTATATCCCGGCGTGCCGCCACGTCTTCCCAAAGCCGCAATTCGCCAGCGGTTTTGCCCACCACCTCCGGCTCCTTGCGGCCGCATAGTTGCAGGAAGGCGTCGTTGACCTCAGTCAGCACGAAGTCCTCCAGCCGCGAAACGGCAGCCGGCGCGGGTGAAAGACGGAAAGACTTGAAGAACCGTTCCTCGCTCTGGCGCAACGCGTTCTGCGCCCTGCGACGCCCGTCAAGATCTGCGAAGGTGAAGAGCATGCAGGGCTCCTCGGCAACCGCGATGGTTTCGCCAGCGACGATCACCAGTCTGTCGCCTCCCGGTATGGGGATAAGCGCCTCCCGCTGGCGGATGATCCTGCCTTCATGCAGCCGCTTCAGCGCGTCCTCACCGGTGTCGCATTCGGAAAACAGTCCAAGCTCCTCGACGCTCACGCCGATAATCTCCTCACGTGTGAAGCCGGTCATTTCAAGAAAGCCCTGATTAACGCGGATGAAACGCTTGTCTTCCAGCCGGCAGATCAGGCCCGGGGCGGGGTTGGCGTTAAAGGCGCTTTCAAAGCGCGCTTCGGCCTCAAAACGGGGTGTTTCATCCCGGATGATGAGGACGAGAACGTCGGGCCTGGCACCGGCATCCTCAAGAACCAGGCCACGTATCGTATGGACCCAGCACTCCTCTTCTTCATTGCCGCTCGGCGACACTTCCACCGTCACGTCGTCGAAATCATCGCCGGCCAGAAGACGCTCGAGCGGATATTGTCCCTCCTCGAGCAGATGGTTGTTGCGATAACGAAGCGTAAAATTGCGCCTGTAGGCCGCTGCATCCTCTCCCAGATCCGTGAGCACCTCGATCCGGTGCATACGAAGTGCCGCCCTGTTTGCCCAGGCAATCGTTCCGTCCTTTTCGACCAGGATCAATCCGTCGCTCAACCCGGCGATCAGATTTTGCAACACAAGCCGGTTGATCTTCGGAATGTCTGCGTGCTCGTCCATATTGCCCCCGGCATGTTAATCCCCGTGCGGGTTATAACGCATGGTTGAGGCAAGTGTTGCAGCAAACTCAAGGAGACGTGTCGCAATCCGGCGGTCTTTCGCTGCGACTGGATTTGCGACGGGGCTCACCTCACGTTAGTGTCGCCGTGCACGCCGTCCTACACAGCGACGCGTGTTACGGGAGGCAGGATGATCGACAAGCTGGAGTTTTTCATCGCGCTTGCGCGTGCCGAGCACTTCGGGCGGGCGGCGGAGGAGTGTGGCGTTTCGCAGCCAACGCTTTCTGCGGCCATCCGGCAACTCGAGGATCAGCTCGGCGTCGTGCTTGTCGTGCGCGCGGCGCGGTATCAGGGCCTGACGCCGGAAGGCCAGCGGGTTCTGGAATGGGCAAGGCGCATCGTTGCCGATACACGCACCATGCGGGAGGAAATGCGGGCGGCGCGCAAAGGTCTTGCCGGTCATATCCGCCTTGCCGTCATCCCCACCGCCCTTGCCATGGTGCCGCGTCTTACCGAGCCGTTTCAGGCGCGCCATCCGGCGGTCACGTTCTCGGTCACCTCCCGCACCTCGCTGCAGGTTCTGAGCCAGATCGAAAATCTCGAGATCGATGCGGGAATCAGCTATCTGGACAATGAGCCGCTTGGCCGGGTCACTACGGTTCCTCTTTATTCGGAGCGGTATCATTTGATCGCAGCAGCCGGCACGCCGCTTGCCGATCAGGAAAACGTGACCTGGAAGCAGGTCTCGGATCTTCGGCTTTGTCTATTGACTTCCGACATGCAAAACCGCCGTATTATCAACAAACACATGGCCGAAGCGGGTGTCGAGGCGAAGCCCACGCTCGAATCCAATTCAATGATCGTGCTTTTTTCCCATATTCGCACGGGTCAATGGGCTTCGATAATGCCGCGTAACATCGCGGAATCATTTGGTTTTCCAAAACAGATACGAATGATCCCCATCACCGAGCCGGATGCGGAACATCTGGTCGGACTGATTGCGACCTATCGCGAACCGCATACGCCGCTCGTATCGGCATTGCTGCACGAGGCGCGATTGCGCGCCGCCGCCTCCGTTTTTGATAGAAATTTCCTATCGACTGACGGAAAGGCGTTATTGACCTGATCTGGATCAGCTAGCCATTCTTTCCGGCATCAGGCGGGTGCGACGTAACGGGTCAGGATGTGGAGGTCCTCCGTTCGAACCATCTGCCCCAAGTCGGTTTGGGAGGACTGGCCTTATGAATATTCGTGCGGTGGCCGTGGATGAGGCGGCCCGTGTTTCCGCCATCATCGAAGACTGTCTGCATCTGGAAGGGCCGATGCTGCCCATTCTGCACAGGGTGCAGGAGGATTTCGGTTATGTGCCTGAAAGCGCCAAGCAGGTCATTGCCTTGGCCCTCAATGTCTCGCGGGCCGAAGTGCATGGCGTCGTCAGTTTTTATCCTGACTTCCGTGATCATCCCGGTGGACGCCATGTCCTGAAGCTCTGTCGGGCAGAGGCTTGCCAGTCGATGGGCGGCGAGTCTCTCAACAATACCATCAGACAAAAGCTCGGTCTTGACTGGCACGAGACGGCTGCGGATGGCTCGGTCACGCTTGAGCCGGTCTTCTGTCTCGGGCTCTGCGCCCAGGCGCCGGCCCTGATGCTGGACGGCGATGTTTATGCAAGGGTAGACGAGCACTGTCTTGGCGACATTCTGGCGGAGGCGCGCCGATGAGCATCACCGTTTTCGTACCGTGCGATTCCGCCGCTTTGGCTGTCGGTGCAGATCGCGTTGCCGAAGGCATCCGGAGCGAAGCGGCCGCCCGAGGCCATGATGTGCACATCGTGCGCAACGGTTCGCGTGGCCTGCTCTGGCTGGAAGTCTTGGTGGAGGTTCGCACCGATCACGGCCGTATCGCCTATGGCCCGGTCAAGGCTTCTGATGTTTCCGCCCTTTTCGACGCCGGTTTTCTTGATGGTGGCGATCATGCGCTCTGTCTTGGGCCTACCAAGGATATTTCGTTCCTGAAAAGCCAGACGCGCCTGACGTTTGCGCGCTGCGGCGTGACCGATCCGCTGTCGCTTGAGGATTACCGCACCTATCAGGGCATGAAAGGGCTGGAGAAGGCCGTTTCGATGGCGCCTGCCGAGATCGTCGGCCAGGTAACGGAAAGCGGCCTTCGCGGGCGCGGCGGCGCGGGTTTCCCGACGGGCATTAAATGGAAGACCGTCGCCGATGCCATGGCCGACCAGAAATATATCGTCTGCAACGCCGATGAGGGCGACAGTGGCACCTTTGCCGATCGCATGATCATGGAGGGTGACCCCTTCGTGCTGATCGAGGGCATGGCCATTGCCGGGCTTGCGGTCGGGGCGACGAAGGGTTTCATTTACACCCGCTCGGAATATCCCCACGCCATCAGAACGATGGAGAAAGCCATCGAGATCGCCCGGCGCGAAGGCGTGCTTGGCAACTCGGTGCTGGGGTCGGGCCGCGCCTTCGATATGGAAGTGCGCATGGGGGCCGGCGCTTATGTGTGCGGTGAGGAAACCTCGCTGCTCAACAGCCTTGAGGGCAAGCGTGGCACGGTGCGCGCCAAACCGCCGCTTCCGGCGCTGCAAGGCCTGTTCGGCAAACCGACGGTGGTCAACAATGTAATCTCGCTCGCGTCGATCCCGGTGATCATGGATCGCGGCGCGGCCTTTTATCGGGATTTCGGCATCGGCCGTTCGCATGGCACGATCCCGATCCAGCTTGCCGGCAATGTCAAACATGGCGGATTATACGAGACCGCGTTCGGTTTGCCGCTCGGGCAACTGGTCAACGATATCGGTGGCGGCACGATTACCGGCCGTCCCGTCAAGGCGGTTCAGGTCGGCGGTCCGCTGGGCGCTTATTTTCCCGTCTCGCTGTTCGACACGCTGTTTGACTATGAGGCATTTACCGCCGCCGGCGGCCTGATCGGTCATGCGGGCATCGTCGTTTTCGACGACACCGCTGACATGCTGCGTCAGGCCCGTTTCGCACTTGAGTTCTGCGCCGTCGAAAGCTGCGGAAAGTGCACGCCATGTCGCATAGGTTCGACGCGTGGTGTCGAAACAGTCGACAAGATTTCCCTTGGAATAGAGCGGGAGCGTAACACGGCGCTGCTCGAAGACCTCTGCGAAACGATGAAATTCGGTTCGCTGTGCGCGCTTGGCGGTTTCACGCCTTATCCCGTCATGAGCGCGCTGCGGCATTTCCCGCAGGATTTCGCACCCATCCCACGCATCGAAGCGGCGGAGTAAGACCATGGCCCTTGTTTTTGAAAACGACTACGGAACACCGAAATCCCTGTCCACCGAGATGGTGACACTGACTATCGACGGCCGTGAAATCACCGTGCCAGCGGGAACGTCGATCATGCGCGCTTCGAGGGAAGCGGGCATCGATGTTCCCAAACTCTGCGCCACCGACATGGTCGATGCGTTCGGCTCCTGTCGGCTCTGTCTTATCGAGGTGGAGGGCCGCAACGGCACCCCCGCCTCCTGCACCACGCCGGTTGCTTCAGGCCTTGTCGTGCACACCCAGACGGAGCGTCTGAAACAGATCCGCAAGGGCGTGATGGAGCTTTACATCTCCGACCACCCGCTTGACTGTCTGACCTGCGCCGCGAATGGCGATTGCGAATTGCAGGATATGGCCGGTGCCGTGGGCCTGCGCGATGTGCGCTACGGTTACGATGGCGACAACCATGTGAAGGCCCGTGCCGGTGATGGCGTTCTCAATGCCAACTGGATGCCGAAGGATGAGAGCAACCCTTATTTCACCTATGATCCCTCGAAATGCATCGTCTGCTCCCGCTGCGTTCGCGCCTGTGAGGAAGTGCAGGGGACGTTTGCGCTGACGATTGAAGGTCGCGGCTTCGAGAGCCGCGTGTCGCCCGGCGCGCATGAAGCGTTTCTCGATTCCGAATGTGTGTCCTGCGGCGCCTGCGTGCAGGCCTGTCCAACGGCGACGCTGACCGAAAAATCGGTGATCGAAATCGGCCAGCCGGAACATTCGCTGGTCACGACCTGCGCCTATTGCGGCGTCGGCTGTTCGTTCAAGGCGGAGATGCGCGGTGAAGAGCTGGTGCGCATGGTGCCGTGGAAGGACGGGCAGGCCAATCGCGGCCATTCCTGCGTCAAGGGTCGCTTTGCTTATGGTTATGCCAGCCACCGCGACCGTATTCTCAACCCCATGGTCCGGGAAAAGATTTCCGATCCGTGGCGGGAAGTGACGTGGGAAGAGGCTTTTTCGCATGTCGCCTCGGAATTCCAGCGGATTCAGGGGGCTTATGGCCGCGAATCCATCGGCGGCATCACCTCGTCGCGTTGCACCAATGAAGAGACCTATCTGGTTCAGAAACTCATCCGCGCCGGTTTCGGCAACAACAATGTCGATACCTGCGCCCGCGTCTGCCATTCGCCGACGGGTTATGGTCTGGGACAGGCTTTCGGCACCTCTGCCGGCACGCAGAATTTCGATAGCGTCGAGCACTCGGATGTCGTCCTTGTCATCGGCGCAAACCCGACCGACGGCCATCCGGTTTTCGGCTCTCGCCTGAAGAAGCGGTTGCGCCAGGGCGCCAAGCTGATCGTTATCGATCCGCGCCGCATCGATCTCGTCCGCACACCGCATGTGGAAGCGTCTTTCCACTTGCCGCTGCAGCCGGGCACGAACGTCGCCGTGCTGACGTCGCTCGCCCATGTCATCGTCACCGAAGGACTGTTCGACGAGGCCTTTATCCGCGAGCGCTGCGACTGGTCGGAATTTGAAGACTGGGCCGCTTTCGTTGCGGAACACCAACACAGCCCGGAGGAGACCGAAAGCTTTACCGGCGTACCGGCAGAGGAGTTGCGCGGTGCCGCAAGGCTGTTTGCCAAGGGTGGCAATGGCGCGATCTATTACGGTCTCGGCGTTACCGAACACAGCCAGGGCTCGACCACCGTCATGGCGATTGCCAATCTGGCGATGGCCACCGGTAACATCGGCCGGCCGGGTGTGGGCGTCAATCCGCTGCGCGGCCAGAACAATGTGCAGGGTTCGTGCGATATGGGGTCATTCCCGCACGAGCTGCCGGGCTATCGGCATATTTCCGATGACGCCACGCGCGACGTGTTTGAAAAACTCTGGGGTGTGAAGCTCAACAACGAGCCGGGGCTGCGCATTCCCAACATGCTGGATGCCGCCGTCGACGGCAGCTTTAAGGGCATCTATATTCAGGGCGAAGATATTCTTCAATCCGATCCGGACACCAAACATGTCTCCGCCGGTCTCGCCGCCATGGAATGCGTGGTCGTCCACGATCTTTTCCTCAACGAAACGGCGAACTACGCGCATGTCTTCCTGCCCGGCTCGACCTTCCTCGAAAAGGACGGAACCTTCACCAATGCCGAACGCCGCATCAACCGCGTTCGCAAGGTGATGACGCCGAAAAATGGCCTTTCGGACTGGGAGGTCACGCAGAAACTTGCCCAGGCCATGGGGCTTGGCTGGAATTACACGCACCCGTCTCAGGTCATGGACGAAATCGCAGCCACCACGCCAAGCTTTGCCGGTGTTTCCTATGACTATCTGGAGGTCAACGGTTCGGTGCAGTGGCCCTGCAACGAGAAATTCCCGATGGGCTCGCCGATCATGCACGTCGACGGTTTCGTGCGCGGCAAGGGCAAGTTCATCCGCACCGAATATGTGGCGACGGATGAGCGCACCGGCCCGCGCTTCCCGCTGCTTCTGACCACGGGACGTATCCTGTCGCAATACAATGTTGGCGCGCAGACAAGGCGCACGGAAAACGTCGTGTGGCATGAGGAGGACCGGCTGGAAATCCATCCGCACGATGCCGAACAGCGCGGCGTCAAGGATGGCGACTGGATCAAGCTCGTCAGCCGCTCCGGCGATACCACGCTCAGAGCGCTGATCACCGACCGCGTCGCCCCCGGTGTGGTTTATACCACCTTCCACCATCCGGGCACGCAGGCCAATGTCATCACCACCGACTTCTCCGACTGGGCGACCAACTGTCCGGAATACAAGGTGACCGCCGTGCAGGTGTCGGCTTCGAACGGGCCGACGGAGTGGCAGGAGGAATATGACGCGCTTGGCCGCCGGTCGCGGCGGATCACCGGCAAGCTGGAGGCAGCCGAATAATCGGGGCCGGGGGTGACCCGGTCATTTGAAACACGGACGCCGACCGGCAGGCGGCGCGGGGGAACAGCATGTTGCTTAATCACACCGACGAAAAACTGGTGAGGATGGCGAACCAGATCGCGACTTTTTTCCTCTCGCAGCCGGAGGGTGTCCGCATCGACGGCGTCGCCACCCATATCAACAAATTCTGGGAACCGCGCATGCGCCGCCGGTTTTTCGAGATTGTCGATGCCGGTGCCGGAGAGTTTTTGCCGCTGGTGATAGCGGCCTCGCAGGAGATCAAAAGGCCCGGAACGCCTGTCGATGATGCGGTCGGCCTTGGGGAGGATGCCAAGGGTGCGCCGGGCGGCAAAGGGCCGGCTGCGGGTGAGTCCCTGTCCGAACCGAGCATTCCTGAAACCAGACATTGAGCGGCGGCGAGGGGGCCGCGTTCGCCGCATGGGAGAGCATTCGGCGGTTTCGCCCTGCCATACGGGGCGCGAAATTTGTCCAGACATCCACGAGGGAGGTAGTGTCAATGGCAGTAGCAGGCGTATCTGCGGGAGAACCGGTGCAGGCCGGAATTCTGGACCGCGAACGGATCATAGCGAAACCCGGATTTAACCGGTGGCTGGTGCCGCCGGCGGCTCTGGCCATTCATTTATGCATCGGCATGGCCTATGGCTTCAGCGTCTTCTGGCTGCCGCTGTCGAAGGCGCTGCCGGTGACGGATCCCAGTTGCTCCAGCATCACCCTTGTCGGTGCGTTGTTCACAACGGATTGCAACTGGCGTGTGGCCGATCTCGGCTGGATTTACACGCTGTTTTTTGTCCTTCTGGGTTGCTCGGCGGCAATCTGGGGCGGCTGGCTGGAAAGGGTAGGGCCGCGCAAGGCCGGTTTCGTCTCCGCCTGCTGCTGGTGCGGCGGCATTCTGGTTGCGGCGCTGGGCGTCATGACGCATCAATTATGGCTCATGTGGCTCGGGGCCGGCGTTATCGGCGGCATCGGGCTGGGGCTCGGTTATATCTCGCCGGTCTCGACCCTGATCAAATGGTTTCCGGATCGTCGCGGCATGGCGACCGGTATGGCAATCATGGGCTTCGGCGGCGGTGCGATGATCGGTGCGCCACTTGCCAATATCCTGATGAACACCTTCAAGACGGATGTCTCCGTCGGCGTGTGGCAGACTTTCGTCGTCATGGCCTTGATCTATTTCGCCTTCATGATGGCGGGTGCTTTTGGTTATCGTATTCCGCCCGCCGGCTGGCGTCCGGAAGGCTGGACGGCGCCCGCAGCCAAAAGCGCGATGATCACCCATCGTCACGTGCATCTGCGCGATGCGCACAAGACGAAGCAGTTCTGGCTGATATGGGTGGTGTTGTGCCTCAATGTTTCGGCTGGCATCGGCGTCATCGGCATGGCGTCACCCATGTTGCAGGAAATCTTTGCCGGTTCGCTGATCGGCCTTCCGGGCGTCGGTTTTGCGGATCTGGATGCCGGTCAGAAGGCACAGATCGCCGCCATTGCGGCGGGGTTCACCGGCCTGCTGTCATTGTTCAACATCGGCGGGCGGTTCTTCTGGGCCTCGATGTCCGACAAGCTGGGCCGCAAGAACACTTACTTCTGCTTCTTCATCCTCGGCATCATTCTCTATGCCCTGGCCCCGACATTTGCGACCATGGGCTCCAAGGCGTTCTTCGTTCTGGCTCTGGGCATCATCCTGTCGATGTATGGCGGTGGTTTCGCGACTATTCCCGCTTATCTCGCTGATATCTTCGGCACGCAGTTCGTCGGCGCCATCCATGGTCGGCTGCTGACGGCATGGGCAACGGCCGGCATCGCCGGACCGGTGGTCGTCAACTACATCCGTGAAGCGCAGATCGCCGCCGGTGTTGCACCGGGTCCGGCGCTATACACCAGCACCATGTATATATTGGCGGGCATGCTGGCGATCGGCCTTATCGCCAACGCGTTCGTGAAGCCGCTGCCGGAAAAATGGTTCATGTCGGATGCGGAGGTTGCCGCACTTCAGGCGAAAACCGCGGCCGCCAGCGCCGGCCCGACCGGCTCATTCGGCATCGGCAGGGGTGGTCTCGACGCCAAGGCCGCCTTCGCGTGGCTTGCGGTCGGCATACCGCTTCTCTGGGGCGTGTGGGTCACAGTCAGAAGCAGCCTTGCGCTGTTTGGCTGAGCGGATTTCGTTCGGTCATGCAGAATGAGTGCGCCGCTGACGAGGAATGCGTCTGCTTGTAGTCGGTGTGTTGCCTGATCAAGGCGCTAAAAAGAGGGAGGTGGTTCAGGTTCCATGAGCCGCTTCCCCAAACTCGCAAACACTGTCGGCCTCGTCGCAGGTTCAAATCTGAGCCACGCCAATGCGCGCTTTAATTTTCCGGGGGCTGAACTTCTCTTTTATTATCCCGGCCGGCCTTTGGTGGCCGCACCTCTTTGCGCTGGTTAGCGCCCGCGTGCACGCTTGGCGAGGAGAGCGGAGGTGGCCGAAGCGCGGTCCGACTGTTCTTTCGCAAGACGTGCTTCCCGAAGCCGCAGGCTCTTTGCTTCGCGGGATCGCGCAATGGAATCAAGCTCCTCGAATGCTTCTTCCTTCGCGAAAAACGGTGCCTGAATATGGCTGAAGGCAATCTCCGCCTTCTGGCGAGAGATGCTGTATTTTTCTGTCATCGGTGTTCCGGTGGTAAGGCTCGGCAAGCGAGCAAAAAACAAAAGGCCAGGCGATGTGCCTGGCCTTGATTGGGTTAGTATGCTTCCGGCAGTGCCAGTACATCCGTGGTCAAAGGAAAGCAAATACCCGTTCAGGCAGCCTGCAGGTTGCAGGCCGACATTTTACCCGACTTGTTGTCGCGCTCCAGATCGAAGCTGACCTTCTGGCCTTCGACGAGTTCACGCATACCTGAACGCTCAACGGCGGAGATATGAACGAAAGCATCGGTGCCGCCATTGTCAGGCTGAATGAAGCCGAAGCCCTTGGTGGAATTAAACCATTTAACTGTGCCAGTGGTCATGATGAACCCTTTCATAGCAATAGAGAAACCACAGCACTCAGGCGCTGCGGATGATGATAGCGATTTTGAAAGGAAAGGTTCGTTCAGAACGCGTTGCCAGACACGTGATAAGCAAAGCTAAGCAAGCAAATTCGATTGCCTCTTCTATCGGGTCGATGTCGCAATGTCAACTATTGGTTTCCATATCGGAATCTTCGTCAAGAAATTGCGTCGCGGTGGGGATCGGTAGGTTGGCCGAAAGCCGAGCATTAACAAAGGCCAAGCTTGAGGCTCGGCCTTTGCAGATGGCTGGCTTGAGCGCGGATCGGTGTCACCGCCAGCTGGCAAGCAACCCTTCAAGTGTGGCGCGATCTTGCTTATCGAGACGCGCAAGCCCCGGCGCGCGAACGGGACCGACCGTAAGCCCGAGGATTTCCATCGCTTCCTTCACCACCGTCACATTCGCGCCATTGCGGTACCGTGTCCGCAACCGTTCGAACAACTCGATCTTTTCGACGATCTTTCGGGCCGCGTCGAAATCACCGGCCGTCAGGGCTTCGAGGACCTGCAATGAAAACTGCGGCGCGACGTTGACGAGACCCGATGTGAAACCGCGTGCGCCGGCCGCGCAGAAGGCGGGCGCCCAGCTTTCCGCCAGTCCGCAGACGTACAAAGCCCCGTTCGGATCGGAAGCTGCAATCGCGCGCGACAACAGCATGATGTCGGTGGTGGCGAATTTGATGCCGGCGACATTCTGGTGGCTGGATAGCCTGACCATGTCATCGACCGAAAAACCGTCGGCACGGACATAGGCCACCAGCGGCAATTCGCTGCCCTCTGCAAGGCCGATAAAATAGTCGATCTGCGATTGCGGAGCTGCAAAAGGGTCGACCGGCTGATGCGACATGACGGCGGAAGCCCCCATTTCCTTTGCCTGCCGCGCCATGGACAGTGCCTCTCGCTGCGAGCGCCCGATCGCCGCTGTTACCGGGGCTTTCCCGTTCACGCCTTTTATCGCGGCCTCATAGACCGTCAGAATTTCAGCGGGCGTCAGGGCGTAGAACTCGCCGGTATTACCCGCTGCGACGATATTATGGATGCCCGCCTTTGCCACGCGGGCGTAAACCTCGGCGGTGACACCGGCGTCCACTTCGCCGCCTGCATCATAAGCCGTCACGGGAACGCCGGAGATGCCTTGCAGGGCCTGGCGAAAATCGAATGTCGTCATCAATTTGTTCCTCAAGGTAAAAGGGCGTCTCAGATGGAGAATTTGTGCACGGGCGTGCCGGCGACAGGCGCATCGAATGCAACGACCGTGCCCGCCGTGGAAACACCGTTGGTTTCGGTCACGAGACTGGTGAGATAAAGCGTCTTAAGGTCCGGACCGCCGAAACACGGCATGGTCGGCCCCTTGAAAGGCAGCCTGTAGATCTCGAATAACTCGCCTTCAGGCGTAAAGCGGTTGAGACGTCCGGCCTGAACGCCGGCGCTCCAGTAACAGCCTTCGCTATCGGTCGCAGCACCATCCGGCCTGCCTTCGTCGGGCGCGAAATCGTGAAGGCGTTCGGCCGGGCCGAGCTTGCCGGTGGCGACATCGAAATCGAATGCCTGATACATGAGGCCACTGCTGTCGGAATGGTACATCCGCTTTCCGTCAGGGCTCCAGGCAAGCCCGTTCGATGTGAACATATTGCCGTTGATGATACGCTCGATGCCGCCGTCAGGCGCGACACGATAGAGACGCGCATTGCCTGTGGGCACGGCGGCCTCGTCGCGGGTTCCTACCCAAAAATGCCCGTCCGGGCCAACCTTGCCGTCGTTCAGGCGGCTGTCGGGTCGCCCTTGATCGGGATCGCACAGAAGGTCGAGCTTGCCGTTTGCGGGGTCGAGCAGATGCACGCCGGTCTTGAGGCCCGCCACAACAAGGCCATTGTCGCACAGACCGAGACAGCCCACCTGGGCGGGCATGTCGAACCTGTCCAGCTTCCCGTCCGCATGCAGGCGGAAAATCGCCGGGGCGAGAATATCGACGAACCACAGATTGCCCGTCCGCTCGTCCCATGCGGGCGATTCGCCAACCTTCAAAGGCGTATCGACGAGGGATCGAAGTTTCGGTTCTATGATGCGCGGCTGGCTCACTGATTATTCTCCATCGCCCGTTTAGGCCTCGTTTTTTTGAATTGCGGGATCGGTTCTAGCCGCCGACGCCCTGAAACATGCGGGCGCGGGCTTTGAGGATGTGGTCTTTCATCGCGTTATGCGCCGCCTGCTCGCGCCGCGCAAAAATTGCTTCCACGATGGCGGTATGCTCGTTCTGCACTTCGCGCACATGCTGCGGCGTGCGCTTGAGGCTGAGGCTGCGCGTTACCGACTGGCCAATCGCAAAATGGGGTTTGAACCACATCCGCACGGTGATGTGGAACTGGTTATGGCTTGCCCTCGCAATGGCTTCGTGCAGGGCAAAATCTTCCTCTGCGCCAAGATCGTTGCGCTCGAGACATTGTTCCAGAGCGGCAATTGCCTGCTCGATCCGCGTCTTGTCGGCCGGCTGCCAATTGCGCGCCGCAAGTTCGGCCCCCGAGGCCTCAAGGCCGGCCCGGAATTCGAAGAAACGCTGCACGTCGGCGAGCGAACCGACCGGCACCTGCTGCAACACCGACGAGTCCGGCTGCTGGCGTACATAGGACCCGGATCCCTTTTGCGAAACGACAAGCTCGTCATTGCGCAGCCGCTCCAGCGCCTCGCGCACAACCGGCCGGGAAGCCCCGAACAGCGAGGCCAGGCTTTGTTCGGATGGTAGCCGCTCGTTTATGGGAAACCGCCCGTCCGAAATCATGCCGACGATCTTTTCGTAGACGATGTCGCTGAGCCGGGTCTCGCCGCGTGCGGCCGACGATGTGGTCATATTGTCCATCAGCACACCTTTCGTTGCAAATCGCTGAAGTTGAACGGTTTCCTGTATGTCATCCGCAACAGAAATACCGGGGTTTTATCAGCGGGGGGCGCTGCCGTTCCGATCTTTATCGTCGAACCTGTTTTCGAAAATCGCTCTACGAATAAAAAATATGTAAAAATCTGTCAATACTTGTAATCATCTGAAAACGCCCATATGGTCTGCCCCTGCCGGTGGAGGATCGGCGTGCTGGCTGGCCGGGAGGGCCGTTGCGACACAGTGAAAGCTGTTTTGCTGCCGGTGATTTTTTGGGAGGATAATCGATGCGCGATGGGGATAAATTTTCGCTGGGCGTGACGCGCCGAACCTTTGTGGCGGGGCTTGGGGGTGTCGCTGCCCTTTCTGTCATCGGGACCTCGGCCCGGGCTGCCGCCGGCAAGGAAGCGCCGGACCTGGCGGCCTTGGTAAAGGACGGCAAATTGCCGCCTCTGGCCGAGCGCCTGCCTAAAAATCCGATGGTGGTGACGCCGCACGAAAAGATCGGCACCTATGGCGGCACATTGCGCCGTGGCCTGCGCGGCTCGTCGGACCATAACGGCATCCTGCGCATGGTTGGCAATCAGGGGCTGGTGCGCTGGAACATGGACTTCACCGAAGTTCTGCCGAATCTCGCTGAAAAATGGGAGGTCAATGAGGACGCCTCACAGTTCACCTTCCATCTGTTGCAGGGCGCGAAATGGTCTGACGGCCATCCCTTCACCGCAGATGACGTGGTGTTCGCCATCGAGGACTGCATCAAGAACAAGGAGCTCTATAGCGCCACCCCGGCTCAGCTCTCCGTCGCCGGCAAGGCCGTCGATGTCGAAAAGGTCGATGATTTCACGGTAAGGTTCAAATTCGCAGCGCCAAATGCGCTCTATCTCGAAAACCTCGCCACGCCGCTTGGTCAGCACCCAACGCTGTTTGCCAAGCATTATTGCAGCAAGTTCCTGCCGAAATACAACACGTCGCTCGATGCCGATGTGAAGGCGGCCGGCGTTTCCAGCTGGACGGAACTGTTCCGCGCCAAGTGCGGTGACATCGAAATTCCATCCCGCTGGTCGAATGCCGAGAAGCCCACGCTTGACCCGTGGGTGGTGAAGGAACCCTATTCCGGCGGCGCGACACGCGTGGTCATGACCCGCAATCCTTACTTCTGGCAGGTCGATACCGAAGGCAACCAGCTTCCCTACATCGATGAAGTCAATTTCGGCATCTCGCAGGATGTCGAATCGCTGATGCTGAACGTCATTTCCGGCAAGATCGACATTCAGGAACGCCATATCAGCGTTCTCGCCAACAAGCCGACCCTGTCGCAGAATATGAAAAAGGGCGATTACCGCCTGCTGACGCTGGTGCCATCCGCCTCGCAGCAGTGCCAGATCTACCTCAACATCACCCATAAAGACCCGGCAATGCGCAAGATGTTTGCCGACAAGTCGTTCCGTCAGGCGCTGTCCGTCGCTCTCAACCGGCAGGAAATCATCGACATCGTCTATTTCGGCCAGAGCGAGGGATATCAGGCCGGGCCACGCCCGACGCATCCCTGGTACAATGAAAAACTGGCGCGCCAGTACACCGAATATGATGCCGCCAAGGCGAATGAACTTCTCGACAAGGCCGGTTACGACAAGAAGAATGGCAACGGCATGCGGCTGCGGCCGGACGGTCAGCCGATCTTCTTCTCCATCGATGTCATCCCGACGCTCTATCCCGATCTGGTCGATGCGCTGGAACTGGTGAAGGCGCAATGGGCGCAGATCGGCGTCGATATCAAGGTCAACACCATCGAACGCGCGCTGTATTACACACGCGGCGATGACAATGCCCATGATGCGGCGGTGTGGCCCGGCCCCGGCGGTCTCGATCCGATGCTCGACCCGCGCGATTTCTTCGCCTTCCATCCGCAGGGTTCGCGTTACGCCATTCCGTGGGCGCTCTGGTACACATCCAACGGCCAGAAGGGCGAGGAACCGCCGGAAAGCCAGAAGAAGCGCTTCAAACTGTTCGATGAAGCGCGCTCGACAGCCGACCTTGCCAAGCGCGGTGCGAAGATGAAGGAAATCTTCGATATCGCGGCGGATGAGTTCGAAACGATTGGTCTCTGCCTTGCCGTTGGCGGTTTCGGCATCATCCGCAACAATCTGCGCAACGTGCCGGAAACCGAGCCTGACAGCTGGTCGTGGCCCAATCCCGGTCCGGCGCTGCCGCAACAGTTCACCTTCACAAGCTGACACCGCCACATGGGCGTCGCTGCCTAAACGCGGCGACGCCTTTCAGGTTGTTTCTACCACCCACAAACCCGTCTCCTTAGCGGTGCGTGCGGTATAATGTGATTGCGAGAGCGACATGCTGCTTTTTATCGTCAAACGCCTGCTGTGGATGATACCGTCCCTGTTTGCCGTCAGTTTCCTTGCCTTTGTCCTGATCCAGCTGCCACCCGGCGACTATGTGACGACCTATATCGCCACGTTGGCCGCTTCCAACGAGGTCATCGACCACAATACGGCAGCGCAGCTGCGTGAACGCTTCGGTCTCGATGATCCGATGATCGTGCAATATCTGAAATGGATATGGGGCATCATCAGCCGCGGTGATTTCGGCATTTCGTTCGAATGGCAGCAGCCGGTTTCCGGCCTGATCTGGGAGCGTATGGCGCTGACGCTGGTTCTGGCCGTCGCAAGCCTTCTCGCCACCTGGGCCATCGCCCTTCCCATCGGTGTTTTCTCCGCCGTGCGCAAATATTCGATCGGCGATTATCTCTTCACCGCCTTCTCGTTTTTCGGCCTGTCCATACCGTCATTCCTGCTGGCGCTGGTGCTGATGTATGTCGCGGCGGTGGAGTTCGGGGCCGATGTCGGCGGGCTGTTTTCGGCGGAATATGAAACGGCGTCGTGGAGCGTCGCCAAGATGATCGACCTGATGGCCCATATCTGGCTGCCGGTCGCCATCCTTGCCGTGTCGTCCACCGCAAGCCTCATCCGCGTCATGCGCGCCAACATGCTGGACGAATTGCCCAAACCCTATGTGACCACAGCGCGTGCAAAGGGATTGTCCGAGTTCAGGCTGCTGACGAAATACCCGTTGAGAATTGCGCTCAACCCCTTCATTTCCACCATTGCATGGCTGCTGCCCAACCTCATTTCGGGCTCCGTGGTTGTCGCCATCGTGCTCAACCTGCCCACGGCCGCACCGCTGCTTTTGCAGTCGCTGATGGCGCAGGACATGTATCTCGCCGGCGCTTTCGTACTTTTGATCTGCGCGCTGACGCTGATCGGATCGCTGATCAGCGACATCCTGCTTGCGCTGGTCGATCCGCGCATCCGTCTCGAATAGGAGGGCGCCATGAGCGATATCGCAATCACCACCAACACCCGGCCGGACCGCGCCGCCGTCGCCTCGCAGTGGCAGCTCATCTGGTGGGCGTTCAAGCGCCACAGGCTGGCCATGGTCGCCCTGTTCATCACCATCGCCATGTATCTCGTCGCGCTTTTGCCTGGTTTCTTCGCCATCAACGATCCGGTGCTGCAAAATGCGCGCGCCACCTTCCATCCGCCGCAACGGGTGCATTTCATCGATACGACGGACGGCTTCTCGCTCGGAATGCATTATTATCCGCTGAAGCTGACGCGCGATCCTGAAACGCTGGCTGCTGTGTTCGTCGAAGATACGGCGAAGAAAATCCCGGTCCAGCTTTTCGGTCGCGGCTACGAATATTCCGTGCTCGGCCTGTTCACCACGGATATCCACCTGCTGGCCTCGACCGACAAGACGCGGCCGCTCTTCCTTTTCGGTGCTGATCGCCTTGGCCGCGATGTTTTCAGTCGGGTGGTGCAGGGATCGCAGATTTCGCTGTCCATCGGCCTCGTCGGCGTGTTCTTCTCGCTGTTGCTCGGTGTCGTCCTCGGCGGTATCTCCGGTTATTACGGCGGCCGCATCGATTTCGTCATGCAGCGGGTGATCGACTTCGTTCTGTCACTGCCCACCATTCCCATCTGGCTGGCAATGGCCGCCGCCCTGCCGCAGGGCTGGCCGGCAACGCTGCAATATATGATGATCACCATCATCCTGTCCTTGACCGGCTGGGCGCAGCTTGCCCGCGTCGTGCGTGGCCGGTTCCTGTCGCTGCGGACCGAAGAGTTCGTGGCGGCAGCGCGGCTGGATGGCGTGTCGGAAGGGCGCATCATCTTCCGCCACATGCTGCCGAGTTTTTCGAGCCATATCATCGCCTCGGTCACGCTTGCGGTTCCGGCGATGATCCTTGCGGAAACCTCGCTGTCCTTCCTCGGTCTTGGCCTCCAGCCGCCGACGATTTCCTGGGGCGTGCTGCTTCGCGAGGCACAGAATATTCGCTCGATTGCAACTGCACCGTGGCTGTTCCTGCCCGGCGTGGCTGTTGTCGTTGCCGTCATGGCGCTCAATCTGCTCGGTGACGGTCTGCGCGACGCAGCCGACCCCTATAACAAGTGAGGCCCCGGATGAGCGATATTCTCTCCATGAAGTCTGCCCGACCGCTGCTTGACGTCCGCAATCTGGTCACCGAATTTCCCGTGCGAAACGGCATTTTCCGGGCGGTCAACGATCTGTCTTTCTCCATCGATCCCGGCAAGACGCTCTGCGTCGTCGGCGAAAGCGGTTCCGGCAAATCCGTTACCGCCCGCTCGATCCTGCAGATCATCGACAGCCCCGGTTACATCGCCTCCGGGTCGATCATCCTCAACCGTGCCGACGGCACGTCGCTTGATCTCGCAAAGCTCGATCCGCGCAGCCGGGCCATCCGCTCGGTGCGCGGCGCAGACATCTCGATGATTTTTCAGGAGCCGATGTCATCGCTGTCGCCGGTGCATACCGTTGGTGACCAGATCACCGAAGTTCTGCGGCTGCACTTGAAGATGAGCAAGGCGCAGGCACGGGCGGAAGCCATCGAGCTGCTGCGGCAGGTGGAAATTCCCAACCCTGAAAAGGCGCTGGATCGTTATGCCTTCCAATATTCCGGCGGCATGCGCCAGCGCGCCATGATCGCCATGGCGCTGGCCTGCAAACCGCAACTGTTGATCGCCGACGAACCGACGACCGCGCTTGACGTCACGACACAGGCCGAAATCCTCGACCTGATATCGCGGCTGCAAAAGGCGCATGGCATGGCGGTGCTGTTCATCACCCATGACATGGGTGTGGTGGCGCAGATTGCCGATGACGTGCTGGTCATGCATCACGGCGTCGCCAAGGAATACGGCACTGTCGACGAAATATTCCACAATCCGCAGGACCCCTATACGCGCATGCTGATCGGTTCTGTTCTGAAGCTGGAGCAGAAGGCGGAAATCCGGCTTGCCCGCCCGCCGCTCGATCTTGCCGCAGCACCGATCCTCGAGGTCAACGATCTCTCCATGCATTTCGGCGAGATGAAGGCGCTGGATGGCGTGTCCATCAAGCTGCTGCCGGGCGAAACGCTCGGCATCGTCGGCGAAAGCGGCTCCGGCAAGACCACGATGGGTCGCTCGATCATGCGCCTCTACGATCCGAACGGCGGCGAAATGCTTTATCGCCGGGCGGATGGCACGGTGGTCGATCTCGCCAGGATCGAAGGCGCCGAGCTGAAAGCGGCGCGGCGCGAGTTGCGCATGGTGTTTCAGGACCCGTTCGGCTCGCTCAATCCGCGCATGACGGTGGCGCAGGTGATCGGCGAGCCATTGCTGGTCAACGGCATCGCGAAAGGCAGGGAGCTGGATGAACGCGTCTGCGCCCTGATGGAGCAGGTGGGTCTCGACCCGGCCGGGCGTGAGCGGTATCCGCACGCCTTTTCCGGCGGCCAGCGCCAGCGTATCGGCATTGCCCGCGCCATCACGCTGCGGCCCCGCATCATCGTTGCGGATGAGGCGACATCGGCGCTCGATGTTTCGGTGCGGTTTCAGGTGCTGGATCTGCTGATGCGGCTGCAGGACGAACTTGGGCTGGCTTACATCTTCATCAGCCACGACATCGGCGTCATCAGATACATGTGCGACCGCGTCGGGGTGATGTATCGCGGCAAGCTGGTGGAAGTGGGAGAGGCCGAAAAGGTCTGCAACGCGCCGGATCACCCTTACACGCAGGCGCTTCTATCGGCCATTCCACGCCCGGACCCGCGAGACCGGGATCGCACCCGAAGGTTCCGTTATGTCGAACCACCCGAGATCAAGAACGGGGTTGCGGCCCGATAGTGTCGCGGCTGTTGCATCCTGAAATTCACGAGGAAGACTAAAGCATGAAAATCGATCGCATGCGGGTATTCGTCACCCGCGACAAGGACCGTCCCCGCGTTGTCGTCGCTCTCGATACCGATGACGGTTTGACCGGCTGGGGCGAATGTTACAATCACGGCCCCGATCTCGCATTGCCGCCAATTCTGGACTACCTCTATGGCTTCCTTGCCGGGCAGGACCCGACGCGGGTCGAATATCTCTACAACCTTCTCCTCCAGCAGAACCGCTTTCCACCCGGCGCGCTCGGTCTCTCGGCAATCTCGGCGCTTGACCATTGCCTGTGGGACCTCGCGGCCAAGGCGGCCGGCGTGCCAGTCTACAAGCTGCTGGGCGGCGAAGTGCGCGACCGCATCAAGGTCTATGCCGGCGTCTACACCGCGCCGGATGCGCCGGCAGCAAAAGAAGAGTTCGATCGGCTGAACGAGGATTGGGGGTTCACGGCCTTCAAGCTAAGCCCGTGGCGCCTCGATATTCACGCCCATCGCTGGGGCGAGGTAGTGCGCAGTTCGGCCGAATATTTCCGTTCGCTGCGCGAAACGGTGCGCCCCGATTACGATATCGCTTTCGATGCTCATGCCAAGATTTTCGAGCCGGCCGCCGCCCGCCAGCTGGGCAACGCGCTTGCGCCTTACGATCCGCTGTTCTTCGAGGAGCCTTTGCGTCCGGAAAACATCGAGATGTGGGGCGACCTGAAACAGGGGCTGAACTGCACACTGGCAACAGGTGAAAGTCTCTATAATCGCAATGAGTTCCTGCGTCTTCTTCAAGTGAAGGGTGCGGATATAATCCAGCCAGATATCTGCGTTGTGGGCGGCATTTCGGAAATGCGCCGCATCGCCACGCTTGCGGAAGCCCACTTCGTCAGCATCGCGCCGCATAACCCGATGGGGCCGCTCGCCACCGCCGTCAACGTGCATTTTTCCGCCGCCCAGCAAAATTTCCGTATTCTGGAATACCGGCTGCCGAAAGGGCAGTGCTACGTCTACGGCGGCACCGATCTGGAAAAACGCGAGGACGAAACGCGTTATGTCGTCGATCCCTATCTGCCCAAGGACGGATACCTCGAACTGAGGCCGGATCGCCCGGGCTGGGGTATCGAGATGGACGAAAAAGCCATGCAGGAGGATGGCTATGTTCACTGGCAAAGACGGGTGCCGAAACGGCCTGACGGCTCCTATGCCTTCGCCTGAAACAGTCTCGATTGCCTGCGGGCCGCTTTCGGCCCGCCTGAGCCCCGCCTGGGGCGGCAGGATGACCCATCTGCGCCATGCGGATTATGGTGACATTCTGGTGCCGACATCAGAGCCGGATTTCGAGCCGTTCAACTGGCCGAGAGCCGGTGCATACCCGCTGTTTCCGTACCACAACCGGCTTCATAACGGCTCCTTCGTCCATGCGGGCATCCGCCATGATCTGCTGCCCCATCCGGCCCTTGCTCCGGACGCCATGCATGGTCCGGCGCACCGTCGAGCGTGGGAGATTGCCAGTCTGTCTTCCGATTGCATAGGGCTGATGCTGGGTTACAAAGCTGACGGTGAATGGCCGTTTTCTTTCCGCGCCGAACAGTCTTTCCTGCTGGACGATAACGGCCTCGCCGTGGAACTGTCGATCACCAATCTGGCGGATGTGCCTGCGCCGATGGCGCTTGGCTGGCATCCCTACTTTGCTGCCGGGCTCAACTGTGACGCATCGACGGACGCCAGGCTGCAATATCCTCTGGACGCGCAAAACGTGCCGACCGGTCAGCCGGCCGCGCCTTTCGCGGAACCTGCCATCCCCGCCACGACGGGATACACCCTGCACTTCACCTGTTGGTCAAAGGCGCAGGTTCAATGCGGCGGGTTTTCACTGCGGCTCGAGGCCGACCCCGTTTTTTCCCATCTGGCCGTGCACCGCATGGACCGTTATCTTTGCCTCGAACCCGTTTCCATGGCAGCCGGAACACTTGGTTTGCCGCAGGCGGGACGAGAGGGGCAGGGTCTGAGGATAGCCGCCCCCGGCGAGCGACTGTCGGGGCGCATCAGGCTCTCCATCAATCCTTGAAGAGATACGCTTTACCGGCAAGGCCAGCGGCGGCCCCGCCCCACATGGTTCACTTTCAAAAAAAACGCCACTTGCCCATATTTTGAGCGCTAATTATGACCGCTCAAAAATGCGCTTGACGTGCGCGAAAATTTCTCACCAAATGAACCAATATGAGATTGGTTCAATGATTGGTGCGATGTGGCGGTGAACCCTAACGACAACTCCAACTACGCCCTGGCGAAGCTGCGTGACTATATTCAGACGCAGGATCTTACCAAAGAAGGTCGTTTGCCAACGGAGCGGGCTTTTGCGGAGAGTTTTAATGTCGGACGTCGTTCGATTCGCCGCGCGCTGGAGGTTCTGGAGGCCGAAGGCCTGATCTGGCGGCGGCAGGGGGCCGGGACCTTTGTGGGTGAAAAGCCTGACGATTGGTCCGCTCAGGTCACCGAACTGGTGGCCGGCACTGATATCATGGAAATCATGGAGGTGCGTCTGCGCATCGAGCCGCAACTGGCGCAACTGGCGGCCATGCGCGCCAAGCCGGCCGAGGTGGAGCGCATGCGCGCCCTTGTTCAAAAGACCGGCCAGAGTACGGATGCCGACGCAAAGGAACTGTGGGATGGCTCGCTCCATCGGCAGATAGCCCAGAGTGCCGGCAACAAACTCTTCCTGTCGATCTTCGATGTCGTCAACCGCATCCGTCAGGATGATGCATGGCAGTCGATACGGGAACTCGCCCGGCGTAGCGGCACGAATGGCAGGGCATCTTTCGAACAGCACATGGCCATCGTCGATGCCATCGCCGACCGCGATCCCGCAAGAGCCGGTGAAGCGATGCGCCAGCATCTTCTCATGCATCAGGAAAGGCTGATCCGCGCCACCTCGCTTGGCTTTCTGGAGGAGGGAACCGGGGAGGGCAATGGGGCCGAAGCCGATGATTCACTGACCGCAGCCTCTTGAGGCCGCGGATGAAAACCGTCGTCCCTTCAAGGGCGGCCAATGACAAAAAGTCAAAATAACCAGACCAGAGGAAAGAACATGAAGAAAATCCAGACTTTGACTGCGGCGCTGTTTGCCAGCGCATTGCTCGCCGCGCCGGCGCTATCGTCGGAATTGCGCATTGGCCTTAATGACGACGCCGACGTGCTCGACCCGGCGCAATCGCGCACCTTCGTCGGCCGCATCGTCTACACCGCCATGTGCGACAAGCTGGTGGACATTTCGCAGGACATGAAGATCGTGCCCCAGCTTGCCACCGAATGGGCCTGGTCCGAAGCCGGCAAGGTGCTGACCATGAAAATCCGCGATGGCGTCAAGTTCCACAATGGCGAGACGCTTGATGCGGCCGCCGTTGTTGCGACCATCGAGCGCAATATGACGCTGCCGGAATCGCGCCGCAAAAGCGAGCTCTCCTCGGTCGAGAAGGTTGAGGCGACGGGACCGCTGGAGGTGAAATTCACGCTGAAGACGCCTGACGTTACCCTTTTGGCGCAGCTTTCCGACCGCGCCGGCATGATCGTTGAACCCAAAGCGGCCAAGGAACTGGGCGCGAATTTTGGTTCGAAACCGGTTTGCGCCGGGCCGTTCAAATTTGTCGAGCGTATCCAGCAGGACCGTATCGTGCTGGAGAAATTCGCTGACTATTGGGACAAGGACAAGGTCCTCGTCGACAAGGTCGTTTATCTGCCGATCCCCGATACGACCGTGAAGCTTGCGAACCTTCGCGCCGGCGACCTCGATATCGCCGAACGCATTTCGGCGTCCGATGCGGAATCCGTCAGGAACGACTCCAAGCTGACCTATGCCGATGTGATCGGGCCGGGTTACATGGCCATGTATGTCAACATGAACAATGGCGCGCGCGCCGACAATCCGCTCGGCAAGGACAAGCGTCTGCGGCAGGCATTCTCCTATGCGATCGACCGCGAGGCGATCGGCCAGATCGTTTTTGAAGGCACCTCCAAGGGCGGTAATCAGGCCTTCCCGCCGACGAGCCCGTGGTTCAACCAGAATCTGCCGGTGCCGCCGCGCGATGTCGACAAGGCCAAGCAGTTGATGAAGGAAGCGGGTTACGAGACGCTCGATATCGAGCTTCAGCACGCCAACAACACCACGCAGACGCAGATGATGCAGGTCATCCAGTCGATGGTGGCCGAGGCCGGTTTCAACGTCACCCTGAAGGCGACGGAATTCGCGACGCTGCTGTCCGAACAGACCGCCGGCAATTACCAGCTCAGCCGTTCCGACTGGTCGGGACGTATCGATCCCGATGGCAACCTGCACCAGTTCGTCACCTGCAAGGGTGGCATCAACGATGT
Source organism: Agrobacterium burrii (assembly GCF_017313405.1). Taxonomy (NCBI): domain Bacteria; kingdom Pseudomonadati; phylum Pseudomonadota; class Alphaproteobacteria; order Hyphomicrobiales; family Rhizobiaceae; genus Agrobacterium; species Agrobacterium burrii. Next base: position 47,683 of record NZ_JAFLNA010000014.1, read on the forward strand.
GAAATATTGCAACCCTGAAGTCGACAAGCTGCTGAACGAGGCTCGCGCCTCGACCGAAGATGCGGTCCGCAAGGAAAAATACGATGCCGCAAGCGTCATCCTCAACGATGACATGCCGATCATCTATCTCGGCCACCAGCCCTATGCCTATGCCATTTCCAACAAGGTCAAGGGCTGGGCGCCATCGCCTGACGGTATGATCCGCCTTCTCGGCGTCAGCAAGGACTGACAGCTTTGAACAGGTCGCACGGCTTGCCGTGCGGCCCCCAGCACCGGACTCAAACGGGGGCAATGCCATGCCTGTCTATATCGGCAAGCGACTGCTGGTCGCGATCCCGACGCTTCTGATCATTTCCATCTTCGTTTTCTCGCTGCAAAAGCTGCTGCCGGGCGATCCGGTTCTTGCCATGGCGGGCGAGGAACGCGATCCCGCGACGATTGAATTCCTGCGGGAAAAATATCGCCTCAACGACCCGGTGCCTCTTCAGTACCTCAACTGGCTGGGCGGTGTGGTGACCGGCGATTTCGGCATTTCGCTGCGCACCAACCAGCCGGTGCTGGAGCTTATCGGTCAGAAGCTGCCGGTCACCATTCAGCTGGCGGTCATGGCGATGTTCTTCGCCATGGTCATCGGCATTCCCATCGGCATTCTGGCCGCCGTCAAGAAGAATACGTGGATCGATTATACGGCCAATATCGTGGCGCTTTCCGGCCTGTCGATCCCGAATTTCTGGCTCGGCATTATGCTCATCCTGCTGGTGTCGGTGAAACTCGGCTGGCTGCCGGCATCCGGTTATGAATCGATCTTCGTCGACCCTGTTCGTTCCATCGAAACCATGATCATGCCTGCCTTCGTGCTCGGCAATGCGCTTGCGGCGACGCTGATGCGTCATACCCGCTCGGCGATGGTGGCGGTTTTGAGTTCCGACTATATCCGTACCGCCCGCGCCAAGGGGCTTTCGCCGCGCGAAATCATCCTGTCGCACAGTTTCCGCAATGCGCTTCTGCCGGTCATCACGCTGCTGGCGCTGCTGTTCGGCGAATTGCTGGCCGGCGCGGTTCTGACGGAGCAGATTTTCACCATTCCCGGCTTTGGCAAGATGACGGTCGATGCGGTGTTCACGCGGGATTACGCCGTCGTGCAGGGCATCGTTTTATGCACCGCCGTTGGTTTCATCCTCATGAACCTTCTGGCCGATATCGCCTATGTCCTGCTCAACCCCCGCCTCAGGGCGACAATCTAAGGCCCTGATATCATGACCGTTCTTGATCAAAACATCTCCGTACCGGCGACACGGCAGGAAAGCCGCGCCTGGAAGAAAATGAAGCGCAACAAATCTGCGCTTGTCGGCTTGGTGATTGTGCTGTTTTTCGCAGTACTTGCTATCGCCGCGCCGATCCTGCCGATTGCGGACCCGATTGCGACCAGCTGGTCGGCCATCCGCAAGGCGCCATCGGCGGCCCATTGGCTCGGCACCGACGATCTCGGCCGCGACATTCTCTCCCGCATGATCTATGGCGCGCGCGCCTCGCTGATGGCAGGCGTCGTCTCCGTGATGATCGCGGTGGTGATCGGAGTACCGTTCGGCCTGATTTCAGGCTATTTCGGCGGCTGGGTGGATATGGTCATATCCCGCATCACCGAAGCGCTGCTGGCCATGCCCTTCCTCATCATGGCGATTGCGCTTGCCGCCTTCCTCGGCCCGAGCCTTACCAATGCGATGATCGCCATCGGCCTTTCCGCCATGCCGATCTTCGTGCGGTTGACCCGCGGGCAGGTGCTGGCGGTCAAGATGGAGGACTATGTCGAAGGCGCAAGGTCCATCGGCCTCAACCATATCGATATCATGACCCGTTATATCCTGCCGAATGTCTTTGCTCCCATCATCGTGCAGGCAACGCTGACGGTGGCGACCGCCATCATCGCGGAGGCGAGCCTTTCTTTCCTCGGCCTTGGCCAGCAGGCGCCGGCTCCTTCATGGGGTTCGATGCTGAACACCGCGAAGAATTTCCTCAGCCAGGCGCCCTGGATGACGATGTGGCCCGGCATCGCCATCTTCCTCGTCGTCATCGGTTTCAATCTTCTGGGCGACGGCCTGCGCGATGCGCTCGATCCGCGCGAAGCATGATCTTTTACAAGGAAATACCCTGATGAATGAATTCACCACACGCCCCGAGATCCTTGGCACCTTCGGCGTCGTCACCTCAACGCACTGGATCGCATCGGCGGTTGGCATGGCGATCCTCGAAAAGGGTGGCAATGCTTTCGACGCCGCCGTCGCCACCGGTTTCGTGCTGCAGATCGTCGAGCCGCATCTGTGCGGTCCCGGCGGCGACATGCCCGCCGTGTTTTATTCAAAGCAGAAGGACAAGGTCGAAGTCATCTGCGCCCAGGGTCCGGCCCCGAGCGGTGCGACGATCGAGCGCTACACCTCGGAGGGGCTGAAGCTGATCCCCGGCGACGGGCTGCTTGCCACCGTCATTCCCGGCGCTTTCGATGGCTGGATGCTGATGTTGCGCGACTATGGCACGATGAGCGTGCGCGAGGTGCTGGAGCCGGCCATCTATTATGCCGAACACGGGCATCCGACGCTGCCGCGTGTCTCCGCCACCATCAAGGGACTGGCGGCGTTCTTCGAGAAGGAATGGCCGACATCCCACGAGACGTGGCTGCCGGGCGGTGCCGCACCTGAGCCTCACGCCAATTTCAGGAACCCGGTTCTGGCCGCGACCTATCAGCGGATCATCACCGAAGCCGAAGCGCGTTCCGGCCGCGAAAACCAGATCGAGGCCGCGCGGGATGCGTATTATCGGGGTTTCGTTGCGGAAGCCATCGACAGTTACGTCAGCACCGCAGAGGTGATGGATGCCAGCGGCTCAAAGCACAAAGGCGTGCTGACGGCGCAGGACATGGCCGGGTGGAGCGCGACCGTCGAAGCGCCGCAGACGTTCGATTATCATGACTGGACGATTGCCAAGACGCCTGCCTGGGGGCAGGGTCCGGTTCTGCTGCAATCGCTCGCTTTGCTGAAGGGCTTCGATATTGCGGCCATGGACCCGTCCGGGCCTGATTTCATCCACACCACCGTCGAAGCCATGAAGCTCGCCTTTGCCGACCGCGAGGTCTATTATGGCGATCCGGAATTCGGGCAGATCCCGACCGAGTATCTCCTCTCTGAAGGCTACAACGCCGGGCGTCGCAAACTGATCGGCAGCGAGGCATCGCTCGACCTGCGCCCCGGCACCGTGCCGGGTTACGAAAAGCAGGTGGATGCCACCATGGCGATGCTGGCCGAGATGAGCGGCAAGGGCACCGTCTACGAGCCGACCATGTCGCACCTGACCGAAAAGCGCGGTGACACGGTGCATATCGATGTCATCGACCGCTGGGGCAATATGGTTTCCACCACGCCCTCGGGCGGCTGGCTGCAATCTTCGCCCATCGTGCCCGGTCTGGGTTTCGCGCTCAATTCCCGCGCCCAGATGTTCTGGCTGAAGGAAGGCTTGCCGACCTCGCTTGCGCCGGGCAAACGCCCACGCACGACGCTGACGCCGTCGCTCGCGCTGCATCAGGGCCGCCCCTCGATGGTGTTCGGCACGCCGGGCGGCGATCAACAGGATCAATGGCAGCTGCCCTTCTTCCTGCGTTATGCGCACCACGGTAAGAACCTGCAGGCGTCCATCGATATGCCGCTGTTCCACACCTCGCATTTTCCGGGTTCGTTTTACCCGCGCACCAGCTCGCCGGGTGAAATCATGGTGGAAAGCACGGTGGGTGAGGCCACACTCGCTGAGCTTCGCCGTCGCGGCCACCGGGTCACGGTTGCCGATGCCTGGTCGGTCGGGCGGCTCACCGCAGCAAGGCGGGATGCGGATGGCCTGTTGCGGGCGGCCGCTACCCCCCGGCTGATGCAGGCCTATGCGGTGGGGCGTTGACATCATGGAGACAAAACCCGTCCTCTCCGTCCGTAACCTGACCACGTCCTTTCTCGTCGATGACGAATGGAAGAGCGTCGTGCGCAATGTCTCCTTCGATGTCGCGCCCGGCGAAACCGTCGCGATTGTCGGAGAATCCGGTTCCGGCAAGTCCGTCACCTCGCTGTCGCTCATGCGGCTGCTCGCACCGGCCTCCAGCCGGATCGAAGGCGAAGTGCTGCTCAACGGCCGTAATCTGCTGGCGCTTTCCGAAAAGGAGATGCGTGGCGTGCGCGGCAACGATATCTCGATGATCTTTCAGGAGCCGATGACCTCGCTCAACCCGATCTTCACCATCGGCCGGCAGATTTCCGAAGTGCTTATCAGGCACAAGGGGCTTTCCAAGCAGCAGGCAAGGGCGGAGACGGTGCGTCTTCTGGAAAAGGTTCGCATTCCCAACGCATCCAGCCGCTTCGACGAATATCCGCATCAGTTTTCCGGCGGCATGCGCCAGCGCGTGATGATCGCCATGGCGCTAGCCTCCCGCCCGAAACTGCTGATCGCCGACGAACCGACGACGGCGCTCGACGTCACCATTCAGGGTCAGATCCTCGACCTCATCAAGCTGCTGCAGGAAGAGGAGGGCATGTCGGTGCTCTTCATCACCCATGACATGGGCGTGGTGGCTGAGATCGCCGATCGCACTATCGTCATGTATCGCGGTGATGAGGTCGAGACCGGGCCGACCGAGGATATATTCCAGCGTGGCAAGCATCCTTACACGCGCGCACTGCTCTCGGCGGTGCCGAGGCTCGGTTCGATGCATGACCGTGCGTGGCCGACGCGGTTTCCGGTGCTCGACATGAAAACCGGTCTCTCGACGGAAGCCGAGGAAGTGGCCGAGACGGTTGCGAACGGGCAGACGCCGGTTCTGTCGGTCAAGAACCTCGTGACGCGTTTTCCCATCCGCTCCGGCCTGCTGGCGCGGCAGACGGGTGCTGTTCACGCCGTCGAAAACGTCTCCTTTGACCTTTTTCAGGGGGAGACTCTCGCTCTCGTCGGTGAATCCGGTTGCGGAAAATCCACCACCGGCCGCTCTATCATGCGTCTCGTCGAGCCGTCGTCCGGCGACGTGTCGCTCGACGGTTACGATGTGATGCGGCTCGATACCGTTGGCCTGCGCAATATGCGCAAATCCGTGCAGATGATCTTTCAGGACCCGTTCTCGTCGCTCAATCCGCGCATGACGGTGGGGACGGCGATTTCCGAACCCTTCATCAAGCACAGGCTTGGCACCACGAAACAGGCAAGGGAAAAGACCGCCGATCTTCTCGAAAAGGTTGGTCTGGCCGCCGATATGGCCAGCCGCTACCCGCATGAATTCTCCGGCGGCCAGCGCCAGCGCATTGCGATTGCCCGCGGGCTGGCGCTAGACCCGAAGGTTATCGTTGCCGATGAAAGCGTCTCGGCGCTGGATGTCTCGATCAAGGCGCAGGTCTGCAACCTGCTGCTCGATCTGCAACAGAGCCTCAACCTCGCCTTCCTGTTCATTTCGCACGACATGGCGGTGGTGGAGCGCGTCAGCCATCGGGTGGCGGTGATGTATCTCGGCGAGATCGTCGAAATCGGTCCGCGTGCTGCCGTCTTCGACAATCCGCAACACGCCTATACGAAAAAGCTGATGGCGGCGGTGCCGGTACCCGATCCCGCACGACGCGGAATAAGACGCGGCATCTCCAATGACGAGCTGAAAAGCCCGATACGGGCGATGGGTTATGAAACGCCTGAGCGGACCTACAGGACCGTTTCACCCGGTCACTTCGTGCAGGTGGCCTGATGCGGCAAAGACAGGCCCTTGAAGTGAACGCCGGTCGTCTGGAATAATGGCGCGGCTTGCACCACCGGTGCCGGCATTCTTTCGAGGTGATGATGCGACGTCTGGTTTTATGTGGAGTGCTGATGATGACCCTTGGCGCAAATGCGCAGGCTGCCGTTCTGGAAGCGGTATTGGCGAAGGATCACGCGGCGCTCGAACAGCTGCTGAAAAACAGTGGCGCGACCGAAGAGCGAAACGCGCAGGGTCAGACGCCGCTGTTGGTGGCGGTATGGCAAAACGAGGTGGAAGCGGCGCGTTTGCTTCTCGATGCCGGTGCCGATGTCAACGCTCGCGACAGTATCGAGGACAGCCCCTTTCTGGTGGCCGGTGCGCAGGGGAGGACGGAAATCCTGCGGATGATCCTCAAAAACGGTGCTGATCTTAAAAGCACCAACCGCTTTGGGGGCACGGCGCTCATCCCCGCTGCCGAAAAGGGACATCCGGACGCCGTTGATGTTCTGCTTGCAGCGGGTGTGGATGTCGATCACGTCAATCGGCTCGGATGGACGGCCCTGCTTGAAGTGGCGATCCTGAGAGACGGCGGCGCGATATCCCAGCGGATCGTCCGGTCACTTCTTGCGGGCGGTGCCATGTCGCGGTGAAGGATTTTGACGGGAGAAGCGCGCTTGCCCATGCCCGTGAGCGAGGCCTGTCGGAGATCGCCGCACTGCTGGAGGCCGCCGGCGCAAAAGACTGATTGCCCGGGTTTGTAACGCCGGTACTATGCCGACCTGCTCGCCAGCCCGGCGCCGGCCGGAAATGTCAGCTGCACCTTCGCCCCTTCACCGGGTTTCGAACTGATATGCGCCTCGCCGCCGCTCTGGCGCACGAAGCCATAGACCATGGCAAGGCCAAGGCCCGCGCCGCCATGGTCGCCACGGGTGGTGAAATAGGGCTCGAAGGCCTTGTCCACCGCCTCCGGCGTCATACCGATGCCCTCATCGGTGACTGATATCACCAGCGCCTCCTTTTCGAATGTGACCTCAATCGAGATCAGGCCGCCATCGGGCATGGCGGCCGCGGCATTCAGGCAGAGATTGAGGATGGATTGCTCGAAGAGGGCGGGGTCGAGCGGGATGGCGGGAAGATTGTCGTCGAGATCGAGCGCGATCCGGCATTTCGGGCCGACCGCGATCTCCAGAATATCGGCCATACCGCGCAGCAGATTGGCGACATTGATGCAGCTTGGATGGATCGGCTGCTGGCTGCCGATGGTCAACATGCTGCTGGCGAGAGACCGGCCACGATCCGCCGCCTTGCGGATGCGGGCGATGTGGCGGTTCTGCCGGTCGTTGAAACCGGCCTCGCGTTCAAGAAGACCGAGACTGCCGGTGATGATGCCGATCATGTTGCCCACCTCGTGGCTGACCTGGTGGGTCATGCGCATGATGCCGTCCAGTCGCTGGGCTTTCACGGCTTCCGCTTCCTGCCGGTCGAGCGCGGTGACATCGCGGGCGAGCAGCACGATGCCGCCATCCGGCTGGCGCGACATCGATACTTCGATCACCCGCTCGTCTGCGGTGCGGTGGCGCACGACGGCACGCTCCATCAACTCGCCCTTTTCGCTCTCGAAGGGCAGCAGCATCGGATCGATTTCCGGGACCGACTCGACAAACCGGCGGATCGGCAGTTTTCGCGACGAGCCGGAGCGTCCGACCAGTTCGATGATGCGGCGGTTCATGGTGATCGGCCGGCCGGTCGGATCAAACAATGCTATTCCCTCATTCATGGTGCGGAAGGTCGAGCGGATGGTGCGGGCCGCCGCTTCCGCCGTGCGTCTGAGGCGGGAGACACGGTCGACGCTGTCATGGAAGGCCCGGAAGGCATCGAGCAGGCGGATCAGCTCCGTTTCCGGCCCGGTATAGGATGGCGGGCCGACATCTTTCTCGCCTTTGGCGAGCGCATTCATGCCATTCGAAAGCGTCGCGATCCCGCGCGATACCCGCATCACCGAGCGGATGGAGAAGATCGCCACTACCAGCACCAGAAGCGAGGCCACGGCAACGATAACCAGCAGCCGGCTGAGCGCATCGGAGGTCGAGATCAGGTCTTCATTCAGGCTGCGGGCAACCGCATCGCCCTGCGTTTCCGTGACATGCGACAGATCGCGCGACACGGTGTGAAGCCGCGACACCGAAGCGCGGATGGCGAACATCTCCAGAAGGTAGCGGCTCTGCGCCGCGAAGACCCGCTCATAGGGTTGCATCTCGGCGGCAGGGAGCCGTTCGCCGGGATAACCTTCCTGCCGCGCCGTGGTTTCGGCGATGTAACGGCGGCGCAATTCGCCTAGCTGGAAGAGGCTGTCGGAAGCGGAGGCGGCCTGCACGATGCCGTTCATGCGGCGGCGCAGTTCTGGATCGGCGATGCCGCGGCCGGTGGCGATTTCACCAAGCGCTGCTGCCGCTTCCGCCTTGTGGCCCTGCGCCGCATCTGCATCCTTTGCCAGATCCAGCGTCTGCGCCCTGATAAGCTGGAGGAGTTCGACGATGCGCTCACTTGCAAATCCGCGTGCGGCCCGTTCGCCGTTTTCTGGCCCCGTCATCTGCAACAGCAGATCGACCTGCTGAACCACGGAGCGGCTTTCGCTGGAAACACGGTAGGGCGAGGCGGCGTTCATCAGGAAAGGCGCGCTCGAAACGAGGTCGGAAACCTGTCGCGAAATCAGCGATGCCTTGGCAAGGCTGGAAAAGGCCTGCAAGCCATAGGCCGCCATTTCATCGCGGGCGCGCTGCAGGCCATAAATGGCGATGGCGGAGAGGCTGAAGACGAGCACGCAGATGAAGACGATCGCAAAGGGCAGGCGAAAGGCAATCGAGGAAAGAAAGGAGCGGCTGATCACGGGGAAAGCTCGCCCTCATCGGTATGCAGCACATAACCCTTGCCGCGCCGCGTCTTGATATGGCGCGGCAGATCGGGATTGATCTCGATCTTGCGCCTGAGCCGCAGCACCAGCACATCGACGTTGCGATCGATATAGCGGTCGCTTTCTGAGCCCAGCCTGTCGAGGATCTGCGAGCGGCTGACGGGCTGGTTGGGCGTTTCGGCGAGAATTTCCAGCAGCGCGAATTCGGCGCTGGTGAGTGTGCGGCTGCGGTCGGCAAGGCAGACGGCCCGGCGCGCATCGAGATCGATTGCCCAGTCGCCGAGACGAAGGGCCGCGCGGCCGTGGTCACGCTCGCTGTCCTTTTCCTGTTTCAGCGAAGGGATCGTCCGGCGCAAAACGGCCTTGATCCGCGCCGTTAGTTCGATGGGTTCGAAGGGTTTCACCACATAATCGTCGGCGGCGGTTTCAAGGCCAAGAACCCGGTCGGCGGCGCTGCCGGCGGCGGTGACCATGACGATACCGATATCGCTATCGACCCTGCTGCGCAGCCGCTGGGCAAAGGTGCGGCCCGACGTGCCGGGCAGGTTGTGATCGACCAGCACAAGCTGCATCCTGTCCCGCGCCAATATCTCGTCGGCCTCCTCGGCGGAGCGGGCGCAGGTGGGCAGCCAGCCTTCGGCCTCGATGAGGTCCGAGATAAGCTCTGCCATATCCGGATCGTCCTCGACGATCAGAATGCGAACCTTCTGATTAAGCACTGCGTATTCCTCCCGCCATCATCATAGGCATGGCGGCGGCGATGTTCAAAGGCTCGCTGGTTATCTCTCCTGTGATATTTGTAATATCTGTAATCTTGTTCGGCGGTGCGGTGAAAGATTGGTAACCATTCTTCGATTGCGGTGCAGACAGGATGTGACATGTTGTTGCTGGAGACTGGAACGGGGAGGTTCCAGACAGGGAGGATTTAAGTGAAAGCATTGACCGCACTTGCGGCGAGCATGGCCCTGTGGCTGTGCGGCGCAGGGCATGGCATGGCCGCGCCGAAGTTGAACGTCCTGTGCGGCGTCGACGAGGCGTGGTGTGTGACCATGCAGCGGGCTTTCGAGGCGAAGGCGGGTCTTGAGATTTCGATGGTGCGCAAAAGCACCGGCGAAATTCTCGATCAGATCCGCGTCGAACGCTCCCATCCGACCGTCGACGTCTGGTGGGGCGGCACGGGTGACACGCATTTGCAGGCAGGTTCGGAAGGTCTGCTGGACGAATACCAGCCCCGCGACCAGCAGGATCTGTTGCCATGGGCGCAGAACTTCAATGCCATGTCTGGCTCGAAATCGGCTGGAATCTATGCCGGCGCGCTGGGTTTTGCCTATAATTCGGAACTGCTTGCCAAAAACAACCTGCCGGCTCCCACTTGCTGGAAGGATCTGGCGAAGGACATCTATCGCGGCCATATCCTCACCGGCAATCCCAACTACTCCGGCACGGCCTTCACCATGCTCGCCACCCTCGTCCAGCTGTTCGGTGAGGAGGAGGCATTCGGTTTCATGACCAAGCTGAACCTCAATGTCGTAGGTTACACCAAGGTCGGTTCAGCGCCCGTCAAGGCGGCGGCGCGGGGCGACGTCCTGATCGGGATCTCCTTCATGCATGATGCCGTGACCCAGAAGATCGAGGGTTTCCCGCTTGTCATCGTCGCGCCCTGCGAGGGAACCGGTTACGAGATCGGGGCGGTCAGCATCGTCAAGGGCAACCGCAATACGGCGCTTGCGCAAAGTTTCGTGGAATTTGCGCTCAGCCCGGAAGGGCAGGAGACCGGGGCCATAGCCGGCCAGAACCAGGTGCCGTCCAATGCAAGGGCGACATTGCCGCTGACCGCGCCTGATATATCGATGATCAAGATGGTGGACTACGACTTCGCCACCTTCGGCCAGCCGGAAGAGCGAAGTCGATTATTGAGCCGCTTCGACAGCGAAATCCACCCGACCCAGTAAGGGCCAGAAAACCGACATCCCAAAAGACAACGCGCGCGCCGCAAGGCGCCGCGACCGGCAGCGCCATGTCTGCGCGCTGCCCGACAATTCAGACGCAAGCTACAGGAGGATAACCATGCGACTGACGATACTTTCCACCCTGCTTTTTGCCGGCACGGCGCTCGGCACCACATCGGTGCAGGCGGCAGGTGAACTCAACCTGATCTGCTCGGCCGATGTCGTCATCTGCGAACAGATGAAGGGCGATTTTGAAAAATCTCACGACATCAAGGTCAATATGGTTCGCCTGTCTTCGGGCGAGACCTATGCCAAGGTGCGCGCGGAAGCCCGCAACCCGAAGACCGATATCTGGTGGGCTGGCACCGGCGATCCGCACATGCAGGCGGCTTCCGAAAACCTGACGCTCGAATATAAGTCGCCAATGCTGGACCAGTTGCAGGACTGGGCCGTGAAACAGGCGGAAAGCACCGGTTACCGCACCGTCGGTGTTTATGCCGGTGCGCTGGGCTGGGGCTACAACACCGAAATCTTCAAGTCCAAGGGCTACAAGGAGCCAAAGTGCTGGGCCGATCTGCTCGCACCCGAACTGAAGGGTGAAATCCAGATCGCCAATCCGAATTCTTCGGGCACCGCCTATACGGCGCTCGCCTCGCTGGTGCAGATCATGGGCGAAGATCAGGCGATCGATTATCTGAAGAAGCTCAACGCCAACATCTCGCAATATACCAAGTCCGGCTCGGCTCCGGTCAAGGCGGCGGCGCGCGGTGAGACGGCGCTCGGCATCGTCTTCATGCACGATGCTGTCGCGCAGACGGCGGAAGGTTTCCCCGTCAAGTCCATCGCGCCTTGCGAAGGCACCGGCTACGAGATCGGCTCCATGTCGATCATCAAGGGCGCCCGCAACCTCGACAATGCCAAGACCTGGTACGACTGGGCGCTGAAGCCGGACGTCCAGTCGCGCATGAAGGACGCCAAGTCCTTCCAGCTTCCCTCCAACAAAACGGCGGAAGTGCCGAAGGAAGCACCGAAGTTCGAGGACATCAAGCTCATCGACTACGACTTCAAGACCTATGGCGATCCGGCCAAGCGCAAGGCGTTGCTGGAACGCTGGGACCGCGAGGTCGGTGCGGTCGCCAACTGATCTTAACTCCGGCGATCGGCATCCCGGCTTTTGAAGCCGGGGTGTCCGCCACTCTTTCATCGGCATGAAATAAGCGAGGTCGGCCATGACACGTGGCAATCGCAGGCTGGACATCGTCCTGGCGCTCGGGGCGTTCGCCCTCATTCTTCTCCCCTGGTATCGCATTGAAGGCGGTTTTTTCAGCTTCCGTTGGCTGTCCGGGTTTTTCTCCTCCGCCAGCAATGCGCCGGGTGTGCTGCAAATCCTGTCCTATGGAAAACCATGGCTGGCCGGCATCGTTATCTTTTTCCTCGCTGCCTGCCTTGTCCGGCCGATCCGTGATCCGATGCGGCGCGGTGGGCTGGTTGCCATGATCGGGGCTGCCGGTCTGGTTTTTCTGGCGTTGCAGGGGCTGGCGATCGGCTTTACCGGCTGGACCTGGACAATCAGCGAAAACCTCTTCGGCATGCTCGCTGATGGTCAGGCATCTATGGGTGCCGGGGCCGTCGTCATGTCGTTCGTCTTCGTGCTTCTCTTTGCCTTTGGTCTTGCGGAACGCGGCGTCATGAAGGGCGACGCCTTCGTCGTCGGCGCGATTTCTATTCTCGTTTTTCTTGTCACCGTTTTTGTCTTTTATCCTATCGGCAGCATGCTGATCGCATCCGTTCAGGATTTCGACGGCTCCTTCAACGCCGACGGTTTTATCCGCAATATTCAGGATCCCGGCATCTGGAGCCTTGGTTGTGTCGTGGGCGAGGAGCGCTGCGGCGTCGCCTGGCGCACGCTGTTCCTTGCGCTGATGACCGCGTTTGGCTCCACCGTGCTGGGCCTCGGCTTCGCATTGATCGCCACCCGCACCCGTTTTCCGTTCAAGAAAGGCCTGCGCCTTCTCACCGTTCTGCCGATCATCACGCCGCCTTTCGTCATCGGCCTTGCATTGACGCTGCTTTTCGGCCGCGCCGGTGTCGTTACCGAATGGCTGTCCTATCTCTTCGGCATCGAACCCGGCCGCTGGCTTTATGGCCTGACCGGCATCTGGATCGCGCAGGTTCTTTCCTTCACGCCCATCTCGTTTCTGGTGTTGATCGGTGTCGTCGAAGGCGTCAGCCCGTCGATGGAAGAGGCGTCGCAGACACTGCGCGCCGACCGCTGGCGCACTTTCTGGCGGGTGTCCCTGCCGCTGATGAAGCCCGGTCTTGCCAACGCCTTCCTCATCGGCTTCATCGAAAGCATGGCGGATTTTGGCAACCCGCTGGTGCTGGGCGGCACCCACGGCGTGCTGTCGACGGAAATCTTCTTTGCCGTCGTCGGCTCGCAGAACGATCCGTCGCGCGCCGCGGTTCTCGCCATCATTCTCCTGTGCTTCACGCTTTCGGCTTTCCTTGCCCAGCGCTTCTGGCTATCCGGCAAGAATTTCGCGACGGTCACCGGCAAGGGCGACAGCGGTGCGCACATTGCCCTGCCGCGCGGCATCTCAATCGGCGTGCACGCCATCGTTGTCCCGTGGATGCTTTTCACCATTGTCGTCTATGGCATGATCCTCGTCGGCGGTTTCGTGAAGACCTGGGGTCTCGACAATTCGCTGACGCTTGACCACTACATCCGCGCCTTTTCCGTCAGCTTCTCCAATGGCTCGATTGCCTGGACCGGCGTTGCCTGGAACTCGTTCTGGACGACCATGGAGATCGCACTGGTCTCGGCACCGCTCACCGCTGCCGTCGGCCTGCTGACCGCCTATATCATCGTGCGTCAGAAATTCGCCGGGCGGAACCTCTTCGAATTCGCGCTGATGATGAGCTTTGCCATTCCCGGCACGGTCATCGGCGTCAGCTACATCATGGCCTTCAACCTGCCGCCGGTGGAAATGACGGGATCGGCGCTGATCCTGATCGCCTGCTTCGTGTTCCGCAACATGCCGGTCGGCGTGCGCGGCGGCATCGCGGCGATGAGCCAGCTCGACAAGAGCCTCGACGAAGCTTCGCTGACGCTGCGGGCCAATAGTTTCCGCACCATCCGCAAGGTCATCCTGCCGCTCTTGAGACCCGCGATCACGGCCGCACTGGTCTATTCCTTCGTGCGCGCCATCACCTCCATCAGCGCCGTCATCTTCCTCGTCAGCGCGCAGTACAACATGGCGACGTCCTACATCGTCGGCCTCGTCGAAAACGGCGAATATGGTGTGGCGATCGCCTATTCCTCCATGCTGATCGTCGTGATGATCACCGTTATCACTGGCTTCCAGCTCATTGTGGGCGAACGCCGCCTGCGGCGCGAAAACCGCGTCGCCGGGCTGCCGTCCGCTTCCTCCGTTCCTCTCGCTCAGGAGAAAACCGCATGATTTCCGTAAAGCCCGGCTCCGTTACCTTTCAGAATGTCCGCAAGACCTTCGGCGCTTTCACCGCCATCCCCGATCTGTCGCTGACCATAGAGCCCGGTACGCTGGTAACCCTGCTCGGTCCTTCCGGCTGCGGCAAGACGACGACATTGCGCATGCTGGCGGGTCTCGAACATCCGACCTCCGGCCGCATCCTCATCGGCGACAAGGACGTGACCATGCTGCCGGCCAATGAGCGTGATGTCTCGATGGTCTTCCAGTCCTACGCGCTGTTCCCGCACATGACGGCGCTCGACAATGTCGCCTATGGCCTGCAATCCTCGGGATTGCGCAAGGCGGAAGCGCGGGAAAAGGCGGAAGAGGGGTTGAAGCTCGTCGGCCTCGCCGGCATGGGCCACCGTCTGCCCGCCGAACTGTCCGGCGGCCAGCAGCAGCGCGTGGCGGTTGCCCGCGCCTTGGTGCTGGAGCCGCAGGTGCTGCTGCTCGATGAGCCTCTTTCCAATCTCGACGCCCGCCTTCGCCGCCGTGTCCGCACCGAAATCCGCGAATTGCAGCAGCGGCTCGGCTTTACCGCCGTTTATGTGACGCATGATCAGGATGAGGCGCTGGCCGTTTCCGACCGGATCATCGTGATGAAGGATGGCGAGATCGCCCAGTCGGGTGCGCCCCGCGACCTCTACGAAGCCCCGGCCTCCGCCTTCATCGCCGACTTCATGGGTGAGGCGAATGTCGTCGGCTGCGAGGTCATCAGCACTGAGGGGCCGGAGGCGCTGATCCGCGTCGGCGGTATCAATCATCGGGTTTCGGCGCGCAATGCAAAACCCGGCCCGGCCAAGCTTGCTGTTCGCCCCGGTTCGATTGCCATCGGCCAGGCAGGCGGGCAAGGGGTCGCCGGCCGGGTGCTACACAGCGCCTATCTCGGCGGCCATGTCGAATATGAAGTAGAGACCGATATAGGCACGCTCTTCATCGTTGACCATGCGGTCGAGACCAGCCTGCCGCCGCAAAGCGATGTCACGCTCGGCTTCAGGAACCGCGGCATCGCGCTGATCCAGTCCTGACGGGCGTCAGTTCTGCGGATCGGGCATGATCCACCAGAACAGCTGCACAAGGTCGCTCCAGGTGTGGGCGAGATCATCCATCATGGCGTTCACCTCCATATAGAGGTGAATGGCCAGAAGCGTGAAAAGCCCCAATAACAACCAAGGCCAGATCGGGCGTCTGCCCGCTGGTTTCGTTTCGTGCTTTTCGTCCTGATTGATGTCCAATAGCCATCTCCCCGTGACCTTGAGACCTACGACCAAAACCTCACGGCCGCAACCAGTTGTCTAGAAGAGCGCGGCCTCATCCTCGCCATGAAGTGCGGCACCCTGCCACAAAAACACCCAGATTCATTCAGCCGCAGTTCACCCGCCGGGGCGCTAAATCCCACCATCCCATAAGGAGGGAGATGACATGCGTAAGATGATTTTTGGCGCGGGAATGCTTCTCAGCGCCCTGTTCGGCACCGGCGCGAACGCCATGCCCGTGGGTCAGCCGTCTGCACCCGCGACATCCAATGTTCAGACCGTCGACTATGCCTGCGGACGCGGCTTTCATCTGTCGCCGCGCGGCAATTGCCGTCCGAACGGACCGCCGCGTTATGAGCGCGGCTGGGACAGGCGCGACCGCTGGGAGGGTCGCCGCGAATGGCGCGAACGTCAGGCCCGCAGAGAATGGCGGGAACGGCGAGACCGCCGCGATTGGCGGGAACACCGTGAATGGCGCGACCGTCGCGATTATTATCGCTGGTAACAAGATAAGGCCCTCCCTTAACCGGGAGGGCCTTTTTTATTTGTGATCCGCCCGCAAAAACGGTGCACGGCGATCCCCCCGACCACTTTTGCTGCAGCAGCGGCCATGGCTTGCTCTCGAGGGCTTTTGAGCTACTATGCCGGCATGGCGGGGAGGCCATGTTAAAGGAGGGTTCATGAATTACCGGTTTTCGAAACGGCGTATGGTGTTGAAGCTTGCCGCCACGGCAGCTTCTTTTTGCATGCTGGGAATGACGGCGAGCGCCGAGGGTTTTCCTGATCGGACCATGACGCTGGTCGTGCCTTTCGCGGCGGGCGGCTCCACCGATGTGGTGGCGCGCGTCATCGCGCAGAAGATGGGCGATGAGCTTGGCCATCAGATCGTCGTTGAAAATGTCGCTGGCGCCGGTGGCAATCTCGGTGCAGACCGTGTCGCCCGGGCCGAGCCAGATGGCTATACGATCCTGATGGGCACGGTCGCGACCCATGCGCTCAACCCGCTTATCCTTAAAACAAAGCCTTACGATCCGGAAAAGGATTTCGCCCCGGTCTCGCTGCTGGTGGTGGTGCCGAATGTGCTGGTCGTCAATCCGAAGCTCAACGTCAACAGCGTTGCGGAACTGATTGCGCTTCTCAAAGCCGAGCCGGACAAATATGCCTATGCCTCTTCCGGCAATGGCACGCCGCTGCATCTTTCAGGCGAACTGTTCAAGAGCATGGCCGGCGTCAGCATGCAGCATGTTCCCTATAAGGGAGCAGGCCCCGCGCTCAACGATCTGCTCGGCAACCAGATTTCGATCATGTTCGACAATCTGCCGTCGTCATCAGGCCACATAAAGTCCGGCACATTGCGGGCGCTTGGCGTGACGACCACTGACCGCGCCTCATCCTTCCCGGATCTGCCAACCATTGCCGAGACCGTCCCGGGTTATGAAACCTACACCTGGAACGCGCTCTTTGCGCCCGCCGGCACGCCGGCCGAAGCGATCGACAAGCTGAATGCCGCCGCCAAGAAAGCGCTTGCCGATCCGGCCGTCGCCGCGCGCATGGCGGAGTTCAGCGCCAAGATCGTCGCGTCGTCACCCGATGAGCTGAAAGCCCACGTCGCGGCCGAAATCGCCAAGTGGGAACCCGTCGTCAAGAATGCAAATGTGCAGATGGACTGATCGGGAACGGTAACCCGGTTCTTCGATACCTCGCTGCGCACCTCTGCCTTGAGGTGCGCAGTACCACCTGCTGCTGAAGACCCGCAGCCGAAGCTGTCATCATGGCCCGGCCAAAAAACGGGCCTGTCGCATCGACCAATGTGTCGTTTCAGCATCACTTGCCATAAGGTTGCAAAAATCGGCTTGGCAAGCTCAAATCACTCAGCTACAAAACCTATCACCGCGTCAGATCAAACAAAGGGAGGCGTTGCATGACACCAGCATTCACCGAAATCCTCCCGCAGGGAATGACCCGACACTAGGTCATATCCATTCGTGGCCCGCCCTGCGCGCGCCCGACATGCGGTTATTTTCCCTCATGGCCCGATTGATCTGACGGGATCATTTCGTCTCCCGTCCGGGCTGTGCCATCCAACTTCCGTTTTGAGGACCGGTTGCCGATTTTCTGGCGCCGTGCTGGTTAAAATGTCTCGCAAGAAGCTCGATTTCCGCGCCGATGCCTATCGTCATGTGCTCGGCTTTGTTTTTCACCACTGGAGCCACAGGCCGGCACTGGTGGGTTTCATCATTGTGCTGGTTGTCGCCAGCACGCTGGCCGAAGTCATGGTGCCGGTTTTTTCCGGCCAGATCGTTGATGCCATTGCCGGCGGCAACGGGGCGGACAAGGCGCTGCACGCCTTCGTCGTCGTGGTGTCGCTTGGTCTCACCAGCGTGGTGCTGCGCTGGTTCATCTTTAACGGCATCATCAGGCTCACGCTGAAAACCATGGCTGATGTCACCAATAACGGCTTCCACAAGGTGCAGCGTTTCTCCACGGACTGGCATGCCAACAGCTTCGCCGGCTCTACGGTGCGAAAGATCACGCGCGGCATGTGGGCGCTGGATTCGCTGAACGACCTGCTGCTCATCGCCCTTCTGCCGTCCCTCGTGATGCTGGTCGGCGCCACCATCGTGCTCGGCAGCTACTGGCCGGTCATGGGCCTCATCGTCGGCCTGGGCTCGCTGATCTATGTCGGTGTCACCGTGGCTCTTTCCATGGGTTATGTGTCGCCTGCGGCACGGCTTGCCAATGCCTGGGATACAAGGCTTGGCGGGGCGCTGGCGGATGCCATCAGCTGCAACTCGGTCGTCAAGGCCTTTGGTGCCGAGACGCGTGAGGAAGCGCGGCTGGGCCATGTGCTGGTGAAATGGGATAACCGCACGCGCAGAACATGGCGGCGCGGCACGCTGAATGGCACCATTCAGAGCTTCATGATGGTGTCCATGCAGGCCGGCATTCTCGGCACCGGCCTCATCATGTGGCGACAGGGGCTGGCGACGCCGGGTGATATCACCTTCGTGCTTGCCATGTTCTTCGTGCTGCAGGGTTACCTGCGTGATGTGGGGCAGGATATCCGTAACCTGCAACGCGCCGTCAACGATATGGAAGAGTTGGTGCTGCTGGACAAGATGCCGCTTGGCGTCGAAGACAGGCCGGATGCGGCGCGGCTTGATATCGGCAGGGGCGAGATCGTCTTCGATCACGTCACGTTCCAATATGGCGCGCATCCCACCCCGCTTTATGATGACTTCTCGGTCACCATCAAGCCGGGCGAGCGTGTGGGGCTGGTTGGCCATTCCGGCTCGGGCAAGACTACTTTCGTCAAGCTCATCCAGCGTCTCTACGACATCAAGTCGGGCGCAATCCGCATCGACGGGCAGAATATCGCCGGTGTCACGCAATCGAGCCTGCGCGGCCAGATCGCCATCGTGCAGCAGGAACCCATCCTGTTCCACCGCACGCTGGCGGAAAACATCGCTTATGGCCGGCCGGGTGCCACGCGGCGTGACATCGAGCAGGCGGCAAAACAGGCCAGCGCCCATGAGTTCATCATGTCCCTTCCAAAAGGATATGAGACCATGGTCGGCGAACGTGGCGTCAAGCTTTCGGGCGGGGAACGCCAGCGCGTCGCCATTGCCCGTGCCTTTCTCGCGGATGCGCCGGTGCTGATCCTTGACGAGGCCACCTCGAGCCTTGACAGCGAAAGCGAAGTGCAGATCCAGCAGGCCATGGAACGGCTGATGGATGGCCGCACGACGCTCGTCATCGCGCACCGGCTCTCCACGGTCAGGGCCTTGGACCGGCTGCTGGTGTTCGACAAGGGCAAGATTGTCGAAGAAGGTGACCATCAGGCGCTTATCCGCCTCAATGACGGCATCTATCGCCGGCTGTTCGAACGGCAGGCGCTGGAACTGACCAAGGGCCTGGTGGCCTGAAACAACGAAACGTCGGAGTTCATCCTCCGGCGTTTCATCCGCAACTTCAAACCATTGCCACGAACGCGCCGCTTTTTTCGGTTAGTGGCGTTCTCTCCGCAATACCAACAGGATGGTGAACCATGGATTTCAACCCGATCACAAAGCCGCAACGCCTTGTCATCAGGGGAAACCATATCCATGCCTTGTTCCATCACCCTTTCAGACCTCTCATGGTCCACGCCTGACGGTCATCCGCTTTTTTCAAACATCAATCTTCGCTTCGGTCTCGAACGAGCCGGCCTTGTCGGGCGCAACGGCGTCGGCAAGACGACGCTTCTGAAGTTGATTGCCGGTGAATTGTCACCGTCCGCCGGTACGGTCTCCGTCTCCGGCAGGACCGGCGTTCTCAGGCAAATCGTGCAGGTCATGCCCGGGGAGACCGTCGCGGATCTCTTCAATGCGCGTGAGGCACTCAAGATACTTTCCCGCGCCCAGGCGGGGCAGGCCACACTCGAAGAGCTTGGTGATGTCGACTGGATGCTGGAGGAAAAAATTGCCGATGCGCTGGCTGAGGTCGGGTTGGACGCCTTACCGTCAACGCTGCTTTCGGCACTTTCCGGCGGGCAGCGCACACGGGCGGCACTTGCGGCCCAAATCCATGCCGCGCCCGACTTCTTGATCCTCGACGAGCCGACCAATAATCTCGACCGCGACGGTCGTCTGTTCGTTGCGGATTTTCTGGCGGGTTGGCGTGGCGGAGCGATTGTCGTCAGCCATGATCGGGAATTTCTCGATACATTTGATGCCATCGTCGAAATGACGACGCTGGGCGCAACGCGTTATGGCGGAAACTGGAGCCATTACCGCGCGCAAAAAGCACAGGAACTGGCCGCTGCCGAACAGGATCTCGCCAGCGCCGAAAAGCGCCTGTCCGAGGTCAAACGCCGGTCGCAGGAGGCACTGGAACGCAAGGCCCGGCGCGACGCAAAGGGCGCCGCCAAAGCGGCAAAGGGGGACATGCCCCGCATTGCCGCCGGCGGCATGAAAAGACGAGCCGAGAAGACCAGCGGCGACAATGCCAATCTCGCCAGTCGCCTGAAAGCCGAAGCCACCGGGGATTTGCAGACGGCACGCCAGAGGATCGAGATCCTTCAGGACGTTACCGTCGTCTTGCCACCCAGCGGCTTGCACAAAACTAAAAGCGTTCTGTGCCTGCAAAGCCTGACGGCGGGATATTCAAGCGAACAACCCGTGTTCGCCGATCTGTCCTTTGAAATCACCGGCCCGCAACGTGTCGCCGTCACCGGCCCGAACGGATCGGGAAAAACGACGCTGCTTTCCGTGATCAGGAAGGAATTGATGCCGTTGTCAGGGACCGTCCACCTCGGTGTGACGTCCGTCTTTCTGGACCAGCAGGTCAGCCTGCTGGATACGAAGCTGTCGATCCGCGACAATTTCCTTCAACTTAACCCGCAGGCCGGAGAGAATGCCTGCAGGGCAGCACTTGCCCGCTTCATGTTTCGTGCCGATGCCGCCTTGCAGATCGTCGGAACGCTTTCGGGCGGACAGATGCTGCGCGCGGGTCTCGCCTGCGTTCTTTGTGGTCCGCAGCCGCCGCAATTGCTGATCCTCGATGAACCGACAAACCATCTGGATATCGATTCCATCGCGGCCGTGGAGGCCGGCCTGCGGGCCTATGATGGCGCGCTCCTGGTTGTCAGCCATGACGAAGCGTTTCTTGGCAATATTGGCATCGATCGGCGGCTTACCCTTGGGCGACCCTGAGGCGCCGCGATTGCGCACGCCGAAGCCGGACATCCATCTGCCGTTTTGCCTGGATGTCACCCTTTTTCGTGGCAACCGCGCTACCTTCAGCCCACGCGGCAATAGCACCGTCGTCGTCTGTGAGATGCATAAGGCATTCGCCAAGTGCCGCCCAGGCTGCCGAGTAGTCGGGATCCTGGTGAACCGCCTCGCGCAGATGCTGCGCCGCATCGTCGAATTGCCGCGTGGCCATCAGGGCCTTTGCGAGTGAAAAACGCAGGAGGGGCGCATCTTTGCCGTCTTTCAGCATCTTCAGGAGCTTTTCGATCATCGTCATTCCATTGCAATGGTGGGCTTCATGCAAATCGGTACGACGTCAAGTGCGGTTGAGGTCAAGCGGAATTGGCGCTTCTCCGGAGAGCTCCTCCGCTGATGGAACGGAACGTTTCATCTTGATATGCGGCGTACCGCGACCGGATCCCAGATATCATCAAGCGGTCCTTCAAGGGCGGTGCGCGGGGGAATGAGCTGCGGTTCGACAATGGTGACTTCGGGCTCTGCCCGGTTCTCTTCCAGCAGTTCGAACCCTTTTTCGAGCATTTGCGCAATATCGGGTTTGATCATGTAAACGGGAAAGGGAAGAAATGATGCGAATGGGTCGTAGTCAAAACAGCCGACGACGATGTCGCCGAACGCTTCCCCGTCATGACGCCCCATGAAACGAAGCAACCCCTCGAAGTTGATCGATGAATTGACGAAGAAACAGCGGGGAAGGCGGCCCCTACGCTCGAAGAAGCGTTCGAAGGCCAGTTCCGTCATGCGCGGCGAATAGCCGGTGATCTCGATGTCGTCGCCACTTTGCACGCCGAAATAATCGGCCTTCGCGGCATGGAACCCGTTAATACGCTCGCGGCTGGCGTGGTCGTCATGACCGCCGAACAGGACGACGTCGTCCGGACCGAGAGAGCCGCCTTTCGCTGCATGGGTAAGGATCGCCGATGTCAGGATTTCCGCGCCGTGCCTGTTATTGGAAATCACAGAAGATGCAAATTTGCCGGGAAGGTCGATATTGACATGCGGAAGGGCTGCGCGGGCGCAGACCTGATGAACGCCATCCGGGTCGGTGACGCCGGCAATGAACAGGGCGTCAATCGAATAGGCGATCAGCGTCTCTACGGTCCGGCATTCCTCCTCGGGGTCACGCCGCCCGGAAACCACCATCGGCGACAGGCCGCGTTTGCGTGCCTGTCCTTCGAATGTCTGGGCCATCGATGAAAAGAACCGGTTGTCATAAACCGGCACCAGAAGCCCGACGAGACCGGATTTTGAGCTCCTGAGGCCACGGGCCTGCAGGTTGGTGGTGTAGCGCTGTGCCTTGGCGAGCGAGAGTATCTTGTCTGCGGTCTCCTCCGAAATCCGCCGCTTGCGCCATGATCCATTCAACACCGCGCTCACTGTCGAGGCTGACGCGCCAGACAATAGCGACAAGTCATAAATGGTGGCTTTCTTGGAACTTATGCCTGTCACTTCGATCTCCCCAGCTGATTCCGATTATTAGAGCACGCATCCCCTTGACGGAAGGGAGCTTCATGATATGGTTATTGCACCATCGATTGTGCAGTTTGGCAATATCGATTGTGCAGGATGGTTGCTATGGGAGTGGCAAGGGAGAGTCTCGAATAAGCGAGATGAGAGATTTGAAGCGCGGCAGGGAAAAACTGGCTGCGGCGGATTTCGTTTGCCGATTTTTTGAGGAGGAACATCATGAAGAAAATTATTGCTGCGGCGCTCGGCCTGTCGCTTGCGCTGCTCTCATCCGCGGCCTTCGCCGAAGGGCCGAAAGTTGGCGTCGTCGTCAAAATCGGCGGTATTCCGTGGTTCAACGCCATGGAAGCCGGCATCAAGGAACAGAGCAAAAAGCTCGGCGTCGACGGTTTCATGGTCGGCCCGACCAGCGCCGACCCGGCGCTGCAGGTTCGCGCGATCGAAGACCTGATCGCCCAGAAGGTCGATTTCATCGGGGTCGTGCCGAATGATGCCAAGGTGCTTGAGCCGGTGCTGAAGAAGGCCCAGGCCGCCGGCATCAAGGTCATCACCCATGAATCGCCCAAGCAGCTCGGCGCTGACTGGGACTTTGAACTGGCCTCCGCCAAGGGTTTTGGTGAAGCGCATGGCAAGCTGCTGGCGGAAAAGATGGGCGGCAAGGGTTCTTATGCCGTCTTCGTCGGTTCGCTCACCGTTCCGCTTCACAACGCCTGGGCCGATGCCGCCATCGCCTATATCAAGGCCAATCATCCGGATATGAAGCTTGTCGGCGATCGCTACGGCGTCGCCGAAGATCTCGACAAGAGCCGGTCGACGGCGCTTGACCTGATGTCCGCCAATGCTGACCTGAGCGGTTTCCTTGCCTTCGGTTCGCAGGGACCCATCGGTGCCGGGCGTGCCGTCGAAGAGCGGCGCAAGGATGGCAAGGTCTTCGTCATCGGCCCGTTTTCGCCGGGACAGGGCGCCAAGCTCATCAAATCGGGCGCGCTGACGGGCGGCTTCATGTGGAACCCGAAGCTGGCCGGTGAGGTCTTCATCACGCTCGCCGATCGTATCGCCAAGGGCGAGACACCCAAGGCCGGCGACAATATCGAAGGTCTCGGCACCATCAATCCCGAGGGTAACACCATCGTCGTCGATCAGCTTTTGAAGATCGACAAGGAAAGCATCGACAAGCTCGTTTCCATGGGCCTCTGATCCTCCCCAGAGCCGCAGGCGTCGCGCGGGGAAAAATACCCGCGCGACGCCCATTCAGGAAAACATGCCGAGCGCCACGTCTGCGATGCTTTCGCGGCGAAAGGAGAGATACGCTATCATGAGCGCAGAACCGCTCCTGTCCCTCAAAAATGTCAAAGTCACTTTCGGCGGCGTGCGCGCCCTGAAAGGCGTTTCTTTCGAGGTCAATCCCGGTGAAGTGCATTGCCTTGCCGGCGAAAACGGCTGTGGCAAAAGCACACTGATCAAGGTCATCACAGGCGTTTATACGCCCGAAAACGATGCGGAACTGTATTTCGACGGCAAGCTGATAGCCGCGATGACCCCGACGCTTGCGCAAGCGCTTGGCATTCAGGTGATCTGGCAGGATCTGGCGCTGTTTGATGAAATGTCGGTGGCGGAAAATATCGGCTTTCAGTACGCGGTGAACGGCAGATACGGGCTGGTCGACAAAGGCGCGATCGCAAAAGCGGCCGAGAAGGCCTTGGCCCGGCTCGGCGTTGAGATCGACCTCCACCGGCCGCTGAAGGAACTGCCGATTGCCCAGCGTCAGATCGTGGCGATTGCCCGTGCACTGGTCGGGGAAGCGCGCCTCGTTTTCATGGACGAGCCAACCGCGTCGCTGACGCAATCGGAAACGGACTATCTGATCGACATCGTCCGCAATCTCTCCGCCTCCGGTGTCGCGGTTGTGTTCGTCTCCCACCGGCTGGCGGAAGTGCTTGAGATTTCAGACCGCATCACCGTACTGCGTGATGGATCGCTTGTCGGTGTCTTCCCGGTTGAAGGCATGACCCAGTCACGCGTGACCGAACTGATGACCGGCCGCAATTTCGACAGCGCCGTCATCGCTGCCGATCACGATGACAAGCCCGTTGTTCTCTCCGTGCGCGGGCTCACACGTGCCGGTGAGTTTGAAGATGTGTCTTTCGATCTGAGGCAGGGTGAAACGCTGGGGATTACCGGCCTGCTGGGAGCCGGACGCACGGAACTGGCCTTGACCCTTTTCGGCATGCATCGGCCGCAATCGGGTGAAATCCTGATCGACGGGAAGAAGGTGAATTTCCACTCCAACCGGGATGCGATCCGGGCCGGCGTCGCCTATCTTTCCGAAGACCGGCTTGCGCTTGGTCTCAATCAGCCCCAGTCGATTGCCGATAATCTCGTCATGGCCTCGCTCGACCGGCTGCTGACGGGTGGCCTTATCTCGTCATCGAAAAAAGCGGATGTGGTTTCCCGCTGGATTTCAGCGCTCGGCGTCAAGATCGGCCTGCCGGAAGACCCGATCCGCACGCTTTCGGGCGGAAACCAGCAGCGTGTCGCCATTGCCAAGTGGCTGGCGATCGGCCCGAAAATCCTCATTCTGGATGCGCCGACCGTGGGTGTCGATGTCGGTGCGCGCGCGGGCATCTTCGAAATCGTTCGCAAGCTCGCCGCCGAAGGTCTTTCGATCATCGTCATCTCCGATGAACCGCCGGAAGTCTATTTCAACACAGACAGGATCATCCACATGGTCGAAGGCCGGTTCCACGCCACCCATGATCCGCGACATGTGTCGCTTACCGAACTGGAGTCCGCCATCTATGCGTAGGCTCATCCTCGGACATACGACCGAATTCACGCTGCTTGTGGTCATGGTGCTGCTTTGCACGGGCCTGTCCTTTGGCACCGATCGTTTCCTGACCATCTCCAACGCCTTCGATGTGCTGAATGTCTCGGCGGTCAACATCATCTTTGCGGTCGGTCTGCTTGTCGTGCTGATCTCGGGCGGTATCGATATCTCTTTCGCCGTTGCCGCTTCCGTCGTGCAATATGTCACGGTGCTGGCGCTTAATGCGCTGGGTGGCGGCAACTGGGCCGAAGGTTTCATCATTGCCGGCGCCGTCGGCCTTGGTCTCGGCTTCGTCAACGCCTTTCTGGTCTGGCGGCTCAATATCATTTCCATTGTCGCGACCATTTCCACCTTCAACATCTTCTTCGGCCTGCTGATGTTCTTCACCAAGGGCGTGTCGATCTACGATCTGCCGGAATGGCTTTCGACGCGCGTGGTGTTTTACGAACGCGAGATGCCGGATGGCTCCTGGGTCGAGTTGACGCTGCCGGTCGTCGTCATGATCCTCTGCTGCCTTGCCACCTGGTTCATGATCTCGCGCACCACGGTCGGGCGCAAGCTCTATGCATTCGGTGACAATCCGGAAGGTGCAAGACGTTTCGGCATCAATATCGGCGCCATGCATTACATTTCCTTCGGCTGGCTCGGCCTGATGGCTGGCATTGCCGGGCTCATGCAGGCGCATTACGCGCAGGAGGTCGTGCCCAACGCGCTTTATGGCCGCGAGCTGGATGTTCTGGCTGCCACCGTGCTTGGCGGCGCGCGGCTTGGCGGCGGCAAGGGTTCGGTCATCGGCTGCGTGCTCGGGGTCTTGATGGTGTCCATTACCCAGAACGGTCTCAACCTGATGGGCGTGTCTCCCTTTGCATTCAAGATGATCGTCGGCGCCATCATTCTCATTGCAATAACGCTTTCCTCCACCCGGTTCGACAAGCTGCTGCCGGCAGCCTTGCGAACCTCCGCAAGCAAGGGGAGTGCGCAGCGATGAGCAGCTTCGTTCGGAGATTCAATGCGATTTTCGGTGCCGACATGGCCGGGCCGGTGATTGCCTTTGTCGCGGTCATGCTCATCTTCGGAACGCTGGCGGATAATTTCCTGTCGCTCGCCACATTCGGTTCGGTCGCCTTCCAACTGCCGGAGCTCGGTCTGCTGACACTGGCGATGCTGCTGCCATTGCTGACCGGCGGGATCAATCTTTCCGTCACTTTCGCCGCCAATCTGTCGGGGCTGGCGGCAGCCTGGGTGCTGCAGGCCCATGGCGGCGTGGACGCGCCGCCGAGCGCCTTCCTGCTCGCCTGCCTTGCCGCCCTTGCCACCGGCGGCGCTGCCGGCGCGATGACCGGCGCGGCGATTGCCTATACTCGCGCGCATCCGATCCTTGTCACGCTGTCGATGATGATTTTCCTGCGCGGGCTCGGGGAGTTTCTGACGCGTGGCGGCGATGTTTCCGGTTTCCCGGCTTATATGGCGCCGCTTGGCCACGGCACGCTCCTCGGGCTGCCCATCCCGCTTCTGATCTTCATTGCCTGTGTGGGGCTGTGGCATGTCCTTCTAACTCGCACCAAACTCGGCTTCGGTCTGCTGATGATCGGCTCCAATATCGAGGCGGCGCGTTATTCGGGTCTCAACACCCGCAAGATCCAGGTGCTCGTCTACACGCTCTCGGGTCTCATGTGTGCCGTCGCCGGCATCATCATGCTTGCCCGTTTCAACTCCGTGCGTGTCGGACACGGTGAATCCTACCTGCTGATCACGGTGCTGGCAGCGTTCCTCGGCGGCATCAATCCATTCGGTGGATTCGGCCGTGTGCTGCCCGTCTTTGTTGCGCTGATCGTTCTGCAGCTCCTGTCGTCCGGGCTCAACCTTCTCGGCGCAAACCAGCATCTGGCAACGGCGCTGTGGGGCGTGCTGATGATTGTCGTCATGGCGGCGCGTGGCCTGTTTTCAAGCTACTTCGCATCTCTCAGAAAGAAGGTATGACGTGCAAGGCTTCGGTGTTCACGCAATGATGTGGTCCCTTACCTGGGATCATGAAAGCGCCAGGCGGGCCATTGCCGGTGCCGCGGATTATGGGCAGGACTTCATCGAGATTCCGCTTGTCGATCTCCCATCCGTCGATGCGGCGCATACCCGCGCCATGCTGGAGAAATACGGTCTGCGGGCTGTCTGCTCGCTGGTCCTGCCGGAGCCCGCCTGGGCCTCCGTCCACCCGGAAGCAGCCGTCATCCATCTGAAGGCCGCGCTGGACAAGGCCTCCGAAATGGGGGCGGAAGCGCTGACCGGCGTGACCTATGGCGGCACTAGCGAGCGCACGGGTTTCCCGCCGACGCAGGCCGAATACGACAATCTGACACGGGCACTATGCCAGGCTGCCGGCCATGCGAAGACGCTTGGCCTGCAATTCGGGATCGAGGCCGTCAACCGGTATGAAAACCATCTGGTCAACTCAGCAGAGCAGGCCGTGGCGTTGGTTGAGCGTATCGGTGCCGACAACGTCTTTGTCCATCTCGATACCTTCCATATGAACATGGAGGAAAAGGGCATCGCCAATGGCATCATCGCTGCTCGTAACCATCTGAAATACATGCATATGTCGGAAAGTGACCGCGGCACGCCTGGTTTCGGCAATGTTGCCTGGGACGCGGTGTTTGCCGCACTCGCAGCCATCCGCTTCAAGGGCGTGCTGACACTCGAAAGTTTCGCCGCGATGCCGGAGGAGATGGCGGGTGCGATTTCCACCTGGCGGCCGGTCGCTTCAGGCGCAGACGAGGTCCTCGACAAGGGGCTGGCCTTCCTGCGCGACAAGGCAAGCCAGTACCGGATTTTCTGACAGCAATCATTTTCGGGGCGAGGACCACCTTGAACACAATTGACGATAATGCCCGTAAGATTGCGGGTCTGGCTCTCGAACGCTTCGACCGGGCCAAAGGCCGACGCGTGATGATCGCGATTGCCGGCGCTCCGGGATCGGGAAAATCGACCATTGCCGAAGGTGTGGTGGATGTGTTGAACGCAGGTGGAGGCCAGTCCGCCGCGCTTTTCCCGATGGATGGTTATCACTATGACGATGCCGTGCTCGAGGAGATGAACCGCCGACCGTTCAAGGGCGCCATCGATACCTTCGATGCCCACGGGTTGCGGCACATGCTCGAGCGTCTCAAGGCCAATGGGGATGATGTCGTTGCCGTTCCGGTCTTTGACCGGGCGATTGAAATCGCCCGCGCAGGCGGCCGGCTGATCCCGCAATCGGTCGATATCATCGTCTGTGAAGGCAATTATCTCCTCGCCGGCCAGTCGCCGTGGAACCGTCTCAAACCGATCTTCGATCTGACGGTTTTTGTCGATGTCGGCGAGGACGATCTGCGCGCCCGGCTGAGAAACCGCTGGCTGGGCTTCGGTCTTTCCGAGGACGAGATCAACCGGAAGGTCGAGGAGAACGATCTTCCGAACGGCCGTTTCATCATCTCGACGAGCACCGAACCGGATCTTCGCATCGGCAATCCGGGAAGCGGGCACATCCCAACCAAGTGAAACAGAAGCGAAAGAAATCCCCATGAAACACGGCATCTATTATTCTTACTGGGAACATGAGTGGAGCGCCAAGTTCGGCCCCTATATCGAAAAGGTCGCCAAACTCGGTTTCGATATCATCGAAGTCGCCGCCCACCATATCAACGAATACAGCGATGCCGAACTCGCGGCCATCAAGCAGAGTGCGAAGGATAACGGCATCATCCTCACCGCCGGCATCGGCCCGTCGAAATCAAAGAACCTGTCGTCGGAAGATGCGGCCGTGCGCGCAGCGGGCAAGGCGTTTTTTGAGCGGACGCTCACCAATGTCGCCAAACTCGACATCCGCACCATCGGCGGCGCTCTGCATTCCTATTGGCCGATCGACTACTCGCAGCCGGTCGACAAGCCGGGCGATTATGCACGTGGTGTCGAGGGCATTCACGGCATTGCGGATTTCGCCAATGATCTCGGCATCAACCTGTGCATCGAAGTCCTTAACCGCTTTGAAAACCACGTGCTCAACACGGCGGCCGAAGGCGTCGCCTTCGTCAAGGATGTCGGGAAGAACAATGTGAAGGTCATGCTCGATACCTTCCACATGAACATCGAGGAAGACAGTTTCGGCGAAGCCATCCGCACGGCCGGCCCGCTGCTGGGTCACTTCCACACCGGCGAGAGCAATCGCCGTGTTCCGGGCAAAGGCAGGATGCCCTGGCAGGAAATCGGCCTCGCGCTTCGCGATATCAATTACACCGGCGCCGTCGTCATGGAGCCGTTCGTCAAGACCGGCGGCACCATCGGTTCTGATATCAAGGTGTGGCGTGATCTGAGCAATGGCGCCGACATCGCCAGAATGGACGAGGACGCCCGCAACTCCCTGGCATTTTCCCGTTTCGTCCTCGGCGGCTGATGTCTGCAAAAGCGTGTTGACCAGGCGCCGACTATCGGCGGCGCCTGGTCTCTCACCAAAAAAACAGGCTGATGACCGACGCGGCCAGTCCATCGGCACGTTGAACACACCACCATTCGTGGGCTAAGGCTGGGGAATCTGAGGATCGGAAACGATCCGCCCAAGGCTATTGGTTCACATGATCCCTGTCGCACTCCCGTCCGTCGAAGCGCTGCTTCTCGTCGCCTTCCTTCTCGCCGCGACCTTTATCTGGGCCGTCTGGACGCTGGCGCTGCTTATTCGATATGTCTGCGGCCGCTGGAAACGCCCGATGCTGCTGCCCTATGGGCTGGTGACAGCCATCGCAGCCTTCATCCTATGGAAAACCGGTGATTTTTATATCGAGATGCAGGCTTATGACAGGGAGCGGGTGGCGAGCTATCGGCCGGAATTGCTTGAGCCAACCCGGCTTGGCCAGATCGATATGCCCAAAGGCACGAAACTCGAGCTGTCCATTGCCAATACCAGGGACGCCTTCACCCGCGCCGTGTTTCCGCATCCCGTGCGCATTGCCGATATCGATGCCGTCGAGATCGCTCGCTATATCGCGGTAAAAACCAACGAGAACTACGAAACCGTTGGCTTTACCCCAGACAACATGCGGATAAGCGGCATTGGCGTAACCACCCAGAGCGGTTGGCTCTGCGATGCTACCCAGCCGGTGGAATTTGATCTGCGGCCCGATGGCAGCATATCCGCCTTCAGCAGATGCATTCTTGCCGATGGCAATGTCGTTGATGGGATCACCCTGCCGGAAGGCACGTCCCTGCGCGCTTCCGCGGGCAATGTCTATATCGACGGCTTCGTCGATTCCGACAGATGGGTTCTCGGCACGCCGCAAGGTCAGACCGTTCACGTCGATGATTTCGATCTCTCCGATGCGACGATTGCCCTTGATGACGAACGAAAACTCTACGAAATCAAAGGCGCAGTCCTGTCAAAAGAGGCTATGCTCGGCACGCGCCGTCACGCGGCCGGAACCCATGTTCGCTATAACTCCCGGCACCTTCGGAAAGAATATCCAGCCGCATGGCTGCTCACCCCACCTTTGTCCAATGCTGATCCTCAGCCGGCATCGCCCGCGGGCCTCGTGCAGAACAGGGAAGGAGAGGTTCTGGCCACCCCGGCGGATTGAATTCGCGCGGGCCGAATTGCCGTGAAATATTCTTCTGGAAACTGCCTTGCCAGCCGCAGCTGCAAGCCAGCCACATCGACCAGGATGGTGCCGCAAGTGTCTGCTGGTGATGGATCGCGGGCGGGCGCGATCCATCGTTTTAATTGCACATCACCGCTCCCGGTAAAAGATCATGCCGCCATGGTGGAGGACATCATCTATGAACGTTCCATCCGCGGTAAAGCCGGTATCGTCCCAGTAATCGATGTGATTGCCGGTCATAACGTAACGGCCCTGATAGGCGCTTTTGCGGTTGCCGCGGGCTTCGTCATAACGCCCGTTGGTCAAAAGCTCCTGGCGAATATGGCCGTCGCCTGTCACCCACATTCCGACATAAGGATGAGCCTGCGGCGGAGTAGAACCTGCGCGGGTTTCTGTTCCCGTAAGCATGGCCAATGCAGCGGCAACCGGTATTGTCATGTGTTTCATCTGTCTCCTCCTCAGGCGGCAGCCGTTGGGCGAATGACGATCTCGTTCAGATCGACGTCATCGGGCTGTTCGATGGCGAAACGCACCGCGCGACCGATGGCATCGGGCTTCAGCGCAATGGCGCGGTAGGTTTTCATGGCCTCGGCGGCTGCCGGATCGGTGATCGTTTCCGCCAGTTCGCTTTCCACTACACCGGGATGAATGCAGGTGACGCGCAGGTCCGGCCGTTCCTGCCGCAACCCGTCCGAAATTGCCCTGACGGCGAATTTCGTCGCGCAGTAGACGGCGGCGGTGGGCACCACCGACAGCGCCCCGATTGAGGCGATATTGATGATGTGGCCGGAACCGCGCGACGTCATTTCCGGCAGCACGGCCGCGATGCCGTGCAGCACGCCCTTGATGTTGACGTCCACCATGCGGTCCCATTCGTCGACCTTCATCGAGGCCATCAGGGAAAGCGGCATGACGCCGGCATTGTTGATCATGACGTCGACCCGGCCGAAGGTTTCGCGGGCCTTGTCCGCGAAGTCGGCAACGTCGGCACGGTTGGTGACATCAAGTCGGCTGATCGCCACCTGGCCGTTGCCCGCTTCCCGGATTTCCTTTGCGAGTTCTTCCAGCCGCTCCGTGCGGCGGGCGCCGAGCATGAGTTTTGCGCCAGCCTTGCCCAGTTCACGCGCGATACCCGCGCCAATGCCGCTGGAGGCCCCCGTGATGAGAACAACCTTGTCCATCGTTCTTGTCCTTCCTGTTTAAAACCACCGCCCGATTGCGGATGTTTGAAAGATAGACAGGCGGCATTGTTGAGATAAGATACCTATTAATTTCCATAGTGGTAAGGACAGCTAACCAATGCCTCCTGATCTGAATGCTCTTTCGGTCTTTGTGCTGGTGGCGGAACTGAAGAGTTTCCGTGCCGCTGCCGACCGCATGGGAGTGTCACGTTCCGCGGTCAGCCAGACGATCCGGCGGCTGGAGGAAATGCTCGGTCTGGCGCTGGTGTTGCGCACTACCCGCAGCGTCAGTCTCACCGAGGCGGGTGAGGGGCTTTATGCCAATATCGCTCCCGCCATCGCCGAAATGTCGGCGGCGCTGGAACAGGCCGGCGAATTGCGGGAAAGGCCGAACGGGCTGTTGCGGCTCGCCGTCTCCTCCATTGCCGAAAGCTTCCTGTCCGGCCCGCTTCTCGCAGGCTTCACGGCCGCCTATCCGGACGTTCACCTCGATGTCGTGGTGACGGATGAGGAGTTCGATATTGTTGCCGAAGGTTATGACGCGGCCGTGCGGCTGGGCGAGGTGATCGATGAGGACATGATCATCGTGCCGATATCCGGGGATGTGCGGCAGCTGGCCGTCTGTTCGCCTGATTATCTCAAAGGTAGCAGCAAGCCCGCACACCCGAAGGAACTGGCGCATCACCGCTGCATTGGCTGGCGGCCGGCTCCGCGTAGCGCACCCTATCGCTGGGAGTTTGCGGAGGCCGGGCGTGAATTCAGTGTCGCGGTAGCGCCGGAGATCACCACCAACGACATGGCACTGATGATCCGCATGGCGGTGGCGGGAGCAGGAATCACCTTTGGCATCGAAGATACATTCCGCAGTTGGATCGATCGCGGAGAGCTGGTGCCGCTGCTTGAAGACTACTCACCTTATTTCCCCGGCTTCTACCTCTATTATCCGAGCAGGCGTAATCTGGCGCCCAAGCTCCGGGCGCTGATCGATCACGTCAAGACATCAAGGCAACGCACGCGGTCGCTTTAAACGATGATGGCGTGCCTTGGCTCCGATGTCGCTTTACCGCAAAACCGATGACAGAAATTCACGGGTCCGCTCTTCCTTCGGTCCGCCGAAAATTTCCTCGGGTGTGCCCTGTTCGCAGATACGGCCTTTGTCGAAGAAACAGACGCGGTCCGACACTTCGCGGGCAAAGCGCATTTCGTGGGTAACAAGCAGCATCGTCAGATCGTGCTCATTCGCCAGATCACGGATGACTGACAGCACTTCACCCACCAGCTGCGGGTCAAGCGCCGAGGTCGGCTCATCAAAAAGCAGGACACGCGGGCGCATGGCAAGCGAGCGGGCAATGGCGACACGCTGCTGCTGACCGCCGGAAAGCTGCACCGGAAAATGATCCTTCTTGTCGGCCAGCCCGACCATCTTCAGCAATTCGATTGCCCGCGCTTCCGCCTCTGCGCGGGCGATGCCCAGCACCCGCACCGGCGCTTCCACGATGTTGCGAAGCACCGTCATATGCGGAAAGAGGTTGAAGCTCTGAAAGACCATGCCGACGTGATTGCGGATCTGGCGAAGGTGTTTCTCCGAAGCCTGAAAGGGGCCTTTGCCGCCCTGCTCATGATAGGAGATATCGGCAAGGGTAAGCTTGCCCTCCTGGAACGGTTCCAGCGTCATGAGAATGCGCAGAACCGTTGATTTGCCGGAGCCGGAAGGGCCGATAAGCGTAACTTTTTCCCCCCTTGCCACGCTGAAATTGAACTGGTCGAGAACTGTCAGAATGCCGAAGCGCTTCGTGACATCGGAAAATTCGATCAGCGGCTGATTGATGGTGTTGGTCATCGCAAGGGTATTCCTGCTTTTGGTAGCGCCCTTTGCAGGCGGCTGAGGCCTGCCGAGCAGATTATTGTCAGAAGAAGGAAGATCAGGCCGACAAGCGTCAGCGGCACCAGATATTCGAAGGTGCGCTCGCCGATCATGTTGGCAAGCCCCATCATCTCCAGAACCGTGACGACGGAAAGGACCGGCGTTTCCTTGATCATGGCGACGAGGTAGTTGCCCATGGCCGGCACGATGCGCGGGATGGCCTGAGGAATGATGATATCCCGATAGGTCTGCATCTGCGTCAGATTGAGTGCGGTC
Organism: Agrobacterium burrii; assembly: GCF_017313405.1. Lineage (NCBI taxonomy): Bacteria > Pseudomonadati > Pseudomonadota > Alphaproteobacteria > Hyphomicrobiales > Rhizobiaceae > Agrobacterium > Agrobacterium burrii. The sequence goes on from NZ_JAFLNA010000014.1 coordinate 82,016, forward strand.
GCTGCTTCCCACTGGCCGTGATGCACCGCCTCGATGCCGCCGCGATAGACCTCGGAGGTATAGGCCGCATATTGCAGGCCGAGCGCCAGCGCGCCGGTCAGGAAGGCGGGCAGCACGATGCCGAACTCCGGAAGCACGTAATAAAGGAAGAACAGCTGCACCAGCAGTGGCGTATCGCGAAGGAACTCGACAACCAGAGCAGTCGGCCAGGAGATCATCTTGACCCGGCTGCGGCGCAGCAGTGCAAAAGCGAGTCCCAGAACCAGCGCGATGGCGAAGCCGGCGGCTGCCGCCTTCAACGTCACCGTCAGGCCGATCAGGATGATGGGCAGGATCGATGTTGTATAGGTCAGCCAGGTGGTGGTGTCCCATTCGTAACCATACATCATGAGAAGATATCCTTACGAATGGCGGGTGCGCGGAAAGACATTGCCGCGCCTGACGAAATGTTCGATCATCCGGATGATGACCATCAGGATCAGGGACATCGCGAAATAACAGAGCAGCGTGATCGAATAGATGCTGGTGCTATCCAGCGTCAGGTTGCGGATCGACTGCGCCGCGAATGTCAGGTCGGCAATCGAGATCAGCGACACGAGCGAAGAAAGCTTCAGCGTTTCTATCGCCAGATTGCCGAATGCCGGCATCATCTCGACGATTGCCTGCGGCAGCGAGATGCGAAACAGCGTCTGCATCCGCGTAAAGTTCAGCGCGCGGGCCGCTTCCAGCTGCTGCACGGAAACGGAGGACAGCGCACCGCGCACGATCTCCGCGCCATAACCGCCGGCATGGGCGGCGAGCACCAGAATGCCTGTGGTGATCGGATCAAAGCTCAACCCAATCAGCGGCAGCGCGTAGTAGAACCAGAATAGCTGAACCAGCAGCGAGGTGCCGCGAAACACCTCCGTATAACAAAGCGCGACCTTTGACAGGATCGGTCCGCCTTCGACACGCAAAATCCCAAAGAAAAAGGCGAGCAGCGTGCCGACAACGAGCGCTGCGAGCGTAATCGTCATGGTGACGACGGCACCTTGCCACAACATTGGCAGGTAGGCGGTCATGTCCATCTGGAGTTTTCCCAAGTTCCTGACGAGCTGCGCCCGGCGAAGACCGGGCGCAGCTGAGCGTTATTTTCCGGCGCAGAGATCGGCGACCTTCTTTTCGGCCGCTGCCGCGATACTCTGTTCGGACAGACCGTATTTGGACAGGATTTTCTTGTAGTCATCCGTCTTGCGGAATTCGATCAGAGCGGCGTCAAATGCGTCGCGCAACTCCTTGTCCTCGGGGCGGAAGGCGAAGCCGCCATAATTGCGCACCGGCGCATCCTTCACAACCGGATCTACGAACGGCTTGACCTGCTCGACATTGGCCTGATTTTTGGCGAGTTCGGAGACGGTGAGCTCCGTGGCCGCATAGGCATCCGCGCGGCTCTGCACGGTGGGGATCGCATCGGCATTGGCCGGAATGAAGACGATCTGCTCGTCCTTGACGCCGACGGCCCGCAGGAAGTCGACATTGTTGGCGCCCGAGACGACGGCCACCTTCAAGGATGGATCCTTGGCGATATCGGCATAGGTCGTCAGCTTCTTCGGATTGCCCTTCTTCACCAGCAGGCCTTCGCCGTAGGAAGAATTAGGCTCGGTGAAGGAGACCTGCTTGCAGCGTTCGGGCGAGATGTTCTGTTCTGCCGCCGCAAAATCGAAGCGACGGGCCTTGAGGCCGGGGATCAATGTGCCGAACGGCGTCACCGTCCAGTTGACCTCCTCGATACCCATCGATTTCAGAACCGCATTGGCCACATCAGGGCCGATCCCGGCAGATGTGCCGTCGGGCTGCATGTAGGAATAGGGCACTTCGTTTGCCGTGGCGGCACGAATATATCCCTGGCTCTTGACCTCCTCTAAGGTCAAGGCGCTAGCCGAAGTCACGCCGATGGCAAGGGCAAGGGCGGAAAGCCCGGCGATTTTGGTAATGTGCATGGTATTACTCCTCTGGTTGGGTTGCGTGGTCCGTTTTCGGATCTCACGGGGGTTCGTTTGACTACGTGTTCTCCGTTACCGTGGCGATGACGGAAAGGCAGTCGCCGGCCTTGATCAGGCCGGGAACGTGGCGCGCCGCAAGCACGCCATGCATGGATGCGCGGTAGTCGACTGGCGCGAGGCCGGTTTTTCCGACCGGATAGACCCGGGCGATGATTTCACCTGCCGTGACCGCGTCTCCCAGATCGCGGACAAAGGCGACGAGCCCGTCATCTTCGGCAAAGGTGAAGCAATCGCTGGAGGGCATGTCCAGCCAGCGGCTTGGTTGAACATCCGGCGAACCGGCCAGTATGCCGGCGTGGCGCAGCAGGTTGAGGCTGCCTTTCCGGGCGATGTCGATCGATCTTGCGCTCGCCGTGCCGGCCCCGCCCAGTTCGGTCGTGACAAAAACCTTGCCGAGTTCCTCGACCGTCGTATCGAGCATGCCGACGGCGTCGATTTCCAGCATCTTCATCGAATAGGGCGCCGCAAAGGCCGCCACCGCCTCAAAACAACGGGTCTCCTGCGCCTTGTCGGGCAATTCGTGAGCGGCGGCATAAGGCAGGAAGTCAAGTGTCCTGCCGCCGGAATGGAAATCGAGAACGATATCCGCAAGCGGTATCAGATGGCGGGTCACGTAATCGGCGATCTTCTCCGTCACCGTTCCATCAGGGCGGCCGGGAAAGCTGCGGTTCAGGTTTCCCCGATCGATTGGCGAGGTCCGTGTGCCCGCGCGAAAGGCCGGATAGTTGAGCGCCGGCACGATGATGATGCGCCCGCTGACGTCAACCGGATCAAGCGTATGGGCAAGCTCGAAAAGTGCTGCCGGCCCCTCATACTCGTCGCCGTGATTGCCGCCGGTCAGAAGTGCCGTTGGCCCGTCGCCATTGGCGATGATGCAGATCGGTATCATCACCGAACCCCAGGCGCTGTCATCGCGGCTATAGGGTAGCCGCAAATGACCGTGCTGTACGCCTTTCGCGTCGAAATCGACGGAGGGCGTGATCGGTGAGGGGCGAGGAGCGGTGCTCAACATCATCTCAGCCCTTCACGAAGAGTTGCCGCGGCACGTTGGACAGGCATTCGACGCCCGTTTCGGTGATCGCGATGCTTTCGGTGATTTCGAGCCCCATGTCCTCAAGCCACAGACCGGTCATGAAATGGAACGTCATGCCGGGTTTCAGCTCGGTGCGGTCGCCGGGCCGCAGGCTCATGGTGCGCTCGCCCCAATCAGGCGGATAGGAGAGACCGATCGGATAACCGGTGCGGTTGTCCTTGATGATCCCATATTTTTTGAGCACGGCGAAAAAGGCATTGGCGATGTCTTCGCAGGTGTTGCCCGGCTTCGCTGCCGAAAGACCGGCTTCCATGCCTTCGAGCGTTGCTTTTTCCGCATCGAGAAACGCCTGTGTCGGCTTGCCGAGAAAAACGGTGCGCGACAGCGGGCAATGATAACGCCTGTAGGCGCCGGCAATCTCGAAGAATGTCCCTTCTCCAAGGCGCATGGGTTTGTCGTCCCATGTCAGATGCGGCGCGGATGCGTCGGCTCCCGATGGCAGCAGGGGAACAATGGCAGGATAGTCACCGCCGAATTCGGCGGTGCCGCGAATGCCGGCATCGTAAATCTCGGCAACGAGGTCGCATTTGCGCATACCGGGTTCGACGACATCAACGATGCGCTTGTGCATCAGCTCGACGATCTTGCCGGCATTGCGCATATAATCGAGTTCGGTCGGGCTCTTGATTGCGCGCTGCCAGTTCACGAGACCGGCCGCATCCTTGAATCGCGCGTTCGGCATATGTTTCTGCAGCGACGCAAAAGCGGCGGCGGAGAAATAGTAGTTATCCATCTCGACGCCGACGGTGAGGCCGGACCAGCCCCGGTCTTCGATGATCTGCGACAGCAGATCCATGGGGTGCCGTTCGGTCGATTGAACGTAATGATCGGGATAGCCGATAATATTTTCATGGGCGAGGTAGGCCGTGCGCTTTGCGCCGTTGGCGTCCTGTTTTCGGCCATACCAGATCGGCTCGCCACCCGGCGGCACCAGAACGCATTGATGCACATAAAAGGACCAGCCGTCATAACCGGTCAGCCAGTGCATGTTGGATGGGTCGGTGACAACGAGAAGATCGATGCCGGCCCTTTCCATGGCGTTGCGGGTTTTAGACAGGCGCGCGGCATATTCCTCGCGCGTAAAGTTCAGCGTTATGCTCACGCTGCGTCTCCCATTTTCACACTGTTTTCGATGATTTGGCCGCTATTGGCTTCCCGTGCGCGGGTGAAGGCGAGATTGGCGATGGCGGTATCCTGCACACCGGTGCCGGTCAGGTCGGCAAAGGTTATTTGGTCGCGGCCCACTCTTCCCTGCGCCTTGCCGGCGATGATGGCCCCAAGCTCGGCGAATTGCTGATCCGGCATGACACGCCCTGCGGCGATGGCATGGTGCAGCTCGCCGAGAATGCGGGTCTGGGTCAGACGATCCGCGACATAGGTTGTCCGGGCAAAGACGCCGGGATCAATTTCATTCTTGTTTTCGGCGTCCGATCCCATCGCGGTCAGATGCTGGCCCGGTTCCAGCCAGTCGGCAAAGAGGATCGGTTTTTCGGAAGGTGTTGTGGTGATGATGATGTCCGCACCTCGTATTGCGTCACGCGGGTCGGGTATGGCGGTAACCTCGATGCTGTGTTCCCGCGCGAAATCGCCGGCGAGTTTCTGCGCCCTGTCATGGTTTCTTGCCCATATCCGGGCTGATCTTATCGGGCGCACCAGCATCAGGGCTTCCAGCTGCAACCGTGCCTGCATGCCTGCGCCGAAAATCGTGGCGATGGAGGTATCCTCGCGCGACAGGTGCCGTGCGGCGACAGCGCCGGCTGCGGCGGTGCGAACATCGGTGAGATAGCCATTGTCGAGAAGCAGCGCCTCCACCAATCCCGTTTTCGCGCTGAAGAGGATCATCAGGCCGTTGAGGCTCGGCAGGCCAAGCTTCGGATTATCGAAGAAGCCGGGGCTGACCTTGATGGCGAAACCTTCAAAGCCGGGCACGTAAGCCGTCTTTACATCCACTTCGCCGCGGAACTCTGGAATGTCGAGGCGCAGGATCGGCGGCATGGCGACGGCTTGGGTGGCCAGTGCCGCAAAGGCCCGTTCGACACAGTCGATGGAAGACAGATCGAGCTTGACGATGGCGCGAAGGTCGTTTTCGGTCAGGATGGTGATGCGGCTCATGCGACAGCTCCCTCGACGATCGTCTTGTGAATGGCCGGGTCGATATTGCCGCCGGATACGATAAGGGCGGTGGGGCCGGTGATTTTGATCTTGCCCGACAGGATCGCAGCAAAACCAACCGCGCCGGCTCCTTCCACGATCAAACCTTCTTCGCGTGCCGCATGGCTGATCCCGGCAGCAATCTCGGCTTCGGAAACCAGCACGATCTCGTCAAGCAGCGCGCGGCAGAGTGCAAAAGTCACGCGGTTTTCCAGCCCGATGCCACCACCCAGCGAATCCGCCAGTGTTTCCTCCTCGCGCACGGAGACAGGCCTGCCGGCCGAGACCGATGCATCCATGGCCGCGCCGCGCTCCATGGAAATGCCGATGATACGGGCCTGCGGCCTCAACGCCTTGATCGCCACGGCAATGCCGCCCGCCAGGCCGCCACCGGAGAGGGGAATGAGGATGGTTTCCAGATCAGGCATGTCCTCGACAACTTCGATGCCGATCGTGCCCTGACCGGCCACGACATTCACATCATCAAAGGGCGGGATCGACGTCAGGCCGTGGCTGCCTGTCAGGCGATCAACTTCCTCCTGCGCGTCGTCCTGCGATTTGCCGACGATGCGAATATCGGCACCGAGAGTGCGGATGGCTTCAACCTTGTTTGCCGGGACGAGCGACGACATGCAGACTGTGGCGGGAATACCGAGTTTGCGCGCGGCGTAGGCGACAGCGCGGCCATGATTGCCTGTCGAGGCGGTGACGAGGCCACGCCTGCGCGCCTCGTCGTCAAGCGACAGGATCGCATTCATCGCGCCGCGCAGCTTGAAAGCGCCAACCGGCTGAAGGGTTTCCAGTTTGAGATGGACCGGCGCACCGTGACCTTGCGACAGGACATCGGAGCGAACCAGCGGCGTCCGCTCTACATGGCCGAGGATACGCGCGGCAGCCTGCTCGATATCTGCCAGCGAGACCGGCAGCAGGAATGTGTCAGCGGATATGGAAAGGTTTTCGCTCTTCATGATTGTCATGTTGAGAGCGAAGTAAAATCATGTCAATTATTATATTGTAATGATTCAATGATTTTCGGTCAAGGGCGTTTCAGCCGATGGAGCCGATGTCATAAACCGGCGGCAGTTGCTCGAAGGCCTGGCGCACCGTCGTCAACGCCTTGGCGAGGCTTTGATGGTTGAGGCGTCCGCCGAGACATATGCGGATGCCACCGCCATGGCCTGGGCCGGCAACAAAGGGCTCCGATGGCGTGACCGCAACGTTCTGGTTGGTCAGGGAGCGGATCAGGCCGTCTTCCGTCCAGTGCGGCGGAACCCTGAGCCAGGCGCAGAAGGAGAGAGGATGGCTCGAGGCGATATGGTCGCCGAGGATTTCCATTGCAATGGTCTGCCGTGCACGGGCTTCGGCGCGCTGGATGTCCAGCAGCCGGCGCGCCGTGCCGTTTTCAACCCAGCGTGTGGCGATTTCGGCGGTCAGATATGTACCGCTCCAGCTCGACACCCGCAGGATGGAGGCGGCGCGGATGGAATAGGCGGGTGGTACGACGAGATAACCGACGCGTAGCCCCGTTAGGACCGTCTTGGTAAAGCTGGTGACGAAAAAGCCCAGATCCGGCAGCATTTCGGTGATGGACGGCAACCCGTCTTCGATCATCGGGCGATACACTTCATCCTCAATGACGAAGACGCCGTATCGTTGCGCAATCGCGGCGATGTCGCGCCGGCGTTCCGCGCCCGCGACGTGGCCGGTGGGATTGTTGAGGGTGGGGATGAGAACGAGCGCCCGCACCCCGCCCGCCGCGCATGCGGCCTCCAGCGCATCGGGCAGAATGCCCTCGCCATCGGTGGGCAGCCCCTTGAGGCTGAACCCCAGGATGTTGGAAAGGCCGATAATGCCGTGGTCGGTAAGGTTTTCGCACAGCACGACGTCGCTCGAACGGACGATGCAGCTGAGCGCGAGGAAAATGCCGTGCGCCGCGCCGTTGGTGACAAGGATACGCTCCGCACCGGCCGTGACGCCCAACATGCCGAGCCAGCTGCGTGCCGTCTCGCGATGGCCGTCCAGTCCCGCGACCGGACGGCAGGGGCGCATGAAGCTTGAATTATCACTATCCGCCAACTCGCGCAGGATCGCACGCGAGGCCGTTTCGTGCTCCTCGAGATAGACGCCGCGGATGATGGAAAGATCAAGCACCTCGGTCGGGCTGTGGTCAAGCATCATGCGGCCCGCCCGGTCGGTTACCCGCGCCTTGACGAAGGTGCCGCGGCCGATTTCGCCGCTCAGATAACCCAGCCGTTCAGCCTCCTTGTAGGAGAGGCTGACGGTCTGGACGGAAAGGCCAAGATCGCGGGCCAGATCGCGATGGGTCGGCATCCGGTCCATCGGCTTCAAGACGCCGGCATCGATATCGGCGATGATCCGTTCCGTCAGTGCCGAATGTTTGGTCTCGCCCTTCTGCTTGGTCAGGCTTGGCCGCCATGCCACCGGTTTTGTTGCGGGAACCGGATCGAGGCTGAGCGGATTGGCTTGACGGCGCATGAAATTGTCTCGTTTTTAGCGAAGGTAATTTCATGACATTATGCACGGTTCTTCAAAAAGATGAAGCCTTATGCATCACCGGTGACGATTGCACTGCGAATATGCGCAATCGCCACGCCGTTGCCGCTCAAACAGGCATTGATGGCGGAAGCCGGAATGGTGTGGATTCTCAAATGTTTTCGCCCGCCTGTACCAGTTCATCCATGACGCTGCGAACCGCAGCTTCGGCGATGGCGATGATCTCGTCCACCTCTGCCTTCGTCGTGACGAGTGGCGGCGCAAAACCCAGAATATCACCATGCGGCATGGCACGTGCAATGAGACCGCCGTTGCGCGCCGCCTTGGAAACGCGCGCACCGACCGCAAGGCCGGGGGCAAAGCGGGTTTTCCTGTCCCGGTCGGCGACAAATTCGATTGCGCCCATCAGGCCCACACCGCGCACTTCACCGACGATTGGCAGCTGGGCAAACTTCGCCTTGAGCTGTTCCTGGAAATAGCTGCCGACGGCGCGCGCATTGCCCGGCAGGTCTTCCTTTTCCACGATGTCGAGCACGGCATTTGCCGCTGCCGCACCAATAGGGTGGCCTGAATAGGTATAACCGTGCGAGAAGGCGCCGACGCGATCAGCGCCTTCCTCCATCACCTTGTAGACCTTCTCGCCGACGATTGCGCCGGAGAGCGGGAAATAGGCGGAGGTCAGGCCCTTCGCGACCGTAATCAGATCCGGTTCGATGCCATAATGCTGCGAGCCGAACATGGAGCCGGTACGGCCGAAACCGGTGATAACTTCATCGGCGATCAGCAGGATGTCGTATTTCCCGAGGACAGTCTGTATCGCCGCCCAGTAACCTTCCGGCGGCGGTGTAATGCCGCCGGTGCCGAGCACCGGTTCGGCAATGAAAGCGCCAATGGTGTCGGGATTTTCCCGAAGGATAAGCGCTTCGAGCTCGTCGGCGCGCCGCTTTGAAAATTCGAGTTCGGTTTCACCTGCTTCCGCACCCCAATAATGATGGGGAGCGCCGGTGTGCAGGATGCCCGCACGCGGCAGGTCCATATGGTCATGATAAAAGCTCATGCCGGTCATGGAGCCGGAGACGACGCTGCAGCCGTGATATCCGCGCTCACGCGAGATGATCTTCTTCTTTTCCGGCTTGCCGCGCAGGTTGCTGTAATACCAGACGAGCTTTGCCTGTGTCTCGTTGGCATCCGAACCGGACATGCCATAAAAGACCTTGCTCATCCTGCCTGGCGCCATTTTTACCAGCCGGTCAGAAAGGATTGCCAGTTCGTCGGTCGTGTGGGCGGCGTAGGAATGATAATAGGCAAGGCGATAGGCCTGGCGGGAAATGGCTTCGGCCACTTCGGTGCGGCCATATCCGACATTGACGCAATAAAGCCCGGCAAAACCATCGATCAATTGTTTGCCATGCGCGTCCTGAATGCGAATGCCCTTGCCGGTTTCAACGATCGTCGGTTCGCCGAGCTTGCCGCTGGCGAAATCCTTCAGCTGCGTGAAGGGGTGCAGAACCGCGTTGCGATCCATTTCGGCGATACGTTTGATGTCGATGGTCATGACAGAAATTCCTTTCAGGCAGCAAGATTGCCGAAGCAGACATATTTGGGTTCGAGATATTCCAGGAGACCATGGCGCGACCCCTCGCGGCCAAGCCCGGATTGCTTCCAGCCGCCGAATGGAATGGGCGCGCCGGTGAATTTCGGTGTGTTGACGGCCACCATGCCGTATTCCAGCTGGTTGGTGAGACGCATCGCGCGGCCGAGATCGTTGGTGTAGAGATAGGCTGCAAGCCCCATTTCCGTCGCGTTGGCGCGGCGGATCACCTCCTGCTCATCGTCGAACGGCAATATGGCGGCGACCGGCCCGAAGGTTTCCTCGCGGGCGATCAACATTTCGTCGGTAACGTCGGCAAGAACCGTCGGCGTAACAAAATTGCCGCCCAGAGGGCTATCCTGTCCGCCGCAGACCAGACGTGCGCCGGCTGAAAGAGCCTGGGCGATCTGCTGACGGCATTTCTCGGCGACGGAGGGGCGCGTCATCGGGCCGATATCGATATCGGGTTCAAGCCCGTGGCCGACCACAAGTTCGGAAGTCGCTTTGGCAAACTGGTCGATGAACCGTTCATAAACTGCGCGTTGAACGTAGATGCGGTTTGCCGCAAGGCAGTCCTGTCCCGAGGTCGCGAATTTGGCGCCGAGGCAACCTTTGACCGCCTGGGACAGGTTGGTGTCCCCGAACACGATAAAGGGCGCATGGCCACCAAGCTCAAGCGACGCTTTTTTGATCGTTGCCGCCGATTGTTCGAGGAGGATCCGCCCGACCTGCGTCGAGCCGGTGAAGGAAAATGCGCGAACATCAGTGTGGTCCAGAAGGCGGCGCGCCAGCGGGGCGGCTTCGCCGGGCAGCACCTGTAAAACGCCTGATGGCATTCCCGCTTCTTCTGCAAGCTTTGCCAGAGCCAGAGCCGAGAGCGGCGTTTCCGGCGCCGGTTTGACGATCATGGTGCACCCGGCGGCAAGAGCGGCACCGGCCTTGCGGGTTATCATGGCGGAAGGGAAGTTCCATGGGGTGATTGCGACGGTAACGCCGATTGGCTGCATCTGCACGGACAGGCTGCCGCCCTTCAAATGGCTCGGGATGGTTTCACCATAGGATCGTTCGCCTTCGCTCGCGAACCAGTCGAGAAAATTGGCGGCATAGGAAATCTCGCCAAGGGATTCGGAAAGCGGTTTGCCCTGTTCGGCGGTTATGATGGTGGCGAGATCATCCGCGTTTTCACGCAACAGTCTGCCCCAGGCGCGCAGGATGTCGCCACGCTCGACGGGCAGCCGTTCCCGCCAGTCGAGAAAGGCTCTGCCGGCGGCATCGATTGCGACATCGACATCGTCGAGCGAACAGGATGTCACGCTGGCGAGGTGGTTGCCGGTGGCCGGATCGATAACGCTCAGTTTCTCGTCACGCGCCACCCATGCCCCATCAAGAAAGGCACGATGCTCGACCAGATCGGGCCGATGCAGACTTTCAAGCGCCGCGCTGGCGATATCTTTCATGAGGAGGCTCCCTTTTTATTTGCAAGGAGCTTAGCGGCGCGGCATCATCGATCGGCGGCGTTTATTCCTGTTATGGCGCAGGAATGATGCTTAGTTTTTCAAATTGACGCAGGAATTCTGCATGACCACCATAGATCGAGCCGACAGGGCGTTGCTTGACGCCGTGCAGAAGAACAACCGCCTGACGTCGGAAGAGCTGGCGCAGATCGTCAACCTGTCGCCCACGGCCTGCCAAAGACGGCTGAAGCGCCTGCGCGAGGAGGGGGTGATTGAAGCGGATGTGGCAATCATCTCACCCAAAGCCGTTGGGCGCGGCATCACCATGATCGTTCTGGTATCGCTGGAGCGCGAGCGGGCGGACATTGTCGATCGCTTCAAGGCCGCCATCCGCGCCACGCGTGAAGTCATGATCGGCTATTATGTGACCGGCGACGCCGACTTCATTCTGGTCATCACGGCAAAGGACATGGAGGATTACGAGGCTTTCACCCGCCGGTTCTTTTATGAAAACCATGACATTAAAGGCTTCAAGACCATGGTTGTGATGGATCGGGTTAAAGCCGGCTTTGCCTTTCCAATCGAAGCCTGATTGAGGGGGCGATCTGGAAGCCCGGTTGAAAGAATTCCCATCCCGGGCATTGCCGGGCGAAAGTCCGAAAGAAACCCAGCCCCGGCAAGGGTCGACGCCGAAAATCCCCCCAGCACAAATCTTCAGTCGTCTCCCATGCCGGCATTTGAAGCGGCACCGGCTTGGCCTTCGAGGATTTTTGCGATAATCAGGCCTGATGATAAAAGCATCGAGTATCACCTGCATCTAGCTCCCGCCGCAGCGCGAGGAGCATCGGGCGAGGAGCCGGCCGGCTTCGCGCTTGGCGTCGGCTTGCCTGAAGGCAAGCGAATGCGAACACATGCAGTGAGATTACCTCAATGGAAAATTATTTCGAAAGCCCGTTCCGGGGCATCATGCTCGACAGGCAGGTAAAGAACCCCAACCTCATCGTCGGTAAATACAGCTATTATTCCGGTTATTATCACGGCCACAGTTTTGAAGATTGTGCCCGTTATCTGCTGGCGGATGAAGGCGCGGACAAGCTGGTTATCGGAAGCTTCTGCTCCATTGGTTCGGGCGCCGCCTTCATCATGGCGGGCAATCAGGGCCATCGGAACAAGTGGATAAGCACCTTCCCGTTTTTCTTCATGCCGGAAGTGCCGGAATTCGAAAACGCGGAGAATGGTTATTTGCCGGCGGGCGACACCCTCATCGGCAACGATGTCTGGATAGGCTCGGAAGCGATCATCATGCCCGGCATCAAGATCGGGGATGGCGCCGTCATCGGAACGCGGGCGCTGGTGACGAAGGATGTCGAACCTTACGCCATCGTCGGCGGCAACCCTGCTAAAACCATTCGCAAGCGGTTTGACGACGATGACATCGCCCTGCTGCTTGAGATGAAATGGTGGGAGTGGCCGGCAGAAAAGCTCAAAACCGCAATGCCGCTTATGACGAGCGGCAACGTCGCAAAGCTGCATCGGTTCTGGCAGGCCCACCTTCTGTAAAGGCGATGTTGCCGACCTGCCTCATTGAGGCAGGTCGGTTACCGGAAGCGCGAGAAACATGCGTACTGGCGTCGTAACAACGCCAGCAGAATTGTGGATGATCAGACGCCTTGCCAGTGGCGTGACGTAGAAAGGCAGAGATCAATCCGGACGCTGCAGCAAAGCGAGAGCAACCGTGAAACCGGCCAAAATCGCAGTCAGGGTCAACGGAGCGGTAGCGCCATAGGAATCAACGATGTAGCCGCCAAAAACCGCACCGATACTGATGGCCACCTGAAAGGAAACGACCATCAGGCTGCCTGCTGCCTCCAGGGCATCGGGTGCGCCGCGGGAAAGGTTGGTCGGCAGCACCACAGGCGCCATGCCGAAGGCAAGACCCCAAAGAGCGACGAGAGCAAATGCGGCACCGGTATGAGCACCCCAGACAACAAGGGCGATCGTCGCAAACGCCATCAGGGCGGCAGTGACGATGAGTGCGAGGCGGATACTGGTGTCAGCCATCCGGCCCCCCAGCACATTGCCGATCACGGAAGCGACACCAAAGCCGAGCAGGGCGAGGGCAATCGGCGTGGTCTCAAGCAGCGTCACCTGTTCGAGGAAGGGACGCACATAGACCGAACCGGCAAAATGCCCCGTCATCAGCAACAGGATTGCAAGCATCCCCAGTTGAATGCTGCGCCGCCGCGTCAGCCGCAGAACATCGGAAAGACTGTTGCTCGTGCTTGCCGGCAGCGAGGGCAGGCTGAGTATCTGCAGCAGCATGGCAATTATGGCGAGCCCCGCCGTCATCGACATGGCGATGCGCCATCCAACCCAGTCGCTGATCAAGGCGCCCATTGAAGGGGCAGCGATGGTGGCGAGCGAAACGCCGAGGGTGACGATGGCCATGCCGCGCCCGGTCGAATTTGCGCCAACGAGCCGCGCGACAACGGCAACCGAAAGAGCCCAGAAGCCGCTGAGCGCGATACCCAGTCCGGCCCGGCCCACCAGCAATAGCCAGAAATCCGCAGCAACTGATGCGAGAATGTTGGAACCGATCGCCAGCGCGCTGAGACCGACAAGCACGGTCTTGCGGTTCAGTTTGCCAATGAGAACATTGCTCAGCAAAGCCGTCACGGCGCCTACGGAAGCTGTCGCCGTGACGACCTGCCCGGCGGTACCCTCGGTGATGCCGAGATCGCGCGCCATGGGCGTCAACAATCCCGCTGGCAGGAACTCGGCCGATACCAGCGCAAAGCTGGTGGCCGCCATCGAAAGAACCGCAAACCAGGTGGCTGCGGTCCATGCGGGTTGCTCGGCGGTCTCCAGGCCAATTGTTGCCCCATCAAATTCTGATGTCGTGTCCGTCATGGTGTCTCTCCTTGAGTTGAGAGAGTTTTAGACGAATTTTTTCGGATGATATGTATCTAAAAATCCGAATTTCATGCCTATTCCTCCGAAATTTGTGCGTCGCACAACGTTCGGATGCGCATATGCGTGGCCGCTATCTGAGATATGAAGGCTGGATGCCTGGCGTCTGCCGAGGGAGGGAGGTCTGTTCCCTGTCTGGCTGTGGGCCATCTCTCTCGCGTCACCCCGGACCGGCCGTTTCGTGTTCACCGCGTGTCGGATCTGGCATGGCGCGAAACGCGCATATGCTCGATGATGTGCGCGCCCGAGCCTGAGACGTGGGTGGCTATGGCAGCCGAGGCGGCGTCGGAATCATGCATCTTCAGGCAGCGCAACAGTTCCTGATGCTCTTTGACCACATCACGCTGACGTTTTACCGAGGTGGAAAACCGCCGGCTGATCGCGCCCAGAATCTGTCGGTGACGCACCCAAAGGTCGACGGCATGCCGGTTGTAGTGTCGGTCGTACATGAGTTGATGAAATTGCAGATCGAGGTCGGAATGCTTTGCCTCGTCCGCGAAATTCAGGTCCTCGATCTGTTGTTGCAGGGCTTCAAGCGCTTCAATGTCTGCTTTGGTGGCAATGTCCACAAACCAGCGTGTCAAAGCGGGCTCGATCAAAACCTCGATCTCACAGATGTCGCGCACGAAGTCCTCGTCTATCGGGCGCACGCGCGCGCCGCGATTGGGCGCCATGACGACGAAACCTTCGCCGCGCAATTGCTGGAGGGCTTCGCGGACCGGATTGGTCGAAGTGCCCATCCGGTTTGCGAGGTCCGTGACCTTCAACCGCTCATTTGCCTTCAGGCGGCCGTGAATGATGTCGTCGCGCAGGCGCTCATAGACCGAAACTTCGGCCTCGTCCGTCATGGAGTCCAACTCCGGCGTTGGTGCAGAAAGGGTGGTGATCGTGTTCATGAGGTTGCTTTTAAAGCATTTTCCCCGCGATTGCCAATAGGAAAACGTATTTTCATACATTCATATTGACAAATAATGTACGATCTGAAAGTTTTTGTGCACAAGACGGAGGAGGCGCCGTCTGAGGGAGAATGCCGGTGGTGGAGCCGGTAATCGGAGGAGAAGAAATGAATTACCGGTTCACACCGCGTCGCTTTGGCCTGTCCGGCACGCTGCTTGCTACTGCCCTTCTTTGCGGAACGGCTCCTTTATGGGCTGCCGATTACAGGCAGGCGCCTGTGCTCGATGAGCAGGTGAAAGGCGGCAAACTGCCAGCCGTCACTGATCGTCTGCCAGAGACGCCGTTCGTCGAAACCATGGTGGATGGTGTCGGCAAATATGGCGGCACGCTGCGCACGACCATTCTCGCCAACGGCGACCAGTACAATCTGACGCGCACCATTGCCAACGAGTTGCTGGTTCGCTGGGATCCGCAGTGGAAGAAGATCATGCCTTCCCTTGCGGAAGAGTTCAAAGCATCGGACGATGCGACGACCTACACGTTCAAGCTACGCAAGGGCCTGAAGTGGAGCGACGGCCAGCCCTTCACGGCCGATGACATCATGTTCTGGTATGAAGACGTCTTCATGAACCCGGCGCTGTCTCCGGCAAAGAACCCGACCTTCACGGTGGGTGGTAAGCCGGTGAAGGTCACGAAGATCGATGACCTCACCGTCGAGTTCAAGTTCGAGTCGCCCTACGGCCTGTTTCTGCAACAGCTTGCCTATGGCCAGGGGCATCTGCCGGTCATTTACCCCAAGCACTACCTCAGCCAGTTTCATGAGAAGTACAACAAGGATGGCATTCCAGCCATTCTGAAATCCAACCCGGCTGCGGGCGACTGGGTGGCGCTGTTCAACTCCAAGGTTTCTCTGACCTTCCAGCCCGCATATTGGCAGAACCTCGAGCTGCCGACGATGAACCCTTGGGTGCTGACGGTGCCTTATGCGGATCAGGACCGCGTGGTTGCCACACGCAACCCATATTACTGGAAGGTCGATACGGCCGGCAATCAGCTTCCCTATATCGACACGATAACCTGGGCCAAGCTCGACGATCCGCAGTTGATGGCGCTGAAGATGACGTCCGGCGAGTTCGATTTCGCGTTCCGCCACATCAACAACGCCACATTCAAGTCGGTTCTGTTTGATGGTCAGGAAACCGGCAATTACAAGTTCGTGGATGTGAAGGATCTTCCGGCAAACGACGCCACCATTCTGCTGAACCTGAATTCCACCGATCCGGTCAAACGCAAGATTTTCCAGAACAAGGATTTCCGTATTGCGCTGAGCCAGGCCATCAACCGGCAGGAAATCATTGATCTTGTCTATGTGGGGCAGGGTACGCCCGCGCAGGTGGCGGTGCAGCCCGAACACGAACTCTACAACGAACGCGAGGCGACGCAGTACACGCAGTTCGATCCAAAGCTCTCGGCTGAAATGCTCGACAAGATATTGCCGAAGAAGGATGCGGAAGGTTTCCGGCTGGATGAAACCGGCAAGCGGCTGACGATCAACTTCATGGTGGCGGATGTCTTCGGTCTGTCCTACCCCGATGTCATGCAGATGGTTCAGCAATACGCCAGGGATGTCGGCATCGATATCCAGCTCAGGACCACGGACCGGGCGCGATTGAACACCATGTGGTCGGCAAACGAGCAGGATGCCTATATCTGGAACTGCGTCGGCGGCCTTTCCGAGGTCTATACCGACCCGCGCTGCTACATGCCGTTCCAGAAGGCGGATATCTTCTTCGCCATGAAGTGGAGCGAATGGTACGCCAATCACGCCACCGGCGAGGAGCCTCCGGCCGAGATCAAGGCGTTGATGGCTTCTTACGACAAGGTCAACGCGGCCGTGACGGACGATGATCGTCGCGACAAGATGAAGGCGTTCCTTGAGCTTTCAGCCGATAACTTCCTCAATATCGGTATTTCCCGGCCCAAGCCGAAATACATGATGACATCGAAGAACCTGAAGAATGTGGTGAACGGCATCCCGATCACCGGCAATCTCTGGCACCCTGCGCCGACGCTGACGCAGTGGTATTTCGACAAGCCTGCTCAATAAGGCTCCTCCCGCCGGCAGTGGCGTAAATGCCGCTGCCGGTCCCTTCGATCTATGTCACATCGAACGGCGAGATCCATGTTTCGTTTTATTCTCAAGCGGCTGGTGTTTGCGATACCGACACTGTTTGCCGTATCCATCATCGCCTTCATCATCATCCAGCTGCCGCCCGGTGACTATCTCACGACGCTGATGGCGGACTGGGCCAGCCAGGGTGGTGCCGTGGAAGCGGGAACGGTAGAGGCCATGCGCGAGCGTTATGGTCTCGATCAGCCCATGTATTTCCAATATTACAAGTGGATCTGGGGTATCCTCACGCAAGGCGATTTCGGCATTTCCTTCGAGCTGGGACGTCCGGTGACGGAACTCATCTGGAGCCGTCTCGGCTTCTCGCTTCTGCTCTCGTTTCTGACGCTGTGCTTCGTGTGGGCAATCGCCATTCCCATCGGCATTCTGTCGGCTGTCCGGCAATATTCGATTTCCGATTATTCCGCGACTTTTCTCGCCTTCTTCTTTCTGGCCGTGCCGGATTTCCTGATGGCGCTGTCCGCCATGTACGTCATGTCCGCGTGGTTCGGGCAAAGCGTCGGTGGGCTGTTTTCACCGGCATTTGTCGATGCTCCCTGGAGCTTCGCAAGACTGATCGATTTTTCCCAGCATGTCTGGCTGCCGGTCATCGTCATCGGGCTCGGTTCGCTTGCCGCCCTCGTGCGCATCATGCGCGCCAATCTGCTGGATGAGCTTTCGAAACCCTATGTCACGACGGCTCGCGCCAAAGGCATGTCGGAATTCGAATTGTTGATGCGTTATCCGGTGCGACTGGCGCTCAACCCGCTGATTTCCACGCTGGGCTGGATTTTGCCGGCGGTAATTTCAGGCGAAATCATCGTCTCCGTCGTCATGAGCCTGCCCACCACCGGGCCACTGCTGCTGCGCGCGCTGCTTGCCCAGGACATGTATCTCGCTGGCTCGCTCATCCTGCTGATCTCGGTGCTGACGATCATCGGCACTTTGATTTCGGACATCCTGCTTGCCATCACTGACCCGCGGATTCGGCTGCAATGACAGACATCACTCACCTCCCGCCGGATACCGGCCCATCGCTCGACCTTCACAACAAGGATATTGCCGTTGCCGGACAATGGCGTCTCTTCTGGCTCAAGTTCAAGAAGCATAAAATCGCCCTTGTGAGCCTGGTGGTGATCATCGTCATGTATCTCGTGGCGGCTTTTGCGAATTTTATCGCCCCGGTTGATCCCAACGCCACCAATGCCCGCTTCACCTATGCGCCGCCGCAATGGATATCGTTGCTGCATGACGGCTCATTCAAGCCGCATGTCAGCCAGTTGAAGATGACGCTGAACACGGAGTCCATGCGTCGGGAATTCACGCCCGATCCGGCCAAGCCGCTCACTGTCGGCTTCTTCGTCAAGGCGCAGCAACCCTATCATCTGCTCGGCTTCATTCCGATGGAAACCAAGCTGTTCGGTCTGACCGACCCCCAGCCCGGCGACAGTCTCTATATTTTCGGTGCAGACCGTCTCGGGCGCGATATCTTCAGCCGCGTCGTGCACGGCGCCCAGATATCGCTGTCCATCGGCCTCGTCGGCGTGTTCATGAGCCTCATTCTGGGCGTTACCATCGGCGGTATATCCGGATTCTTCGGCGGATGGCTCGATCTCGTCATCCAGCGTGCCATAGAGTTGCTGCGATCCATTCCGACGATCCCGCTATGGATGGGGCTTGCAGCCGCAATCCCGATCGGGTGGCCGCCGCTTCGCACCTATTTCATCATTACCCTGATCGTCTCACTGATCGGCTGGACCAGTCTGGCACGCGAGGTGCGCGGCAAGTTCCTGTCATTGAGGAACGAGGACTTCGTCATCGCCGCACGGCTGGACGGGATGAGCGAATTCCGCATCATCTTCAGCCATCTCGTGCCGTCCTTCATGAGCCATATCATCGCGACGCTGACGCTTGCCATTCCCTCGATGATCCTGGCTGAAACCGCGCTGTCCTTCCTCGGTATCGGCCTTCAGCCGCCGATCATCTCCTGGGGTGTTCTCCTTCAGGAAGCGCAGAACATCCGCGCGGTGGCGCAGGCGCCCTGGCTGCTGTTCACGCCCGCCGCCGCGATCGTGATCTCGGTGCTTTCCCTCAACTTCCTCGGCGATGGCCTTCGCGATGCCGCAGACCCATACGAGTCCGTATCATGACTAGCAGTGACGACACGATCCTCAAGGTCGATAATCTCAAGACCTATTTTCCAACCCGCACCGGCATCTTCAAGGCGGTGGATGGCGTCTCCTTCGAGCTGAAACGCGGCCAGACGCTCTGCGTCGTCGGTGAGTCCGGCTCGGGAAAATCGGTGACGGCGCGCTCGATCCTTCAGATCGTCGACAGACCCGGTCGCATCGAAGACGGCCACATCCTGCTGAAACGGACGGATGGCAGCGTGACCGATCTTGCAGCGCTCGATCCGCGCGGCAAGGAAATCCGCTCGGTGCGTGGCAAAGAGATCGCCATGATCTTTCAGGAGCCGATGAGTTCGCTGTCTCCGGTCCACCGCATCGGCACACAGATCGGAGAGGCGCTTCGCATCCATTTCGGAACGTCAAAGAAGGAGCAACGCGCCCGCGTCATCGAGTTGCTCAGACAGGTGGAAATACCAAGGCCCGAAACGGCGATCGATCGCTACACGTTCGAATTCTCGGGCGGAATGCGCCAGCGCGTGATGATCGCCATGGCGCTTGCCTGCAATCCATCCGTTCTGATCGCCGACGAACCGACGACGGCGCTCGATGTGACGACGCAGGCGGAAATTCTCGATCTCATCAAGAAACTCCAGAAAAGCCATGGCATGGCAGTTCTGTTCATCACCCACGATATGGGCGTGGTGGCGGAAATTGCCGACGAAGTCCTCGTCATGTATCGCGGCAAGGTGATGGAGAAAGGCTCGGTCGAGCAGATTTTCCACGCGCCGCAGGATGACTATACGCGTGGACTGATCGGCTCCGTCGTCAAGCTGGAGAAAAAGGCGGAGGTGCGGCTGAGCCGTCCCGCGATACCGGCTGAAACGCCGCTTCTTCTCGATGTCAAAAACCTGTCGCTGACCTTTGCTTCGGGTCTGAAGGCTGTCGACGACGTGTCCCTGTCGGTTCGTCCGGGAGAAACCCTTGGCATCGTCGGCGAATCCGGGTCCGGCAAAACGACGATGGGCCGTTGCCTCCTGCGCATTTACGATCCGCAGGCCGGGACGATCGGCTATCGCCGCCCGGATGGCAGCACCGTCGATCTTCGCACCGCCGGCAAAACGACGTTGAAGGACGTTCGCCGTGAGGTTCGGATGATCTTTCAGGATCCTGTCGGTTCGCTCAGCCCGCGCAAAACCGTCGGCCAGATCATTGCAGAGCCTTTGAAACTTGCCGGCATGAAAGGCGCCGAGGTCGAGGATCGCGTTGCCGAGCTGATGCAGCAGGTGGGGTTGGAACCCGCATGGCGCGAGCGCTATCCGCATGCCTTTTCCGGTGGCCAGCGCCAGCGCATCGGCATTGCAAGGGCAATCGCGGTCAAGCCTCGCCTCATCGTCGCGGATGAGGCGACGTCCGCGCTCGACGTTTCGCTTCGCTCGCAGATGCTTGACCTGATGATGAGCCTTCAGGACCAGCTCGGCCTGTCCTACGTCTTCATCTCTCACGACATGTCCGTCATTCGCTACATGTGCGACCGCGTTGCGGTCATGTATCGCGGCAAGGTCGTGGAGATGGGCGACACCGATCAGGTCGTCAACGATCCGCAGCATGACTACACGCGCTCGCTGCTGTCGGCCATTCCCCATCCCGATCCGCGTGAGAGACGCCTCTCCCAGCGCTTCCGCTACGATCCCACCCGCACCGTTTCCACCATTGGATAAGTCATGAAAATTACCGACGTTAAAATCATCGTTTGCTCACCCGGCCGCAATTTCGTGACGGTGAAGATATTCACCGACGAAGGGCTGACCGGTGTGGGTGACGCGACGCTCAACGGCCGTGAAAAGGCGGTTGTCGCATATCTTCAGGATCATCTGGCACCTCTGCTGATCGGTCGTGATCCCTCGCGGATCGAAGATATCTGGCAATATTTCTACAAGGGCGCCTATTGGCGTCGCGGTCCGGTGACGATGGCCGCCATTGCCGGCATCGATACCGCGCTTTGGGATATCAAGGCCAAAGCCGCAAATATGCCGCTTTATCAGCTCTTCGGCGGTGCGAGCCGTGAAAAGGTGCTTTGCTACACCCATGCGCAGGGCACGGATATCAATGAAGCGGTAGAAGCCGTCGGCAAACGGATCGATCAGGGCTACAAGGCCGTTCGGGTGCAGGTCGGCATTCCCGGTCTGCCCGGCGTTTACGGAACCGGGGCAAAATCCGTCACCAACAATGCTGTCGATGATGCCGTTCCGCATGAGGAAGTGTGGTCCACATCGAAATATATGCGGCATATTCCGAAGCTTTTTGAAGCGGTTCGTGACGCCTATGGCGATGACATCGAACTGCTGCACGACACGCATCACCGCCTGACGCCCATCGAGGCGGCGCGGCTGGGCAAGGATCTGGAATTTGCGCGGCTGTTCTGGCTCGAGGATACGGTTGCCGCTGAGCATCAGGAAGGCTTTCGCCTGATCCGCAAGCATACGACGACGCCGCTTGCGGTTGGCGAAGTGTTCAACACGATCTGGGATGCCCGCCTGCTGATCGAAGAGCAGTTGATCGATTATATCCGCATGACCTCGGTCCATGCGGGCGGTGTGACGGCACTTCGCCGTGTGATGGATTTTGCCGGTATCTATAATGTCCGCACCGCCTGCCATGGCGCAATGGACATGTCGCCCATCTGCCTTGGCGCCAATCTCCATCTCGACCTGTGGGTGCCGAATTTCGGTATCCAGGAATATTCCGGTTATCTGCCGGAAATCCTCGAGGTGTTTCCGAGCGCATGGAGCCTGAAGGACGGCTATCTGCATCCCGGTGACGCCATCGGCCATGGCGTCGATATCGATGAGAAACTCGCAGAGAAATATCCGTATCAGCGCGCCTATCTGCCCGTGAACCGTCTGGAAGACGGCACGCTCTGGCATTGGTAAGGGGAGAGACGATATGAAGATTACAGCAATCAAGAGCTACGCGGTCAAGGTCGGCATTCGCAACCAGCTTCTGGTGAAGATCGAGACCGATGAAGGCATTTTCGGCTGGGGCGAAAGCGGTCTTTCGGGGCGAGAAAAGGCGGTTGTCGGCGTGCTCGAGCACTATGCCGAGTTCCTGCGCGGTCGCGATCCCTTCAAGATCGGCGCGCTCTGGCAGGAAATGTATCGTAGCCAGTATTTCGAGGGTGGGCGTGTGCTGCAGGCGGCAATCTCCGCAATCGATATCGCTCTGTTCGATATCAAGGGAAAAGCTCTTGGCGTCCCGGTCTACGATCTGCTCGGCGGCAAGCAGCGCGACCGTATTCCGACATTCGCCACGACGTTCGCAGCCCCCGGTGAAGCGATGATCGAACAGGCGCAGATGCTTGTCGAACATGGCTGGACCGCCATGCGCCTGTCTCCCGACGGTCACGAGAACAAGGAGATTTACGAGCCGCGTGAGCATATCGCGACAACAGCGAAATGGTGCGTCAAGGCGCGCGAAGTGCTGGGCGACGATGTGGTGCTCGGCATCGATTATCACCACCGCCTGACGGTGGCGGAAGCGGCTAGTTTCTGCCAGAAAATGCCGAAGGGCACGCTCGATTTTCTGGAAGAGCCGATCCGCGACGAATCTCCCGGCGCTTACGAAGCTCTGCGTCGTCTGACCGACGTACCGTTCGCCATCGGTGAGGAGTTCTCATCCAAGTGGCAGTTCCAGCCTTACATCGAGCGGGACATCCACCAGTTCAATCGTCTCGATGTCTGCAATGTTGGCGGCTTGACCGAAAGCATGAAGGTCGCCGCATGGAGCGAAACGCATTATGTGGACATGATGCCGCACAATCCGCTCGGGCCGATCTGCACCGCGGCGACGATCCATTTTTCCGCAGCGGTTGCCAATTTCTCATGGCTTGAAACCCGTGCCAGCCCGGCTGAAACCCATCTCGGTTTCGACAATTCGGAGTTCTTCCCGGTTCAGCCAAAACTTGAGGGGCCTTATTACCCGGTTTCTGATGCACCCGGTCTTGGCATCGAGGTGAATGAGCAGCTGATCGCACGGCAAAGCTTCGAGTTCTGGGAAGCGCCCCACCTCAAACGTCGCGACGGGTCCGTGACCAACTGGTGATGTCGCAGATGCGTATCGCTTGGATAACACTCGGCGATACGCAGTTTTTGCCCGTCAGATTACTTTTCAACGGTGTCGGATGCCTTGCGGGCACGTGACAAGGCATCCGTCATCTCGCTTCGTGCAACACCAATAAGCCGCTCCATCGCCTGGCGAGCCGCATCCGGACGCCGCATCCGTATCGCTTCAAGCACGTCCTGATGCGTCGAAATGGCCTGTTCATGGGACTGGCTGGCACGATTGGTCAGGCGGAAGCTTGCAAGCAGGGCGGCGCGAATGGCGGTGGCGAACTGCCGGTAGACCCAGTTGCCGCTGGCATTGATGATCGCTGTATGGAAATCCAGATCGGCCCGGCTCCAGTCTTCGGTGTCGCGGGCATTGGCCTCCACCATGTTCTCGAACGCTCTGGAAATATGGTACAATTGCCGGGCATTGGCATTTGCCGCCGCCTGCGCTGCCGCCGCCGGTTCGAGTAGCTGGCGGGCATCGATGAGTGAGGCATAAAAGGCGTCGTCAGCGCCCACCGACAGCATGACATCCAGCACGATCGGATCGAGATAGTTCCAGTTCTCACGCGGCAAAACGGTTGTGCCTGCCCGCGTTCGCGACCGCACCATGCCGAGCGCTGAAAGATATTGCATTGCCTCCCGCAGGCTGGTGCGGCTGACGCTGAACCTTTCTGTCAGTTCGGCTTCGTTCGGAAGCGTCGAGTTCTCTGGAAAAGCGCCTGAGACGATCAACTCGACAAGACAGTGGAGCAGCATTTCCCGCACGCTGCGTTTGCCGTGCTGGGCAATCGGCGTGCCGTGTTCCGTCAGCACTTGGGTCATGCGGCCGCTTTTCACGGTGCTGCTATCCTTCTGTTTCTTTTCCCGACATGCGTGAAAAGCCTGCTCGCCTCGACCCGCAACCGAAAATTACGAAGGGACTCAATCGATAATATGAATGATCCTGACAAAACGATCAAATCGAAAAATAAATCGTATTTAAGTTGATATTTGTCCGACTTAAATTAAGGTTTCGTTGTGCCGAATGGTGGAGAGAGACACCGGCAGTCGGGTTTTTATCAGGGAGAGAGCAGATGAAGCTCATTAGACACGTGGCACTTCTGGCTGCGGCAGCATGTGCGGGCGCAACGACCGTTGCCGCGCAGGAAGATCTGAAGGTTGGCGCAATCTATATGGATGCGCAGGGTTTTTATGCGGGTGTACGCAAGGGCATCCAGAGCGGAGCGGCGGAAGCCGGCCGCAAGCTTGATGTTGTCGAGACAAATGCACAGGGAGATGTCAGCAAGGAATCCTCCTTCATCGATTCCTTGATCTCCGCCGGCGTTCAGGCTATCATCATATCGCCTGTTTCCGCCGATGGCTCTTACCGGGCAATCCGCCGTGCGCATGACGCGGGCATTCCGGTGGTCTGCTACAACACATGCCTCAACGACGCCGAAATGAAGGAATATATCTCGGCCTATGCGGTCGGCGATCCATTCGATTTCGGCCGCAAGCTCGGTGATGCGGCTGCGGACTATTTCATCGCCCAGAAGAATGAAGCACCGAAGATCGCGGTTCTGAACTGCGAATTCGTCGAAGTCTGCGTTACACGCAGAAAAGGCTTCGAAGAGGCGTTACAGGCCAAGGTGCCGGGTGCGAAGATCGTTGCCAACCAGGAAGGCGCTATCCTCGACAAGGCAGTTTCGGTCGCCAGCACGATGCTTTCCTCCAACCCGGATATCGACGCCTTCTTCGGCGAGGCGGGTGGGGCAACGTTGGGCGCGGCCCGTGCGGTTAAAAGCCAGGGCAAGACCGGCAAAGTGGTCGTCTTTGGCGGCGACATGACCACCGAAATTGCCCAGGAACTGGCTGACTTCTCGGTCATCAAGGCTGTTGTCGATATTTCCGGCCAGGGTCTCGGCAGGCTGGCGCTTGCTCAGGCGATCAAGTCCATCGACGGCCAGCCGCCAGAAGGCATCAAGGTCGCTTACGATATCGATCTCTACAAGTCGTCCGAAGATGGCAAGGGCTGGCTGAAGGCGCATGCTGACGGCATCCCCTGATCAACCTTTCGTCGCTGCGGCTCCGTGAGCGGTCCGCCAGATAGAGCCGCCGGGCAATCGGCGGCTTCAACAGCAATGGAAAGACCCATGACATCTGTTTTCCAGAACAGTCTGCCGGATATTTCGGCCGTCGCCTCGATCAAGGGATGTACGCGGCGTTACCCCGGTGTACTTGCTCTTGACGATGCCACATTCGAGGTGGCGCCCGGGGAGGTGAGAGCTTTGCTCGGCAAGAACGGCGCCGGTAAATCGACCCTGATCCGCATGCTGACCGGTGCCGAGACGCCGGATACCGGAAGCGTATCGATCGGCGGCTCCGAACTTTCCTCGTCCGGCTCTGCGCGGGCGCAGGAATCCTTCAAAAAAGGCGTGCGCGTCGTTTATCAGGAACTTAGCCTGGTGCCCGGCATGACGCTTGCCGAGAACCTGTTTCTCGGACGCTGGCCGCGTAAGGGCGGTGTCATTCAATATGCAGCCATGGAAGCCGAGGCCGCAGAAGCCATGGCAAGCCTTGGCCTTGATCTTCCGGCGGATCGTATCGTGGCGGGCTTGAGCCCTGCGGAGCGGCAATTGCTTGAAATCGCCCGCGCCATGGTGGGCCAACCCAGGCTTATTATTCTCGACGAGCCAACCAGTTCCCTGGCCGCAGCGGAGGCTGAAAAGGTCATGGCTGCCGTCAAAAATGTGGCTGCGAAAGGAATCGCGGTCATCTATGTCAGCCATCGCATGAACGAAATTCGCCAGATCGCTCATTCCGCGACGATCATGCGTGATGGCCGGATTATCGATACGGTCGACGTAAAAGGAGCCGATACGCGCGAGATCGTCAGGCTGATGCTCGGTTCCGAAGCCTCCCAGGCCGCGGCGCTTGAAAACCATGCGTCTTCCGATGTGGTTCTGGAGGTGCGGGATCTGGCGCTGGCCCCGAAGCTTTCGTCGATTTCCTTCGCCCTCCACAGGGGAGAGGTGCTCGGTATTGCCGGTCTGCTCGGCGCGGGCCGCACGGAGCTGCTGCAAGCCATCATGGGCGTGCGTGATTTCGACGGCGGCGATGTCCTGGTGGATGGACGCTCGGTCAAGTCGGCCGGTTACAAGCAGATGGTCGGTATGGGTTTCGGCTATACGCCGGAGAGCCGCAAGGAAGAGGGGATCGTGCCGCTGCTTGGCGTTGACGAAAACACGCTTTCCACCAACTTCTCGGGCGTCAGTCGTAACGGTATCCTCTCGGCCAGCCGCATGGCGCAGGCGACACGCGACATCATTGAGCGTCTTCACATCAAGACGGCCAGCACCGACACACCAATTGGAACACTTTCGGGCGGAAATCAGCAAAAGGTCGTCATCGGCCGCTGGGTCTATGCCGGAAGCCGCATTCTTCTTCTCGACGAACCAACGCGCGGCGTGGATATCGAGGCGAAAGCGCAGATCTACGCCATTATCCGGCAGCTCGCCGCGGAAGGTCGCAGCGTCATTTTCGTTTCCAGCGAAATCGAGGAACTGCCGCTCGTCTGCGACCGCGCACTCGTTCTTCGTGATGGTGCGCTGCGCGAAGAGTTCAAATCACCCAACATAGATCAGGACACCTTGATGGCTGCCTGCATTACCGGACATTGAGGGAGACAGACCATGTCACTCGATCAAACTGCCAAAAAGGCTGTTTCACAGAAGACTGCAAGCCGGGGCTTTGCCCTCTCGAAGCATATGAACGAGCTTAGCCTGTTCTTTGCCATTGCCGTTCTTTACGTTGTTTTTTCATCGACTGCGCCCGGCTTCATGTCGTTCAATAACCAGGTCAACATCCTGCGTGATGCGGCGACGATCGGCATTGCCGCCTGGGCGGTGACGCTCATCATTATTGCCGGTGAAATCGATGTCAGTGTCGGGCCGATGGTGGCTTTCATCTCGGTCGAGCTTGCATTTCTTCTGCAATGGGGTGTTCCCACACCTGCGGCCTTCGTGCTGGCGATAGCGTTCGGGGCGCTGCTCGGCGCCATTTCCGGCATTCTGCGAGCCTATTTCGATGTGCCGTCTTTCGTCGCCACGCTCGGCATGTGGAGCGCGTTGCGCGGCATCGCGCTTTTCGTAACTGATGCGCTGCCGGTTTCCATCGGCCGCAACGACATGCTGGATGCGCTCGACCGCTCGGTATTCGGCATTCCACCAGCCGCCATCATCATGCTGGTGCTGTTTGCGATTTTTGCTTTCGTCAGCAGAAAAACCGCCTTTGGTCGGTCGGTTTTCGCTGTTGGCGGAAATGCACATGCAGCCTTCCTCAGCGGCATCAACGTCGCACGCATTCGTGTGGCGCTCTTTGCCATCGGCGGAGCGATGGCGGCCATATCAGGCATTCTTCTTGTTTCGCGTCTTGGTTCGGGCAATGCAACGGCGGCGAACGGTCTTGAATTTGACGTGATCGCGGCAGTGGTTGTGGGTGGGACCGCGCTTTCCGGCGGCCGCGGCTCGATGCTGGGTACGCTGCTTGGCGTTCTGGTCATCACGCTTATCGGCAATGGTCTTGTTCTTCTCGGCATCAATCCGTTCTTCCAGCAGGTAGTTCGCGGTCTCATCATCGTCATCGCCGTGCTTGCCAATATTCAGGCGATCAAGCGCAGCCTGTCGCGCAACAGGGGATGACGCGGCATGGCCATGATTGATCTGAAATCGGGACCGTTATCGCTGCGCATCTCGACGCAGGGCGGTATCATCCTCGGCTTCTGGAAGGATATCGACGTTGGCCGCGTGCCGTTGCTGCGTCCGGCAAAGTCGGACGATGCGGATGCCCTTGGTTCATCCTGCTATCCACTGGTGCCTTTCGGGAACCGTGTAAAAGACAACAGCTTCGAGTTCGATGGCAGGGCCTATACGCTCGCTGCCAACACGGCATGGGATCCGCATTACCTGCATGGCGAGGGCTGGCAGGCCGAGTGGTCCGTGGGTAAAAGAACGCCGACATCCGTCGAAATGAGCTTTACCTGCCATGGGTCATCCACGCCCTATCACTATCGGGCGGTGCAGACGTTCACGCTTGAAGATGATTGCCTCGTGCTGACCCTTGCCGTGGAAAACATGGGGGAGCGCCCGATGCCCTTCGGGCTTGGCTGGCATCCCTATTTCCCCCTGACGCCGAAGACGACGCTGCGTGCTGCCGCCTCGCACTTCTGGACGGAAGTCGAGGGTTGGTTGCCGGGCGAAAGAACAGCCATACCAGCCGATCTGGATTTCAAGAAGCCTGCTCCCCTGCCGGAACGCTGGGTCAATAATGGTTATGAGGGATGGGCGGGCGAAGCGACCATTGTCTGGCCGGAGCGCCATACGCAATTGCTGCTCACTGCCGATCCGATTTTCAGGCACGCCTTTGTGTTCGTATCCGACACTACCTTCGATCCTTCTTTTGAGCGCGATTATTTCTGTTTCGAACCGATGTCGCATCTGGCGAACGGGCATTATCTTCCTGGCCTGGGAGACCTTAAAGTGCTGGCGCCTGGCGAAAAACTGGCGGGCAGCTTCAGGCTTGAGCCGCGGGATCTATGAATATGCACATGCATCTGGAGATTAAAAATGGCCGATAAGCGGTTCGACTATATCATCGTCGGCGGTGGCAGCTCGGCATGTGTCGTCGCCGCGCGTCTTGTCTTGTCCGGGGCGCGGGTGCTGTTGCTGGAGCGCGGGCCGGCCAAAGCCAGCCCCATCATGCACTTTCCGGCGGGTTACATGAAGTTCCTGGCGAAGGATACCTATCTCGCCATGCACAGCACGAAGCCGCAACCGCAGCTCGATGGTCGCGGACCCATCGTGCCGCAGGGCAAGGTGCTGGGCGGCGGAAGCACCGTCAACGCCATGGTCTATATGCGCGGACAGGCGGCGGATTTTGATCTCTGGAATGAACTCGTCACGACGCCCGGTTCTGACAATGACGGTGCATGGTCCTACAGTGACCTTTTGCCCTATTTCAAGGCGCAGGAAGACAATGACCATCTGGCAGGCGAATATCACGGCGTCGGCGGACCGCTGAAGATTTCGCATCTTGGTCACACAAGTCCCATGACGCGCACCTACGTCAAAACGCTTCAGGGCATGGGCATTCCCTATAATCCCGACTTCAACGGCGCCGAACAGTTCGGTGTCGGCTTCATGCAGCACACCATAGACTGGATGACGCGCAAGCGTTCCAGCGCAGTCGATGCGTTTCTGGCGCCGGTCATGAACAATCCGAAGCTAACCATCGAGACCGGCGCCACTGTCACGTCGATCCGCATGGATGGGAACCGTGCCATTGGCGTCGACTATGTCGAAAACGGCGCAAGAAAAACAGCCGATGCCGGCGTCGAGGTCATCCTCGCGGCGGGGGCCTACCAGACGCCAAAGCTCCTGATGCTGTCCGGTATCGGCCCGGAAGATCATCTCCAGCAACACGGCATCGCAACGAAAATCGCGCTTCCCGGCGTGGGCAAGAACTTGCAGGATCATTATGAATGCCCGGTCGTCGCCACGACAAAAGGCGCGTTCGGCTATTACGGGCAGGATCGTGGCTGGCCGATGATCAAGGCCGGTTTGCAATACCTGATGTTCAAATCCGGCCCTGCTTCCACCACGGGTGTCGAGACATGCGCTTTCTACGATCCGAACGGCAATAATGACCGACCTACGATCCAGATGTTCTGTGTGCCTACCGTCTATCTGGATCGCGATGTCATGGGAACGGAACCAGGTGACGGCGTGACGATCAATTCGTTGCTGCTTCGCCCGAAAGCCCGAGGTTCGGTGACGCTTTCCTCCAGCGATCCCTCAGCAGATCCAATCGTCGATACGCAGATATTCGCTCATCCCGATGACCTGAAGCTGACCATGGCCGGCTTTCGTTTTGCGCGTCGGGTGCTTGCGGCCTCACCCATGCGCGACCTGATCGACAGGGAAATCTTCCCCGGTGCCGAGGTTACGAGTGATGAGGCAATCGCAGCCCATTGCAGGCGCACAGTAAAGACGGGCTATCATCCTGTCGGCACGTGCAAAATGGGCCATGACGGCGACCCGGAAGCGGTTCTGGACGCCAGGCTCAGGGTGCGCGGCACGCGCTGCCTTCGGGTCGTCGACGCCTCGCTAATGCCGGCAATCGTCAGCGGCAATACCAATGCCGCCGTTCTTGCTGCCGCTGGCAAGGCAGCTGATCTTATTCTTTCTTGATTGGACTGATCTCATGAAAATTACCAGGCTGACCACCTACATCGTCCCGCCACGCTGGCTTTTCCTCAAGATCGAAACGGACGAAGGTATCGTGGGGTGGGGCGAACCCGTCGTCGAAGGCCGCGCGCTGACGGTCGAGGCGGCGGTGCAGGAAATGGCGGATTATCTGATCGGCAAAGATCCGTTCCTCATCGAGGATCACTGGACGGTGCTTTATCGTGGCGGCTTCTATCGTGGTGGCGCCGTGCACATGTCCGCGCTCGCCGGTATCGATCAGGCGTTGTGGGATATCAAGGGCAAAGCGCTCGGCCAGCCGGTTCACTCGCTTCTCGGAGGCCAGCTTCGCGACCGTATCAAGGTCTATTCCTGGATCGGCGGCGACCGGCCCTCGGACGTCGCGCAAAATGCCAGAGATGTCGTGGCGCGCGGTTTCAAGGCCATCAAGTTGAACGGCTGCGAAGAGATGCAGATCGTCGATACCAACGAAAAGGTCGAGAAGGCTGTCGAGACCATTGCCATTATCCGTGAAGCAGTCGGTCCGCATATTGGCATCGGCGTCGATTTCCACGGTCGCGTTCACAAGCCGATGGCCAAGGTGCTCGCCAAGGAACTTGAGCCTTACAAGCTGATGTTCATCGAAGAGCCGGTTCTTTCCGAAAACAAGGAAGCGCTGAAAGAGATCGCCAACCATACCTCGACGCCGATTGCGCTGGGTGAGAGGCTTTATTCACGCTGGGACTTCAAATCCGTCTTCGAAGGCGGTTACGTCGATATCATCCAGCCGGACCTGTCGCATGCCGGCGGCATTACCGAATGCCGCAAGATCGCGGCCATGGCGGAGGCCT
Source organism: Agrobacterium burrii (assembly GCF_017313405.1). Classification (NCBI taxonomy): domain Bacteria; kingdom Pseudomonadati; phylum Pseudomonadota; class Alphaproteobacteria; order Hyphomicrobiales; family Rhizobiaceae; genus Agrobacterium; species Agrobacterium burrii. The sequence goes on from NZ_JAFLNA010000014.1 coordinate 113,204, forward strand.
ATGACGTGGCGCTCGCGCCGCATTGCCCGCTGGGGCCGATTGCACTCGCCGCCTGCCTGCAGGTGGACGCCGTATCCTATAACGCGTTCATCCAGGAGCAGAGCCTCGGCATTCATTACAACAAGAGCAACGATATTCTGGATTACATCTCCAACAAGGATGTGTTCCAGTATGCGGATGGCTTCGTCTCTATCCCGCAGGGGCCGGGCCTTGGTATTGAAATAGACGAGGCCTATGTCATCGAGCGCGCCAGGCAGGGTCACCGCTGGCGCAACCCGATCTGGCGTCATGCCGATGGCAGCTTTGCCGAGTGGTGAGTGGGGTGAACAGCATGGTTGGAAGGCTTTCCGGCAAACGCATCTTCATAACAGGCGCGGCTCAGGGTATCGGCCTTGCTCTTGCCAAGGCATTTCTTCGTGAAAACGCCGCCTTGTTCCTGATTGATCGCGACGCCGATCTGCTCGAACGCGAGGCGCGCGCACTTCAAGATGGCGGGGGCAAGCTCGGCTGGATGGCGGCGGACATTACGGATGCGAACGCGATTGAAGCGGCTGTAGAAAAAGCGGCAGGCGAGATCGGTCGGATCAACGCACTCGTCAACAATGCCGGGGTCAACGTGTTTGCCGAGCCGCTGGAAACCAGCGACGAGGAATGGCAGCGCTGCTTCGATATCAATCTCAAGGGGGCGTGGTATTGTTGCAGGGCGACGCTTCCGGGCATGATAAAAGCGGGCGGTGGCGTGGTGCTGAACATCGCCTCGACGCATGCGTTCACGATTATCCCGCATACGTTTCCCTATCCGCTGGCAAAGCATGCGCTTATGGGCATGACCAAGTCGCTTGGCATCGAATATGCGTCCAGAAATATACGGGTGAATGCGCTGGCGCCCGGATATGTCGCGACCCGGAAGGTCATCGATTATTGGAACAGCTTCCCCGATCCCGTGGCGGCGGAGGCGGAAACCATGAAGCTCCATCCTGGAGGTCGTATTGCCACTCCGGACGAAATCGCAATGGCAGCCGTCTTCATGATCTCCGATGAATGCCCTTTCATGAACGCGACATGCCTGACTATCGACGGCGGCCTCAGCGTCCAGCAACATCCTGTTTGAATGCTGCCGGGGTCGCCGAAGAGCGGTTAAGACGACGGGTTGCCGCATAAGGCAACGACGCACAAGCGCCACTCCTCTGCGGCAGCCCGTTCATCGCACCTCTACACCATAGGCGGGACGGGGCCGGTAACGGTAATCGCCGCGCCCGTCGCCGCGGTCACGCCACTCCCTGTGCTGACGCCATTGACGGCGGTCATAGTCACGGTATTGGCGATCGCGGTCATAAGATCGGTAATAGACGCCGCTCGAGTAATATCCGCCCGTCCGGTATCCACCGTCATCCACGCATCCACTCAGAATGCCCACAGAGACCAGGCAGATTGCGGCGCTCAAAAGCTTCATTGTTTTATCTCCCAAAAAGCTAGCGTTAACGTGAAATCACGCTTGCAGTTCCATTCCGGAGATGTTGACGCGTGTGTCATTAACCCGGGCTGAACGGGGACCCAAGCTGTTTCCAATGCTGCTCGCCCCAGGTGAGCTCCGGCCTTCGCACCCAAACCAAATACCTGTTCACGTATCCACGATTGAAACGTCCCGCCGGCGATCCATTTCGGAACCTCAGCGATGTGCGGGCATTTACACGAGGCAAACACAAAGCAAAGGGAGGCCCAAATGGATTGGAATCGTGTCGAAGGCAACTGGAAGCAGATGAAGGGCAAGGTCAAGGAGCAGTGGGGCAAACTCACCGACGACGATCTTGACGTCATCAACGGCAAGCGCGAGCAGCTCGAAGGCAAGCTCCAGGAGCGTTACGGTTACGAAAAGGACCGGACCAGGAAGGACGTTGACGACTGGTATGGTCGTCAAAGCTGGTAGCCACAAGACCCCGCTTCGGCGGGGTTTTTCTTATCCGGGTTTACCGGTCGTGAAACTTTTTCAGTCGCTGCGAGTTTGATCTGCAGAGCAATCAGCTCGCACCTGTCACCAGAATATAATCAACCGCTACGCGGAGGACTCGTCGTCCTTTCGGAGGAGATACCGTATGAACTCTATCATTTATCTAGTCGGGCTCGTCGTAATCGTCTTGTTCATTCTCTCATTCCTGGGGTTGCGCTGATGGTTGATTCAATCGGTACTGAAACCAATCGCAGCTATGTCGATTGGCCTGCGATTTTTGCTGGCGCATTTATTGCGTCCGGCGCCATGGCGGTCCTCACCGCATTTGCTGGTGGATTGGGGCTGAGTTCAATCTCGTTGGACGATGGCGAAGTCAGCACAATCTGGCTGATCATAACCGCCCTGTTCGTTATCATCTCCATGGTCGGTTCTTACATGCTGGGCGGTTACATCACCGGCCGGATGCGCCGTCCTGCCGGGCAGGCAGATCGAAACGAACTGACTGTTCGTGATGGCCTCAATGGTCTGGTGGTCTGGGGAATTGGAACGGTCGTCTCCGCGTTTCTGGCCCTGGGCGTGCTGTCCGGCGGTGCAAAAGCCGTGGGAAGCGTGGCGCAAACCGCCATTGAAGCAACCGGTTCGGCCGTGGGTGGCGCAGTCCAAGGCGCCGGTCAGGTCGCCGGTGGGCTGATTTCGGGGGTCGGCAGTGCGGCGGGCGGCATCGCGCAAGGTGCGGGTCAGGCAGCGGCGCCCAGCATCGAGCAGATGCTTCCGCAGGGCCTGAAGACCAATCCGATCGACTACTTCACCGACACCCTGTTGCGAACGGACACACAGACGACCCAGCCGCAGGGTGAACAGGGCGCTGGCGATTTCCAACGTCAGATCAGCGGCCTTCTCGGTAACCTGCTGGCGACCGGCGAGATTTCCGATGCAGACAAAACCTGGCTCACCAATCAGATCGCGGCTCGCACCGGCATCAGCCAGACCGATGCGCAGGCACGGGTGAACCAGACCGTTGAACGCGTTCAGGCCGTGCGAACGGAAGCACAGAAGAAGGTCGACGAAGCTCAAAAGCAGATCGATGACTTGAAGGCTCAGGCTCAGAAGGCACTGGACGACGCCAAGACAAAGGCCGCTGATGCAGCTGAAAAGGCGCGAGTTGCAGGGATCCTGACGGCATTCCTGCTGGCGGCTTCTGCCATTGTGTCATCTGCTGCGGCCTATATCGGTGCCGTTCATGGTGGCCGACATCGGGATGAAGGCCGGATTTGGGGTGGGCTTGCCTACCGGAAATGATCGGTTTCGTATACTAGACAAGAGCCTCCATCCTGACGGGTTGGAGGCTCTTCCATTTACAGTTCGTCTGATGACACCCACCTGTTCCGGCCTGTCTGCTTGGCGTTTAGAAGCGCAGCGTCCGCGCGTTCCAACACGCTGCTCACGGTCCCCGCACCCGGTGACGTTGCAATGCCGATCGATATGGTGATGGGGTCAAGCAGGCGACCGCGGTAGGTGAAAGGTGCGCGCTCGACGGCGTACCGCAGTTTCTCCGCAAGCCTGATGGCATCTTCAATGCCCGCAGCCGGCATGAGCACGGTGAATTCCTCGCCGCCGAAACGGAACAGTTCTCCTAGACCACCGATGGCTTCCGAAAGGACTTGGGCGACATATTGCATCACCGCATCTCCGGCGTCATGGCCAAAGCGGTCGTTGAAGCGCTTGAAATGGTCTATGTCGAGCATCAGGCAGGCTAGGTTTTGGGTTGGCTTCCCAATATGCCTGTTCAGCTCCTCATCAAGAGACCGGCGGTTGAGGAGACCGGTCAGGGCGTCCTGTTTTGCCATGCCGACCAGTCGCTGCCGAAGCTGGAGATTTGCGACGGCAAGGCCGACATTCTCGGCGAGAAGTTCCAGATAGAGTCGCTCCGTCTCCAGCGTCTCGTTACCCTGCGGAATTTCAAGATACAGCAGGCCGACGGTGTCACCCAATGCCGTGAGCGGTATACACAGGCCGGTTCCGATATTCCCCTTGATATGATGGCAGGCGACGTCGTCTCCATCAGGGTTACTGGCATGGGGACGCCCGCGCCGGAGCGCCCAGCAATCGTCGATCGAAAACTCCGGCTCGGAAAACGAAGGATTGGACCATTGCCCCGTCGATTGGAGAACCGAACTGTGCTCCTTGATGACAAGCAGGCGGCCGGCAATGGTGGGGAAAATCTGCGGCATGAATTTCGAAACGACGTCGGACAATTCATCCTGATTCTGACATGCCTGGATCCGATGCATCATTTGCAGGATCAGGTCCTTTATGCGCTGGTTCTTGCGGTGCTCCGCGTCGAGCCGGTCCCGCTCAAGCCCGTTGCTGCGGAAGATGCGGATGGCCTGGTTCATGTCTCCAATTTCGTCACGACGTCCTTCGTCGGGCACATCGATACTGTAGTCCTGTCTGGCAAGGCGCGTAACGATATTGCTCATCCGGATAAGCGGCGCGGCAACACGTCTGGTAAGGACGAAGTAAAGCACGGCCACAAACATCAGGGCGGTGAGTGCAAGCATCGCCTTGGCGATCGATCCATAGAAATCGCTCCGGCTTTTGGCCTGGTCAACCGTTGCCTGTGAGCGGACCGCGATACCTTCTCTCAAGGTCGCGACCGTGTTCATGAGACCCGTATGCAGCCGATAATGCTCATCGCCAAACAGGATCTGCTGTGCGTCGTTCTGGCGGCCGGATCGATAGAGGTTGATGGCCTCACGCTCCATCTTGTCCAGTGCGTCAGCGCTCTTGCGTATCTCCTGAAATGATCCTGCCTCTTTCGGCGAAACACCGAGCGCGGAGAGTTTATCCAGCGTGTTTTCGAGGTGCCTTTCCTGATCTTCGTCGACGTAGAATTTCGCCAGATGCTGCTCGTCGCCCCGCATGACGTAAAGACGCGCCTCTTCGGTGCGCTCATCCGCAACGAGTGCCAGTTCCTCGGCAAGATCATTCAACTGGAGGTGATCCTGGATGGCCACTCGCTCTTGAGAAGCGCTTCTGGCTGACAGAATGAATGTGGTCGCCGACACCGTCGTGAGTACGAGGGTCACGGCATAGGCCAGGTTCGTGATGGTGCTAAGTCGCATGATGGCGCCGTCTGCTTGCCGCAAGCCATGACAACCGGGCGCGGCGGGTCCAATATCAGAGTCTGCTTATTTTAGGGCATCTCGTCAAAACGGGAAGTTAACATACTGCCGATCATCGTTATGATCGGTTGTGCCGCGGGCTATGTCTGATCCCCTTGGCGATGTGTCGTGGAAGGAGCGTCTCGATCACGTCAGCATAACGCCCGCCGCCACCATTACAGCGTCTCGGTAGCGAGCACGAAGTTGACGTTTTGGAACCTTCTCAGCGGCCTTGCGTAACTGCAAAAGAAAATTTCACGACCCATCACAAAGCCGTGAAACCTTTCACGTCATCCTTCGTTAAGCGACCATGATCGACAATGAATCAAGACCGAAACCGGTCGTTGGTGCCGACGAAACTGGTACCGAAACCGCATCCGTCAAGGATGCTCCTGATACCGATGATCCTCTCCCGCCAGAGGAGATGGAACCTGCTTCGGGCTTGACGCCCGAGGAAGCGGAGGAAGCGCGCAGGAAATATCTGCTGAAGCGCTTCTGGATCAGCGCGCGAGGTTTCTGGAGCCGCCGCGGCGATGGGTTGGCATGGCCGTTCTCGCTCGGGCTTTTGGCCATGATCGGCATCAATGTCGCCTTCCAATATGGCATCAACGTCTGGAATCGCGGAATTTTTGACGCAATCGAGAAACGCGACGCTTCGACGGTCTATTTTTTCGCATCCATCTTTCCGCCCATCGTTTTGGGCAGTGTGTTCATCGTCACATCCCAGGTGTATGTCAGGATGCGTATTCAGCGGCGCTGGCGTTCCTGGCTGACAAAGGCGCTCGTGGGAAGATGGATTGCGAACGGTCGCTATTATCAGCTCAACCTGATTGATGGCGACCACCAAAATCCGGAAGCGAGGCTCTCGGAGGATATGCGGATCGCCACCGAGGCGCCGGTCGATTTTGTCTCGGGTGTCATCGCTGCCTTTGTGTCTGCTTCCACCTTCATCGTTGTTTTGTGGACGATTGGCGGGGCGCTAACGCTGTCGATCGGCGGTGTTTGGATCACGGTTCCCGGCTTCCTTGTGGTTGCAGCCGTCATCTATGCGATCATCACCTCCAGTTCCATAGCCTTCATTGCCCGAAACTTCGTCAAGGTTTCCGAAGTCAAGAACCAGGTCGAAGCGGAATTCCGCTACACGCTCACGCGCGTCAGGGAAAATGGTGAGAGCATCGCCCTGCTTGGCGGTGAAGAAGAGGAACGGAGTGATCTCGACAAGAGGTTCGCCAATGTGCGCGGGCAGTGGCGTCTTCTGGCGCAGCAATATATGCGCACCACGGTTGTCTCCAATGGTTCGATGTTGATTGCGCCCGTCGTACCGCTTCTGCTCTGTGCGCCCAAGTTTCTCGATGGCAGCATGTCGCTCGGCGAGGTCATGCAAGCGGCTTCCGCTTTCACCATTGTCCAGTCCGCATTTGGCTGGCTGGTCGATAACTATCCGCGCCTGGCAGACTGGAACGCCTGCGCCCGACGTGTCGCCTCGCTGATGATGTCGCTTGATGGCCTTGAACGGGCCGAAAAAAGCGACACTCTCGGCCGCATCGTGCGCGGTGAAACCGAAGGCGAGACCATGCTCAGTCTCAAGGATGTTTCCGTGTCCCTGGGCGATGGAACCGCCGTCGTCAAAGAGACGGATGTGGAAATCGGCGCGGGCGAGCGCGTATTGGTATCAGGGGAATCCGGTTCGGGCAAAAGCACGCTGGTGCGTGCCATTTCCGGCCTCTGGCCCTGGGGCGGTGGCAGCGTGAATTTCCGCGCCGGCAGTCAGCTGTTCATGCTGCCGCAGCGGCCATACATTCCAGCCGGCACGCTGCGCCGCGCGGTCTCTTATCCGCAACCGGCGGAAAGCTGGACGGCGGAAGAGATCGGCGTCGCTCTCGACAAGGTCGGTCTCGGCCAACTCAAGGACAAGATCGAAGACGAGGCGCCCTGGGACCAGACATTGTCAGGCGGTGAAAAACAACGGCTAACCTTCGCACGTCTGCTGCTCAACGCCCCCGATATCATCGTCATGGACGAAGCGACGGCCGCTCTGGATGAGAAAAGTCAGGACAAGATGATGCAGACTGTCATCGACGAACTACCGGATGCCACGATCATCAGCGTGGCGCATCGTGCCGAACTGGAAGCATTTCACAGCCGGAAGATCACACTGGAGCGCCGGGAAGGTGGCGCAAAGCTTGTCAGTGATATCGAGCTTATCCCGCGCAAGGCCAGAAAGGGGTCTATGCTTCGGCGCATAGTCAAGCGGCGGTGACGGGTACATCTGATGGCCCCGCTACGCAGTTTTACTGGAAATGCGCTAGATCAGCAGATAGCTGGCTTCGGAAATACGTTGAACAACGGCTTGCCCAGCAAGGATGATGAAGTCGCCTTCAAAGGGTTGGTCAGGCCGCAGGAGGTGTTTGTCGATCGTCAGCAGGAAATGCGATGAGTGCGGTTCGCCTGGCGATATGGAAATGTAAGACCAGCGATGCCAGGCGAATGGCATTGCGGCGAGGGTCATGCCCAGCAATCCTTTGAGGCGCATAGACCATGTTTTCGATGATTTGGCGTGGCGCGCAACATCGGCATCGTCGACAATTTGCGGGCGGTTCCAGGCCGTCTGGCCATGGTTGATCTTCCATGCGTCGGGGTCGTCATTTGCCAGATCGATTGTCGATTTCACCGGCTCGGCGATCAGCGCGACGTTCGGACTGAGCAGGCGTGGAACGAAAGAAAACGGCAGGCTACGGATTTCGCGCAAGGGCGCGTTGACGCGGATCACCTGCGCCAGACACCGCCAGTCGAAGCCCTGATGGGACGTATGGTGCGCGGGCACCCGGTCCAGCCGATATAACCCTGCCCAAAAAGTCTCTTTCAGGTTGCCGGATTGCCGGTTGTAGCCCATGAGGGCCGAACCCCAGTTCTTGATCCATACTGCTGGCCCGACTTCGACCGGCACCGTCACCAGGAAAATCCGGGGGCGAACGATCGCGCAGACATGCTCGATGACACGGACGGTGCGGTTGAGGTGGATATGTTCGAGCGTTTCCAGCGCGATGACGATGTCGGCCTCGATCGTTTCGTAAAGGCGCTCGTCGGTGGCGTCGCCGACGATGAAACGACAGTTTTCGTATTTGCTGTAACAATTGCGCGCGGCCTCGATGAAGGTCGGATCGTAGTCGATGCCCACATAGTCAACGTCGAATTTCTCCAGAATATGCCCGACCGCAGTTCCAGGCCCGCAGCCGATATCCAGTATTCTGACCTTCCGATTACCGACATCCTTCTGCACCGTTTCGAGGACCTCAAGTAGCTTTCGATAGCGGCCCGCATGCAGAAAGCGCGTCAGCCAGTTGAAGTTCTGCGTTTTTTCGTAAGTCGTCGCGAACGTACCCATCCAATCCGCCTCCATGAATCTTAGATGATCTCGTCTCGCGCTTCCTGCCGTCGTAAAGATCGTGCGCGACCCGGCGTTGTATTTGCGAAGTCTGGCACGGTGCGCGCGACCTGCAACTCGACCAAAAGGCTTAAGGCGGGAGTGGGGATACTCACCCTGCCTCCTCTTAAAGGCAGATGTCGACGTGGTGGACGGTGAATCGGCCAGTTCTGACCTGCCGTCCTCTCCCTTTTGGTATGCTGCCGACCCGCAGGGCGTCGTTATACCTTCTATGGAGGCGCCAGCCGGGGCCTGAACCGCTGGGAGATGTGGTGGATGGTAGACAAGAGAGCCTTGATCATCGGCGTCACCGGACAGGACGGCGCTTATCTGAGTGAATTGCTGCTTGCCAAGGGATATATCGTTCACGGCCTGAAAAGGCGGTCTTCCTCCTTCAATACCGGCCGGATCGATCATCTTTATCAAGATCCCTTCGAGGAAGACCTTCGCTTTCGTCTGCACTTCGGTGACCTGACGGATGCCACGAACCTGTGCCGGGTCATTCAAGAGGTCCAGCCCGACGAGATTTATAATCTCGGCGCCCAGAGCCATGTCCAGGTCAGCTTCGAGACGCCGGAATATACGGCAAATGCGGATGCGCTTGGTACGCTGAGACTGCTGGAAGCCATGCGCATTTTGAACTTGGGCGATCGTTGCCGGTTCTACCAGGCGTCCACATCGGAGCTGTTCGGGGGGATGGGCACCGTTGCTCAGCACGAGGGTACGCCGTTCTATCCGAGAAGCCCCTATGCTGCGGCAAAGCTCTACGCCTACTGGATGACGGTCAATTACCGGGAAAGTTACGGCTTTCACGCATCGAACGGCATTCTCTTCAACCATGAGAGCCCCATTCGCGGGGAGACATTCGTGACGCGGAAAATCACGCGCGGCGTTGCGGCCATCGAACGCGGTCTCATGGGCAAGCTGCGTCTTGGCAATCTCGATGCAAAGAGGGACTGGGGGCATGCGCGCGATTATGTCGACGGCATGTGGCGCATCGTGCAGCAGGAAATACCCGAGGACTATGTGCTCGCGACCGGCGAGGCACATACGGTGCGGGAATTCGTCGAGCTTGCTTTCGGCGTGGTTGGCAGGAGCATCGAGTGGCACGGCGATGGCCGTGACGAAGTGGGATACGATGCCAAAACCGGAAATACGATCATCGAAATCGATCCGAGATATTTTCGTCCGGCAGAAGTGGATTTTCTTCTCGGTGACTCCAGCAAGGCACGCAGAAAACTAAACTGGAGCCATTCAACGTCCTTTAACGACCTTGTTCATGAAATGGTCGAAGCGGATCTTCGCCTCGTGATGCTGGAAGAGGGAAGAAATGAATTCGTCGCATAAATCGAAAGACATCGCGTTCAGCTTGAAGGGCAAGCGCGTCTGGGTTGCCGGCCATACGGGAATGGTCGGCTCGGCACTTGTGCGACGGCTGCAGCGTGAGAATTGCAAAATCCTCACAGTCTCGCGCAGCGAGCTTGACCTGACCCGACAATATGAGACGGAGCAATGGATGGCGGCGGCAAGGCCGGAGGTTATTTTTGTCGCCGCCGCCAAGGTCGGAGGCATCGCCTCAAATGCAGCCTATCCGGCCGACTTTCTTTACACCAACACCCTCATTTCGATGAACATCATGAAATCGGCTGCCGATATCGGTGTCGAAAAGCTTCTCTGGATGGGATCGAGCTGCATCTATCCGAAATTCGCGGCACAACCCATCACGGAAAATGCCCTTCTAACAGGTCCGCTGGAGCCGACCAACGAGGCCTACGCGATTGCCAAGATCGCGTCGCTCAAGCTTTCCCAGTTTTATGCCAGTCAGTACGGCCTGAATTGCATCTCCGTCATGCCGACCAACATCTACGGCCTGAATGACAATTTCGATCCGCAAAGCTCGCACGTCATTCCCGCGATGATCAGGCGAATGCATGAAGCGAAAATCAGCGGTCAGAACAAGGTTGTCCTATGGGGTACGGGCAGTCCTCTGCGTGAATTTCTCCATGTGGACGATCTGGCGGATGCCTGCTGTTTCCTAATGAAATCATCGGCGCATTTCCCGCTGCTCAATATCGGCTCGGGACGGGAGATATCCATCCGCAATCTCGCCCATCTGATTGCAGGCATCGTCGGCTATGACGGGCAGATCGTTTTCGACACCAGCAAGCCTGATGGCGCTCCCAGAAAGCTGCTCGACTGCTCGCGGCTAAACGCGCTTGGCTGGACCTCGACGGTGGAACTCAGATACGGAATTCAGGATTTGTATGAGTGGTGGCGGCAGCCGAAGTCGCTGCAACCGGATATGGTACGACAAGCCGTGTAATAGGTCCTCATGTGGCATGCAGGCGCTATTGCTGGAGACGGGTCCGCGTCCTTGCTGATGCCGGTTCCACCCGCAGGAATTGAGCCCAGCCTGCGTTCGTCTGCGGAGATTGCGCAAGATGAGATCGTCAAATTCCCGGACATCATGGATTTTCCCTGTCGTGCTTGTGCTCGCATTGTCAGGTTTGCCATTGTCGGGTTTCGCATTTTCGGGTGTCGTGGCGCAACCGGCGGTGCAGGGAGGGCAAGAGCCAGGCAGTCAGCCTGATCCACGCCAGTTCGGTTTCCCGATACCCGTTCCGGAACCACGATTGCCTGTTGATGCGGATGCCTTCAATCCGCCTTGGACAGAGGTCGGCGGCGAGGGGCCGGCAATCGCGGAGATTTCGAGAACGGCGGGCGCTGGCGAGGTTGTGTCGATGACCGGCGTCGATCTCGATGGACGAACGGGTTTTCAAATCTTTTCGCAAGCCCCCGGCGCCACGCAGGGCGTGGTGACGGCGGTCGCACCGCTGACGGCTGATGCGACGGCGGTGACGCTGCTGTTGCCAACGACGCTTGCCTCATGGTCCACCTACCTGGTCAGGCCCCAGCGGGGTGATGTCTATGGACGCAGCTTTGCGATCAATCGCACCGAAAGCTGGTGGATCGGGCCTGATGCCGCAGCGCCGGGAGCGGTCGTCTCGGTCTATGGCCGCAACCTTTCGCGGTTCAATGGGACCAGCCAGTCTTATCTCTATATCAAGCCAGCCGGTGCCGTCGGCTGGTATGTTCCGGCAATCTCCGTCAACCCCTTCAAGGTCGATTTCAAGGTGCCGGCTCTGCCTCCGGGCAAGTATGAAGTGTGGGCTCACAATACCCATGGCGGCCGCTTCGGCTGGAGCGGTCCGCTTGCACTTGACGTCCTGTCACAATCACCATGGGCGGCGCAGGATAAAAAGCGCATCGACGCCCGCCAGTTCGGTGCAACGGGCGATGGCATGACCGACGATACCGCCGCGATTTTGCGCGCAATCGACGCTGCGGCTGCAACAGCGCCATCGGTTTTGTATTTCCCCGCCGGCATCTATCTCGTGACAAAGCCTCTCACTGCGCCCGGCAATGTGGCATGGATCGGGCAAGGGGCTGACAACACGGAAATCAGGCTCAACCGCAGGATTGATCAGAGCATGGTTGTCGTTGATGGTGACGACACCCGGCTCGAGAAACTGACCCTCAATGCCAACCGCAACATTGCCGGTAAACCTCTTCTTGCTTTGCGCAATACCAAAAACACCCGTCTGGATTCCGTGCGCATCGACGCCTGGGGCGTGCCGGCCTTCGATGCGCAGGACACGGAAGGGCTTTTTGTCCATGCGTCCGAGCTGATCGAAAACGGATCCTTCTACGGCGCGAGCCGGCAGGTGTTTTTCTCCGATAATCGTTTCCGAATGACGGGCTACGGCGAGTCCGTCGTCGCCCTGTGGGGTGGGCGCGATTTTGCCATGACCGGCAACGAGCTGACGAACGCGGATGAAAGGCGCGACGACGGCCATGGCATCGGACGTTTTTTTGTTGGCCAGGCGCATTTCGGCAGCATGCGAAACCTCTATTTCGAGAAAAACATCTCAAGAAATGCCGCGCCTCACGACTGCACCAAGGTCGATTGCAATAAGGGCGAACAAATCTGTTTCGAGATCGTCGGGAGCAAGCTTAAAAATGATTTCGTCGGCGCTTCGTCGACCGCGGTTACCTTCAGCTCCCTGTCGGATTTAGGAGACGCAGTGCCGGGCGGGCGCGATCTCGTTATCGTGGGCGGACGCGGTGCCGGACAGCACCGTCACATCGCGTCGACGGATGGTTCTGCCGTTCTGCTCGAACAAGCCTGGAATGTCGTTCCCGATCGAACCAGCCGGTTTGCTCTGGCGGCGACCGCATCGCAGGCCGTCATATACGATAATACGTTCGAGGGCAGGGGAAGCTATGCCGAGCATGATTCCGATTCCACCGCCGTTCTCCTCTACGGCAATGTCTACGACGTGGTGGTCGACAGCAACCGCATTTCCCGGATGCGACACGGCATGATGACGGTTGCGCTGGACTCAACGCGGGGCCTTAGCCCGTATTTCCTGCAATATTCCAACAACAGCGTGACCCGCAGCAACAGCGGCCTCTATGTCGGCACGACATTCGCGGATACCGGCGTTGCCGGCATCTGGGGTGGTCTGGGAAATATTTATCGCAGGAACAGGTTCACCGATATCGCCTATATCGGCGTCGAATATGAAACCTGGAACCATCCCGGTGCCGACTATAATGGGACTGTCTTCGATGGAAACACCTTCACCAATGTCCGCTACGGCTTCGTTGATGCCTACAAACTCATGTGGACGCATGACGGCAGCTTCAAGGCCGGACCGGCCGAACGCTCACGGCGGATCAATACGGTGCTCTATGACAATCATTTTACCCGAGGACCGCCAGGGCCGGTCCAAAGTTCGGGTTTCGTGACGATGCATCCGGAGAATAGCTGGGCAAATGTCGGCTCGACATGGAGCGGTTTTGCAACAGGAAACGTGGGGCCAACGGCCAACACCGTTAAATCGTCGTCCAATGCTGCAAGGCCAACATCTTATTAAACGGGTCTATTCCCGGAAAAATTGGGGCAAATTACCCCTAATGACGTATCTGCGGTGAATTGACCTGTTGCCGGAAAGTGACGACTATGGCTCGATACATCGAGGTCATGCGATACCATGGGCCATTCAGATTGAGGCTCGGAGGTTTCCATTGCAGGCGAGGGACCCGACGGATCGTTCGTTACTCCATGAGTGGCGAGCGATCTGTGGTTCGTTCGGTTCAGCTGATATTCTTGCAAATCTCAATCAGAAGCCGTCGATGCGGCAGGATTTGCGCGGCGTTGGCGACGGTTAGTGCGAGATGCAAATAGGCTCGCCCGGTTCAACGAGCGAGCCCTCCCGGTTACCAGGTGAGCCCGGTGACCGGCGACCCACCAAAGTATCAGGGGGCGGCGGGTACCTCTAGAAAACGCTTTTATCGTGTCGATTCAATTTGGCTATAAGCGGTAGGATGCCCATCCATGCATATGCTGTCTGACAAATTTCGCGCTTTTGGTAACGACAAAACGATAAAGGCGTTAGAGTTTGATAAAACTCATCTAGCCGGTCCATTTTTTGCCGTCAAATTGAGCCAGGTCCGGACGTCGCTTGCCGTGATCCAGATCTGTCCATCGAATGCAAACATTCCCTTCTCGATTTTGGATGCCCCTATCATTGCAAACACGTCGGCGAATTGCGCCAGACGTTGCGCATCGCATTGCGGTGGGGACTGAATGTCGTTCAGGGCATCCTGCGTCACATGGACGGGCTGCAGCCCTCTTTCTCCGTTCACGATGATGACGGCGTCCTGCCTGACCATGTGATAACCAACCGGAATGATCGCAGATTCCATCTCCGCCTCCCAGACACTTGTGCCGATTGCTTCTGCTCTCTGGAGGAAATCGGGAGCCTACCGATCGGAACGCCGGCAAACCCTTTTTAGTTAACGCTTCCTGCGACGAGCGCTGCCGAAACCGGGTCTTTGCCGGATACCGACAGGCGGACGCGGACGACGTCTCCCGCCCGAACTTGCGTATGCTCGTCGGCCGCTATTTCGCTATGGGCGCCTGCGACCTGACGCACGATGAAGAACTTGGTTTCGATCATGTCCTCGAGGCTGGAAACCCGCCGCGCCGTCGAGCCGATCTCGGCCATGGATTGAAGGCTGAAGGCCAGTTTTTTCTTCAGGCGCATGATGTCGAGGGACGTCTCCCGCAGTTCGGTCGCAGCATCATTGTGCCTTTTGCTTTTCAACTCCAGAATACGACGCTCCACCTCGCTCTTGTTTTGCTGCGCGCGTGCCAGGAACGATGTCGATTCCAGCACCTGCTGGTTCATGGATAGCAGTTCGCGCTTGCGCTCTCGGAGGGCGGATTCGGAGGCTGCACCGCGCGTGACAAGTTCCTTCGACGCGTTGACATCCATGTCGAGCAATTCGAGTTGCTGGTTGCGCATGACGTTGCTTTTCTCAAGCGTGTCTATTTCCTGAATGAAGTTCTGCCGCTGGACTTCGAGGTTGGTCTTTTCGTCCTGCTGCGCCGACAGGCGAAGGCGAAACAGACCTGTTTCAGATGCGACGATCTTCTCCAAGGCGGCGCGATCCCGGACAAGTCCGATGTCGTCGCCCTTATAGTTGAATTCGGTGTCGTTTAGTTCCGCTTCCAGCCGAACACGCCGGATGTCCTGCGACAGCAGTTGCATCGACATGTCTTCATATTCTTGCTGGGCCGCGATCAGCTGTATGCCCGAGGTATCCCTCTGCGCATTCGACTCGCGCAATCCCCCGCCGAGTGCGAAGAGTTCAAGCACGATCATGCCGGGACGGTATTCATATTTTCCCGGCTTCTGGACGTCGCCGACAACGAAGATCGGAGCATATTCCTTGACCGCGACGGCGACGGAGCGGTTTGCCACATGGCTTGCCAGGTCGCGGCTGATCTGCGCACCGATTTCGTTCACCGTCTGATCGACCACGTTGACGTTGCCAAGAAGCGGATAACCGATCGTTCCATCCGCACTGACAGGAAAGAGGCCGGTCAGGCCCGGATCGCCGTAGACGGAGATCGTCAAGACGTCGCCGGTCGCGACCTTGTAGTTGGTTCCATCTGCAGCGGCCGGTAGCTGGCAGACGGCCAAAGACAGAAAGGTCGTACTGGCGATCATCAGGGAAAAGCCGTTGGGCCTTGTCACGAAGCGCATGTCTCACCTCTCACTATGGACGACAGCCGGTGGGCGCACCGTGGGCGCGCGTTTCTGCGGCTTGAAATGAGTATTCCAGTTCCGGAAAATGCTCGGCCAGACTGGAGTTCGACGCGTTCTTTGACGCCGTATGCCGTTGAGGACGATGCCGGTGATCGGCCGGCCCGCCACCCGCAGCTTGATGACGGCGTTTTTCATAGCCGTGCCATCGGCGGCATCCTGCCGGACCACGAAAGAGACGGCGTCCGACAAAGTGGCGATCCGCAACAGGTCGAGGTCATGCGCAACGGATGGGGCATCGATCAGTACCAGTTCATATCGCTGCCTCGCCTCTGCAATCAGGCCGGCGAAGCGCTTGCTTCCAAGAAGAAGATTTGGCGGCAGGTCGCTTTTCTCGGCGATGATGATGTCAACCCCGGAATCCTGATCGTGCTGGATGATGTCATCCAGCGACACCTCACGGTTGACCGCCTGGGCGACATGCGACGCCGATCCAACATTGAATTCCGATCCGAGAGCCGGATTCCGCAGATTGGCATCGATCAGCAGCAGCTTCACGCCGCTCATCGCAAGCGATCTGGCAAGGTTGGCAATCACGAACGTCTTGCCTTCGCCATCGGCCGAAGAGGTGAAGGCGATCACCTTGGCCTTGCTCTCCGCCAACTGGATGTAGGTCTGAAGGTCGGCAAACGCGCTGTAGAAATCCGCCGCGCCGCTGCTGAATTTCCCGGGCTTGTTCTCAAACTCCCCAAAGGAAATGCGTGGGATGCGCCCGATGACGTTAAGTCCGGTTTTCTGCTGGAGAGACGTGATGGAGCCAACGGAGCGGTCGGTAAAATTCAGGATGAAAGCCGCCGCCAAACCGGTGCTGCAACCGAGAAGAAGCGCAGCCAAGGCCCACAAACCCGCATCAGGGCTGGTCGGCTTGCGGGACGGCATGGCGCTCGATATGATCCGTGCCTCGGCAGTGGCGATACCGTCCTGTTCGATCGTCTGCTTGTAGCGTGCCAGATATGTCTCGTAGATCGAGCGGTTCGCTGCCGCTTCCCGGTCAAGTTGCCCGGATTGAACCATTGCCATATCCGTCGTGGAAACGGCGCGTTGCACGTCGTTAAGGCTGGCTTCGACCTCCTGCCGCTGTTTTTCGGTGACCTCGATCTCATTGCGCAAGGCGGAGATGATCTGCGCTATTTCTGAATCGATCTGCTTGTTGAGTGAACTGAGCTGGGAGGATAATTGCGGACGCTCCGGGCTCATCACGGCGCCGCTTTCGTCGATCTGCGCGATGGCTCGAATGACCCTTGCCTGCTCGGCCCTTAAAAGCTGGATCGTTGGTGAGGCCAGAACTTCGGTTATCCCGAGCCCATTGCCGCTTTTTTGCAGTTCAAGCGCTGTCGCCAGGCGCGCGCGCGACCCTACCAGCTTGGCCTGTAGCGTTGTCAGCTCGACATTCAGACTTGCAAGACGCTGCGATTGCAGGGGAAGGCCGCCAGTGTCTATCAACCCGGATTTTTCGCGAAATTGCGAGGCCTGGCGTTCGGACTCCTCGAGTTCTGTCCGCAGACTGACGAGCCGCTCCCCGAGCCATGTGCTGACACGCCGGGTTGCCGTCGTCTGGAGGTCGATCTGATAGTCGATATAGGCTTCCCCAAAAGCGTTGGCGACTTTCGCGGCAAGCGCCGGATCGCCGGCATAATAGGAAATGTAAATGGTATACGACCGGCCATCATTCATCACACGAACGTTGGTCATGAGGGTATCGATCATTTTCGATGTCTCGGCGTCGTTGCCAAGCACGATCGCGTCGGTGTTCGCCGGGTCGGATTTGGCTTGCCGCCCTTCGAGCAGGCGATCTTTCTGCAGAATGACGAGAACCCGTTCGGCCATGGACCTCGAGCCGATGATATCGAGTTCGGTTCGCAGCACCGGGCTTTCCTGCGGCAGCGGCGAGACAACCGATTCGGTGGGGAGTGCCTGAAGCTTGCGGACGTCAAGCGCAAGCGTCGCTTCGGCCTTGTATCGGATCGGGGTTCGCGCGTAGCCGATTGCCGCGATTGTGAAACTGGCGAGAAAGCAGATGAAGACGGCTTTGCGCCGCTCCCGCAGGATGGATATGAAGCGGGAAATACCTTCCTGTTCACTCGCAGATGATGAAGACTGGATCATGACTGTTCCTGCTCTCAGCGGCGCGTTCGGTAGCGGTCGGTGAATGGTGCGGGCTTAACGCCCTTACGCCATGTCACCGATCTTGCAGGCAACTTCCGTGCGGTTGGTTGCCCCAAGCTTCTTCATGATATTGCGGATATGGACCTTGATGGTGCTTTCGCAGAGGTTCAGTTCCAGAGCGATATCCTTGTTCGCCTTGCCGCACCGCAGGGCCTCCGCGATAGCCGATTGACGGCTTGTAAATTTCATCGGCGGTGTGGTCGCATGTGCCGTCAGGCCGAACAGGCTTTTCATGTTCATGACGCTGCTTGCCGGTATGAAACGGCCGCCCGCAATTGCAAGGCTGATCGCCTGAACGCAGACATCGACGCTGACGGAACTCGATATATAGCCGCGCACGCCAAGAGCGATCGTATCGAGGATGGTATTGATATCCTGATCGTCGGAGAGCACGACGACGGCGGCTGGCGACACGGCAGCGACAATCTCTGCTAGCTCGCGGTTCGTCTCTGCCGACGGCGCGGGCAAGGCACTGACCAGAACTGCCGCAGGCATGCCGATTTCCGCGCGTGCCTGTTGCCATTCGCCGAGATTGGAGAAGGTCAGAATGCGCCTGTCCGCATATTGATAGTTGAGACTATGGGCAAGGCATTCCCGCTCCAGCATGCGACGATCGATGATGCCGATGTAGCCGGCCGTATTCGTTTCGGCCTGCGGATGCGGTGCGCCTTCCGACGGGTTCTCGGAGATGTGGTTCTGGATCATGACGAAAATGCCCCCTGTATTATTTTTGGTTTCTTTTAATTCCAGGAAAACGTCGATTTCTTATCTGTCAGGCGAAGGTCAGCTTTCTGACGGTAAAGGCTTCCGCAAAACGTGTAGGCGCACGGCATTCCATTCCCCGCAGCCGCGCCAGACCCCGAAAGGTATCCGCGTCGAACCAGTCCTTGGATCTCTGTGTTCCGAAGTGCTGCAACAGTAGCTCGACCTTCATGTTCATCGCGTCTTCGCTCAACGGCACATAGGCATTTCGCCTGCTGAAATCGCCGTCCCATTTGGGGATTTCGTATTCCAAAATCAGGTGATTTCTAAAGATGTTGGATGTGAGCTTGTTGATTTCGCGGTGATCCTGATGCGCATCCTCACGACTATGCGTGAAGATGATGTCGGGGCTGACTTTGTCGCGCAATGTCAGCAACCACGACTTGATCTCGCGGCTCTGCGCGGGAAAGTAGCTGTCCTGAAATGAGGCAAGCTCAATGGAATAGGATGCCGCTTTTGCCAGAAAAGCCTCGGCGGAACTGCGTGCCTCCAGCGCGCGTTCGTTGCCGGCGCTGAGAACGCACCAATAGACATCCAGCAGCACGCCTTTTGAAAGCAGGCTGAGGACCGTGCCTCCGACGCCAATCTCGATATCGTCGGAGTGAGCTCCAAGACAAAGGATAGACAGGCGATCACCGGCGGAGGCAAGGGACATGTTTTTCATGGCAGCAGCTTTGGTTCTGACGATCTGCGTGCCATTGACGCATCGTCTCCAATCCATGGCATGTCACCACGCTCGACCATCGCTTCCAACGTCTGCCAGTCGCGCAGCGTATCCATTGAGCGCCAGAAGCCCTCATGTTTGTAGGCCATCAGTTTGTCTTCGGCTATCAACCGGGAAAACGGTTCCAGCACGAGTTCTTCGCCCTCGCGCATGTACTCGAAAATTTCCGGTCGCATCAGGAAATAGCCGCCGTTGATCCACATATCCGATGTTTCCGATGATCGAAATTCCCGGACCCTTCCGTTCTCGTCGATCTCCGCCAGGTGGTAGGTGAGGGGTGGTCTGACAGCCAGGAAGCAGGCGAGCTTGTCGCTCTTTTCGAACTGGGCAATCATGTCGTCGAGATCGACGTCGGTCAGGCCGTCGCTATAATTGGCGAGGAACATTTTCTCGCCTTTGAGATGATGACGCACAGCCCAGAGACGCTCGCCTATATTGCGCCATATCCCGGTATCGATCAGGGATACGCGCCAATCCCTCGGCAGTTCCTCGAGCAACTCCACACGTCCGGGGCTTGATATGACGCAATCGGCATAGCTTTCCGGCCGGCTGTTCAGGAAGAACTCTTTTATGACATGCGCCTTGTAGCCGAGGCAGAGGATGAAGTCCTCATGCCCGAAACGGGCGTAATATTGCATGACATGCCGCATGATCGGTTGAGACCCGAGCGGGATCAGCGGTTTCGGGACGCTTTCGGAATATTCCCTGATGCGCGTACCCCTGCCGCCGCAGAACAAGACGACCTTCATTGTACCAACTCCTTCGGATCAATGATGGATATGTCGGGAATTGGAACGATGAATTTCCCGCCCCAGTTTCTGATGTCGTTCATTTGTGCAACGATCTCATGCTTCAGGTTCCAGGGGAGAATGAGAACGTAGTCCGGCTTCATGCGCTCTATTTCGCTGACGGGCCGGATCGGAATATGCATTCCCGGCGTGAGGCGGCCGTGTTTGTAAGGATTGCGGTCGACTGCAAAATCGATGAAATCCGTGCCGATGCCGCAATAATTCAGCAGCGTATTGCCTTTTCCCGGTGCGCCATAAGCGCAGATCGATTTGCGCATCTCCTTGAGGCGGATGAGGAAAGACAGGAGGTTTCGCTTGGTCTGGCGCACGGCTTCGGAGAAGGCGGTATAGGTCTCGATCTGGTCGAGCCTGGCGCCGCGCTCCCGTGCGAGGAGATTGTCCACGCGGGCTTCACGCGAAAACTTGCTGTCTTCGTGTGAGAAAAACACTCGCAGCGAACCGCCATGTGTGGGGATCTCTTCGACATCGAAAACCTTGAGCCCATGACGGCGGGCCATTTTTTCGATGGTCAGCAACGAGAAGTAGGAAAAGTGTTCGTGATAGATTGTGTCGAACTGGTTTTCCTCGATGAGCTTTTCGATATGCGGGAATTCAAGTGTGATGACGCCATCCGGCTTGAGCAGCGCTTTCATGCCAGCAACGAAATCGTTGATATCAGGCACCTGGGCGAGGACATTATTACCGATGATGAGATCGGCTTTTTGTCCCCTGGCCGCCATATTGGTTGCTAGAGCCTCGTTGAAAAATTCCGTCAGTGTCGGAATGCCTTTCCCGATCGCCACCTTTGCGACGTTGACCGCCGGTTCAATTCCGAGCATCGGGATGTTGCTAGCAAGGAAATGCTGCAGCAGGTAACCGTCGTTGCTGGCAAGCTCGACAACGAAACTTGACTGGCCAAGCGAAAAGCGCTCGATGACCATGTCGCAATACCGTTTTGCGTGTGCGACCCAACTGTCCGAGAACGAGGAAAAGTAAGCGTATTCCGTGAAAATGTTCTCTGGCGCAACATACTCCTGAAGCTGGACCAGGAAGCATTCGTCGCAAACGAATGCATGCAGCGGATAAAATGGCTCGACGTCGTTGGCTGCATCGGCTGCCACGAAGCTTTCGCAGGGTGGAGACATGCCAAGATCGACGAAGGTATGCACCAATGGCGCGCTGCAAAGGCGGCAAAGCCCCACGTGTTGCGTAGAGCTCAACCTTGCGGAAAAAACTGCCTCATTATTCATCGGACGCCCCTGATTTCATCGCAGTGTCTTTGAGTGAATTTGAGAAAATTCTTTTATTAACTGGAAAAAATACTATGGATCGGGGTGAGTGACGATACTGCATTCGGCACGAAAACGTCATCCATAAGCCGTAGGTTGATATGAGTATTCGCTAAAATGCGCCTCCAGCTGCTGGCTTTGGCGACCGAAAGGGTGACTTATTTGACAACCCGCCTTCAAGCTATGGTTCTGCCTATGGATGTATTCCTTCGCCGCTAAAAATGGCGGGGAATTCTTGCCTGTGAGGGGTTGCTTCAGGAGCGCCGAATGCTGTTTGAGAAGACGAAAATCGAAGGGCTTTGGGTCGTTAAGACGGTGCCTGTCCGGGATAGTCGCGGCTCTTTTGCGAGAACGTTCTGCAAGCGTGAATTTGAGACCAAAGGGCTGGTGTCTGATTTCGCGCAGCACAGCCTTTCCCTGTCAAAACTGAAACACACCGTGCGAGGCCTGCATTTCCAGCGACCTCCGCATCAGGAGACAAAGCTGGTTTCCTGCGTCAAAGGGGCAATATGGGATGTCGCCGTCGATCTGCGTCGCGACTCGCCGACCTATCTGCAATGGGTTGGGACGATATTGTCGGCCGACAATGGCGCGCAGTTCTATATTCCCGAGGGTTTTGCGCACGGTTTCCAGTCGCTCAGTGACGACGTTGCCGTGTCCTATTTGATTTCGGTGCCCTATGCGCAAGAAAGTGCCGCGGGGATCCGCCATGACGAGCCCGCAATCAGTGTAGAATGGCCCGCGCCACCTTCCGTCATGTCGGAAAAAGACTTGGGTTGGCCGGCTTGGCATTGAAGTTCTAACGCGTCAGGAAACCGAGGTTCGAGACAAGGCCCGCTTCAAGCAGCTTGCCGGCAGCGCTCGCAATATCGACAAATGGCATTTTCGACCTTTCGGCGATATCAAGCAGCGAGTTGTTTCCATCGGCGAGGTTGAGGATCCATAGATAGGCCATGGTGCGGCCATCATTGGTCTTATGGCCGCCGATCGCAGGGAAAAGCCCGTATTTTCCGAGCTGTGGTTCACCCTTGGGCTTGAGGTTCAACGGCGTCCAATTGTCTTCGAGAGCATCGATCATGTCCATGATCATCCAGAAGGATGAGTAGAGGTGTTCGGGCCGGATGAAGTCGAGATTGTCGGCCGAGGTGTGATATTCGGGAAAGGTTCCGAAAGCGCTTCTTTGCAGCAGTCCGACCGGTAGATTGAAGCCCGGCGAACAGAATTGGCGCTCATCATAGCCGTAGGGACTGAAGTCGGCGATCTCAAGATGTTTTTTGTCCTCACCGCAGCGCGTGCAGGCAGCGATCCGGTCGATCAGCGCATCTCCCCTGCGGCTGCGCTTGTAGTTCGGTCCGCCCCCGTCGCCAATGCATGAAACCACAAGACCGTGTGCGATGTTCGAGATATCTTCTTCGTTCTGCGCAAGCCATGACAGGGAGCCGATCGTTCCGGGTGCGAAGACGAACCTGTAGCTGTAATATGTGGATCGGCTTTTCAGACCGGCCGCAAGACACGTCAGCACTGCAAGGCCGGAACAATTGTCGTTTGCGAGCGATGGATGACAGATATGCGCGAAGAGAAGCACTTCCTTAGTACTTCGTCCGACATGCAGATATTCTCCGTAAAACAGATTGCCTGACGTCTTTTCGGTGTCGATGACGACTTCATAGTCGCCGTCCTCGAGCTTGAGGAACGCATGATGCGTCATGCAAAAGCCCCAGGCATCCGTGTAATAGGCTGTTTTGTACGGAATGAGATCGGGTTGTGTCGGCAAGGTATAGATATGTGCCTGCAGTTCAGCCAGTGGCATGACGCGACGTTGAGGGATGCTGTAGTTCATGAGATGCAGGTTCGAGCTCTGAAAGTCGATGACCTTGCGTCCCGCTGCGTTCTTCACATAGGCGTCCCGGACGATCCATTCCTGCGGCACCGTCCAGTCGAAAACCCGCGTTCCGCTCGGGATGGCGCGCTGCTCGATATCGATATAGTCTTTAAGGATCGCGATCGTGTCGCGCACACCTTTACCGGTGATGCTGCGACAGATCGGAAAGAGGCGGGAGGCCAGATCATGAATGGTCTGGCCGATACCTGCCTCTCGCCACGCATCGCCTGTCAGCGTGGCGCCAGGCTCCATCTTGCCCATCCGAGCCTCCGTTCAAGCCGATGTCGCAATATCGGCACTGTAGCGTGGCGCGGCCATGGGGCGACGCAGGTTGAGGTCGATATCCTTGTCACCGATCAGCTTCTGGAGTTGGCCGATCCGCTGATAGTGCGGTCCCTCGAATTCCGCCATCGTCAGGCCGGCGCTCTTATAGGCCCTATAGAGTTGCTCGGCACCGGCTGCCGCCGTCCATGTCGGTTTGAATGCCGGAAGCGCACGGGCGATCTTGCCGAAATCGACGCGGTAGGAACGGGTATCGGGGCTCGCGTCGCTCGCATATTGCAGCCGGCATCCGGGCACGGTGAGGGCGACGATTTCGGCGATCTCCCTGATCTGATAGTTGTGCGCGTCCTGCCCGACGTTGAAAGCCTGATTGTGGACGACATCGGTCGGCGCTTCGAGCGCGGCCAGAAAAGCGCGCGAAATATCCTCGATGTGAACGATTGGACGCCATGGCGATCCGTCGGATTTCAGGAGGATCAGTCCCTCCGTCACCGCCCAGGCTGTCAGGTTGTTGAGGACGATATCGAAACGCAGCATCGGCGAAAGGCCATATGCCGTCGCCGGACGCATATAGACCGGTGAGAAGCCGGGGCTGGCGAGACTTGCGATCTCGCGCTCCGCCAATACCTTGGATGTGCCATAGGCCGATACCGGCTTCAGCTCTGCCGTTTCGTTGACCAGTCCCTCGCCAGCGGCACCGTAGTTGCTGCATGAGGAGGCGAAGATGAAACGCTTGACGCCTGCCTGCTTGGCCGCCTGCGCTGCCCGAACGCTGCCGCGATAGTTGATCTCATAGGTGATTTCCGGATTGAGATTGCTCAGCGGATCGTTTGACAGCGCCGCAAGATGAATGACGGCGTCGAAACCTTCCATATCCGCAGGCGTAACATCGCGGATGTCCTTGCAGACGCCAGGTACCTGCGGCAAGGGGCCGCCTGGAACATAAGCGCAGCGATGGTAGAATTCAGTGTCATAGCCGTGTACTTCGTGGCCCGCCTTGCGCAGGATGGGGACCATGACGGAGCCGATATATCCGCGATGTCCGGTGACCAGAACGTGCATGAAACTTCCCCTCCAAAATCTATTTTCTATCGCAACGAGCGTATCTTTTCGGGCGAGACCGATGCAGCGGGCAAAGCGGCTGTAGCGATCATGCGAACGGTATAGGTGCCACGGTCGGCTAAGGCTTTCGGATGCTTTCCGGTAATTGCGGCATGCCGGCCATGGCCAGATCATGGCTGGCCTGATGCTGCGCGCCGCCATTAAAACGTCGGAAGACGACCGCGGATGGACGCCCTGTCAGGAATTTTTCGACGCCATGTTCCAGCGCCTTGCGGTAGACCACCAGTGCCTCATCAATGGCGTCAAGCGTTTTGGCTATATCCTCGTCCTGATGTGTGTAGCTGACGACGAGAGACGGTGCGAGAATGCCGCGGCGAATGGTTTCCTGCAGAAAGAGCGAGCGAAAAGCCTGAGACGGCTTTCCAGTCTGGTCGAGCGTGAAGTAGCTGAGGCAGGCGGAATGGCCCTGTATGCCGAAGTAGGCATCAAGCCCATGCGCAATTGCGATCTGGCTGATGGCGGCACGCAGCGCATTTCCCTGGCGGACCAGATGTGGGACCACGGGTTCGCGCGTGTAAACCTTCATGGTTGCGATTGCCGCCGCCATCGCATGCGTTTCCGCACCATGCGTCGTCGAAAGCAGGAAGACGCGGGGGGCATCGGTTTGATCGATGCCGCCTCGTTCCATGAATTCACGTTTGCCGGCAAGGGCGGAAATCGAAAAGCCATTCCCAAGCGCCTTGCCGAAGCAGGAAAGATCGGGGACGATATCGTATGTCTTTTGCCCTCCACCCGCATCCCAGCGGAAGCCGGTGATCATTTCGTCGAGAATGAAAAGCGCACCGTTTTCGTGGCAAAGCTTCTGAAGTTTGTGAAGAAACTGGTCCCGAGGTGGATCACCGCGCGACGGCTCCATGATGAAGGCGGCTATGCGGCCCGGAAAGCGCTCAAACAGACTGCGCGCACTGTTCAGATCATTGTAGCTGAAACCAAGAATCAGTTTCTGGATCGCCTCGGGAATGCCCGCATTCATCTCGGTTGTGCCGATGAACCAGTCGTCGGTGGAGAAAAACGGGTGGTCGCTGCAGCGCGCGATCAGGTCGCGACCGGTAACGGCCCGCGCAAGTCGTATCGCGGCGGATGTCGCATCGGAACCGTTCTTGCAGAATTTGACCATGTCGGCTGTCTGGATCGTATCAAGAAAGGTCGATGCGCACTCCACCTCGATCTTTGACGGCCGCGTGAAATTGCAGCCGCGGTATAGTTCCGCACGTGCCGCCTCTACGACGTCGGCATAGGCATGGCCAAGGCCAACAGCCCGATTGCCCATGCCGTATTCGATATATTCGTTGCCGTCGACATCCCAGACGTGGCAGCCATATCCCTTGTCAATGAAGCCGGGAGACAGAACAGGGTACTGGTCGTCACCCTTTGCATAGGTATGCGCACCGCCCGGTATGATGTTGCGGGAGTGCTGGCGAAGTCGATCCGAGTTTTCGAAATTTTCGACGAAAGTTTGCATGGCGCAATCCCGGGTCCATATGGTCGATGACCTGAGAGTACCGTATCCGGCTCAATGGCCGTTACCCCGTCTTTATGCGTGGAATGCTAGCCGAAAGGCTTAAGAGGGATGCACAAAATTCTTGTGATAATCGCTTCAATACGGTTGCATCGTGCGGGGCCCGACACCCGCAAGCAATTATAAATTTATAACAGGTTCACTGCACACGACACCTGATGCTAGTTTTTGAAGAGATCGGATATTTTAAAGATCACTTCCGTTCTGTTTTTGGCGCCCACCTTCTTCATGATGTTGCGAATATGGACCTTTACGGTGCTTTCGCGAAGGTTGAGTTCATAAGCGATGATCTTGTTCGGCTTGCCTTGCGTCAAGGCGTTGATGACATCGACCTCACGCTGGGTGAACATTTCCGTTCGTTGACGTTCCTTGTCTTCGGCAACCACGAGTAACTGCCTGAGATCGCTGATATTTTCAGCTGATACGAAAGCGCCGCCCGCCAATGCAAGGGAGATGGCGCCGACGCACACTGCCAATCCTATCGACGAGGAGATGTATCCCCGCACCCCCACTTCAAAGGCCCTCATGACCTGACGCAGATCGCGGTTTTCCGCAAGAATGACGACCGGCAGATAAGGGAAATCGGCAATGAACTCCCGTAATTCATGAAGGGATACGTCATCGCAAAAATCGCTGCGACCGACATTGACCAGGATGCCGCTATGATGGCCGTCCGGGGCATGTCTCCAGTCGTCGAGTGATGAAAACAACTCGACTTCCATATCAAGGCCGTATGCGATCAGGCTCTGAGCCAGACACTCACGGTCGAGCGTGCGGTCGTCGATGATCGCCAGTTTTTTGACGGAAGTTTCGGCAGCTTTCGAACGCGCAACCACATGGAAATTCGATGAGAATTGGCTATGCCCGTTGTTGGGAACTGATGTCAGCATGTTATGTCCTATCCGCGCTAAAAAATACTTTGCGGAACTGCCTGGCTTGGCAGAGACGCAACTGAAGTTTCTTTTTACGAGCCGGCACAACTGAGGTTTAGGTGATCCAACCCGAAACGTCGTCATCAACAGGAACTCCGGAAGCGATGTGCTGTTTTGCGGTCTGGATTTTTGTAATTTAATATTGGCCAGAAAGCAGAAGACGTTGCACGACCCGAATTTCCGTCCCTCAATCCTACAATGGAGCATCCCGCGTGGAAAAGGTTCGGAAATTACTCACTTTTGATTGTGATTTCGAGGTGGTGTTCAATCTAGCATGACGTGAACATGTCAATCTGCACGCGCGAATGGCGAAATGGAATTTCTGTCCGGTCATCGTCACTTTTCGTGAGCAGGCTCTAACTATATTGGATGAATTATAATCGCGGCTGGATTGACTTATCATCGGCCATTCGTGCTTTTGTTTGCAATGTCAACAACTTATGAGTGTTGTTCGCATTTTGAAGTTGCGCCTTGCGACAAGTGCACAAACCTACCCCGTCGATGACGGGGCTTGGTGAAATATTTATCCCTGACGAATGATCTCAAGGCCGTGATGGCTGCTTTCAAGACGTCGTTGCCCCTTCTGCGCCTGACGTTTTGCAAGGGTTGATCTCTATTTGGAATGCGCGTCAATTTTAACGAGAGTGAATATGGCGGAACGCGGCGAGGATAGTAACGAGGTTCCTTCTACTTACGAGGGAGATACCGGTTCGATGTCCGGATCGCAGCGCGTTGGAGCTCCTGTTTCCGGTGATCTTGATCCCGGCGCAGTCCAAGGTGGAAATATCGGCACTCCCTCTTTGCCCTCAACGAGTGAGGAACCGGCAACGTCAAAAGAGGAACTGCAATCCCTCAATGAAGAGCTGACGGCCCTCAACAGCCAGCTCCACGAAGCACTGGAACGTCAGCGTGCAGTGTCCAACGATTTGCAAAACGTCTTGTATAGTACCGATGTCCCGACGCTTTTTCTGGATTCCAGTCTTCTTGTACGGTTTTTCACACCGGCCACCCGGTCGGTATGCAACATCATATCGTCCGATGTCGGCCGCCCCCTGTCGGACCTTGGCGGTTTTACCGGGGACAATACGCTTCAACTCGATGCGATGACGGCTCTGCGCGGTGGCGATACAATCGACAGGGAGATAGAAGGGCCTGACGGTCGCTGGTATGTCCGCCGGGTCAACCCTTATCGCGACGACAGCAATACCGTCGACGGGGTCGTCATCACCTTCATCGATGTAAGCGCCCAGAAACAGGTTGCCGAGAGCAGGGAAGCTGCAAAGAAATCCGCCGAGCGGGCGACCGAGGCCAAGTCGCAATTCCTGTCTGCGGCAAGCCACGATCTGCGTCAACCGCTGCAAACGTTGAAGCTTTTGCAGGGGCTTTTGGAGAGGAGCGTGGGCGAAGGGGAGGCGCGCACTTTCGTTCAGAGGATGGAGGAGACGCTGTCCTCGATGTTGGGAATACTCAACTCCATTCTCGACATCAACCAGATCGAAGCGGGGATGGTGGAACCTCAGATCGTGAGCTTTGCGATAGGCGATCTTCTGGGGCGGCTCTTCAAGGAATTTCACTATTCCGCTCGCGCTGCCGGGCTGCAACTCCATGTCGTGCCATCCAGCCTCGCCGTGCGCACCGATCCACGGCTGTTCGAGCAGATCGTTCGCAATCTTCTGTCCAATGCGGTGAAGTATACGACAAGCGGTAAAATTCTGGTCGGCTGCCGGCGGCGCGGTACGAAGGTTCGGTTCGAAGTGCGGGACACCGGCATGGGCATTCCAGAAAACCGTATCGATGATATCTTCCAGGAATACCGCCAACTCGATGCGCCGGTTGGAGCGCAAGACCGAGGTTTGGGGCTGGGATTGTCGATCGTCAAGCGGCTCAGCGAACTTCTCGGACTGAGGGTAGCAGTGCGGTCGCGATTGCACAAAGGGTCGGCATTCATGATCGAGATCGATCAGGCACCGGCAGGTGAACCGCTTGCGTCACTGCCGGCATCCGTGGGTGGTCACCTGCGTCAACCGGCCTCCCTGTCGTCTGCGTCGATTTTGATCATCGAAGATGAAAACGGCATGCGCGATCTTCTCAAAAAGGGTCTCGAGCAGACTGGATATGTGGTCGCTGCGACCTCAACGGCCGCCGAAGCGCTCGCGATTGTTGGCGGATTGCAGTTCAGGCCGGACGTCATTCTCGCAGACTACAATCTCCTTACCGGCGGGGATGGTATCGCGGCTATCGAGGATATCCGCCAGGCACTCCGCCGAAATGTTCCAGCCCTCATTCTCACGGGCGACATTTCAATCAAGTCCCTGAAGGCTTTTGCGCAGCACGACATACCGTATCTGCACAAGCCGGCAAAACTCAGGGACGTCGTGCAGGTGGTCGAGACCATGGTCGTTCGCCAAACCGTCGAGAGGGCGGAGCACACAAGCGAGCCCGAAGACATGGAGCCGACGACGGGCAGGCTCATCGAAGTCATCGACGACCAGCAAGACATCAGGGACAACTTGCGGGCTCTTTTCGAAAGCGAGGGTTGGACGGTCTCAACCTATGCTTCGGCCGAAGCCTATCTTGCAGATTACAAGCCCGACAGATCAGGTTGTCTGCTTGTCGATGCCTATCTGCCCGGCATGGTCGGCATGGAGTTGCTGCGTTTGCTGAAAGAAAGACAGCATCGGTTTCCGGTCATCGTGATCACCGGTCGCAGCGATGTGCGTATGGCAGTCGATGCGATGCGATACGGAGCGGCCGATTTCATCGAGAAACCGATTTCTTATCAGGAACTCTATCGGAGTGTGCAGTCTGCGCTCGATCGATCGCGTGATGTGAACGAGCGTGAAGAGCGGCATGAAACGGCTCGGGCGATATTGGCAAAGCTCACTCGCAAGCAACGGCAGATCCTTGACCGGATTGTTCAGGGGCAGGCCAACAAGAATATTGCAGCCGATTTGAAGCTCAGTCAGCGCACTGTCGAGAACCATCGCGCCTCGATCATGCGACGAACGAAATCTGCTTCGTTGCCGGCATTGTTGCGGCTTGTGCTGAATGCCGAAGAATAGGCCTTCATCATCGAAACTATCGCCGGGCGATTGCTTCGCGAATGCGGTGAAGCGCATCAGGTCGGCGGACGAGATAGCTTACCGGTGGTAGAAACGCTGAAGCGGGTCGTAGGCGGAAAGCCTGTGCGAGAAGGGCGCCCGCGCCGGGGCGACGCCGGACCAGATTGGAAAGCGCGCACCAATATGCGCGGTCGCTCAGGCTGGCGCGCCCGCGCCGGAGCAGGGTTTGGGCATTGTCCAGCAACGCCCCTTCTTTGCCGAAGAAGCTTTCGAGCGCGGCTTCGATTTCGCTGTTCCACGCGAGCACATTATCAAGGATGGCTGATTGGTTGGCGCCGTGGATGCGGGTGAAATTCTGCACGGCGTCAAGTTCGACGATGTCGCCGAGGACCGCGAGCCGCATCCACATCTCGACATCGTCGGTATGGCGCAGTGCGGGCCGGTAATGACCGGCATGTTGCTGAACGTGCGTTCTCGTCACCGCAAGTGGCCCTGGCACCGGGCTGCGTCCCGTCGCGCAAATGTTGGCGATGAAGTCGATGCCGCGATGAAGCTGCATGCCATTGGCATCGCTGCGAAGGCTTGATGTTATTTCGGCGTCGTCACGGAAGAAGGCGGTGCGGCCGAAGGCCATGTGCGCGCCGGGGTGATTGTCGAGCGCCTGTATTGCGCGTGCCAGAGCACCGGGCGACAGTAGATCGTCGGCGCAGATGATGGCGAAATAGTCCGCTCGAGCCCAATCGATGCCCTCGTTGAAAGACGCATGACCGCCGAGGTTTCTTGGGCGCAGGCTCGTTTCGATACGGGGATTGGCTGCGGCGAGAGATCGGGTGATCGCAACACTGTCGTCTGTGGAGGCATTGTCGATGATGAGGATACGCATGTCCGGGATGTTCTGGGCAAGGACGCTTTCGACGCATCCCTTAAGAAAGCGACCGTAATTGTAGTTGGGGATGACGATATCGACGCTGCTCATGGCTCGGCCGCTGCGGAAACGACGGTGTCGGAAATGGAAGCCTGTGCAGGAGGTTTGCCGCTCCTGCGCAGACGCCCGGCGAAAGCATCGAGCGTCGACCGTATCTCGCTGACGAGGGGGTGACGCAGAAGAAACAGGCAGGCGGCCCAGCCGGTCACCGACAGAAGGACGGCACCGCCAGCCTGGGCGAGGGAATAATCGAAGCGGAAGCCCATCCAGGCGGATATGGCGAGCGGCCCCGCAATCGCGGCAAGGGTCACGGCGGCACTCGGCCCGATGGCTGCGAAAAGTTCGGGTAGTTTGAAGTGCGCATGGCGTCTGACCAGATAGAAAGCGACGAGCATCTGGAAGGGCAGTGTCACGAACTGGCTGAGCGCTACGGCAGTCAGGCCGAAGAAGCTGGCAGAGCAGAGCACGATTGCCGAGACGCTGCGGCAGACGAAGTTGCCGAGGAAAGCTTCCCGGTTGGCGTTGAGCGCGATCAGCAGCGGCGTTGTCAGCACCATCGGAAACCAGAAGAGCGACGCAAGCGCGAGGATCCGGGTGATTGGTACGGCGGCAAGCCATTGGTCTCCAAGTGCAAGGCGCACGATGGGATCGGCCAGTATCGCGACCATGATCAGCGACGGCCAATACAGCACGGTGATGTAACTGAGGGCGCGCAGGTATGACCTGCGGACGTCTCCACCCTCGCGAACTTCGGCGGCGAGTGCCGGAAAGGCAAAGGAAAAGATTGCCGAGAGGAAAATGCGATCGGGAATGGAGCAGACGGTATTGGCGCGATTGTAGATCGCGACTGCTGTCGGTGTCATGGCAAAGCCGAGCACCAGCTGCGGCAGGGACTCATACAGTTTGTCGACGATGGTGGCAGCCCCCCTGTAACGGCCGAATTCGGCCATACGCCGCCACGACTTGAGGGAAAGCCGGGCTGCACGCTGGGCCGGATCGGCATAGGTGGCAAGAGCGCTGGCGACGCTGTTGCCAGCCAGAAGGCCGAGAGCGAAACTGACGAAGCCCCACCCATGTCTGGCGGCAACGATCGTCACAACAGCCATAACGACGAGGCCGATGGTTCGGACGCGCGCGATCGTGCCGAAGGCCAACTGGCGACGCAGCATGGAAAACGCCGGCATGCCCAGGCTTTCGGCGATGACGGCGGCAATTGCGAGGATAAGATAGTGCTGGAGGCCGGGCTGGTGGTAGAAAATCGCCAGA
The DNA here is from genome assembly GCF_017313405.1 of Agrobacterium burrii. NCBI lineage: Bacteria > Pseudomonadati > Pseudomonadota > Alphaproteobacteria > Hyphomicrobiales > Rhizobiaceae > Agrobacterium > Agrobacterium burrii. Next base: position 145,637 of record NZ_JAFLNA010000014.1, read on the forward strand.
TACGGTCCGCACAGATAAAGAACGATCCCGAGAACGCCGCTGACAAGGAGCAACAGTGTCAGCGACGTGTTGATGTCATCGCGTTCAACGACATCGAGCTGAATGAGGAAATCGGAAGAAACGAATTCGCGAAAGGCGAAGATCACCGATGTCACCCCGTAGCCGATAACGGCAAAGCCGACTTCCGCAGGCGAGAGCAGTCTCGATACCACCGCGATCAGAGCTAAATTGATCACAATTCCGAGGTGTTGTTCCAGCAAGGCCATGAAAAAGGCGCGGCGGACTTTGTGCATCGAAGGGCTCCGACAGCATCGCCGATTGTCGACGGTAGCGTCAAATCTAGAGTGGGGACTTCAACCTTGGAATCTGACCGTTGGGATGGAGGCCGGATCCGTTGGTGTAGGCTATTTGGACAATGTTCGTTGACGGACATGCGGCAGCGTGGGGTCTACTCCCATCGGGTGTTACAGAGCCTCGGTGTTACGTCGAAAGCATTAGGTAGCGGCACAGGCTGTGCCTAAGGCGTAACGCTCTGTGGTGTTGCGACGCCATCCGTTGAGAGAAATTCCCGGCCAAGCAGCGCCTCCTGCTCGGAGAGCTGGCGCTTGAAGCATTCATTGGCATGGGCAATCCGCAGCCTCACCGCCCCGTCTCCAGCGAGTATCTCCTTCACCAGTTCGATGACGTCCTCGACTTCGAACGTGTCGATGTGCCGGGCAAATTTCTCCTGATCGAAATCACTCATAAGGTCGTTGAACTTGCGGGCATAACCTATTGATATCGTCGGATTTCCGAGCTTCAGAGAGCAGACGAGGCCATGATATCGCGACACCACCGCAAGGTCGATTGCCGCCATCTGTTGCATGATATCGCGCAGCGTTGCGGCCGAGCTGATCTCGATCTGCGACATCTCATCCCTGGAGAGCATATCCGTCAGCAGAAACATCAGATCCGCACAGGCGACCTTATCCGTAACGTCGCCCATCAAAAGCGTGATGCGATGGCCTTCACCGATCAACCAGCTCACGAGCCGTGAGAGCTTGTGGATATAGGCTTTGTAAATCTGGGCGGCCTCGGGATCGTTGTGACGCCAGCCGCGATAGTCCATGACGCCGACGCCTATTCTCATGACGCCGTCGGCGGAGCTCTCCCGGTGTGGCACAGGAACAGGAAGATCAAAGGCGATATCGGGGTAACGATGGTCTCGCGACACATCAACACCGATCATTTTCATATAGTTGAGCGAAAAATCGTCCCGGTAGGATCGATAGGAGGCCATCTGTGCGGCGGAGCGCAGGAACCAGCGGCTGAGACGGCTTTTCATCGGACCGGCGCCGATGCTGACGAAAGCGATCCGCGTGTTACGAAGGCGTGCGACGAGACACCAGCAAAACACGACAAAAGGCCAGCCGAACCATTTTTCCTGAAAATCATCGAGGATGCCGGTCCCCGGTATGATCATCAGGTCGGCTTTGTCGAAATGAAACAGGGAACTGAGCAGTAGCTGCAAGCGTCGCGGCACCTTGCCGAGCATCTTGTCCAGTTGCCTCATCCACGCATTCGTCAGGGGAGGCCCCCCAACGCCCATCGAACGAATATTGAACTTCGCGCTGACGACGGTCGGACTTGCGCAGATACACAACAGATCGGCATCGGGCCTCATCCTGCGCAGATAGAGGAGCATGGCTTCCAGCGATCCGTCATTGCCCGAATTGCCAGAGCCAAATTGTCCAAGGAGAGTGATCCTCATTTATTTTCCAATCGCAGCACGCCGACACGCTCGATATGGCATTGATATCTGCTGGATCAGGACGACCCCACACCGACATTCGGGTTGGGCCTTACGCCAAACGAATAGTCTGACCGAAGCACACCTCTCAAAGGAAGATACAGCTAAGCCTAAGATGCAGCTGCCTGTCATTCCGTGGCTTTCTAGTATGGCGCGTTAGCCGCCGCTTGAACCATCCGCCGTCGATCCATTGCGGTATGGTTGTGGGGTGCAGGAGCGAGAGTGTCCCATGAAGCTTGCCTATTTTGTGCTTCCCCATATCGGCGGCACCTATTCCGTCTTCAAACATCTTCGCAAAGGCCTCACCGCCTATGGCATAGACGTTCGATGGCTCGGCGTGTGCAAGGAAACATACGGGCTGCCTGTCGATCTGCAGGGTGAGAAGGCATTCGGTCAACTGCTGCGCATGCCCGTCAATCTCAGCGAACGTGATTGCGCAGGGCAGATGGCGGCGGCGATCGAAGACGGCGGGTTCGACGGCGTGATCGTCAATGTCCTTGGCGATAAGTTGCAGACGAATATCGCGCGTTATCTCCCCGAAGGCATTCTGCGTATTCTCGTCGTCCATAATATCTCGCCTGGAACATACGCGGCCGCGCGTGCGGTCCGCGACTATGCCCATGTGACGATCGGCGTGTCGGAGCGGTGCCGTGCCGATCTGGTCGCGCGCAACGGTTTTTCGAAGGATCGCACCTACGCAATCCCGAATGCGGTGGACAGCGATGCGTTCCGCAGTCAGGCGGTTCGACGCCTCAACCGGGGGCCGGAACTCAAGGCTCTCTTCGTCGGGCGCATTGAAGACGCGTCGAAGGGCGTGATGTGGCTGCGGGAAATACTGGATGCGTTGCCCGAGGCGGTGCGCCTGACGATCGTCGGAGATGGGCCGGACATGGGCAAACTCCAGCGAAGATTGGCCGGCCACGGCGGTCGCGTCAGTTATGCAGGAGCCGTCCAGCTTTCCGACATACCCGTCATCATGGCCAGTCACGATGTTCTCATCATGCCGTCCCGCTTCGAGGGGCTTGGCATGACGATGATCGAGGCAATGGCCGGCGGCTGCGTCCCGGTCGTGTCGCATATCCGCGGGGTGACTGACACGATCGTCGAGACGGGCCGAAACGGCTTCCTGTTCCCCATCGGCAATTATACGGCGGCGGCCAACGCAATCGCACGCCTGCATGCCGATCGCGACCTTCTCGAGCGAATGTCGATTGCGGGAAAGGAAATGGTCCTGAACCGCTTCAGCATCGAGCGGATGGCCGCACGCTATAACGAAGTCATCACCGGGACACTGAACGACCGTCCAGGCCTGTCAACAGTGCTGAGGATGGAGGACTGGTCCATTCCCGCCGGGTTGAGGCCGGGCTTTAGAACCTATTTGCCATTGCCATTGAAAAACTGGCTCCGCGTCGTTCGTGAACGGCTCTGAAGCGATGATCGACGATCAGCGGCGACTTGGACATCTGTGCAGCGTCTTGCTTCTTTGGCTATGCATGTTTTCGACCTGTATGGCACAGGAGACCGCGTTTCCGCTGCGAACAGCGCAGGATGGTCGATATCTCGAGGACAGCAAGGGTCTGCCGTTCCTTGTTATCGGGGACAGTGCCTGGTCGCTGATTGGCGATACCTCCATCCCCGATGCGGAATTTTATCTGGAAACCCGAAAGCGGCAGGGCTTCAACACCGTGCTTGTATCGTTGATCGAGCATCAGTTCTCCCGCAAGGCGCCGGCAAACTTCTACGACGAAAAACCTTTTGTCGGCGCTCCATTCGATCGACCGAACGAGGCCTATTTCGACAGGGCGGAAGCGGTCATAAAGGCAGCCGCCAGTCGCAACCTGCTGGTGCTTCTCTGCCCGGCCTATATGGGTGCGCGCGGTGGGCCGGAAGGATGGTATCAGGACATGGTCGCGGCCGGGCCGGAAAAGCTTCGGGCCTATGGACGCTATGTCGGACAACGTTTTGCGAAGTACCCGAATATCGTCTGGGTGCAGGGCGGGGATTATGATCCGCCCGATCGTAACCTGGTCACGGCTGTTGCCATGGGGATCGCGGAAACCAATCCTTCTGCGTTGCAGACCTTCCATGGCAATCCCGACACCTTGACGAGCGATTTTTGGCGGGATGCTTCCTGGCTCGATATTGATTCAGTTTATACGTATCACAATGTCGCGACGGCGGTGCTGGATCGTTATCGATCTGGACCGAGACGGCCTTTTTTCCTGATTGAAAGCGCCTATGAAGGCGAAAACAATGTCAGGGAACGTCAGGTTCGTCTTATTGCCTATGGCGCCATGCTGTCGGGAGCGAGTGGTCAGCTCTACGGCAACAATCCGGTCTGGCATTTTTCCGCCGCCGGGCTTTATGACGCAAAGGACAGCTGGCAGGAGTCGCTCAACAGCCGTGGCGCTCAAAGCATCACCCATCTGGCAGCGCTTTTCAGTCAACTGGCGTGGTGGAAGCTCGTGCCGGATCAGGGAAGCCTGCTGAAAAGCGATGGGGGCGCATTCGCGGCGCGCGACAGGGATGGCGCGTTCGCCTTGATCTATCTCGACACGCCTTCCGTTGCCATCGATCTCGACAGTCTCGCAGCCGGCGAGAAAACCCTTCGCTGGTACGATCCGTCTAACGGACTTTACATCGAACCGATCGAGCGTCTTGGCCACAGCGGCGTTCGCAACGTCACCGTCCCTGCATCGGCGAATGCCTCTGGCTTTCAGGATTGGATCGCCGTTATCTCCGCTCGGAAATGATCGCCCCCAGATGTTGTTGGCTGCCGAGTCGTTCATTCGTTGTCACCGGCAGTCAAGGTCGTGGCCCTAGCTCTTTCGATGGTTGATCCGGTCTGGGAGTAGGCAGGGTAGATGTTAATGGCGACACCCTCTCCCTTTGGTGGATTCCACACGCCTTTTGCCCGCATACCCCTCAGGGCCGGTGTTTTTTAGGATCGTCATGAGGCGACTATCGTTGCAAGTGGGCCGCCAAGGTTCATAGCGTGGGGATCAGACATGTCGGGGATACTCTTCAACACCATCGCTACCTTCATCCTGTGCGTATCTCTCATTGTCCTTCTCAGGCGCCTGACCATTGCGTTTCAGCTTGTGGATCGCCCCGATTCAATCCGCAAACGCCACACCGGAGCCGTTCCGCTTTGCGGCGGCATTGCAATTTTTTCCGCCTTCGCCGTTGCCGCCTTTGTTGGCGGGTGGAGCGCGGCTCTCGGCATGAACTTCTGGCTCGGGCTGGCGGTCATCCTGCTGATGGGCGTCGTCGACGATCGCAGGCCGCTACCGGCAGCAGGCCGCCTTTTAATGCAACTGGCAATGGCGATTGCGCTGGTGGGCGGCGCCAATATCGGCTCCCTTTCTGTCGGCGTGCTTTTCACGCAGCATTCGGAATTGTTCCTGCCGCTTTTTTTCGTCATCGGTGTTCTCTTCGTCACCGGGCTGGTGAATTCGTGGAACATGCTGGATGGCGTGGACGGGCTTGCGGGTGGTACCGCCGGCGTCGCGTTGATCTGGCTGATGGTTGTGGCGATTTTCGCAGGCGTCGGCGACATCATCCCGCCGCTTCAGGCACTCTCCGTATGCCTCTGCGCTTTTCTGGTCTTCAATATGCGCGGCCCATGGCGTGCAAGGGCGAGCATATTTCTCGGTGATGCGGGCAGCACTGCGCTCGGCGCAACGATAGCCTACGTGATCATCCTGCTGGCAACCAGAAGCAGTGCGGTATCCTTTCCGGCTTTACTCTGGATCGTCATTCTGCCGATCACCGATACGCTCAGCCTGATTGTCCGTCGCATCCTGCACGGTCGCAGTCCAATGTCGGCCGATCGCTGGCACTTTCATCATCTGCTTCTCGACTACGGTCTCACGCCGGCAGCGGCAACTAACACGCTGATCGTCATTTCCTTCATTTGCGGAAGCATCGGTTTTGCCGGGATAAAAGCCGGCATCCCGGCGGAAATAATGGCCGCAGGCCTTCTCGTGCCGATTGCCCTCCACACCATATTCGTCCTTGCCGCGACAGGCTCTCTCTCGAAAATCCTGCTTCACAGGGGCAATATCGACGTCTACCGCGAGGTAGTGCGTCTGCCCGTCGTTGCCAACGCCGCGTCGGAGCCAAGAGCGATACAATCGCCGAATGAAGAGTAATCGCATCATGAAATCGCCGTGGCCCGGACCGCGAATTCCCGCAAAGGCCGTTTCGAAAGGGCGGCCCTGGCGTTCGCGCCTGTCGCGCAACATCAAAAACAACTGGCTGTCGAAACGGAGTTCGATTTGCCTCGGTGCTATCATCTTGAGTGCAATCGGCCTCTACGGACTGGCACTGGTTTCGGCAGGATCTCTCCTTGTTGTGGAGGATCCCCCGGCGCAGGCCGATGTCATCGTGGTTCTGGGCGGTAACGGGCCTCCTAGAGCGGCTCAGGCGGCAAAACTCTGGCATGAGGGACGGGCGCCTCTCGTTCTGGTTGTCGGCTACGGGGATTGCGACTTCATTCGAGACATGCTGGTGCAGTTGGGGGTCAATGTCGCAGCCATTTCAAAAGAATGTCTTTCGCTCAGCACCTGGGAAAACGCGACCTTCGCAGAGCCGATATTAACTGGAATGGCAGCAAGGCGCGCCATTCTGGTCACGAGCTGGTTTCATTCACGGCGTGCGGTAAAGCGCTTCCGGTTTGTGATGCCTCAAATCGAGTGGATTTCCCTTCCTGCGCACAGGACCGTGCCGCTGTGGCGGCTTGCCGTGGACGCCGATGGTGTTCAGGTTTTCAAGGAGTACGCCAAAACGCTCTTTTACGACCTCAGAAGCAGTTTCGTGCGGGATTTGCCTCCGGTTCAGGCAGGGATCGCTTCATGAACACGCTTCTGGTTTTCTGCCTTTTCGGTGGTGTTGTCCTGCTCATTTGTTGGGGAATGATGCGCCGGGAGCGAATTTACGAGTTCCCGTTTTTGACGGGCGTCATCACGTTCAGTTTCATCCTGCCGCAGGTTCCGGGCCTCGCGTCAGAAAGATTCCTGCCGGAAGGCGCGTTTGCCAGAGCCGCGCTGTTCATGATGCTGTGCCTTTTCATGTGCTGGTGGGGATGGAGCCGAACGACAAAACCCTTTGCATTCTTCCGGATCGATTTCGATGAAACACGTCTGCTGCTCGTCGCTGCCGTTCTCTCGGTCGCCGGGGCCTACTTCTATTTCAAGCTGAGCCGTTTGCCGGGGGAGTTGACCATTGCGGTGCAGATGACCGGTGTTCCGGTCATGTACATCTTCTTTTCGCGGCTGTTGAGTTATGGTCTGGCCATTGCAGTGCTCTGCCTTGCACGACGATTTTCCTGGCTGGCGCTGGTCGTCCTCGCGTTCGATCTCGTCTTTTATCTGGATCGCATCGTGATAACGGGAAAGCGCGCCGAAGCGGTGGAACTCATCATGATGTTCGCGCTGGCATGGTGGTTTTACAAGGGGTGGACGATCCCGCGCATTCTCGTCATCCTTGCGCTTTTCCTCGGCACACTGTCGATGAACAGCATGGGCGACTACCGCGCCATCACCAAGGCCAACGACGCGCCCGTCTGGGATGACATCAAGAAGATAGATTTCGTCGGTAATCTTGAAAAGGTGTTCCGGGATGGCGGCGACGAGATGCGCAATGCGATCATGCGGATCGACGACACCGCAAGCACGCTGCAATTCGACTACGGCAAGTTCCATTGGAACAGGCTGGTGTTCAACTTCGTGCCCGCGCAGCTGGTGGGCGTGGAGGTCAAGCAATCCTTCATGCTGCCTGTCCCGGTCCAATCGCGCGACTACAATCCCGTCCTCGGCACCACGGAGACCGGGATGGCGGATGCGTTCGGGTCCTTCTGGTATCTGGGTGCGTTCAAATTTTTCCTGCTCGCCTATCTGGTGCGCCGGATCTGGGTGACCGCGAACATGGGCGAGTTTGCGGCGCAATTCACCTATCTGTTGTCGATCGTACCTTCCATGCACGCCGTATCGCATCAGACCGACTGGGTTCTGATGGTCTGGGTGCATATGCTGATGTTTGCAGCGCCGGCGCTGGCATTTGCCGTCATACCCGCGCGCGAGCAGCAGCGTCGGTACGAAATACCATCTTTGACGTCTCAGGCCGGAGGGTAGGCGATGCGCTCACGATATGACGATCCCGGCTTTCAGCATGCGACGACGCCGCTGCCGCGTTTCGGCGGTCCGACCTTTGCCTTGCATTTCCGGTTGAAACGGCTGGGATGGATGATCGTCTGGCGGCTTCTCGCCAGCTGGACGCCGCCGCCGATGCGGCGCTGGCGCAATTTTCTCCTGCGCAGTTTCGGCGCGCGCCTGCATGCCACCGCGATGGTGCATTCCGGGGCGATAGTGTGGTGGCCGGGGCATCTCGTCATGGAGCGTCATACATCTCTCGGACCCGGCGTGATCTGCTACAACGTCGACATGATCACCATCCGTCAATATGCCTCGGTCTCGCAACGTGCTCATCTGTGCACCGGGTCGCATGACGTTCAGGACAGCGCTTTTCCCCTCGTGACGCGGCCGGTGGTGATCGAGGAGGACGCCTGGGTGGCTGCGGAAGCCTTCGTCGGTCCCGGTGTCGTCATCGGCAAAGGGGCAGTGCTCGGTGCACGCGCCGTTACCGCAAAGTCTCTGGAGCCGTGGACGATCTATGTCGGCAACCCGGCAAGGCCCGTCGGCTCGCGCCGTCAGGAAGCGGCAGCTTCCGGCGCGCTCAGCCGATAACCCTCCAGCGTGGCATGGGCGATGGCTGGCCAGGTGAATCTCTCCAGCACAAGCCGGCGGCCGTTTTCGCCCATCGTTCTCGATTTGGCCGGGTTGGCGAGAACGCTTGCCAGGGCCTTGGCAACCTCGGCCGCATCAACCGCGACGATAAGCCCGGCGTCAGCAGAACCAACTTCAGGAAAGTGGCACTGGTCGGTGATCACCACAGGCGTACCGCAGGCGAGTGCTTCGGTGATCGCCATGCTGAAACCCTCCTGCCGGCTTGGCAGGCAGAAGCAGTCGGCATCGACCATGGCTTCGAGCTTTGCTTCGCCGTAAATGGCCCCGACCATAAACACCCGGTCCCGGATGTTCAGTTTTTTGACCAGGTGCATAAAGTGGCCCTCTGCTCCACCGGGTGGACCTGCAACGACGAGATCGACGTCGACATAGGTTTCACAGATAGCCGCGAAGGCCGAGGCGAGAATGTCGATACCCTTTTTGATGTGCAGGCGGGACAGGAACAGAATGTAACGCCTGCCATGCGCCAGGGCGATTTTCTGCTTGAAATGTCCTCGGGCCGGCAGGGGATCGAATTCCTCGGCGAAAACCCCGTTTGGTATTATCAGATTGCGTGCCTGGAAATTCAGCGGCTCGACGGCCGCCATCTCATCGACGTTCAGCAGATGCAGGAAAGCAGCCTCGTTCAGCATCCTGCGATAACAGAGCATCAGGGCGATTTTCTTTTTCCACGATCGCTGCCCAAGGCTCCAGTGATCCAGCATGCCGGCCGGGCAAATGCAGTAGGGGACGCCTGCAGCGCGGGCCAGCTTGGACGCGTAGAGCAGAAATGGCTCCCATACGCCGTGAATATGCATGAAGGAGGCGTCTTTCAGCAAGGCTTTCAGCATGCGCCGACCCCTGAAGCAGAACAGCGTCTCCAGCCTCCCGGCCGGCGGCAGCAGATGCCAGTGGATATTTTCGAAATGCGGTATGCTGCGACCGATGTCCTTGACCTGTGCCTCGATGGCGGCGTCGCCATAGCTGACGATATTCACATCGAGGCCGAGCCCTGCCTGTGCAGCGGCGAGGCGCATGGCAACGGCCTGCAACCCGCCATGCTTGGGATCAATCGAAGCGATGACGTGGATAATCTTCATAGCTGGCTGTTCCCCCCGTACCGCGCGTTGTCCGTCTGGCAAAGGCCGGAGGAATCCGACAGATGCGGCCCGGACAGGGCGGCAAGAAGCCGCTCGCCATAAGCCTCCACGGTATGTTCGGCCGCGCGCAGCAGTGCATTGGCGGACATGCTCCGCCGCAGTTCGGGATTGTCGGCGAGCGCCCGCACCGCAGTCGCGATCGCTTGCGGATCGCAGACGGGAACGATGAAACCTTCTATGCCATCGCGAACCACGCTGCCGGTGTTTTCGGTCGTAATGACCGGCAGGCCCGCTGCCAGCGCTTCATAGACGGCAGTCGCAGACCCTTCGCAGAGCGACGGCAGCAGGAAGACATCCGCCCACAGAAACTCCTCGGCAATCTGCGAGCGCGGAACGATACCCCTCAGCTCGACCCATTGCGAAATCTCCTGCCTGACGTCATCGGGCAGGCGAACGCGGCCCGCCATCCGGAAACGGGCGGCACCGTCCATCAATCTGGCGGCTTCCACGACATAGGGCGATCCCTTGCGCAGCCCGACTTCACCCACGGTCAGAACCCTGATCGGCCCCGGCATGCGCGCTGGTCTGTCGATGGCAGCCGTGGCATTGACTCCATAGGGCACGACGACACACCGGTCTTCCGGCCCGCCGCAGGCGACGACGTGTCTGCGGACAAATTCCGACGGACAGACGATGACATCCGCCAGACGCCACTCGGCTTTCTCCCGATCGGCGAATAGACGCGCATGCGGATTATCCCGCACAGGCCCGGCCCATGCCGGAAACCGCGTCATTTCCTGATCCAAAAGCCTTTCGACGACATCGCGCGGCGCGATCATCTGCTCCACTGCGGTCCACAGGCCCTGCTGTTTTGCCGCCCGCATCTGTTCCAGTGCGTCGCCGCTGAAGGCGTATAGCCCGGCTGCGCCATGGAAGCCGCGCCGGGCAACCATTTCGGAAAAAACCGACCCGGCCCAGATCGCGTGGGAGGTTTCCTCGACAACGTCTTTCGTGCGCATGTGGCGCAGCACGGAACGGAGGCCAAAGCCGGAAAACACCGTCGTCAGCGCTGTCGGCACGCCTTTGGGCATCCGGCCGGCCAGCCGTTTGACAGGTGCGGGATAAAGGGTGGCTGGAAATGAATTGACGATCCGGGGCCAGCCCTTCGTGGCGCATATGTCAGTGTAAAAATGCGCAAGGCGGCCGGCGGATGCGAATATCCTCGGCACGGCATAATGCATGCGGGCGCCGAGCTGGCTGACGACGACTTTGTCTTTCATGGCGAGATACCTTGAGCGATAGGGGGCCTGGAAGGCTCGACAGTCTGTAGCCCGGCCATCAGCGCCGCCCAGGCATCCGCCGCCTTTTCTCGGGAATAATCGGTACAAAGCAGCCGCCTTGCCGCATCACCCATTGCTTTGCAGGCATCCGGGTCGTCGCAAAGCTCTTCGATGATGCCGGAAAGCTTATCGGTCTCGCCGATTTCGACGTTGCTGCCGCATCCCTTGGCTCTGAGAACGCGCGGCACCTCTCCATCCGCATCGCCGACAAAGATCGTCGGCCGCCCGGCCGCCAGGATGCCATAGAATTTGCTTGGAATGATGCAATGTTCCAGCTCCGGCAGCAGCGAAACCAGATGCACATCCGCAACGCTCAGGCTTTCAGCAAGGTTCTCAACGGGTTGCAGCGGCTTGAAGATGACGTTCTGCAGACCGAGATCCTGAACGGCACTCTTCACAGCCGCGTGCTGATGTCCGCCGCCAATGAGGAGGAACCGAATATCCGGCCGGTGCTCGAGACGTTTCGCCGCCGCCAGCATCGTGCCGAACTCATGCGCCCGCCCGAAGTTTCCCGAATAGCCAACGACAAACACATCCTGTAGTCCCCACGCCTTCCGCAGGCTGTTGTCTTGGCGCAAGACAGGATAGATTTCCTCCCCATCCGACCAGTGATGCAGGACACTGACGCGATCCTTTGCAAGGCCTCGCGCAAAGAGGAATTCTGCCATCTTGTCGGTAGGGCAGACAACCATGCCGGGCGACCGCAGAGACCAGTTGCGCGCCCGCGTCAGCCATGGCGCAAGCCACCGTGCCCGTTTCCTGAAAAATCCAAGCTCGATCGCCGTCTCGGGAAACAGATCCATGATCCAGTTCACCATGAGAGCGCCCTTGAGGCGGATCGCGATGCTGCTCGTAACGGAGAGGAGCGGAGGATCGGTGCAGACAATAACCGTATCCGTCACCCGAACGTTGCGCAGAAGCCAGGCGAATGCCAGCACCTGAAAAAGAAGATAATCAATGCTCCGGCGCATGAGGCTGTGCCGACCGAAGCGGCCGCTCGCGAGCCGTCGGATCTGTACACCCCGAACGGTCTCGGTTGCCGGCAACACGCTGCCGGGATGATTGTGTATTTCGCGACTTGCAACAACAGTCACATTCATTCCGCGCTGCGCCATCGAAATGGCCAGCGACGAGATCATCCGGCTTGTCGCCGACTGGTCGGGGAAACCATATCTGTTCAGGAAGATCATCCTCACGCTTTTTCTCCCGCCAAATGTCCGCCCCTGAAGAAGCATTCTTGGCGAGGTGAAAACAGGCGGCAAGCTGGTCGTAAGGACTAGGGAGGGCACGATACGGAGTGGCCACTGCTCCTAAGTTGGCGATGTACTATCCCTTTGGTAGCTGAAACGCAGATGACGCCCTTATGGGTTAGTAGATCTGTAAAATGCTCAGGAATATGGGAGCACTGATGTCCTCGTGCATGGTGATAGTTGCAGACTGGAAGGATTTGCCGAGCCGATCCTCGCCTATCGGTGTGAGTGGTTGCATAGTCCATAGATTTATCAAGCCTGAAACGATCCATTTCGCGGTCGACGGAAAAATCATCAGCCGCCGAAGCCTCGCCGTTTCATTCTCAGGATCACTCCACCCATGAAAACTTAGTTGATATGCTAAGTTTTCCTTGTGCCACCACGATGGACCGTGATAGTTAGCAACATGACTAAGCATCATCCGGAGTTATCACTGATCTTCCAGGCTCTTGCCGATCCGACGCGGCGGGCAATTCTGGCGCGGCTCGGCGGAGGCCCGGCACCGGTCATGGAGCTGTCCGCTCCCACGGGGCTGCGTCTGCCCACGGTTATGCGGCACCTTTCCGTGCTGGAGGAGGCGGGGCTGATCATCACCTCCAAGGATGGGCGAGTGCGCACCTGTGCGATCGTACCGGAAGCGCTGGAGCCGGTGCGCACGTGGCTCGATGAGCAGCGCGCCATGTGGGAGAGCCGGCTTGACCGGTTGGAGGCATTTGCAATGCAGGCCATGAAGGAGGATTCCGAATGACGACGAAACCGGGTCAGGAAGGCGCACGCGCTGAACCGCATCTGACACAAGACCGTTTCGCGACGTTGAGCTTCGAACGGGAAATTGCCGTTCCGCTATCGGCGCTCTGGCAGGTCTGGCTGTCACCCGCCGCCCGGGCGGTGTGGGCTTCTCCGACGCCGGCGGTCACCGTGGAATTCCTGGAGGCGGATAGCAGGCTGGGCGGTCGCGAAGTGTCGCTCTGCAAGGTCGCCGGCCAGCCGGATATTCGCTGTGAATGCGGCTGGCTGGAGTTGCAGCCGGCTCACCGCAGCGTGAATTACGAGGTGGTTTCCTCCGGCGGCGTAACCCAGTCGGCAGCGCTGGTCACTGCCGATTTTCAGGCTGCGGAAGAGCGTAGCCGCTTGACCGTAACGGTACAGCTTTCCTCGCTGGCAGAGGATATGCGGGATGGTTATCAACAGGGTTTCAGCGCCGGTCTCAACAATCTCGCCAGTGTGGCCGGGCGAACCATGGTTCTGGAGCGAGTGATAAAGGTGCCGCGAGACATCGTCTGGAAAGCCTGGATGAACGAGAAGACGCTGCCGCAATGGTGGGGTCCTGACGGGTTCTCCTGCCGCACGAAAAGAATTGACCTGCGAACCGGCGGCGAATGGGTCTTTGACATGATCGGCCCAGACGGCACAGTCTTCCCGAACCATCATCGTTATGTCGAGGTCCGGTCCGAAGAGAGGATCGCCTATACGCTGCTGTGGGGCGAAAACGGGCCGAAACATGCCGATGCCTGGGCTTCCTTCGAAGATCAGGATGGCGCGACGAAAGTTGTGCTGGGCATGGTGTTCAGCACGGAAGCCGAGTTCCAGCAAGCGAAGGGTTTCGGCGCCGTGGAGCTGGGTCAGCAAACGCTGGGCAAACTGGAGCGCTTCGCCAAGGCGCTATAGATGCGCCGGGCCGTCAGCTCCCTGTGCAGAGGTCTCGATACTGGCCTCTTGTCCAGAGCGGCAATTACTCTTCAAAGCCGCTCTGCGCGTGCGAGATCGTCTTGCAGGTTCCGCTGTCCTTCTCGCCAACCATGCGCTTGTCACGAATGACTGAACCCTTGGCGATGTCGATCTCCCATGCCACCGGGCCTTCATTCAGGCTCGCCTTACCACCGGCAAAGGTGCCTTTCTCCATTCTCTGGCTTCCAGAAGCCGGGACATAAACTCCAAATGTCCCGGCGGCTTCGTCGAGAGCGAAATTGAACACCTGTGGGGTTCCCTTCGAAGTTGCGAATTCACAGCTGAGATATGTCGGCGCGGCAAAGGCGGCAGAGCTCGAAAAAAGCAGGGCAGCAGCGGCAAATCCTGTTCCTGTAATGACGTTCAATTCCTGATCCTCATTCGCGTTATCCGCAGGTGACGCCTACGGTGTCCGTCCGAACAGACCATCATTGCGATTGTCGTCGGATCATGCATTTCTATCTGTGAGCCAACTCTGCGGAACTTGCGCCTCGTCGCCACGCCACTCAGCGGCGAGCGTGACACCCATGAGGCCACCCCAGACGTCAGGCCCTGCATGGTCTAGGACAATAGCCTGCAGTTGGCCCTCCGCGCCCACGATTTCATCAGCGATGGCGGTGAATACCGCTCTAACCGCGGCAATGTCCTGATCGCGTGATCGTCCGGGTCGTTGTTTGCGATCATCTTCGAATCCGGTGGGAAAGTAAACTTGGCTCGGCTGATCGTAGACAAGAAATCCAGGGACCGGATGATTGGGTAATCCTCTGAACTAGTGAAAATAACAAGTCAAGCAATAGCACGGTTTCGAAAGCAACAACCTGTTGATCTTGTCATTATGACGTTCCGAATTGGGTCCACCAAGACGCCGTAATGTCTTCCGCATGTGTGACTGGCCCCTCCGGTCATAAGTACTCACGACATGTCCTTCATTGCTCTCTGAGCTTGGCGTGAGCGATGTCTGCTTTCGGCCGATACTGTTGAAAAACTATTGGTGGTGAGCATCTCATCTGTCCTCGTAGAAATTCAGCGGCAGTGACACGAACCGCCCGCCGAGATATCGTAATGCCATTCCAGGAGGCTGATGTGTGTAACTCGGTTGTGGATGGCGAAACAATTTACGAGACGCCGCGCGAGTTGGCGACGCTTGTCGGAATGGATGGCCTCGTATGGCGAGACAAAAATCCTTTTGTAAATTGGTCTGTTGGCAAAGATTGGCACGACCTCGACCTATGCCTTTGCGGCGTCGATATCTCGGCCTCTCTGGGGCGCGTAGGACTTAAGTGTGAACGGATGACAGCGGACCCGATGGAGCTGAAGATCGTTCGGTGATGCCGGATTGCCAAGGAATTCGCATTGCTTATGCAGGAAAGCCCTGATTCAATCGTCGTATTGATTTGCGGAGGATTGAGCGATGATGGGATATCAGGCAGCTCCGGCGCAGCTCTTTTATGACTTCTGCATTGATGATCACGTCCCCGCCGAGCACCTTTTGCGCGGGATAGACCGTCATCTCGAACTCGATAGAGTTCGGAAGCAGTTGAAGCCTTTCTATAGCAGCACTGGCCGTCCCTCGGTCGATCCTGAACTGATGATGCAGATGCTGATTGTCGGTTACGCAATGGGGATTCGTTCGGAGCGGCGGCTGTGTGAAGAGGTCCATCTCAACCTCGCCTATCGCTGGTTCTGCCGCCTCGGACTGAACGGCAAGGTGCCTGATCACTCCAGCTTCTCGAAGAATCGCCATGGCCGGTTCCGGCAGAGCGATATCCTGCGACATATGTTTGAAACGGTAGTGGAGCGATGCCTCGCTGAGGATCTAATTTCCCCAAATTAAAGAATAGGCGACAAGGGTGGCAGGATTTGATAAAATACAAGTCAGCCGGTTGCGGTTTGACGCGCGGATAACAGGATCACCGGGCGTTCCTATACTGCCAGCCGGATCATGGCGCAGGAGGAGAAGTGCTATGACGGCATTCCATGTCATGGCCGGTGCACGCGGTGAATTTGCGCGCCCGGAGGTCCGTAAGATTGGTATCGCGGATATTGTCGATGCATTGCGGTTGGGACTTGCTGACTTCAAGGAGAAGCCGTCCCATTATGTCTTTCTCTGTCTGATGTATCCGATCGCGGGTGTCTTTCTGGTCATGTGGAGTTCCGGCGCCAATCTGTTGCCGCTGGTCTATCCCTTGATGTCCGGTTTTGCGCTGATCGGTCCGATCGCGGCCATCGGTCTTTATGAAATCAGTCGACGGCGCGAGCAGGGGCTGGATAGCTCATGGCGTCATGCGCTGGAGGTTCGTCACTCTCCGGCGTTGCCGTCGATCATCGCTGTCGGCCTTATGCTGTTTGCGCTTTTCATCGTCTGGCTGATTGTTGCGCAAAACCTCTATACCTCGACTTTCGACGCAACCGGTCCGATCTCGCTCTCGACGTTTCTGTCGGACGTCCTGACGACTCCGCAGGGTCTCTCCCTCATCATCTGGGGGAACCTGGCAGGTTTCGTTTTCGCCGTCATTGTGCTGGCGACGACGGTGGTGGCCTTCCCGCTGCTCCTGGATCGAGATGTCGGCGCGGTCGCGGCCGTGGATGCGAGCATACGCGCCACACTTGCCAATCCCGTACCGGTTGCACTTTGGGGACTAATTGTCGCGGCGCTGCTCGTCGTTGGCACCATCCCTGTCTTCGTCGGCCTCGCGGTCATCATGCCGGTCCTCGGACATGCGACCTGGCATCTCTATCGAAAACTGATCGTTCCCGTTTATCCAAGCCGTATGCCCTGAATTCACAAAGGAAATCTGCCTGTAGATCACTTCCCTGTCGTTGCGGCCTGCCTGGTGGCAGCCGTTCCGGCCGGGATGGCGATGGAGAGCGTGAGGATGCCATGTTGTATCGTTTTCTTCCGATCTGTCTGCTTTTCGTCATTACCATTCCGCTTGACGCGCGCGCCCAGGAAGGCGACCCGGCCGCAGGGGCCATCGTTTTCAAAAAATGCGCCATCTGCCATGTAGCCGAAACCGACCAGAACAAGGTCGGGCCATCGCTGAACGGTCTGTTTGGCAGGACGGCCGGCACGCATCCGAACTTCGCCTATTCCCCGGCAATGCAGGAGGCGGGCAAGGCCGGCCTGGTATGGAACGAGACGTCGCTTCGCGATTATCTGCCTGACCCCAAAGCGAAGGTGAAGGGCACGAAAATGGCTTTTGCCGGGCTGAAAGACGATACCGATATCACCAATCTCATCGCCTATCTGAAGCAATACTCCAAATAGCAAATTGGAGCGTGGAAATAGTCGTGGCCGGGTCTGGGAGGAGGCAATGGCTGTCGTCGTGGTTCTTGTTCTGCTGGTGGTGGGATCGATCGCGTTCCATCTGCTCAGCCCGTGGTGGTGGACGCCGATCGCTTCGAACTGGAGCTACATCGACAATACGATCACCATCACCTTCTGGATCACCGGTTTTGTGTTCGCAGCCGTCGTGTTGTTCATAGCCTATTGCGTTCTCCGCTTCCGGCACCGGGCCGGAAATCAGGCGGCGTATCAGCCCGAAAACAAGCGGCTGGAATGGTGGCTGGCGGGGGGAACCGGCATCGGGGTGGCCGCAATGCTGCTGCCGGGCCTCTTCGTCTGGAAACAGTTCGTCACGGTCCCTGATGGCGCCGCCGAGGTCGAAGTCTTTGCCCAGCAATGGCAATGGAGTTTCCGGCTGCCCGGAGCGGACGGACGGCTGGGGCGGGTAAACACGCGCGATGTCGCAGGCGACAATCCGCTCGGCCTCAACAGGCAGGATCCCGCCGGAATGGACGATGTCATCGTTGAAGGCGGCGAGTTGCATTTGCCCGCCGGCAGGCCGGTCAAGATGCTGCTGCGTTCGATCGACGTCGCGCATGATTTCTACGTGCCGGAATTCCGGGCCAAGATGGACATGATCCCCGGTACGGTCACCTATTACTGGTTTACGCCGACACGGACGGGAACCTTCGAGGTTCTCTGCGCGGAACTGTGCGGCGTCGGCCATCCGCAGATGCGCGGCACCGTCGTCGTCGATAACGAGACCGATTATCAGGCCTGGCTGCAACAGCAGCCGACCTTCGCAAAATCGGTGGCATCGGCGGAGTGATCGGCAGTGAGGTCAGCGTCACCGGACGAAACAGGGAGGATGCAGCATGGTCGAGATTGGATCCGGCGCGGGAGAGGTCATCCAACCCGCTGAAGTCGAGGATGTGGAGCTTTATCATCCGAAAAGCTGGTGGACGAAATATGTCTTCAGCCAGGATGCCAAGATCATCGCCATTCAGTATTTCCTGACCGCCGTATCGATCGGCATGGTCGCGCTGGTGCTGTCCTGGCTGATGCGCCTGCAACTCGGTTTTCCCGGTTACTTCTCCTTCATCGACGCCGAGCATTATTATCAGTTCATCACCATGCACGGCATGATCATGGTGATCTACCTGCTCACCGCGCTGTTTCTCGGCGGTTTCGGCAATTATCTCATCCCCCTGATGCTCGGCGCCCGCGATATGGTGTTCCCCTATGCGAACATGTTGAGCTACTGGCTCTATTTCTGCGCCGTCCTGGTGCTGGTCGCCGGCTTCTTTGCGCCGGGCGGGCCGACGGGTGCCGGCTGGACGCTCTATCCGCCGCAGGCTCTGCTGTCGGGAACGCCGGGCGGGCGCGACTGGGGCATCATCCTGATGCTGTCTTCGCTGATCCTTTTCATCATCGGCTTCACGCTCGGCGGGCTGAATTATGTCGTCACCGTACTGCAGGGGCGCACGCGCGGCATGACGCTGATGCGCATGCCCCTGACGATATGGGGCATATTCACCGCAACCGTCATGGCGCTGCTCGCCTTTCCGGCGCTCTTCGTTGCCGCCGTCATGATGTTGTTCGACCGGCTGCTCGGCACGAGTTTCTTCATGCCCGCCATCGTCGAGATGGGCGAACAGTCAAAGCAGGGGGGCGGCAGTCCCATCCTGTTCCAGCATCTGTTCTGGTTCTTCGGCCATCCGGAAGTCTATATCGTCGCACTTCCCGCCTTCGGCATCGTCTCGGATCTGATCAGCACCCATGCCCGCAAGAACATCTTCGGTTACCGGATGATGGTCTGGGCGATCGTCATCATCGCGGCGCTCAGCTTCGTCGTCTGGGCGCATCATATGTATGTCAGCGGCATGAACCCGAATTTCGGGTTCTTTTTCGCCACCACGACGCTGATCATCGCCGTGCCGACGGCGATCAAGGTCTATAATTGGGTGCTGACGCTCTGGCGCGGCGATATCCATCTGAATTTGCCGATGCTGTTTGCGCTCGCCTTCATCGTGACATTCCTCAATGGCGGATTGACGGGTCTCTTCCTCGGCAATGTCGTCGTTGATGTGCCGCTTTCCGATACGATGTTCGTCGTCGCTCATTTCCATATGGTCATGGGGGTCGCACCCATCATGGTGGTCTTCGGCGCGATCCACCATTGGTATCCGAAAGTCACCGGTCGCATGCTCAATGCGGCGATGGGGCATATCCACTTCTGGATTACCTTTCTCGGCGCCTATGCCATCTTTTTCCCGATGCATTATCTCGGCCTGATGGGCGTGCCGCGCCGTTATTACGAACTGGGCGAAACCGCATTCATTCCACCATCGGCACATACGCTGAACATGTTCATCACCGTCGCGGCGCTGATCGTCGGTGCGGCGCAGCTGCTGTTCCTGTTCAATCTCGCCTGGAGCCTTCGCTGGGGCAAACCGGCGGGCGGTAATCCGTGGCGGGCAACGACACTGGAATGGCAGACGCCGCAAACGCCGCCGGTTCACGGAAACTGGGGCAGGGAGCTGCCGGTCGTCTATCGCTGGCCCTATGATTACAGCGTGCCCGGAGCGGCGCAGGATTTCCTGCCGCAAAACCAGCCGGCTGTGGCCGGGCCGTCCGAGAGGGCGTTGTCATGAGCGCCATTCTCATTTTCATGGCCGGTATCGCCGGCATCATCGGCTGGTGGATGGCAAGCCAGCGGCTCACCTCGAAGCCCTGGCTGGAACAGGGTCTGGCAGGCGATGCGCCGGGGATGCGGGGCTCATCGGAAACAATCGCAAAACTCGGGCTCGGGATTTTTCTTGCCGTCGTCGGCGCATTGTTCACATTGCTCATCAGCGCCTATCTCGGCCGCATGGGCGGCGCGGACTGGTGGGGTATTCCCATGCCGCGGCTGTTATGGGTGAACACTGCGGCCCTTGCCGCCAGCAGCGTCGCGCTGCAATGGGCGAAAACAGAAGCCCAGAGGGACCGCCGCGACATGCTGAACACGGCGCTTGCGGCGGCTTTCGTCATGGCTGTCCTCTTCGTTGCCGGGCAGGTTCTGGCGTGGCGGCAGCTGGCGTCTGCGGGTTATGTGCTGGCGGATAACCCCTCGAACAGCTTTTTCTACATGATATCAGGATTGCATGGCCTGCATATATTGGGCGGGCTTCTCGTGCTTGGACGCACCACAATCCGCGCCCGGATCGGCCCTGTAGCGAGAATTCGTCTGAGCGTGGGTCTCTGCGCCATCTATTGGCACTTCATGTTTATCGTCTGGCTCGTCCTTTTTGCGCTGTTTGCCGGCTGGGCGAACAGTTTCGTCGATCTCTGCCGTCAACTGGTCAGCTGAGGAGGTTCGATGATGACCACATCCATGGAAAGACCGGCACATGATCCCCACCGCCAGGTGACGGGACTGCGCGGCGTTGCCGCCGATCTCTCATCGGACCAGCGGGCGTTCAAAAACGTCTCGTGGGGCAAGGCGATGATGTGGATATTCCTCCTGAGCGACACCTTCATTTTCGGCTGTTTTCTCGTGGCCTATATGACGGCGCGGATGTCGACCACCGTGGCCTGGCCCAATCCGAGCGAGGTTTTCGCCCTGACGATCGCGGGCAAGGACGTACCGCTGATCCTGATCGCCATCATGACCTTCGTTCTCATCAGCAGCAGCGGCACGATGGCCATGGCCGTCAACTTCGGATATCGCCGCGATCGCCGCAAAACCGCCGCGCTGATGGTTGCGACGGCGGCGCTGGGCGCGACATTCGTGGCAATGCAGGTATTCGAATGGACCAAACTGATCCGGGAAGGGGTTCGCCCCTGGGAGAACCCGTTCGGTGCCGCGCAATTCGGCTCGTCTTTCTTCATGATCACGGGCTTTCACGGCACCCATGTTTCAATCGGCGTGCTGTTCCTTCTCATCATGGCGCGCAAGGTATGGCGGGGGGACTTCGATCAGGAAAGGCGAGGATTTTTCACCAGCCGTAAGGGCCAATACGAGATCGTAGAGATAACCGGGCTTTACTGGCACTTCGTGGATCTGGTCTGGGTATTCATTTTTGCATTCTTCTATCTGTGGTGAGGCTTCTATCTGCGGTGAGGATGACATCATGGCACAAGAGCAGGCGCATTCGGGACAACAGCATTCGATAAGACTTTATCTGGTGGTCTGGGGGCTACTTTTCGTCCTCAGCAGCTTCTCTTACCTCGTCGATTACCTTGGCATCCAGAGTTATGCCAGATGGGCTCTGATCCTTCTGTTCATGGCCCTGAAGGCGGGGCTGATCGTTGCGGTTTTCATGCACATGGCGTGGGAAAGGCTGGCCTTGATCTACGCCATCCTCCTTCCTCCGGTCATCGTGCTTGTCTTTACCGCTTTGATGGTCTCGGAATCCCAGTACACGGTGTTTAACCGATTGGCCTTTTTGGGCGGCCCGTAGGATCAGGCTGTTTCCTCTGGTACGCCGTTTTCATTGTCGGCCAATGGCCTGATGCGCAAGAAAGCGTTGCCTGTCCGCCAAACCTCTCGCGCAATCTTTCAAGGTCGGAAACGATCTGCATTTGATTGCCGGTCGATTTCTGCGTTCAGCATTCCGTTCGTTACTCAGGCCATCCTGCTGAGTTTCGGGTGTTTCCGGCGCAGCGGAAAACGAACCTGCCGGCGAACGGCAAGCTGCGGTTTCCTGGCGGAAGCCGCAGCTTGCTTCGATGGGCAGGCCTTGTACTCGGCCGGCAAATCGCGGGCGCGGGCGGTTCAGAACCTGACGTTGAGATCCAGCCTGGCGCCATTGTCGGAAACGCCCGAGCCGAACTGCCCGGTATAGGAGACGCCGAGCTTTGCCATGGGCGCAATATCGAAGTCGAGGCCGGCCTCGAGCACCGCGGCATCCCTTGCGATCGGCACGCCGGCGATGGTGAAGGTGTTGCCGCCGGAAAAGGCTCCGGTCGACAACGGTGTCACTTCGCCGAACGCATGACGCCAGGCCAGCATGCCGTGCGCAGTCACGTTGATGTTGCCGAGCGCGAAGTCGTCCGAGGCGCGGATACCGAGCGCGGTGAAGGTGGTATCGGCATTCGAACCCGCCTGTGAAAGGGCTGCCGCCCCACCCGTCTCGGTGAACCCGCCGGTGCGTAAATTGACATAAGCGAGACTGGCAAAAGGCTCGAAAGTCGCTGCCGCCGTGTCGATGCGGTAGCTGGCCTCGCCGAATATCTGTGCCGTGGCGCCGTCATAGTCGGCCGACAGCACTTCGGACAGGCCAGGGATCGCCACCGCGCGGCGGGTCTCGATGCTGTTCCAGCTGTAGGCGGCACCCGCGCGTAACGACACCGCGCCCCATTGGCCGCCGCCATAGGCACCGAAAGAGTAGCTGGTGGCGTTGCCGGAAGATGCGAGGTTGTCGACATCGAAGGACGAGTGGCTGAAGCCGGTCATAAGACCTGCACGCCATGCATCGTCGACCAGGACATCACCACCCAGCAAAAATCCGCTGATGGAGCGGTCGAACGCGGCGGCATTGCCGTCGCCGCCTGTGCCGCCCCACGAGCCGAAACTATTGCCCCAGACGGCAAAGCGTTCGGTATCCGCCGCGACGAGTTCGGCCCCACCCTCGCCATAGGCCAGCACCGGTGCGCGCGCAGCGCCGATGCCGCCGAACGCAGCACGCAGGCGATCGCCCGCGGCATTGCGGACAAAGCGGCTGTCTTCAAGCAGCATGCCCTTGGCCGAAGCGTGGATTTCGCCCGAGACCTGATTGAAGACGTCGGCCGCAGCCTCGGCGCTCGTCTGCGAAATGACAAGGTCGTAGAGCGTGTTGCCCTGACCGAGCGATTCGACGCCGTTGGCGCCCGCGCATTCGTTGCCGCTGAAGCCAGTGAGGCAGAAGGCGACGCCATTGCGGACGGCACTGAGATAGACGTTGCTGGCGTCGTAGCCGAGCGACATGTCGATATAGGGCAGACCTTCGGACACCGGGGCGAAGGTGCCGCTGACACCGCCGCTTGCAGTGAGGATTGTCCACTGGCGATCCGGCAGATAGACGCCACCCATGTGAGGGATTGCGACCGTGCCGCCGGCCAGCGTCGCGCTTCCGGTTGTGATGAATTTGTCCGCTTGTCCCAGGGCATTGACGTCGATCACCAGAACCGATCCTGCTTCGAACCGTGCATTGCCGCCGGTCTGGCTGACGACATCGCCAGCCACGCCATTGGCCATGGTGAGCGTGCCGTGATTGACAAAACTGCCGAGGTTGTCAAACAGGGTCTGCACCGGCACGGCGCCATTGCCACCGCCGATAATTGTGTCATTGACACTGTTGGTCAGCGTGCCGCCGCCGAAGTGGTTTTCGCCGCCCGCCGTGTTCCAGGCCGCGTTGTTGGTCATGATATTGGCGCCCACGCCGAAGTCGACCGTGCCAATCATGCCGCCGGCATTGGTCAGCGCCACCGGGCCGCCGAAAGCCTCGATCGCAAGTCGTGTCGAATCGCGTGAGGTATTGCGTACCAACCCGTTGGTGACGATGGCGATCGGTTGGCCGCCGGACTGGACCGAGATGGCGCTGACCCCGCCTTCCACAAGCCCACTGGTCGTGATGGTGGTCGCTCCGGTGCCGTTATTGCTTGTCTTGATGCCATACAGCCTGCCGGCGACGCCTGCGGAATTGACCGTCATGTCGGTTGTCGCGAGGTGATTATAGGCATAGATGCCGGTGTCGTCGGCCCCCGTCACCTGACCGGACGTGGTGATCGTTGTCGCCCCCCGGCCGTAGTTGGAGATGTTGATGCCGAAGCTGTCGGCCGTGAGGTCTGCGGCCTTCACCGTCAGGTCGGCTGAGGCGGGGCCGGTCACGGCGCTGATCCCGGTAGCCCCGGTCACGAGGCCAGCTGCGGTGATGCTGGTCGTCCCGGAGCCGCCATTGATGGCGTAAATACCGGCTGGAACGCCGGTGACACCTGCGGCATTTACCGTCACGTCGGTTGTCGTGCCGCCGTCATTGAAGGCGAAGATGCCGTAGCCCTGTTTCGCGATGATCCGTCCTGTCGCGGTCACGTCGGTGGTGCCGGCGCCCTGGTTCCAGGCGTAGATGCCGGTCAATCCGGCCGTGACATCCACGACATTCACATTGAGGCCGCCTGCGGTAGCGCCGTTATAGGCCTGGACGCCGTTCCCTTCGATCCCGGTGATCAGACCCGTCGCGATGACGCTGGTCGCGCCGGTGCCGCCGTTAGAGGCGAGAATGCCCGTGTCGCGGCCGGTAGCACGCGCAGCGTTGACAGTCAGATCGGTCGCCGTGGTGGCGTTCCAGGCGTTGATGCCGATGCCATTGGTGCCGGTTACCTGGCCCGTCGCGGTAACGCTCGTCGCACCTGTACCGTCGTTGTAGAGGTAAATACCGTCGGCATTGCCGGTGACGCCCGCGGCACTTACCGTCAAGTCGGTTGCAGTGGTGGCGTTCTGGACCCAGATGCCGTTGAGACCGATGCCGGACACCTGACCTGTTGCGGTGACGGAGGTCGCGCCAGTGCCGTTATTGGCGGCGTTAATGCCGGTGTCGCCGCCGGTGACGCCTGCGGCGTTCACCGTCAGATCGGTCGCCGTGGCGGCGTTCTCGACGTTAAAGCCGTTGCCATTGGTCCCGCTCACCTGGCCTGTCGCTGTTACGCTGGTCGCGCCTGTGCCGTCATTGTGGGCATAAATACCATCGACATTGCCGTTGACGGCTGCGGCGCTTACCGTCAGGTCGGTTGCAGTGTTGGCGTTTTGGACCCAGATGCCATTGAGACCGATCCCTGTTACCAGACCCGTTGCGGTAACGCTGGTCGCACCAGTGCCGTTGTTGGCTGCGATAATCCCGGTGTCGCCGCCGGTGACGCCTGCGGCGTTCACCGTCAGGTCGCTCGCCGTGATGGCATTCTCGGTGTAGATGCCGCTGCTATCGGTCCCGGTCACCTGGCCTGTCGCGGTAACGGAGGTCGTGCCGGTGC
Source organism: Agrobacterium burrii (assembly GCF_017313405.1). Lineage (NCBI taxonomy): Bacteria > Pseudomonadati > Pseudomonadota > Alphaproteobacteria > Hyphomicrobiales > Rhizobiaceae > Agrobacterium > Agrobacterium burrii. Next base: position 170,904 of record NZ_JAFLNA010000014.1, read on the forward strand.
CATAGTTGATGGCCACGATACCTGAGTCACCGCCGGTGACGGCCCCACCAGTCACGACCGTTATTGCGCCCGGAGTTGCGCCGTTATCGCCATTCGCCTGGATGTTCAGACCAATTTGACCCGAGCCCGCCGTGAGGGCCGCCCCATTGCCGTCGATGTAGCTGATATGGCCGAACCCCTGAATGGAGAGGGCGTGTTCGCCCGGCGCCGTCGTATCGACTCTGAAGCCAGGGGCCGTCGTGACAGTGGTATCGTCGGCGTCGATGTCTTGCCCCGTTATATTGGCTCCGGAGCAGGCGAAGCCGCCCGCTGTCGGAGCGCATTGCGCAAGAGCCGGCTGCGCAGCCAAACCCAGCGCCGTTACCGCCAACACAGAGTAAACACCGGCGGAGACGAACCCGCACAGCGTCGTCGAACCCCGCAACGTCTGGAGCCGCAGACGCCCGAAGCGGGGCGGGCGCATAGTGGAAGCTTCATCGGCAGGGCTTGTCGTTGGAAATGGTAATGAACTGATGCGCATTCGAATCTCATGTTGAAATTGGCCTTGAAGCCGTGTTGCTGGGTTCAGCAGGCTGAAGCGTCGCGGATGGGTCGAGATCGAGGGGTTTCGGTGGTTGCCAATGTGTCCGAAGACCTGAGAGCGTCAGGCTTTGAGGTGACAATCTGCCTGCGCCCTGAACGCGAAAAACGTCCTGGGCCGGTCAATCCTGATCAATGGAATTTTCATTTGCCTGCCTGCCGTTGCGGGCAAGTTGACTGGCAGGGTGCTAGCTGATGCTGCGCCGCCTGGCGTCGGAGCCTTCCCAGCCGCCGAGCATATCGAGCACTTCCAGACCGTCCGGCTCTTGTTCGCGCGGGTCGGCCGGCGTTACCAGAGCCCATGCCTTGCTGAGTGCCCTGCCAAGATACGACGGCCAGTGCGCGGGGTGCTCCGTATCGGTAATCTGCTGCGTCTGAACTGCCACGTCCGACATATCCGTGCCTCCCCATTGCTCATTCTTGCCGCCCCCCATGGCCAGCCAGAAGGCCTGAATCCAAAACCGAAAACATCTGTCTGCGATGTCGCTCGCACTGTCACTGCCCCGAGCGAGGTTGCCGCGCATATTGGGACGTTCAGTCATCAAGATGAGACGTAGGGTCATCGTGCCCGGCGTGCCGAATGACGAATTCCGATCAGCGATGGTCGGCTCGGCCGGCAGGGAGCAATCGTCGTGTCAGGAGCTGATGCGGCTGGGCGGAATCAAACGCGGGCGGAAGCGAGCCAGGCTTCGACGATCGCTGCTCCGTTTCCGCCGCCTTGCTTCAACAAGGTCTCATATGCGGCTATTCGCACTGAATCCTTGGCGAGAGCTCGGACGGAACTCGGACTGGTCTGATATCGCTTCTGGAACGCGCGGCTGAAGTGCGCCTCGCTGCGAAACCCGTGGTTACGGGCGATGACGGCGATCTTGTGATCCGGCGTCGATCGCATGATGCTCTGCAAGCTTCCTCTTAGCCGTTCAACGAGCATCCAGCGCTGTACGCCACCATGCGGTTCGAACAGACGGAACAGTTTCGACCGGGAAACCCCCAGGACCGCCGCCAACTCATCCGGACCGAAGTCGGGATCGGACAGCCTTTGTCGCGCGCTCGAAGATGCGCGTTGGAAAAGGAAACGCTTGTCGCGTCTTTCTCGCGTTGCGGGGGCCGCAAAGGCGGCCGCGGCAAAACGCAGGATGCCATCGACCGCCACCTGGCTCTGGTGGATGCTGAGACCGCCAATATGTTCCACCAGCGCCTTGATCTGGGCTCCAAGCATAGCGCCGGCGTGCTCGTTCGGTGTCAGCACAAGACCGTGAGCATTATTCAGAAACTCGACCAGCACATTGGCCTTGTCGAAGGTCAGCGCGATCGCCTCAAAGCCTGACGTCTCGCTCTCATAGGGCAACGAATAATCGACGACGACGATGTCTCCGGGCTCATGTTCCTGAATCAGTCCGTCATAGTTGCTCGTGACCCGCCCTTCCAGGAGCATGAACAGCACCATATGCGGGGTCGGTCGCTCATCGATGACCTGCTGCGTCCGCGACATCACCATCGCCGATCCGCCGTTCGCATGCAGAAAGGCTCCCGGAAGCTGCCAGCTGCAACCATGAAAATCGAAAAGCGCAGGATCTGCATCCCAGGGTGTGGAACAGTCTACCAGCAGAGAAAGCGCACTTTTCCAAGCTGCGAAACATTCTTCGCCTGGTGGAAATGGCCAATCAACTCGCTGTGACGAAGCCATATCAAAAGTGCTGTCGGCTTTGCGCATCCGGAACCAGCGTTTGAATTTTCGACTGTCTTCTGCACCGGCACCGCACCGACCGAACCGTATGAGAAGATATTCAATTGTTGAAGTAGTCAATTGCCTGGGACGCTCGGTCAAGCATTTGAGACGCACAGTCATGGCGCCCGACCGTGGTCAACCGCGCCGCGCCATGCCCCCTTACAGTAGAAGGCAAGACATCCTAGGCGCGCGCCTCCAGGACCATGTTGAAGGGTCCCGTGAAGGCGCGCCTGACATGGGTAAAGCCACCCGAGCGGATGACCTCGGAAAGCTTCGCTTCACCGGCCTGCGCGCCCAATCCTTCACCGACCTCCTGATCAAGTGAGGTGGGCACGCAGATCATCGTTGACGCGTTGTAATAGAGACGGCCGACGGGATTCATATTGTCCGCCGGGCGGTCGCCCGCGATGGGTTCGACGATCATCCAGGTGCCGTCCTTCTTGAGAATGCGAGACATGTGCCCCGCGCATCCACGCGGATCACCCATGTCGTGCAGACAGTCGTAGCTGGTGATGAGATCGAAGTCCGTATCCTTGATGTCCTTGGCCGTTGCCGCCACGAACTTCACCCGGTCGTCCACCCCGTGGTTTCGGGCATGTTTATTCGCTTCTTCTATCGATGGCTCGTGGAAGTCGTAGCCGATGAAGCTGGCGTTGCGGTATGCCTCGGCCATAAGAATGGTCGAAAAACCGACACCACAGCCGACATCGGCCACCCTGGCGCCTCTCACCAGTTTTTCCTCGACGCCCTGAAGGGCAGGCAGCCACGATTGCACAATATTGTTCACATATCCCGGTCGAAAGAACGCGCCCGTTGCGCAGAACAGGCAACCTGCGGTGTCTCCCCATCGCACCCCGCCGCCGGTTCGGAAGCTGCGCTCAACCTTCGGCTCTCCCTCGATCATCGCGGCTACCAGATCGAAAGCGCCTTCCAGATACACCGGGCTGTCTTTGTGGACGAACACCATCGCCTGCTCGGGTGAGAGACTGAACATCCCGGAACCGCTGTCGTAGTCGATGTAGCCGTTTGCCGCCTGTGCCAGTGCCCACTCCCTGACATATCGCTCCGACAGGCCGCCAGCTGCTGCCGACAGGCCTGCGGACGTCACCGGCCCGACGCGATGCAGCGCCTCGAACAGGCCCAGTCTCAAACCAATCCTGACGGTTGGAACGCTGAAGGCTCCTCCAAGGTCGCCCAGCATTTTGCCAATGAAAGAATTCAGTTTTGTTTCATCGAGCTGTGTCATCGCATTCCCCCCAATTCGCTTCGTTGGCGGGCAAAGGCTGACCGCAAATTGATGCGTCAGTGAATGCTCGTAGGCCTTGTAACATAGCCGAATGCGCTGAAATTGTCACGCAAACGCATATCGCTCTTTCCGGTAATCCGTCGCTGTCAAGGGTCACCCGTAAGAGTGATAGACGATAGTTCGGGGAAGTCGTAAACTCGCCGGCAGAGGAGGCAACGATATACTCTTGGGAGGAAACCAATGCCTATCTTCATGGACCGGCACGAGCTTGCCGGAGTTTCAGCGGCTGATATTGCCGCCGCACACCTTAAAGATCTCAACATCCAGGATCAGTATGGCGTCAGGTTTTTGACCTACTGGTTTGATGAAAGGCGTGGTACTGCCTTTTGCCTTATGGATGCCCCGGACGCTGAAACCGCGCAGTGCGTGCATCGGGAAGCGCACGGCTTTATCGCCAGTGAAGTGGTGGAAGTTGCCCTGTCAGCCGTAGAAGCATTTCTCGGGCGAATACAGGATCCCGTTACGGTTGGGGCTGTCTCGCAAGCCATGGACGCCGGCCACCGTGCGATCCTTTTCACAGATATTGTCGGTTCAACTGAAATGACGTCCCGCCTCGGTGATCGCATGTCGGCTGAACTCGTCCGGGCGCATGACGCTCTGGTTCGTGGCTGCCTTGGGCGACGATCGGGGCGGGAGGTCAAGCACACCGGTGATGGCATCATGGCCGTGTTCTCCTCCACGCCATTTGCCGTGGACTGCGCCATTGACATCCAACGCGAATTCCATCGCTACAACAGCGACAACGGCGAGCCCATTCACATCCGCATCGGGCTGGATTGTGGTGAGCCAGTCGAAGACCACAATGATTTCTTCGGCACGACCGTGCAACTGGCAGCAAGGCTTTGTGCCGCCGCTGGGAGCGATCAAATCCTGATATCGGACAAGACCTTCCAGGAATATGGCAGCGCCGATGTCCTCGTGCATGGTGATCGTTACAGACTGAAAGGATTTGCCGAACCGGTGTTGGCCTATCAGTGTGAATGGTTGCACTAGCTGCGCGATTTGAAATCTCATGCACAAATAGACGTCGTCGACTGTGAACATGGCACGCAGATATCCAAGAGCGTTCACGGGAGAAGTCCGGTGATCGGCAACGATTTCAGAACGGAGGAAGCGCGAAAGCTCCAGCCGACCGTGTCCGTCCGGAGTGCGCATCATGGCGATCTCGACATGCTGGTCGCCGAGACCCGTGACGCGACCGGCCCACGCGCTGGCACCAATGATGGTGGCAGCATAATCGAGGCGGAAATCCACTTAGCAAAACGCCCGAAACTGTTCAGACAAACCGAGCCACCTCTATCGGCGCCCTTACGCGGACAGGGGAACGCCGGCATACACGTTATACGCCGCTGCTGCGGAACCAATATGGGTCTTCCAAGGCGATCGCGATCGGCCTGTCAGCTCTTTTGTAGTTTACGATGCCGTTCCAGACGGCGCATCATGCGCCGGAAGTGAGCGAGTGAGGCCAGCGCCAGATCGGAGTCGCTCGGTTCGACATCCCGGGCTGTCTGATGGTTTTTGTCCTGATACATATAGCAGAGAACGGGCTCCTCTTCAGTCCCGGCGATCTGATAGCGGTGATAGTAGAAATCACAGGCCTTGCCCGGGCGGGCGGGATCGCCATCCCGCAGACGGTCGAAACAAAGGCTGATCTCCTGCCGGCCGTTGATGAGTGTGCGCTGCACCGTGCAGATGCCCAGATTCAGTGATTGGTCATAATCATAACCGGCAGCCTCGAGTTCGGCGAGAAGCACCCTGATTTGCTCGATGGTGATCGTGCCCGACAATTGCTGCCAGATCTTGTCCGCTCTCTCGTAACGGCGCAGGAATTGCGGCCAGAAAGCCTCGATCTCCGCCTCGTCCGCAGTCTGGAGCGCCTCGGCATCGGGCGATCCTGTGGGAGAGCGGGTGAGTTGGACACGTCGATTGATCTTGCGGCCACCGAGGCGCGCCAGCCATCCAGCTGGCTCCTCGACTTGGCCGACCTGCCAGGCAAGCGTGCCTGGTTCCTGTCCGCGCTGCGCCTCGATATTGACGGGACAAAAGGCATCGCCATTGGCCGGCGCGAGATAACGCGTGACCGTGAAATGCCAGCCCTGCTCATCTTCCGCTGTCAGAGTGAGGGCGCCATAACCCGAATTCAGCGGCACACCATCGTGAATCCGCTGCAGTGTCACGAGGTCAGGAAGCCTCGGCATATCGGGCATCGCCGGTGGCTCCGGCGGGGTGAGCGCCTGTCGGCAAAGCTCGGCTTCGGCCGGATCACCGTGATCCGCCCAAGTCGTGGCGAGAAAGTCCGCCATATTCGGGGTCAGGCGATCGGAGGCCGGCAGCCGGTGCGTGATTTCACGCAACAGATCGTTGCGGCCCTCGTGCGCCGCGGCCTTCGCTGCTCGCAACAACAGCCCGATCTGGTTTTCTTCCTCATCGAATTCGAGCGAGTTCGTCTCGAATGTCCAGCACCATTCGGCGAATTCGTCATAGAGAGCGAGTACGTCTCCATGGCGTCCGAGCTGATCATAGGCATAGCCAACGCCATTCAACCGTTTTTCATATTGCCAGCCCCTGCCGAAAGCCTGACGCAGGATCTCATAGGATTCGATCACGCCCGCCCACTGGCGAGCATGGAGCTGATTGCGCAGCCGGTTACTGTATTGCTCCCAGAATGGCGAAACTGCCCAACCCTTGTCGTGCCAGGCAATGCCCTCAAGGTAGCGTTCCTGGTTAATGCCCCAGGACGAACCGAGATTGTTGCATAACATGGCATAGACGTGTGGATCGGCGTCCTCACTATTGCCTTCCCCAGTCGCGAAGTAATGCTCGAAACGCTCCGCTCCGAGTTTATAGACCTCGGCCTCCACTCGACGGGCGCGCGCAAAATCCTCGGCACCGACATATTGCCCTTCCTCCTGGAGCTCCTCGATGAATCCCATGACATCGCAGCCCGCCGCATAATAGTCGCGTGCGCCCGCGTCGCTCGTCCTGTTCCACACGATCTGTTCCAGGCCGTGTGCATGCCCCATTTGATGGTTGAGCTGCGCCCGCCAGACCTGTGCCCTGGGGTCGCCGCCGAGTTCGAGATAATGATCAAGATCGGCGGAGGCCGCGTCGAGATCATCCGCCATCGCACGCGCCCTGGCCCTGATGCGCCAGGCGAGCGGCTGATGCGCAACACGGAGGAACATCGCCTCGATGCGCTCGCGTCTGCGCTCTCGGGCGGCCAGTGTCGCCCGCATGCGTGCGAGCCATACCCAATCATGGTTGTGCTCGTCGCCCAGGGTCGTTGTGGTTTCGAGAATTTTGGCGGCAAGGCCATCGTCGGCGTTGCTCCTGAACATGATATCGTACCAGAGCCGCCCGGCGCCATTGAATTCGCCGTCGTCCCAGAACCATCGCGCTGCCGTCATCCAGGCCGTGTGATCGCTAAAGCTGCCGATCCTGGTCACTGCCTCAAGAACCAGGTGCCGCGCCTCTTCCTTGCGGCCCAGAGCGCGGCAAATCTCTGCTTGCCGAAAGAGCGCGAACCCGAGTTTTTGCCAGCGATGCGGGCTTTCAGGCTCCCGGCCAAGAACTGCGGTCTTGTATGGCTCGAATGCAACCAGGGCTTCTTCGCTGCGATCCATTTGCTCGAGCACGCGAATATGCCATTCCAAGATGTCCGTATCGTCAGGCGCACTGGCAAGATGTGCTTCTGTGAGCCGTAACGCCTCCGCCAGCTGGCCGCCCTCCTGGACGAGATCACGCAGGATCTCACTCAGCCCTTGCGACGATTTATCGTTCTTCATCAGCTGACTTTCCCACGCCCTTTGTGCACAATCTTCTCAGACAAGATATTACAGCCATACCTAATTCCACTGGGTCTCGCGTTCAATCTATAATGTCACTCGCCTCTGAAGCGAGCAATCTGCCCTCACCGGAAGAATTCCTCGTTGCAAGATTATGGTGCCAACCGCACGATGATCGTGGCCTCGGAAGACGACAATCGTTGCTCGATGGCCAGAGCCTGCGCTGAATCAAGACCATTGACGGTGACGCTGCCGCCCATAATCGGCTCTCTCACCACCGGTTCGGAGATGACGTCTCCATCAACCAGCAGCTGGGTCTTTTGCCCGAGAGCTGCGCGTGTGAAATCCCCGAAGGCCTTGGCGCTTTCCGGCGTCAACGCAATTTCCACCGTAGGTCCGGCAGCGTGATCGACCGAGGATTTCACCTTTGCGACCTTGAGCGAAATCGGTGCAATGTGCCCGCCGCCGCTGTCTTTAGAGGTTTTGTCACCATCATTCTGGTTGGAAGAGGAAGCGGTATCGGTATCGGCATCGGTCTTCGGGCGGTACTGGTCCAGATCGATCGAAGCTTGCGTATTGTTTTCGGGTAACGGCTCAACGCGTTGGCCGGACAGGGGCTGGGCAGTCCATGCATGTGGCGCAGACAGGACCGGCGGCTGGTCCTCTCGCCAGATATGCATGGCCACGGTGACCTTCATGCCGCCAACATTTGCGACCGTGTTTTCCAGCACCTCGATTGTCGAGCCGTCACGTGTTGAATTCACATAGGTCACAGTCCGCGACTTGCCGGCGCTTCTGGCCTGCGCCAGTTGCGCGTCGGTCATTTGCTTCGCCCGGTCTGCGAAGCTTGCGATCATGCCATCGATCGAAGATTGCTGGGATTGCAGCAGGGCAACCGGATCGTAGGTTACTTTCGCGCTGAACGTGGCTGTTTGCCTGATCCTGTCGGCGGCTTCGAGTTTCCAGACGGTACTTGTCGGGACGAGCATCCCCTTCAGTTCTTCGCTTCCCTCAACGGTCCATTCCCGTCCGATATCTGTCGTGAAAGCTTCGGAGGATTGCCCAAGCGCAAGGATCATGCTTTCCGGCGCAAGCACGTCGATAACGACAAGAGGATTACCTTTAACCGTCTGGAGCATGCGGGAGGCCGTGTTATCTGACGCGGACGTGGACAGAAGCATTTCCATATTGGCGATGATCTGATCGGCGCCCACAAGCGCCGTCGGAGTGCCGCTCGGATCGGCGTCGAACTCCAGCGCCTTCACACCATAAGCGGCGAGTGAATTGCGAAACATGGCGTTCATCGCATAAGAATCCGCAGCGCCTGTCGCGTCCGGGGGAATGTCTGCGGAAAGCGTCCATTTCATCCGCATTCCGTCGGCGTCGCGCGACAGGACCGTTGCCGATTGACGGAAATCGCCACGCATGACAACGGACGATGCTTCCGGTTTGTCGAACCAAAGCGACATGTCGGTCTCGGTCGTCTTTTGAACGCGATAATGGCTCTCGGCCCCGATGGCAGGTTCATAAGGGGGAACGGTCACGCTCTCCGCCGCCTGGGCCGGGCTGACTGCCATCGTTGCCTGGAATATCAGCCCGGCAGCGAGAAAGAGGGGAGGGACTAGACCGATATTACGGCGCATTACATTCGTGCGAATTTGCCTGTCCCTCCGATTGTGGCTTTCCAACACCTGACACGCCGATTTCATATGGTCCATCCCAAGTTCAACCCAACAGGGCGTTTCCGGGCAGCGATTTTTAATCATTGAATTCTGTTTTGCGTCGCGACACTCAGGCGGCGTTGCAGTTGGGGCGGTTCGAACTCCATCCGCACGCAGCCGAGGGCGTAGCACATTGCGGGCGTGAACGGCATCCAGGCTCTCAAAAGCTCAAGCAGTTCATCGGACATCATATTCTCCAGTGGATCGACACCGAACTGGCCGAGAGCTCGTTCGTGATCGGGCATCCTTGCTCGCGCGATAATAGCGAGGGTGCGTTTTAACGCTAAACCTCCTGGCTCGTGATGCAGGTTCGTTGACCACCACCATGCATCGACGTCGGCAAGATATGCGGCAATATAGGTTTCCGCAGTCATCGCCGGCTCGCCTGAAGCAGCCATATCCGGAACCCATGAGGGATCCGATGCAATTTCGGATGGTGAAAATATGCCGAGAGGTGGCCCGTCGGCGCGATGCGTCTTCAGACCCGGTTTGCGATGGCGTGTCATGGCGAGGGGTTCGCTAGTTGAGGCGTTGATTGGTCGCGGCATCGAACAAATGGATCGATTTCAGGTCGGGCTGAACCTGGATGGTTGCGCCCGGCTGCGCCTGCACACGCTCGCGGAAGACGCCGATGACCTGGTGATGGCCGAGCATCATCGTGACCTGCGTTTCCGACCCCATTGGCTCCACCAGTAAAACGGTCGCGGGGAGGCCATGGTTGACCAGTTCGAAATGTTCCGGGCGGACGCCATATATCGCTTCGCCTGTGGCCGGGCCGGGCGGAAGGGGCAAGACGATACCGTCAGCCTCGAAGCCATCGGCGGTAAGTCGCCCCTTGATGAAATTCATCGCCGGCGAACCGATGAAGCCCGCGACGAAGGGATTGGCGGGCCGGTCATAAAGCTCGAGCGGCGCCCCGCATTGCTCGACCCGTCCGGCATTCATCACCACGATCTTGTCGGCCATGGTCATGGCTTCCACCTGGTCATGCGTGACATAGACGGTCGTGACCCCCAGGCGCTGGTGCAACCCCTTGATTTCACCGCGCATCACCACGCGCAGCTTGGCGTCGAGATTGCTGAGCGGTTCGTCGAACAGAAAAACCTGCGGATTGCGGACGATTGCGCGGCCCATGGCGACACGCTGCCGTTGCCCGCCGGAAAGCTGGCGGGGGAACCGTTCGAGCAACGGCGTCAGCCCCAATATGTCGGCTGCCCAGCTCACCCGTTCGGCGATCTCGGCCTTGCTGCCGCCGCGATGTTCGAGCGAAAACGCCATGTTCCTGGCCACGCTCATGTGCGGATAAAGCGCGTAGTTCTGAAAGACCATGGCGATGTCGCGGTCTTTCGGTTCGATCTCGTTGACGACACGGCTGCTGATCGAGATATCGCCGCTGGTCACGGTTTCAAGGCCTGCGATCATCCGCAGCAGCGTGGATTTGCCGCAGCCCGATGGGCCGACGAGGACAACGAATTCGCCATCGGCAATATCGATGTCGACACCATGGATGGTGGCGAATGCGCCATAGCTTTTCTTTACGGATCTAAGGGTAACGGGTGCCATGGGTCAGCCTTTCGATTAGCCTTTGAGGCCGGTATGGGCGAGGCCTTCGACGAATTGTTTCTGCGCAACGATGAAAACGATGAGTACGGGAATGGCGGTCATCGTTGCGGCGGCAAGCTGGATGTTCCACATCGGCCCGCCATAGGCGTCGGTAAATTGTGTCAGCGCCTGGGGCAGGGTGAACTTGTCGGGGCTGGAAAGAAAGACGATGGGTTCGAGATAAAGGTTCCAGCTGCCGAGAAACGTGAAGATCGCAACGGCGGCCAGCGCCGGACGGGAAAGCGGCAGGGCGATGGTCCAGAATATCTTGAACCGGCCGAGACCATCGACCCGCGCAGCTTCCTCCAGTTCCACGGGTAAGGAGATGAAGAACTGGCGCATGATGAAGGTGGCGAAGACCGCCGGCGCGCCGAAGATCGGCACCAGGATCAGCGGCCAGTGCGTGTTGATCATGCCCCATTTGAGAAACATCCGGAACAGCGGAACCAGTGTCACTTCGGACGGGATCAGCAATCCCACCAGCACCACCATGAAGATCGCGTTGGCGAAGGGGAACCTGATGCGCGCAAAGGCATATCCGGCCATCGAAGCCACGGCCATGGTGCCGATGGTGACGATTGCGGCGATATAGGCGGAGTTCCAGTATTGCAGCGCGAAGGGCTGTATTCTGAAAACGTCGGAATAGGATGAAAAATCAAAGGCGCGCGGCCAGATGTCAGGTGGAAAGGCAAATATCTGGCTGACGGGTTTTACCGATGACGTCACCATCCACCAGGTCGGAAAGACGAAGGGGACAAGCAGCACGCAGAGTATGAAATAGATCAGCGCCTGCGCGCGTGGGCTGAGTTCAGTTTTCATAGAATACGAACTTTCTGCGCAAGTGCCATTGGATGAAGGTGAGAGCGCCGACAATGACCAGCAGGATGATGGAGAGTGTCGAGCCATAACCGAAGAGGTAGAACTGGAAGGCCTGCTGATAGAGGTAATAAACGAGAACCGTCGTGGAAAAGCCCGGCCCGCCCTGCGTGAGGATCATGATCTGCGCAAAGACCTGCAACGCGCCGACGATGGTGACGATGGAGGCGAGCAGGATCGTCGGGCTGATCATCGGCAGGGTGATGCGATAAAATTGCTTGAAGCGCGGCACACCGTCGACGCGCGCGGCTTCAAACAGTTCCCGTGGCACGCCCTGTAGTGCGGCCAGAAACAGGATCATGTTGAGACCGAGATTCTTGAGCGCCTGCACGACGATGACCGAGATCATTGCCGTCGTGGGGTGGCGCAGCCAGTTGGGCCCCTCGACGCCGATCATTTGCAGGAGGCCGTTGATGCCGCCATTGTTCTGCAGCAAGAAACTCCAGACGATTGTCCATGCGACCAGCGACACCACCACAGGCGAAAAGAACAGTGTGCGGAACACGGTCATGAAGGCCAGCTTCTGGTTCAGGAGCAACGCAAGCCCCAGCGCCAGGCTCATATTGAGCAGGGCAAGCCCGGCGGAGAACACGGTGGTCACGGCCAGCACTTGGCCTATGGCCGTGTCGCTGAGCAGCTTCTGGTAATTGGCGACGCCGGTGAACCGGAACGAGCCTGCCAGCACGTTCCACTCATGCAGTGAATACCAGAAGACCAGCACCAGCGGCACGAGCACGAAAACAACGATACCGATGAGTTGCGGCGCTATGAACAGATAACCGGTGGCGGCGTCACGGCGCGCCATGGTCCAGAAACCGCGCCGGGCCTGTGTCTGCGCTGTCTGGAGGGCAAGCGTCATGGCTTTTCTTCCTTCTGCTTTTCGCATCCACGGAAAATCGGATGACTACCAAGCGTCAATTGGCCGCCAGCAACGGATCGAGACGGCCGCAAAGCGCTTGCAGGACAGCCGCGACATCGGCATCGGGACGCCAGAGACCGTCAAGGCCAGCGCGAACGGTCTGTTGCAGCCGGGCAAAATTGCGGACCTGCTGCGTTGATTGACCGGTGGCGACGCCGCGAATGACCACGGCCTCTATCTGTTTACGCGACAGCAATGGGTTGGCGGCCGCGAGGACATCGGCGGTGAGCAAGCTCTGCCGTGCCGGCGGGAAAAACCGCGCGAGCTTGGCCACATTAGGCTTGGAGGAGAAAAACGCCAGGAATTCCGCCGCGAGCTTTGGGTTTTTGCCGCTGGCCATGACGCCAATGCCTGCCCGACCTGTTACGGCATAGTCACCTGCAGGTCCTGTAGGCAACGGCACGAGATCCCAGTCGAAGGCCTTGTCGCCTTTCGGCAGCAGCGCTGCGCGGCTGATCTGGGTGGTCGTCATCGCCGCATCCCCGGCAAAAAAGTCGGCGGAAACACCGGGCCCCGGCATGGCTTTCTTCACGAAGATCGCGTCGTGGATGAAGCGCATCGCATCAACCATCTCCGGGCTGGCAAAAGCGCAGGACTTGGTATCCTTCGACCAGGGATAGGCATTCCACCCGGTATAGACTTCGGCAAGGTTTTCCCAGGCCTTGTATTCGAAATCACGAATGATCAATCCCTGTTTGCCGGTGGCCGCAACTTTCGCGGCTGTCGCAATGGCACTGTCCCAGTTCCATTCGCCGGCAGCGATCATCTCGGCGGGTGTCTTTGCGCCTGCCGCCCGGATCATGTCGTTGTTGACGAAAACGCCGAAGGGCGATGTCGAGAAGGGATAGAGATATTGTACCCCTTCATACGACCAGGCGGTGAGTGTTGCGGGGGGGAAGTCGTCCATGTCGTAACCTTTGGTATTGGCAAAGGTTTCGGTAAGGGGATAAAGCGCCCCGGCCGCCATGAAGTCAGGGGCGGTCGTGTCGAACAGCCAGGCCAGGTCGGGGGGATTGCCGCCGGCGATCTGGGTGGTCAAGGTGGTGGCATAACCTTCGTAGGCAAGCGAATCGTAGGTGATCTTGACGCCGGGATGGCTGGCTTCGAACTCATCGGCGATCTCGTTGAAGAGGGCGAGATGGGCTTCGTTGGCGCTCCAGATGGCCATCCGCAATTCCTGCGACAAAGCTGGCGAAACCAGCCCGGATGTGACCAGAAAACCGGTCAATGCAATTTTGACTATACTCCTGCGCATGAATAATCCTCCCAGATTATACGTTTTGGCTAGTAGCCGCGAATATCAGGCCAATGGCGCTCCACCCCTTGGCGTTCGATGTGGGTGTGAAACTCCGCCAGCCGCTTTTCATCGGCATGCACGCCATGCGGGGTCTCGCCCCTGTCAAGGCAATAGGCGGCCAGCATGCCGGCCACTTCGCCGATGTTCCATTCGACCGGATGCAGCCTGTAGCAACCATTGGTGATATGCGTGGTGCCGATATTCTTGGATGCCGCCAGCAGGTTCGTTTTGTGGCGGGGAATAAGGGAACCCAGTGGAATTTCGAAAGGGCAGGCGCCGACATCGATGTAATTATCGCCGCCCGTCGAGGGGTGCAGGTCGATGCGGTACATGCCGACACCGATACTGTCGGGGTAATGCACCGCGCCGCGATCGCCGCGCACGGCAAGCGACAGATCCTGTTCCACCACCGTGGTCAGGGCACGAATGCGACGGCTTTCACGAATATAGGGCGCCATGGCCAGGCCATGTTCCGTGCCGGTAACGTCGCCGCGCAGGCGAAGGCCCGGAAAACCTTGACCACCATCCGGGCGAGGCGCCTCGGTCTGCATCCAGTAGAACATGGAATAGGACAGGCTTGCCGCGTCGGCCAGCCGCTCGGCATATTGTTCGGGGGTAACGTCGATGATCGGCGCCTCGAAATAATCAATCATCGGCCAGTTCACGAGGCAGATATCGCTGGCATAGGCGCCGGGCCGAAATGTATGCCGGGCGGCAATGCGGCGGAATATCCACAGGCTCATATCGCCGGCGCTGTGGCGCTGGTCGGCAACGTCGCGTGTTGCGTTATCGACCGGGTTGGGATCGAAGAACCGGCGGCTGCGCTCCAGCGTCCGCGGATTGGGCGAGTCCCAGCTCAACAGCGGGCCGCCCCAGAATTCGGGAGCAACCTGACGCCAGTGGTCGTACCGAGCGGGTTTGTCGATGACATGATTGCCGTCAACCTGATCGATGGCGAAGCAGATCGAGACGGCCTGCTGATTGTGCGGTTGCGCCTCTGCCGGCGCGCTCGGCTCGCCGGTTTCGGATTGCGCTTCGAAACCGGTGACATAGTCGGTTGCGGTCAGCGGCAGTAGATCGCCCAATTCGGTGGCGTCGATGATGTAGCGGGCCGAACAGGAAACGCGATCGCCCGTATTGCAATGGCGCAGCGTCACGGCCCGCACGGTGTCGCCGTCGACCTCTGCGGCAATCGGCTCATACGGCTTGAGAATGGTCAGCTTGCCGCCGGCCGCGTAAGGGGCAAGCATCGCCTCCATCACCGCCAGCGAAACGCGCGGTTCATGGCACAGGCGAGATACATTGCCGTCACCGGGGTTGAGCGTCAAATCCGCCCGGGCGGCATCCGTCAGCGGATAGTGGTCGCGGTAATATTGCCGCACGCCCGTGCGCAGGGCGCGATAGCTGGCGGTGATCCCGAACTGTTCGACCCAGCTGTGCTCGTCGGGCGGCACGGCCTGGCTGGTCAGCTGGCCGCCAATCCACTCGAATGCTTCCGTCAGGATAACGCTGCGGCCGTTGCGCAGGGCCCCAAGCGCCGCGGCCACGCCGCCAAGCCCGCCGCCAACCACAAGAATATCTGCATTGTATTCTCTCACGTGAGGTTCTCTTTCCTTAAGTTGGGCCTTGAGTTGGGGAAGCAAGCGTTTCGCCCGCCACGATGTCGCAACCCAGCAATATCTGTCGTACAGGGCCGGGGGGACTGGTGAGGGTTTCGACCAGCATGGAGGTCGCCTGCCGGCCCATCTCTTCGCGGGGGATGGCGTAAGAGGTGAAGACACGTTGCAACCGGAGCGTATGCGTGCGCGTGCCGCTGCCGAGCACGACGATGGAAAGATCGTCGGGGACGCTCACCCCCTGCGCACGGGCGTGATTGTCGAAGACCACCGCTTCGGCCACTTCGGCAAAAAAAACGACGCTTGCTCCGCTGGCGCGAACGGCGGCCAGTTGCTCGGCCGGATCGCCATTTTCACTTTCATGGGAATAAACCAGCTCCGCCGCGCCCTCGATTGCGGCGAGAAAACCACGCCAGCGGTCGCTGATGGATTCCGCCGGACCCGTCGCGCCGATGAAGGCGAAACGGCGATGGCCGGCGGCAAGTGCCTCTCGTACAAGAGCATGCGTGGCGGTGACGTAATCCGCGCCAACATAACGCACAGGCCCACCGGCATCGTCACGGCGACCGACTGCGACGTAAGGGTAGTCACCGGCAACCAGTTGGGCCAGCTCATCGCGATCGAACTGGCTGCCCAGAATCAGGCACCCGTCAGCAAGTCGAAGCCGACCTGTTTCCCCGAAGATGCGCTTGCGGCCGTTATCGTCGCGCGCGGCGGCCGTCATGAGCAGAAGGTCGTAGCCCAGCCTCTCCGCCTCCTCCTCTATTCCCATCAGAAAAGGCGTGTAGAAATCCGCCTGCGCAATCGGGAAAGCCGGCTGGTAGGTGAATACACCCAGAATCCGGTTGGCGCCCTTGACCATGCTGCGCGCAATGGGATCCGCCACATAACCGGTGTCGCGAATGGCCTTCAGCACGCGCTCCCGCGTTTCAGGCGGGATACGGCCTTCAGCGGATTTCGCCTCGTTGAGCACGAGCGAAACCGTTGCCTGGCTGACCCCCGCGAAGATCGCAATGTCACGTTGCGTCAAGCGCCTAACCATCGAAACCCCGTTTCCTGCTGCTCTGCTAATTCGTATTAGCTGCTTATGCGTATAAACAAGGTTTGCGAAAGGATGTCAAGAGTGAGAAACATCACGATAATGCGTCAGAGCAAACCGTTCCATTTATGGGACCTATCGGACATTTCCCAACCATAGACCCGATGCCGCCAGCAGCACCGTGTTGTTTTGGCAGCGATTTTTATCTGATGGGTTCGAGTGGCCCCGCTGCAATGTCTACACGTCGTTTCTACCTGGATATCAAAGCAGCTCGACGACGGCTTTGGGCTGATGGCCGACATGGGTGGGCGGCGTCTTTGCGCCATTAGCGGTCGCCGCGGTGCTCGCTGTCCTGATGTGAGGTATTGCACCGGCGCCTTACGTAACTTATGTTGTTACGATAGGCGCAAAAAGGAGTTGTCGCTGTGGGTACATTTGATGGAAGGCAGGCTGATTATATCGAAGGAGCTAGACGCAACGTTCCGGGGCTCGATGGACTTCATCGCATGGCGGGACTGCTTTTGGCCGAACGGGTGCCCCAAGACGGGCGAGTGCTCGTGGTCGGTGCGGGTGGTGGCCTTGAGCTAAAAGCACTGTCTGAACAGCAGCCAGGTTGGAAATTTGATGGTGTCGATCCGTCATCGGACATGCTTGCATTGGCACAAAAAACGATTGGAAACCTTATTGAGCGCATAGCTCTTCACAATGGCAGCATCTCTGTTGCACCCGCTGGGCCTTTCGATGGTGCAGTATGTCTGCTCGTATTCCACCATATCTCGCCCGAGGATAGGAAGGTCACGCTTGATGGCATTCGCCAGCGTCTACGACCGGGCTCGCCGCTCGTTCTAGCTCACGTCAGTTTCCCATTGAGCGAACCAGCTTACTCAACCTGGATCGAACGGCATGTCAAATTTGGCGCTTCTTCACAGATGGACGCCGATAGACTTAACGCAGCTAAGATAGGGATGAGAAAAGCCTTCATAAGGTCACCGGAAGAAGAGCGAGAATATCTGCAGGAAGCAGGTTTCACGAGCATCACGCAATTTTATCAAGCAATCAGTTTCCGCGGCTGGGTAGCCTACGCATGAGCGAACATAATTTCTTGTAAATGATATCCGTTCAGGGCCAGAAGTGGACATAATCATGCTAGCTTGTCGATGAAGCCAAAGCGAAAAGTTGTTTTGACTGGCAGCCGTGGTTGCCGCCTGCATATTTCGACTTGAAAGGATGTATGTTTTCAACGAATTGACGCTGTTCCCCTAGATTCTTTAGCTTCGGGGAAGGCTTTTTGTTTCCCCGTTCATGCCCGCCCTGTTTGCCTGATTTATATTGCCCTTGTTCCGTTATGAACCGGGAGACATTCCGGTTTTGAAACTGAACCAGCGCTGATTATGAGAGAAAGACGTCACTCTCATATTTCGGGGCCTGACAGGGAAAGTCCTCTGGCAATGACCGGAGGAGAGATGGAATCTGGTTTGTGGTGGGCCTTTCTATTTCTCCGAAACGCATTGGCTAAGGACAGGCTTTGACAGGCATAAACCGCTGATGCGGGGCACTGATAAGTGTCTTTATTTTCCAGAGGCGGCAATTTTCAGTGCCCCGTTGCAATGCCCATCTAGCTGAAAGGCTGATGGAAACAAGAGATGAAGCTCACAACACGGTCGCAGCTGCGTCGCGTGATAGGAAAGGTGTGTTCAAAATGGGTCTCTATGAAATTTACGTCCTTGCTACTCGTGCAGATACCGCCCTGATGAGGAAGAGGCGGGCGCGATCTCTTTACGCCATAGCAAAGCTTCGAAATCGGAAGCTCAAGAAGTAGTATTTACGCAACCAGAAGGAGAGTTTTGATTCGATGGTCGATACGAAGAGGGCAGGCCAGTTGCGATCTGGGCGGATTCTGTAAACATATATTTTATATAACAATCAACATAAAACATATAAAATATATGCGCTGATGGATTGTATATTTTTGACTGAGGGCGGATGAAAATCTGCGAGCAAGGCTGATTTTACGGACCTGCAATTTGCTGATTGCGGGCCAATTACGCGTAAATATATGAGTTTTATGTTGAATTTGCTGATCTGAACGGAGGATTGTTATGCGCGGAAACTATATGAGCGGGATGGATTTGATTGGAGTGGAATTCAGATTTGAGTGGCGATCGATCGCAATAACAATATCATGATAT
>NZ_JAFLNA010000015.1:0-164429 GCF_017313405.1 Agrobacterium burrii
CATCCACACCAGCAATAACAGCACCGATGGCGCAAGCATTACCCGCGCAAGGCCGCTCGTGTTTCGTGTTGCCATTGGTAGTCCTCCCTCACGAATACAGTTATAAGTTTGAGCGGGATTTCAGATGAAACCGCTCGCACTTCCCCCATTTCGCTCCGGCGGCCTCTGCCGCAGGGGCATCCGGATTTATGATTGCCGTCAGTGGCGGCCTTCGCCCGTCGCCGCGTGATAGGTCGCCAGCACCTGATCCACAGCCGCGATCAAAATCTCTTGCGCGTCCTCGCCCGCAACCGTTGCGAGCGGCAATTCGCCGAGATATTGGCGCAGCAGGGTTTCGGGAATAGTCTTCCCATCCAGCGCCTTATGCAAGGCGGAAACGGCTGCAAGCGCTTCCGGGCGTGTCCAGTAATAGCGGATGCGGTCGCTGTAGCTATAGTGGCGCTGCAATCGGAGCGTGATGTCGTCACCATGGTAATGGCCCTGCCAGTCGCCCGGTGCGCTTAACATCAGTTTTTCCATGGTCCGCGCCAGCGGCCGCTCACCATAAGAGCCGACCATTTCGGAGGCGATCATATCAAGGGCGTAAAGCGCTTCCCGGTAAGCGAAGGTCAGGCCCGGTCCCACTTTGAGGATCGGATATCCGTCATGCACGAGGGCGGCGAGCGCGGTCTCCGTCTGGTAATCGGTCGAATGGGCTTCGAAGACCAGTTGCGGTTCGCCGTCCAGCACGGCGCTGAGCGCTGTGGCCGCCTGCGGATCATAAGCGACGACATTGTCGCTGCCGAATTCCACGCCGGGCTGCACGACAAAGGCGATGACCCGTTCGAACGCTTGCGAAAGACCGTGCTGCGCGAATATTTCGCGGTGCAGATCGATGGTGTTGCGCGCCGCCTGCGGCTGCGTTGGTGCGACCGTGTCGAGCACGTGGTCTGCGCCGCCCGGAACAGGCACTTCGGTGCCGAGAATATAAAGCGGCTTGGGCAGGCCGGCCTCAGCGGCGGCCTTTTCGGCGACGGCCGCGAGTTTTGCGGCGCGGTGGGCAATCGTTACGTCGTCCAATGCCGCCGGCTCACCGGCGCAGCCCATCGAGGCATCGAGGTGGATCTTGCGAAAGCCCGAGGTCACATAGGCCTCGACCATGGCGGCGGCTTTTGTCAGCGCTTCCTCGGCCTTCTCCCGGCGCCACGGGTTGGGGCCGAGATGATCGCCGCCGAAAATCAAAAGCGCGCCGGGCAGCCCTTCTTCCGCAGCGATGGCGTTGACGAAGGCGATAAAGTCACGCGGCGTCATGCCGGTATAACCGCCGAGATGATTGACCTGATTGCAGGTCGCCTCGATCAGCACGGCTGTCTTGCTGGCGGCGGCGCGGCGGATCGCGGCGCGCAGCACGACGGGGTGGGCCGAACAGACGGACGTGATGCCCGCGGGTTTGCCGGCGCGACGCGCCGTGGCGAGATTTTCCAGAACGCCGGTCATAGCGTTTCCTCCGACAATTGTGTGGCGATGAAGGCGTCGAGTTCGGCAAGGCTGGCGGCACCCTCCATCGGGCCGCGCCTGATGACGTTGTGGGCGCCTGATGCGTTTGCATAAGCGAGCGCCTGTCGGGGATGCATGCCGAGGCGGCGGCAGGTGAGGTAGGTTGCGCCGAAACAGTCGCCGGCACCGGTCGGGTCGATTTCCTCCACCCTCAGGCCGGGGGCGTCGATGCGCCCATGGGCGCGGCTGAAATGGCTTGCGCCGTTAGCGCCGCGTTTCAGCACGATCTCGCCGATGCCCGACGCGAGCAGCTTTTCGATCGCCGCGTCCTCGTCATCCAGACCCGAGGCGGCCTGGAGCTCTTCGCCGGAGGGCAGCAGGAGGTCCGTGACGCCAAGGAGGTCATCGATCAGCCTGCGGCCTTCGTCGCCCTGCGCCAGTTCCTTGCGAATGTTCGGATCGAAGGAAACCGAACCGCCGCGCGCCTTGATGTTTCTGATCGCCTCGACAATGATCGCGCCAATGCCGGCAATCGCAAAAGCCGATCCCATGACGTGAACGTGGCCCGCCTTTTCGATGAGCGCCTGCGCGTCATCGGTCATCCGCGTTTCGCTGGCCGCCGAATGGGCGATGTTGAAAACGAAATCCCGCGCACCGTTCTCGCGGTAGCGCACGAAAGCGCTGCCGGTGGGGCGGTCCGCTATGGTGGCGATGGCCGAGACATCCACGCCGTCGCGACGCAGCCGCTCGATGTTGAGGCGGCCGAAATCATCGTCGCCCACCGCCGCGATGATGCCGGCGGTCCCGCCGCACCGCGCCACCTGGTCGATGAAGATGGCGGGCGCGCCGCTCGGAAAAGGGCCGATCAGCGTCTGCGGCTCCAGAAAACCGTTGCCCACCGTCGTCGCCATGATCTCCACGAGGATTTCGCCGGCCGTGATGGTCGGGCCTTTCATGTGCGGCGCCAGTGCGGATGCCTGCCTCATCGTCTCCTCCATATGCAGTCGGCTCCCATCCTTCCGACGGGCGAAAATCCCCGGCATTCGGGTCCGTTGTTTTCCGGATATCAGTTAAAAATTTACGCGCGTCAAGATATTAAATGATGAAAAACATGTTGCGTCGCAGCAAGAGAAATCGGCTTGTTAATAATTTTTTTTGACACTATTCACTTTAAAACAAAGGTTTAATGTCTTTTGCGCAAGCGTTGTCACGTCCTCGTTTATTTTTGGATGTTGACAACAAGCGCGATTTTGCGAGATAAAAAATTTACGCATGTATTGTTGTGCGTGGACATCCGTAAAGGAGGAGCGGGTCTCATGAACAAATTCATCGGAATTCTGTCGTCGTCTGTGGTGGGAGCAGGCCTTCTGGCCGGGCTGGCACAGGCGGAAGAAATCAACATCGCCACCGTCAACAATGGCGACATGATCATCATGCAGAAGCTTTCCAGCGCCTGGGAGAAGGAAACTGGAAATAAAATCAACTGGATCGTGCTGGAAGAGAATGTTCTGCGCGAACGGGTCACCACCGATATCGCCACCAATGGCGGCCAGTTCGACGTCATGACCATCGGCGGTTACGAAGCGCCGATCTGGGGCAAGCAGGGCTGGCTGGCCCCGGTCGACGATCTCGGCGACGACTACGATTACGCCGATCTGCTAGACCCGATCAAAAAGGGCCTGACGGTGGACGGCAAGCTTTATGCCGTGCCGTTCTACACCGAAAGCTCGTTCACGCTTTACCGCAAGGACCTGTTCGACGCCGCCGGCCTGAAGATGCCGGACAATCCGAGCTACACCCAGATCAAGGATTTCGCCGCCAAGCTGACCGACAAGTCGAAACAGCAATATGGCATCTGCCTGCGCGGCAAGCCGGGCTGGGGCGAAAACATGGCCTTCCTCGGCACCATGATCAATACCTATGGCGGACGCTGGTTCGACATGGACTGGAAACCGCAGCTGACGAGCGAGCCGTGGAAAAAGGCGATCGCCGATTATGTGGCGCTGATGACCTCTTATGGTCCGCCCGGTGCGGCCGCCAACGGCTTCAACGAGAACCAGACCCTGTTTTCCTCCGGCCGTTGCGCCATGTGGATCGACGCCACCTCGGCGGCGGGCCGCGTCTATGACCCCAAGCAGAGCCAGGTTGCCGACAAGACCGCTTTCACGCGCGCGCCGGTCGAAGCGACGCCGAACGGGTCCAGCTGGTCGTGGTCGTGGAACCTTGCGATCCCGAACAGTACGAAGAAGCTTGAAACCGCCAAGTCCTTCGTCAAATGGGCGACTTCGAAGTCCTATGTAAAGACGGTTGGTGAAAGTGAAGGCTGGGTCGCGGTGCCGCCGGGGACGCGCAAATCCACCTATGACCTGCCGGAATACAAGAAGGCCGCGCCCTTTGCGGATACGGTGCTGAAGGCCATCATGTCCGCCGATCCGTCCAAGCCGACCAAGGATCCGGTGCCCTATACCGGCGTGCAGTTCGTCGCCATACCGGAGTTCCAGTCCATCGGTACGGTTGTCGGCCAGCAGATCGCGGCAGCCCTTTCCGGCCAGCAGACCGTCGATGCGGCGCTGGAAGGCGCGCAGAAACAGGTCGAGCGTGACATGACCCGCGCGGGCTACATCAAGTAGCCGCGTCCTCCCGGCGTGCCGCCCGTTCGCCTCCTGGTGGCGGGCGGCATGGGTGGTTTCACACACCCGCCGCCCTCATTCCTGTGCTTGTCACAGGAAACCAGCCAGCCCAAGTCCTTGGGCTGAAAAGACTCACTCGCCGCGTAGACACGCGTCGGCTGGATTCCTGTGACAAGCACAGGAATGAGGGGGGTGGAAAAATCGCATCTAACAACAAACGCAGGGCCGAATTCATCGACTGCCCGCCATGCATCACGGAGATCGACATGAGATTGAACAACAAGGTCGCGCTGATTACCGGCGCCGCCCGCGGTATCGGCCTTGGTTTTGCACAGGCTTTTGCCGCTGAGGGTGCAAAGGTCATCATCGCCGATATCGATATCGCCCGCGCGACGGCGTCCGCCGCCGCCATTGGCCCCTCGGCAAAGGCGGTGCGGCTGGATGTGACCGACCTCACCGGGATCGATGCGGTGGTGAAGGCGGTGGATGAGGAATTCGGCGGCATCGATATTCTCGTCAACAATGCCGCGATCTTCGATATGGCGCCGATCAACGGCATTACCGAAGAGAGTTATGAGCGGGTGTTCGACATCAATCTCAAGGGGCCGTTGTTCATGATGAAGGCTGTCTCCAATGTGATGATCGCCCGGGCGCGCGGCGGCAAGATCATCAATATGGCAAGCCAGGCCGGACGGCGCGGCGAGGCGCTGGTCACGCTTTATTGCGCCTCCAAGGCGGCGATCATTTCCGCCACGCAGTCGGCGGCGCTGGCGCTGGTCAAGCATGGCATCAATGTCAACGCCATTGCGCCCGGTGTCGTGGATGGTGAGCATTGGGAAGTGGTCGATGCGCATTTCGCCAAATGGGAAGGCCTGAAGCCCGGCGAGAAGAAGGCGGCGGTGGCCAAATCCGTGCCGATCGGCCGTTTCGCCACGCCTGACGACATCAAGGGGCTGGCGGTTTTCCTCGCCTCCGCCGACAGCGATTATATTCTCGCCCAGACATATAATGTCGATGGCGGCAACTGGATGAGCTGAAAAGCCGGAGATGACCATGCATGTCATTCAATTCGTCGAGAAGGGACGCGCCGTTTTGGCGGACCTTCCCGTCGCCGATCTGCCGCCGGGACATGCGCTTGTCCGGGTCAAGGCTTCCGGGCTTTGCCACACCGATATAGACGTGCTGCATGCGCGTTATGGTGACGGTGCGTTTCCCGTTATCCCGGGGCACGAATATGCCGGCGAAGTTGCGGCCGTGGCTTCCGATGTGACAGGCTTCGGGGCCGGCGACCGGGTGGTGGTCGATCCCAATCTGCCCTGCGGCGCCTGCGCCAGTTGCAGGAAGGGGCTGACCAATCTTTGCAGCACGCTGAAGGCCTATGGCGTTTCCCACAATGGCGGCTTTGCGGAATTCAGCGTGGTGCGCGCGGATCACCTGCATGGCATCGGTTCCATGCCCTATCATGTCGCAGCGCTTGCCGAACCGCTCGCCTGCGTCGTCAACGGCATGCAGAGTGCTGGCATTGGCGAGAGTGGGGCCGTGCCTGAAAGCGCACTTGTGTTCGGTGCCGGTCCCATCGGCCTGCTGCTTGCCCTGTCGCTGAAAGCACGCGGCATTGCGACGGTGACGATGGCCGATATCAATGAAAGCAGACTTGCCTTTGCCGAAAGTCTCGGGCTTAAGGTGGCAGTTTCCGGCTCGGAAGCACTGCTTCGGCAAGTAAAATCTTTCGATTTTGTGGCCGATGCGACGGGTATTGCCCCCGTCGCGGAAGCGATGATCCCGCTGGTTGCGGATGGCGGCACCGCGCTGTTCTTCGGTGTCTGCGCGCCGGATGCCCGCATTTCGGTGGCACCCTTCGAAATCTTCCGGCGTCAGCTGAAGCTTGTCGGGTCGCATTCGCTGAACCGCAACATACCGCAGGCGCTTGCCATTCTGGAGACGGATGGTGATGTCATGGCGCGGCTGGTGTCGCATCGGCTGCCGCTTGCGGAGATGCTGCCGTTCTTTACGAAAAAACCGTCCGATCCGGCGACGATGAAAGTGCAATTTGCGGCCGAATGATCTTTTGGCCGTTGATAACCGCGTTCGACCGGCTTTTCGTGCGAAGGCCGGTCGATATAGAGTACCACATGTAATATTTCATGGGGGCAAGCACTTTGGCCAAATCTATCAGGACGATGGAAGAGTTTTCGGAATTCGTCGGCCTTTCCCGCCCGACCGTTTCGAAATACTTCAATGATCCGGCCTCGGTCCGCAAGAAGACGCGCGACGCCATCGAGGAAGCGCTGAAGAAATCGGGCTTTCGGCCCAACATCTTCGCGGTCAACCTCAACCGCCGCCGCTCCAATATCATCGGCATCATCATTCCGAATTCGACCGACCCCTTCTATATGGCGCTGACGAGCCGTATCGAGCTGATCGCCAACGAGGCGGGGTTCCTCGCCTTCGTGCTGTCGTCGGATGGCAAGGCGGAAATCGAAGACCGCGCCATCCGCACCTTCAAGTCGATGAATGTCGCGGGCGCGATCATCGCCCCGCTCGGCGTCAAATCGCACCGCGCCACGCTGGAGCAGCTCGCGGCCAGCATTCCGATCGTTTATGTCGATTCGCCGCTCGATGAGACCTCGGCCTTTGTCGGCACCGATAATCGCCAGAGCGTGGGGCTGATGGTGGATTACCTCTGCCGTTCGGGTGAACCGCCCTGTTTCTTTGACATGCCGCAGGTCAACACCAACGCCGCGACACGCCGCACCGCTTATGTGGAGGCGATGCAGCGTCTCGGTTTAGAACCGCATGTGCTTGAGGTGCCGGATATCGTCACCTGGGATTTCGAGCGTTTCGCTTTTGATGAGGCCGGCCGATTCCTGGACCGGACCGAACTGCTGCCGTCGCGCACTATCCTGTGTTCCAACGACCGTATCGCCTTCGGCGTTATTGCCGCCGCTTTCCAGAAGGGCATCAGGGTCGGCCATGGCGCGGATTACGATCTCAGGGTCGCCGGCCATGACGACCACCCGCTGTCGCGTTACGCCTGTCCGCCGATCACCACGGTGGCGCAGAATTACAACGAGATCGGCAGGCTGTCGATCGAGCTTCTGCTACAGAAGATGAACGAGGAGGCGGATGACGCCGCCACCCGGATGCGGGAGCGCATCCTCCTCAGCGCCGATCTGATGCTGCGCAAATCGGCCTGATGATCTGTTAGAAAAATTAAACGAAAAATCTGATTTTCTAAATAGAACTAATATTTGAACGCTCCTACTCTGTTCTCAAGGTTGCTTTGGGAGGCGACCGCGAGAGCCGGCGCAAAGGCGTGCCGGGATCCGGGAGGAACGCAGAAACGTCATGTCGCCGGTGCCGCGAGGGTTGACCCTTCGCAGCCTCGGTATCGCATGGCCTTCGCCGGGCAGACTGGACACTCTCGCCAGCAATTTCCCCAGCGAAGGATGTCAAAACATGAATCTCTATTCTCTTCTGTCAGCGCGTGCAGCCGGCGGCAAACCTGTCCGGGTTGGTCTCATCGGTGCCGGCAAGTTCGGCTCCATGGTGCTGGCGCAGGCGCAGCGCATCGCCGGTTTCCATATGGTCGCCGTTGCCGATCTCAATGTCGGCAAGGCCCGCGAATCGCTGGAACGCGTCGGCTGGCCGAAGGAGCGTTATGATGCGACGAGCTGCGCCGACGCGCTGAAAAGCGGCAAGACCTATGTTACCGATGATGTGAACGAGCTTTTCGCCTGCGGCGAAATCGAATGCGTCATCGAGGCGACCGGCCACCCGCTGGCCGGTGCGCGCCATGCGCTCGGCGCCATCGAACACAACAAACATGTCGTCATGGTCAATGTGGAAGCCGACGTCATGGTCGGGCCGATCCTGGCTGAAAAGGCGCGGGCCAAGGGCCTGATCTATTCCATGGCCTATGGCGACCAGCCGGCGCTGATCTGCGAGCTGGTGGACTGGGCGCGGGCTTCCGGTTTCGAGGTGGTCTCCGCCGGCAAGGGCATGAATTTCGAGCCGCGTTATCGTTATTCGACACCGGACACGGTCTGGAGCTATTTTGGCTGGACGGACGAGGAAGTGGCCAAGGGCGACTTCAATCCGAAAATGTACAATTCCTTCACCGACGGCACCAAGGCGGCCATCGAAATGGCGGCGGTCGCCAACGGCACGGGTCTGGATTGCCCGGATGACGGCCTGGCCTTCCCGCCCGCCGGCCTGCACGATCTGGCACGCGTCTTCCGCCCCGCAGCCGATGGCGGCCGCATGGCGCGTTCCGGCCTCGTGGACATCGCCGCGAGCCAGGAGCCTGACGGACGCGAGGTGTTCAACAACATCCGTTACGGCGTTTTCGTCACCTTCAAGGCGCATAATGAATATGCCCGCGCCTGCTTCAAGCAATATGGCCTGCTGACCGATCCGTCCGGCTGGTACGCCTCCATGTGGCGTCCGTTCCACATCATTGGTCTGGAAACCTCGATCAGCGTGTTGTCCGCCGTGCTGCGTAACGAAGCCACCGGTTGCTCCAAGGAGTTCCGCGGCGATGCCGTGGCCACGGCGAAGAAGGATATGCAGCCTGGCGAAATGCTTGATGGGGAGGGCGGTTACGCGGTCTGGGCCAACGCCATTCCGGCCACCCGCAGCCTCGATATCAAGGCGCTGCCGATCGGCCTTGCCCATAATGTCAAGCTAAAGCGCGCCATCAAGAAGGACCAGATCGTCAGCTTCGACGATGTGGAACTGGTGAACGATCTTGATGTGGTGAAGCTCCGTCAGGACATGGAAAACAACTTCCGCCCGCAAAAAGACGCTGCGGCGTAATGGGCGGAGAAACCGAAATGTCGAACGGTGCTTTTGTGGTGATCGCGGAATTTCGGGTGAAGCCCGGTTCGATGGACGCCTTTCTCGCCGCCGCGCGCGATGACGCCACCCATTCGGTTCAGGACGAACCGGGTTGCCGGCAATTCGACGTGGTGCGGCCGGAAACGGGAAACAATGTGGTGTTCTATGAGGTCTATGACAGCCGTCATGCTTTTGACGACCATCTGAAAACACCGCATCTCGACCGGTTCCGCGAGGCGTTTCCCGCACTTATCGAAGAAGAACTGCCTGTACGCTTTTTAAACCGGCAATGGCTCTGAAAGATGGAAACGATGGCTGACATTCGCCAGATCGCCGTTATCGGAACGGGTATCATGGGCGCCCCCATGGCGGGGCGTCTGGCGGAGGCCGGGTTTTCCGTCAAGGCCTGGAACCGCAGCGCTGAAAAAGCTGCGGTTCTGGCGGCAAAGGGCGTGCAGCCGGCGGCCACGGCTTCCGAAGCTGCGGCCGAAGCCGATGTCGTCATCTGCATGCTGAGTTCCGGGCCGGTCTGCGACGAGGTTCTGCTCGGTGCCTCGGGTGTCGTTTCCGTCATGAAGCCCGGTGCTATTCTGCTGGTGATGAGTTCCATCCCGGTCGACAGCGCACGGGAACAGGCAGAGGCGGCAAAAGCTCATGGCGTCGCTTATGTCGACGCACCGGTTTCCGGCGGTGAAAAAGGGGCGATTGAAGGAACGCTCGCCATCATGGCCGGCGGAGAGCAGCGGGATGTGGACGCCTTGCGGCCACTCCTCAATTGCCTTGGCCGCGTCACCCATGTTGGGCCGGTGGGCTGCGGCTCATTGGCCAAGCTTGCCAACCAGCTGATCGTCGCCTCGACAATCTGCGCCGTTGCCGAAGCTTTGACGCTGGTTGAAGCAGGGGGAGCCGACCCGGCGCAGGTGCGGCAGGCTCTGCTTGGCGGTTTTGCCGATTCCACCGTTTTCCGCCAGCACGGCAAACGCATGGTGGAGGGCGATTTCCGCCCCGGCGGGCCGGCGAAATATCAGGTGAAGGATACGTCCACGGCGCTGGCTTTCGCCAAAAGCCGTGGCCTGAAGTTACCGGTCGGCGAGGAGGTTGACCGGCTGTTCCGCTCCATGGTCGAGCATGGTGCGGGCGAGCTTGATCACAGCGGCGTGATCCTTGAAATTAAACGCATAAACGCGTTCGGAGGAACGCGCGAAACAGTCTAGAGACAACAAAGGGAGGAACACATGAAAATTTCAAAACTTTACGGGCTGGCTCTCGCCGCCACCATGCTGGTCGCATCGATTGCTCAGGCGGAAACGCTGACACTTTCGACGCCGGATCCGGACAATTCCGAAATTACGCTGGCCGCCAACAAGTTCGCGGAGCTGGTGTCGGCAAAAACGAATGGCGAAGTCACCGTCAAGGTCTTCCCGAACGGTTCGCTGTATGGCGGCGATCCATCGGGCGCCGTCAAACAGCTGGCGGGCGGATCGCTCGACATGCTGCTTTTGGCGACATCGCTTTATGCGAATTTCGACCCGCGTTTTTCGGCGATTTCCATTCCCTATCTTTTTGACGATGAAGAACAGCTTCGCACCTATCTGGAAGGTGAGCAGGGCAAGGAGCTGATTGCCGGGCTGGAAAAGATCGGCATCAAGGCGGTGGATCTGTGGCCGCGCCCCTTCCGCCAGATGACCAATTCCAAGCGCCCGATAACCTCGCCGGATGATCTCAAGGGTTTGAAGTTCCGCGTTCCCAACAATCCGCTCTGGGTGGAATTCTTCAAGAAGATGGGCGCCGCACCAACGCCGCTCGCCTTTGCCGAGGTCTATAATGCCCTGCAGCTGAAAGTCGTCGACGGGCAGGAAAACCCGATCAACGTGCCGCTGTCGGCAAAATTCTACGAGGTGCAGAAATACGTCTCGATCACCAACCACATGGGTGACGGCTGGGTGCTGGGCATCAGCCCCGCCAAGTTCAATGCGCTCAGCGATGCGCACAAGGCAGCCGTCGAGGAGGCGGCCAAGGAAGCGGAAGTGTGGAAGGTGCAAAACGACGCCTCGAGCGCGGAAACGACGATCGCCGAACTGCAAAAACACGGCATGGAGGTCAATCGCCTGACGCCAGAGCAGCAGAAGGCGTTCGTGGAAGTCTCAAAGGGCCTCTATCCCGTCTTTGCCGGGCTGGTGAAGGATCAGGCTTTCTTTGACAAGACCATTGCCGCCGTCGGCAAGAAATAAGGCAATCAGGTCTTCCGGGCCGGCGCGCAGCCGGTCCGGTCGGGAGGACAGATTTATGGACGAAACGTCATCATTTTTCGGCAGGGTCATCAGATTGGCGACCGACGTGCTGGCCGGTCTGGCCGCCATCGGGGTTCTGGCCGTCGTGCTTTTGCAGGTATCGACCCGTATGTGGGGAACCCCGGTTTCCTGGACCGAGGAAGCGACACGATATCTTTTCATATGGATGGTGTTCCTGGGTGTGGCGGGCAGCTTCCGCACCGCCGACATGGCGCGGGTAACGGTGTTCATTGCTCTGATGCCGGCCTTCGTGCGGCGTCTCGCGCTGCCCATCTACGTTCTGTCGTCGGTCGTCTTTTTCGGCCTGATGATCTGGACGGGCTGGACGCTGGTGCGCCAGCAATATGTGATGAATGAAGCTGCCGCGACGCTTGCCACGCCGATGTGGATGATCGGCGTCATCATTCCGCTCAGCGCCGCTCTCGGCATTGCCGCCATCGTGGAATCCCTGCGCCAGTATCGCGACCGCATCGAGCTGCCGGAAGGCCCGCAGCCTCTGGCCGATGCCGATCTGGTCGCTGGAAATATGGAGAAACGGCCATGAGCCTGACGCTGCTTGGACTTTTCCTTCTCATGAGCGCCTTCGGCGTTCCGCTTGCCGTCGCACTCGGACTGGCCAGCGTCGCCTCCATCGCGCTTTATACGTCGATGCCGATGGACCTTCTGGCGCAAACCATGTTTTCGGGCATGAACTCCTTCCTTCTGGTCGCGGTGCCGCTTTTCATTCTTGTCGGTGTTCTGATGGAACGGGGCAAGGTCGCCGAACGGCTGTTTGACTTTGCCGAGGCGATTGTCGGCTGGCTTCCCGGCGGTCTCGGCCACGTCAATGTCGCCTCGTCGGTGATTTTCGGCGGTGTCTCCGGTTCGTCCGTTGCCGATATCGCCTCGATCGGCGCTATCGAGATCAAGGCCATGGAGCGTCACGGTTTTCCGAAGGGATATGCCGTGGGGCTGACGCTCTGCACCTCCACGCTTTCCTCGATCATCCCGCCGTCGATCCTCATCGTCATCGCCGGCTCGGTCGCGAACGCCTCCATCGGAACCCTGCTCGTGGCAGGGCTGGTGCCGGGATTGTTCCTCGCATTCGTCTTCATGGTCTACAATCACATCTATGCGGTGCGTAACGGCTTTAATCCGCCCACGCCGTTCAACGTCCGGCGTGTGGTGACGACCGGCCTTGCGGCCATCCTGCCGATGCTGACGCCGGTGATCCTGCTGATCGGTATTGTCGATGGTTATTTCACGCCGACGGAAGCGGCCGGCATTGCCGTTGTCTACACGCTGTTTCTGGCCGTCATACTTTACCGCACGATCCCGTTTTCGGCGCTGCTCGGCATCTTCATGGAGACGGCGCGGACATCCGGCTCGATCCTGTTCATCGCAGCGACGGCGAAACTGGCGGCCTGGGTTTTCACCTTTGACGGCCTGCCGGCGCAGGTTGCGGTTTTCCTTGGCCATATCAGCACCGGGCCGACCATGGCGATGGTTCTGATCTTCCTGTTCCTCATCGTCGTCGGCATGTTCATGGATGCGATTGCCGCCATGTTCATTCTGATCCCGGTGCTTATGCCGCCGGCCGTCTCGCTTGGGGTCGATCCGATCCACTTCCTGATCGTCATGGTCATCACCCTGACGCTTGGGCTCGTCACGCCTCCGGTCGGTGTATGCCTGTTTGCGGTGGCGCAGGTGGCGAAAATGTCGATCGAGGATGTGATCAAGGGCTCGCTTGCGCCGATGTCCATCCTTGTCGCCGCAATCCTCGCCCTCGTGCTGTTCCCGGATCTGACACTCGCGCCGATCCGACTGATGGGTCTTTACTGACGCGGAGCCGGACTGCCTGAAACATCAGACAACGCGACGGGTTTGCCACTCGTCGCGTTGTTTTCGCATCCACTCCAGAAACAGCGTCACTTTTCTCTGCCGCAGATGGGAATGCGGGCAAACGATCCATTGCGTCACGAGCTTGATACGCGGCGCGTCCGTCACGGCCGGGACCAGCATTTTGTCCTGCAGCTCCCGCTCCATCATCAAGGTGCTTTCCAGCGCCACGCCGATGCCGAGCACGGCGGCATCGATGGCCATATGGCTGCGGTCGAACAGGACACGTCGCCAGCGCTTTTCGGCTGTCACGCCCGCCAGCGGAAACCAGTGGTTCCATTGCGCCTGCGCCTTGACCGAGTGGATCAGCCGCTGGTTCTGCAAGTCTTCTGGCAGAAATTTGCCCGCACCCGGATGGTTTGGTGAGCAGACCGGCAGGAATTCTTCTTCCACCAGCCCTTCCACGAAGAGGCCCGGCCAGCGGCCATCGCCATGGCGAAGCTCGATATCGACGAGTTCCTGCGAAAAATCGGTCGGTTCATTGGTGCCGTCGAGGCGCACTTCCAGTTCGGGATGCTCCTCCAGAAAAGAGCCGAGGCGCGGCAGCAGCCATTTGTTGGAAATGGTGGGCGTCGCCCGGATCGTCAGCGTCGTGACCGAACGGAAGCCGCGAATGCTGTCGGTGGCGTCTGATATCTGCTCGATCTGGGCGGTGATCATCGAGAAATAACGCTCGCCGGCTTCCGTCAGCGTCACCTTGCGGCCCGCCCGCGCCATCAGGGTCGTACCAAGCTGGCCTTCCAGCAACTGGATCTGCTGGGAAACGGCCGAAGGCGTCACGCTCAACTCTTCCGCCGCCCGCGAAATGCTGCCCGCCCTTGCCGCGGCGTGGAAAACGAGGATCGATTTTATAGGGATTTGCATGGATAGGGCTTTGCTCAACGGATTACGGCGGTCACCTGAGTATCACAGGTGACCGCCGTGTTGAAAAGCGTTGAACGCGAAGCTCTTAGCGGTGGCTTGGCAGTTTGGGCAAAAGCACCGTCAACAGGCCGAGCAGCGGCATGTAGGAGCAGATGCGGTAGACGAATTCGATGCCTTCCTTATCCGCATAGACGCCGAGAACCGCAGCCCCGATGCCGCCGAAACCGAAGGCGAAACCGAAGAACATGCCGGCGATGAGACCCACACGACCCGGCACCAGCTCCTGCGCGAAGACGACGATGGCCGAGAAGGCGGAGGAGAACACGAAGCCGATGACGACGACGAGAATGGCCGTCCAGAACAGGTTCGCATAGGGCAGCATCAGCGCGAAGGGAATGACGCCGAGGATCGAGAACCAGATGACGACGCGTGAACCGAACCGGTCACCGATCGGGCCGCCGAAGAACACGCCCAAGGCCGAAGCGCCGAGGAAGAGGAACAGCAGAACCTGCGCATCCTGTACGCCAAGGCCGAACTTCTCAATCGTGTAGAAGGTGAAGTAGCTGGAAAGGCTGGCGAGATAGGCGTTTTTGGTCGCGGTCAGAACCACCAGCACGGCCAGCGTCATCATCACGGTGCCGCGTGCGAGCGGCAGGGTGCGGCTGGCCGGGGCCTTGCCGACATTCGCGCGCCGGTGGCGGGTGTACCAGACGCCGACCCAGGACAATACGCCAAAACCAACAAGCGCAATCACTGAAAACCAGCTGAGGCTGGACTGGCCGAGCGGGATGACGATGAAGGCGGCCAGCAGCGGGCCGATGGCCGTGCCGGTATTGCCGCCGACCTGGAAGAAGGATTGCGCCAGACCATGACGGCCGCCGGATGCCAGACGGGCAACGCGGGAGGCCTCCGGATGGAAGATGGCCGAGCCGATACCGATGAGGCAGGCGCCAATCACCAGAACTTCGAAACTATGGGCGAAGGCGAGCGTGATGAGGCCGGCGCAGGTGGAGAGCATGGCGACCGGCAGGGAGAACGGCATGGGCCAGCGATCGGTCACCATGCCGACGACCGGTTGCAGCAGCGAGGCGGTGACCTGAAAAGCGAAGGTGAGCAGGCCGATCTGCATGAAATCGAGCGCGTAATTGGCTTTCAGCAATGGATAAAGCGACGTCAGCAGCGATTGCATGATGTCGTTCAGCATGTGGCAGAAGCTGGCGGCTGCGATGATCGAAAACGCCGTGCGTTGCGGGTTAAACCCGGCGCTGGTGACGGTGGCCATGATGTAGTCCTCTTGGGTTCCCGGCGGAAGACGGGAATCATGTCTTTATTTCCTCCCGCTTTTATTCATATTGTTTCTGGCCTGCATTTGTGTTCTGGACGATTTTCTTTGTGAGTGGGCCAAATGGCAAAAATCAAATCGCGGCAGCCGCTGGGTGTGAGCCTGGAGGAGCATGAGCGCAGCCTGAAATTGATCGACGGCACCAATGAACCGGTGCTGGCGCTTCACCGCGTTTATCCCACGGGACACCGGACGCCGCCGCACAGCCATAGCCGGGTGCAGATATGGTGCGCGCGTCAGGGTGTCGTGCTGGTCAGCACCGCGGATGGGCGCTGGATGATACCGCCCGGCCACGGGCTGCTCATTCCCGCCGGGCTGCAACATGAGGCCGAGATCATCTCCACGGTGGAGATGCACTCGATCTACGTCCATCCCGATCTGTTCCAGGCAGAGGCTCCACGGGTCGTTGAAATAACCGATCTCGCCTCCAGCCTGATCTCGGAGCTGCTGGGCGAAGAACACCAGCCAGCCGCTTTTCACAGGCAGGGTCTGGTGCGGGCGCTTTTGCTTGATGAGGTCAATCGCTTGCCTGAACGGCCGCTCGGATTGCCATTTCCCGACAACCAGCGGCTGGCCACCCTCTGCCGCGATTTCCTGAAAAAGCCCGTGGCGCGGGTGGAGATCGATGACTGGGCGGCGGCCATGGGCATCAGCCGGCGCTCGTTTACCCGGCTGTTTCGCAAAGAGCTGGGAGTGAGCTTCGTCACATGGCGACAGCAGGCCTGCATTTTCGCCTCATTGCCCCGGCTTGCGGCGGGAGAGGCCGTAACCAATGTCGCGCTCGATGCCGGCTATGAAAACATACCCGCCTTCACCACCATGTTCCGGCGGATGCTGGGCAGTTCGCCCCGGGCCTATCGTCAGGCGGCGCGGCAGCGTAGTGCTGCGTTCTCCGATCGGGAAGTCTTGGACGATTAAGCCGCCGTGGCGCGCATGTCGCGGCGGAAATCGGAAGGCGACATGCCGGCAATCTGGCGGAACGCCTTGTTGAAGGCGCTGACGGAGCCGAAGCCGCTTTCCATGGCGATCTGCAATATATTGTCCTTGCCGGTCATCAGCATCGCCTGCGCGCGGGAAAGCCTGAGCAGTGTCAGATATTTGATCAGCGTCATGCCGGTGGATTTGCGAAACAGGTTCATCGCATATTTCGGATGCAGCGAGGCGGCGCGGGCGATCTCGGTCGCGTCGATGTCGTCGAGAAAATTGGCGGCGATGAAATCGCACATGCGCACCACGCCGATGGAGGGCGCCATGCCTTCGTCATCGCTCTCCCGTTTGCCATTCACGGCGGCAGAGATGATGGAATAGGGCTCAAGGAACATGCGCTCGACCCTGAGCAACAATTCCTCCACGGCGTGCTGGGCTTTGGCCGGATCGCCCGAGGTGACGTAGCGGAACCAGCGGCCGAAATTTTCCGCGTCGGCCCGGTCCGTCTCACCGCTCACCATCGTCGCACCACCCATCAACAGGCCGGAGACGGCGGCGGGCAGGCGCATGCGGAAAAAATGCACCAGCGGCAGGTGCGCGCCGGTATAAAAGGAATCGTCGGAAGAGCGATCCATCTGGTGCGGTTGTCCGCCCCAGAAGATGCACATCTGCCCGGCATTGAGCGTCAGGTCATGATCGCCCATGCGGTAATGCACCGATCCCGACATCACGTAATTCACCTCTACCTGCGCGTGCCAGTGGGGCCGGAGCATGATGGGCGGATGATTGTGAAAAAGCTGCAGCGTCGTCGGCATGCCTTCGATGCTGCTTGCACCCGGCTGATAGAAGGCTCTTTCGGCAATCTTACTTTCCGCCAAATCGATGTTCCCTTTTTACGAGACAGATTTCCTGCCGCCGCTAATGTGCCCATGTTCGCTAAAGAACGGCAATTGAAAAAAGGGAGGTTTTCAATGTGCTTTAAATTTCTTGGCGCGTCTACGGCTCTGGTGCTCCTCGCAGCCCCGGCTTTCGCGCAAACAGAAACCGTCACCATCTGGAGCTGGAATGTCGCGGCTTCCGCGCTGAAATCCACGGTGGAAGGCTTCAACAAACAGAATCCTGACATCAAGATCGTCGTTGAAGACCTTGGAAACAATCAGGTTTTTGACAAGACGCTGGCAGCTTGTGCGGCCGGTGGCGATGGTCTTCCCGACATAGTCACCGTCGAGAATTTTGAGGCGGAGCTGTTCTGGAGCCGTTTTCCCGACTGTTTTGCCAATCTGACCGAGCTTGGCTACACGCCTGAGAAACAGGCGCTTTTTCCGGATTTCAAGCGCACGGAGCTGGAGGTTGACGGCACCGCCTACGCCGTTCCGTGGGACTCGGGTCCAGTGGCAGTGTTTTATCGCCGCGACTTCTATGAGAAGGCAGGTGTCGATCCGGCAACCATTAAAAGCTGGGATGATTTCATCGCCGCCGGCAAGAAGGTCATGGCCGCCAATCCCGGCACCGTCATGGCGCAGGCCGATTTCAACGGCGACAGCGAATGGTTCCGCATGATCGCCAATGAGCAGGGATGCGGTTACTTTTCGACCGATGGCGCAGGCATTACCATCAACAAGCCGGCCTGTGTCGCGACCCTTGAAAAGGTCAAGGAAATGAAGGATGCGGGCATCATCACGGCCGCGATCTGGGATGAGAAAATTCAGGCCAATACGGCCGGCAAGGCCGCAAGTCAGATGTATGGCGCCTGGTATGAAGGCACGGTTCGCTCCGGTTCTCCCGATCTATCCGGAAAATGGGGCGTGTATCTCATGCCGAGCCTGACGCCCGATGGTCCGCATGCGGCCAATCTCGGCGGCTCGTCACTGGCGATCAGCTCGACCTCCGAGCACAAGGAAGCGGCGTGGAAATATATCGATTACGCGCTCACCACCAATGAGGGGCAGGTGACGATGCTGAAATCCTTCGGCCTCGTTCCATCGCTGCTTTCCGCCATTGACGATCCTTTCGTCAAGGAAAAGCAGCCCTATTGGGGCGGGCAGGCGGTGTGGAGCGATATTCTGGCGACCCTGCCGAAGATCGTGCCGAGCCGTGGCACCGCGTTCCAGTCGGATGCGGATGCGATCTACAAGGCGACGCAGACGAAATATTTCGCAGGCGGGTATCCGGATGCGAAAGCGGCGCTGGATGATGCGGCCAAGCAGATTGAAACGGCCACGGGTTTGCCCGTCGCGGAATAAGCCGACGGTTTATGGGCCGAGCGGGTGCCACGAATTTCTTCTCCCCGAGGGGGAGAAGTCCGCGGCAGCGGGATGAGGGGGCAAGGGTGCGATTTGTCACTGGCGTTGCCCCCTCATCCGACCCTTCGGGCCACCTTCTCCCCCTCGGGGAGAAGAAACCTGCCGCACTGCCTTGCTATGGCCTCGCCCTGAAATGGGGCCAGCCTCTTCCAAGCTCTTTCCATTTATCCGGCTTATCATCCGGCATCTGGAGGTCGTCATGCCGTCTAGGAACAGGATCGCCTATGCGTTCCTCGCGCCCTATCTCCTGATTTTCGCCACCTTCTGGGTCTGGCCGATCATCAGCTCGTTCATGCTGTCGTTCCAGAATACGCGCATCAATCCGTGGCGGTTCGCACCCTCCATGAACTGGGGGCGGCTGGTTGCCGATCCGGCATTTTATAATGCACTCTACAATACGCTGATCATTCTGGTCATTCAGGTGCCCGTCATGATCGCGCTCGCCACCGTCATGGCGGTTCTCTTGAATTCGCCGCTCCTGAAGGTGCGGCCGCTTTACCGTTTCGCCTTCTTCGCGCCTGTGGTCGTCGGCGAAGTCGCCTATGCGGCAGTGTTCCGGCTGATGTTCAGCGCCGATTTCGGCATCATCAACAAGCTCATCACCTCTGTCGGCCTTTCACCCATTTCCTGGTTCGACAATGCCAATGCGGCCATGGCGCTGGTCATCATCGCCGTCACCTGGCGGTGGGCGGGGTATAACGCCATCATCATCCTCGCCGGGCTGCAATCCATCCCCGGCGATGTCTATGAGGCGGCGACGCTGGACAAGGTCAGCAAGCGCCAGCAGTTCTTTTACATCACGCTGCCGTTGCTTAAACCCATCATCCTCTTCTGCGTCGTCCTGTCGGTCATCGGCACCATGCAGCTTTTCGCAGAACCCTTCCTCATCACTAACAGGGGCGGGCCGGGCGGCGGCACGGAGACGCTGGGGCTGTTCCTGTACCGGCAGGGCTTCACCTCGCTCAATTTCGGTTATGCCTCGGCCATTGCCTACACCATGGCGGCGCTCGCCATCGCCATTTCCCTGCTTAATCTCTGGGTCGGGAGGGAGCCGAAATGAGATCGAAATCCAGAACGCTTTTCTGGCAGAAGATCGCGCTGCATGCGGCGCTGACGCCACTTGCCATCATCTGGCTGTTTCCGCTGTGGATGATGTTCGTGTTCTCGACCATGCCGGATTATGGCATTTTCAGCCCTGATATCGTGCTGGTGCCCTCCACCAACTTCATCGAGAACTTCCAGAACCTGCAGGCGGACACCAATTTCCTGCGGGCCATGTTCATCTCGATCACCGTTGCGGTCATCTATACCGTTCTTTCGGTGTTCCTGACGTCGATGGCGGGCTGGGCGCTGGCGCGGTATCGTTTTGCCGGTCGCGGGGTGGTGATCGCCATCATTCTCGGCACCATCACTCTGCCTTTCGCGGTCGTGGTCATTCCGCAATTCATCATGGTGGCGCGGGAGTTCAAACTCGCCAACACCTGGGTGGCGCTGATCGTGCCGCCGCTGTTCAACTCGCTCGGCGTTTTGTTCATGCGGCAATCCTTCTCGATGATGCCGACGGAGCTTTTCGATGCGGCACGGGTGGAAGGCGTCAAGGAATGGCAGATCTTCCTGCGCATCGCCTTGCCCTTGGCGCGGCCCACCATGGCGGCGCTCTCCATCATTCTCTTCCTGGCCTCGTGGAATAATTATCTCTGGCCGCTTCTCATCAATTCCCGCCCAGGAATGATGACCGCTCCCGTGGCGCTTGGCACCCTCATCGGGCTTACCAAAGTGTCATGGGGCGGCATCATGGCGGGGGCGGTGTTGCTCACCGCGCCCATCCTCGTGGTTTTCGTGGCTTTGCAGCGCCACTTCATCGCCGGCATTTCCGCCGGGGCAGTCAAGTAAGGGGAGGCCGCATGGCGGAACTTTCGCTCAGGAACGTGGTCAAGCGTTATGGCGCGCTGGAAGTCATCCACGGCGCCGATCTCGATATTGCCGATGGCGAGTTCGTCGTTTTCGTCGGCCCCTCCGGCTGTGGCAAATCCACGCTGCTGCGCATGATCGCCGGGCTGGAGGATATTTCGGACGGCGATATCAGCATCGGCGGCAGGACGGTCAACGATGCCGATCCGGCCGATCGCGGCATTGCCATGGTGTTCCAGTCCTATGCGCTTTATCCGCATATGACGGTGGCCGAAAACCTGTCCTTCGGCCTTAGAATGAACGGCAATCCGAAGGCCGATACGCAAAAGCGCGTCAGCCGCGCCGCCGACATCCTGCAGATCAACGAATTGATGCAGCGCCGGCCGAAGCAGCTTTCCGGCGGCCAGCGCCAGCGCGTCGCCATCGGCCGCGCCATCGTGCGCGAACCGCAGGTCTTCCTGTTCGATGAGCCCTTGTCGAACCTCGATGCGGAGCTGCGGGTGCAGATGCGCGTGGAAATCTCGCGCCTGCACAAGCAGCTCGGCACCACGATGATCTACGTGACCCACGACCAGACCGAGGCGATGACGCTGGCCGACAAGATCGTCGTGCTGCGGGCGGGCAATATCGAGCAGGTCGGCGCGCCGCTCGATCTCTATGACGATCCCGCCAATCGCTTCGTCGCCGGTTTCGTCGGTTCGCCGAAGATGAATTTTCTCGACGCCACCATCATCGGCGGCGGCGCGGAGAGCGCCACGCTGTCGCTCGACAGCGATCCCGCGGTGCGGCTGACCCTGCCGATAAGGGACCGTTTGAACGAAGGAAGCAAAGTCTCGCTCGGCATCCGGCCCGAACATTTTGCCGATGCGGGTGGGGGTGATGCCGATCTCACCGTGCATGTCGATGTCGCCGAACATCTCGGCAATACCAGCTATGTCTATGCCCGCACCGCAGGCGACGAGCAGCTTATCATCGAGCGGCCGGAATCGCGCGATGTCGGCAATCGCGACCGGCTGACGGTCGGCCTTTCCGCCCGCAAGGCCTTTCTTTTCGATAGCGACGGCACCCGCCTGCGCTGAACCCTTTCCCAAGCACCCACATCAAAGACGAGGATTTCATGACGACCGAACAACCGATCCGCTGGGGCATCATCGGCCCGGGCACCATCGCGAGAACCTTTGCTGACGGTATCGCCCATTCCCGCACCGGCCGGTTAGAGGCCATCGCCACCCGCAACCCGGACAAGCCCGGCCTTGCCGAGGCTTTCGCCGGTGCGCGCATCATTCATGGTTACGATGCGCTGCTTGCCGATCCCTATATCGATGCCGTCTATATCGCTACACCCCATACCGGCCATGCCGAATGGGCGATCAAGGCGATCCGCGCCGGCAAGAACGTGCTGGTGGAAAAGCCCATCGCCCTTTCCGCCTATGATGCCGACGCCATTTTCCACGAGGCGAAAAAGGCAGGCGTTTTCGCCGGTGAAGCCTATATGTATCGCCTTCACCCCCAGACGGCGAAGTTGGTCGAACTGGTGAATAGCCGTGCGGTGGGCGATGTCCGCATCATCCGCTCCAGCTTCGGTTTCAACATGGGCTCGTTCCGGGCCGATCACCGGCTTTTCGCCAATGAAATGGCAGGCGGCGGCATTCTCGATGTCGGCGGTTATCCGGTCTCCATGGTGCGGCTGATTGCCGGTGCAGTAGACGGAAAACTCTTCGCCGAACCGGAAAAGGTCGCAGGTGCGGCGCATCTCGGCCAGTCGGGTGTCGATGAATGGGCCTCCGCCGTGCTGAAATTTTCAAACGGCATCGTCGCCGAAGTCTCCTGCTCGATCATGGCGGGGCAGGACAATGTGTTGCGCATCATCGGTTCGGAAGGCCGCATCGAGGTCAAGGATTTCTGGTTCGCCGCCGGCCACAAGGGCGGCACCGGCCGGATCGATATCATCAGGGGCGACAAGGTCGAAACCATCGAGGTGCCGGAGGATCGCTGGCTTTATTCCTTCGAGGTCGATGCGGCGGGCGAGGCGATCCGTCAGGGCAAAAAGGAATTCGATGCACTCGGCATGGCCTGGGCCGACAGCCTCGGCAATCTGCGTGTCATGGACCAGTGGCGGGCTTCCGTCGGGCTGGAATACAGCGTCGAAAAGGCGACATCGCGCAGCGGAAATATTGCCGGTGGCAAGGTCGTTGCCGGAAATTCGGTTCCGAAGCGGCAGATACCGGGCCTTGCCAAACCGGCCTCCGTGGTCGCGCTCGGTTTCGAGTTCTTCCCCAGTTTCGCCTCCGCATCCCTGACGCTGGATGCCTTTTACGAGGCCGGCGGCAATCTTTTCGATACGGCCTATGTCTACGGCGCAGGCAGGACCGAAGCGATTTTCGGCGACTGGCACACCAGCCGCAATGTGCCGCGTGAGGAGATCGTGCTGATTGGCAAGGGCGCGCATTCGCCGCTCTGCTACCCGGATGTGATCGCGCGCCAGCTCGACCAGTCGTTGGAGCGACTGAAAACGGATTATGTCGATGCCTACTTCATGCATCGCGATAATCCCGACGTGCCGGTCGGTGAATTTGTCGACGCCATGGATGCCGAAGTCCGGCGTGGACGGATTCGCGGCATCTTCGGCGGCTCGAACTGGACGCGCGAGCGCATGGATGAAGCGGCGGTTTATGCGCAGAAGAATGGCAAACAGGCCCCCGGCGCGCTTTCCAACAATTTTTCGCTTGCCGAAATGCTCGATCCCATCTGGGCGGGCTGCGTTGCTGCATCTGATGACGAGTGGAAGACATGGCTGCAATCGCGCCAGATCCCCAACTTCGCATGGTCCAGTCAAGGGCGGGGGTTCTTCACCGACCGGGCAGGGCGCGACAAGCATGACGATGAGGAGATCGTCCGTGTCTGGTATTCCGACCGCAATTTCGTCCGCCGCGACCGGGCAATCGAGCTTGCGCAGAAGCTGGGCCGCCACCCGATCCACATCGCGCTCGCTTATGTCATCGCCCAGCCTTTCCCGGTCATTCCGCTGATCGGGCCGCGCACGATTGCGGAGCTGGAGGACAGCCTTTCGGCGCTGGATATTGCG
Organism: Agrobacterium burrii; assembly: GCF_017313405.1. Taxonomy (NCBI): domain Bacteria; kingdom Pseudomonadati; phylum Pseudomonadota; class Alphaproteobacteria; order Hyphomicrobiales; family Rhizobiaceae; genus Agrobacterium; species Agrobacterium burrii. Next base: position 23,547 of record NZ_JAFLNA010000015.1, read on the forward strand.
CTGACGGATGAGCAGGTGAAGTGGCTGGAGGCTTGAAAGACAATGAGGCGGCGGGTTTCCCGCCGCCTCTGTTCGATAGGCAATACGGTGCCACGTGTTTCTTCTTCCCGCCGGGGAGAAGGTGGCCCGAAGGGTCGGATGAGGGGGCAAGCTCTCCGAATATCTCTACCCTTGCCCCCTCATCCCGCTGCCGCGGACTTCTCCCCGGCGGGGAGAAGAAACAAGTGGCATCCGCTCGCTCCCACTGACGATTCTCAGCGTGGAGATGTCATCTTCCACCTTCTTTCCTCTCCCGGTGACTGCTAAAGCCTAGGTTCAGAAACGCGTTGCCAAACAATCACCGGGGTTCCCATGACCGATATCAACCGAAGCCGTGCGCAGCAGCTGATGCGGGAGGCGGAGATTGAGGCGCTGGTGCTGTTCCAGCCCGAAGCCTTCCGTTATGCCGTCGGTGCTCCTGCCGGCGTGACCACGATGTGGGGCAAAGCGGGCTCAGCGATTGCGCTGGTGCCGGCCGATGCCGGGGCAGGGCTCGCCGCCGTCGTCAGCGATCATGCCGCCGCGCTCGTCGGGAAGGCCGCGCCTGATGTCGATCTGCGCTGCCATCGCATCTGGATCGATATGGTCGATCTTTCGGGTGTGGAAACCATCGCGCAGGTGGACGATGCCTATCGCCGTAACAATTCCGGTGGGCCGCGGCCAGAGACATTCGATCGTACCGCCTGTTTCGGCCTGCTCTCCGATCTGCTGCGGGAGCGTGGGCTGTCTGCGGCGCGCATTGGTGCGGATCTGGAATTCATGCCCGCCGCCGATTTTTCAGCGCTTCAGCAGGCGCTGCCCGACGTGAACTGGATTGATGGTTCGACGGTGCTGAAACGTCTGAGGGCGGTGAAGTCAGAACGCGAGATCAAACTTCTCAGGCAGGCGGCAGCCGCCGCCGAGGCAGGGCTGGTCGAGATGGCGGCCGCCGTCCGACCGGGAGCAGCCCTTGGTCAACTCTCCGCCGCCTGGAAATCCGGCGTGCAGGCATATGCTGCAAAATCCGGTTTTTCGCTGAGCGGGCATTGGGACTATATTTCCGTCGGTCCGGCCCTGTCAGATATGACGGCAGCGGTCACTCCGGGCGCGCTGATCAAGGCCGATGTCGGCACGCTGGTAGACGGTTATTCCTCTGACGGTGCGCGGACTTTTTCGTGGGGGCCGGTCTCGGCTCTTGCTGCCGATATTTTCAAGGCGCTGGAAGCGGCTTTCGCCTGCGGGCTGGAAGCGCTCCGCCCCGGCAATAGCTTTGGCGCGGTGCACGCCGCCGTGCTGGCCTCGATGCGCAGGCAAGGTTTCGGCGAATATTATCGCGGTCATTTCGGCCATTCCGTCGGCGGTGACGTTGGTATCGAGGAATGGCCGTTCTTTTCCCATGACAATCCGGAAATCATTCTTCCCGGCATGGTGGTTGCGCTCGAAGCGCCTTTTTACGGCGAAGGGATGGGCGCACTGATGATCGAGGACCAGTTCCTCGTCACATCATCAGGTGCGGAGTGCATGAACAGCCTGCCACGCACTCTCAGGGATTTATCCGGGGACTGACGCCGGTTTAGAGAAAGTCGTCGCGGCGCGGGGTGAAGCAATCGATCAGCTCACCCTCTTCCAGACACAGGCAGCCGTGTTCGACATGGCCGGGAATGATCAGGCTGTCGCCCTTTTGCAGATCATAAGCTTCGCCATCGCGGTAAAAGCGGAAGCTGCCGCTGGCGACGTAGGTGGACTGCACATGCGGATGGCTGTGCAGCTTGCCTTCCGCGCCGGTCTTGAAACGGAAGGACACAACCATCAGCTCTGGCGCTTCGGAAAGCACGGTGCGCTCCACGCCGTCATCGGGTGAAACGGTGGGGAATTTGGGAAGCTGCTGCATGTCGTTCTCCTTGGTCTTTTAATGCGGTTGAGGCCGGCCGTCTCAGCGCGGCGCGCGCAGCATGGCGCGATAACGCGTCTGGCTGCTTTTCAGGTGGTTGCGCATGGCGCTTCGCGCCGCATCCTCGTTGCCATCCTGTATGGCGATCAGGATGGCCTCGTGCTCGCCGACGAGACGGCTGAGATCGGCGGGGGAAAGCACGGTTTCCGAGCCGTTTTCGGCCACGGCGCGGCGCGGAATGACGGTTGAGCCGAGCACCTGCAGGAACTCGCTGAAGCGCGGATTGTTGGTCGCTTCGGCCACGGCAAGATGAAAGGCGAAATCGGCTTCGGCCGTGGGAATTCCCTTTGCGGCGCTGGCGCGGAAGGCATCGAAGGCCTCGATGATCTTTTCCTCCTGCGCCGGAGAGCGGCGAATGGCGGCAAGGGCAGCGGCATCGCCTTCCACGGCGGTGCGCAGTTCCAGCATTTCGATCAGCGAGGAAACCCGGGCGAGATCGACATTGTGAAAGGGGCGTCGCTCCACGGGTGCGGGCTCCAGCACGAAGACGCCGGCGCCCTGACGCGGCTCGACCAGACCGTCGGAGCGCAGCGAGGCGATGGCCTCGCGCACCACTGTCCGGCTCACGCCGAATTCCTGCGTCAGCTGCGCTTCCGATGGCAGGCGCTCGCCCGTCTTGTAACGGCCCTTGGCGATCTGGCTGCGGAGTTCCTCCGAAACCTTCACCACAAGCGTCTTGGCTTGCGGAGCTGCCGGTTCGGAGGTTGTCGCTTTTGTCATCTGTGTCGCCGTTCTAAAAAGGGTGCGGGGTTGCTTCCGGATGTCCTCGATACGTTATTCGCGGCCCGGCTTGCAATCCCGCTGATCACTCAGCTCTGCTTGAAGATCGGGTTGTCGACAAACGTGCCGCCCTGAAACCGCACCAACGCATCCTTCGGGTCCGGCTTCGGAGTCGTCTCGGCTATATGCTGACGGAAGGCCTCGGCATTGTCCTTCGGTTTCCAGCCCAGGAAGCCGAGATGCGAATTGTCCCACCAGCCGGCCTCATTGGCCGACGCGCCCCAGACGATGGGGCAGCCGAGCACTGGTGCCCGAAACACCGCCTCGATCAGCGACACGAAATCATCGTAGGAAAACCAGGTGGACAGCATGCGGCAATTGACAGGCTCCGGGGTGCAGGAGCCGATGCGCACCAGCGCCGTCTCCTGCCCGAATTTATCGAAATACATGCGGGCGAGGTTCTCGCCAAAACATTTGGAGACGCCGTAAAGACCATCCGGCCGCACCGGAACATCGGGGCCAAGCCGCTCGGTTTGCGGGTAATAACCGATCGTATGGTTGGAACTGGCAAAGACGATCCGCGGCTGGCCATGGGCGCGGGCGGCCTCATAGAGATTATAAAGCCCGATGATATTGCCCTGAAGGATCTGCTCGAAGGGTTTCTCCACCGATATGCCGCCCAGATGAACGATGCCGTCGCAACCGGCAACCATGGCATCCACGGCATCCGCATCCGCAAGGTCGCATTGCACACATTCCTCGTTCGGACCGGCCGCATCGAGCGGGGAGAGATCGGCAAGACGCAATATCTCGGCCATCGGCGCCAGACGTTCACGCATGACGCGGCCAAGCTGACCCGCCGCACCGGTAACAAGAAGCCGTTTCATTGCCATTCTCCCTCAGCTTTGCCCGTCTGCGACGTGGTCGAGATATGGCGTGCCTCTTGACCTTGTCATACAGATCGTACAAAAAGCGGATAACATATATTATGTGCCATACGCAACAATCATGAAGGATGAGTTTGATGTTGACCGTCGAAACAAGGCAGGCCGTGAACCCGGAATATGCAAAAACGCTGGATACCGAAGGGCTCCGCCGGCATTTCCTCGCCAACGACATGTTCCGTTCCGGTGAAATCAGGCTGATCTATACCCATTACGACCGGTTCGTGATGGGTGGCGCGGTGCCTGATGGTGCGCCGCTGACGCTGGACAAGGTGGAAGAGACCAAGACGCCGTCCTTCCTCGACCGGCGCGAAATGGGCATTGTCAATATCGGCGAGACCGGCACGGTCAGCGCCGGCGGTGAGACCTACACGCTCAATCGCGGCGATGTACTTTATCTCGGCGCGGGCAGCGGTGCTGTCACTTTTGATGGCGCTGGCCGCTTCTACATCACCTCCTGCCCGGCGCATCGCAGCCTGCCGGCCAAGCTGGTTACCCTTGCCAACAGCAAGGAAGTCAAGCTGGGCGCGACGGAGACCTCCAACAAGCGCACCATCAACCAGTTCATCCATCCGCTCGTTATGGAAAGCTGCCAGCTGGTGCTGGGTTATACCATGCTGGAGGACGGTTCCGTCTGGAACACGATTCCCTCGCACATTCATGACCGCCGCATGGAGGCCTATCTCTATTTCGGCATGGATGAAAAGTCGCGCGTGCTGCATCTGATGGGTGAGCCGCAGGAGACCCGCCATCTGTTCATTTCCAATGAAGAAGGCGCGCTTTCGCCGCCCTGGTCGATCCATTCCGGTGCCGGCATCGGCTCTTACACCTTCATCTGGGCGATGGCTGGCGACAATGTCGATTATACCGACATGGACTTCATCCAGCCGGGGGATCTGAAATGAGAAACCCCTTTTCGCTTGAAGGGCGCAAGGCGCTCGTCACGGGCGCAAATACCGGTCTTGGCCAGGCGATTGCGGTGGGTCTTGCCGCTGCCGGCGCGGAGGTTGTCTGCGCCGCCCGCCGTGCGCCGGATGAAACGCTTGATATCATCGCCAAGGATGGCGGCAAGGCCAGCGCGCTGCTCATCGATTTTGCCGATCCGCTGGCGGCGAAGGACAGTTTTGCTGACGCCGGTTTCGATATCCTCGTCAACAATGCCGGCATCATCCGCCGTGCCGATTCCGTCGAGTTCTCCGAACTCGACTGGGATGAGGTGATGGACGTCAATCTCAAGGCGCTGTTTTTCACCACGCAGGCTTTCGCAAAAGAGCTGCTGGCCAAAGGCCGCTCCGGCAAGGTGGTTAATATCGCCTCGCTTCTGTCGTTTCAGGGCGGCATTCGCGTGCCGTCGTACACGGCGGCGAAACATGGCGTGGCCGGTCTCACCAAGCTTCTGGCCAATGAGTGGGCGGCAAAGGGCATCAATGTGAATGCCATCGCACCCGGCTATATCGAAACCAACAATACCGAGGCGCTGCGCGCGGATGTGGCCCGCAACAAGGCCATTCTGGAGCGCATTCCGGCTGGTCGCTGGGGGCATTCGCAAGATATCGCTGGAGCTGCGGTGTTTCTGGCGTCGCCAGCGGCGGATTACGTGCATGGCGCCATCCTCAATGTCGATGGCGGATGGCTGGCGCGCTGATCTGTGACAGATTTTCCAAATTCATCATACAAGATGTATGATGAGTTGTTGACAAAGATGCGGCAAGCAGCTTAGGTGGCTTTCAGTCAGTGAACTTGCAGAGGAATTTCGATGATGAATCCCGAACAAATCAAGACGGCGCTCGGCTCCGGTCTGTTGTCCTTCCCGGTCACCCATTTCGATGCCGAGGGTCGTTTTGCAGCCGATAGCTACAGGGCGCATGTCGAATGGCTCGCCGGTTACAAAGCGCCGGTGCTGTTTGCCGCCGGCGGTACGGGCGAGTTCTTCTCGCTGAAGCCGGATGAAATCCCCACCATCGTTGCCGCCGCCAAGGAAGTGGCCGGCGAAACCGCCATCGTTTCCGGCTGCGGTTACGGCACCGAAATTGCCGTCGATATCGCCCGCTCGGTCGAAAAGGTAGGTGCCGATGGCATTCTGCTTCTGCCGCATTACCTCATCGATGCGCCGCAGGAAGGTCTTTACGCCCATATCAAGAAGGTGTGTCAGTCGGTCGGCATCGGCGTCATGGTGTATAACCGCGACAACTCCGTGTTGCAGGCCGATACGCTGGCGCGTCTTTGCGACGAGTGCCCGAACCTTGTCGGTTTCAAGGATGGCACCGGCGATATCGGTCTCGTTCGCCAGATCACCGCCAAGATGGGCGACCGCCTGATGTATCTCGGCGGCATGCCGACGGCGGAACTGTTTGCCGAAGCCTATCTCGGCGCCGGTTTCACCACCTATTCCTCGGCCGTCTTCAACTTCGTACCCGGCCTTGCCAACGAGTTCTATGCGGCGCTGCGTGCCGGAGAGCGCGCCACATGCGAGCGCATTCTCGTAGATTTCTTCTATCCGTTCATGGCCATTCGCAACCGCGCCAAGGGTTATGCCGTCTCCGCCGTCAAGGCCGGTGTGCGCCTGCAGGGCTTCAACGCCGGGCCGGTGCGTGCGCCGCTGAAGGACCTGACCAATGAGGAAATCGGCATGCTCGAAGCCCTGATCGGCACGCACAAGCGTAAAGCCTGATCACGGCATAACGGGAGGGGAGCCATGAAAATCACTGCGGTGCGCACGCATCTGCTCGAACACCGGCTGGACACGCCGTTTGAAAGCGCTTCCATGCGCTTTGATCGCCGCGCCCATATTCTGGTGGAGATCGAATGTGATGACGGAACGGTCGGCTGGGGCGAATGCCTCGGCCCGGCCAGACCGAACGCCGCCGTGGTTCAGGCTTACGCGGGCTGGCTTATCGGCCAGGACCCGCGCCAGACCGAAAAGCTCTGGGCCATGCTTTATAATGCCCTTCGCGATCAGGGCCAGCGCGGCCTCAGCCTCACGGCGCTTTCCGGCATCGATATCGCGCTGTGGGATATCAAGGGCAAACATTACGGCGCTTCCATCTCCATGCTGCTTGGCGGGCGCTGGCGCGAAAGCGTACGCGCCTATGCCACCGGCAGCTTCAAGCGTGATGGCGTCGACCGTGTGTCCGACAATGCCTCGGAGATGGCGGAGCGCCGGGCGGAAGGCTTTCACGCCTGCAAGATCAAGATCGGTTTCGGCATCGAAGAAGACCTCCGGGTCATCGCCGCCGTGCGCGAGGCGATCGGGCCGGATATGCGCCTGATGATCGACGCCAATCACGGTTATACCATCACCGAAGCCATCACGCTCGGCAACCGCGCTGCCGACTATGGCATCGACTGGTTCGAGGAGCCGGTGGTTCCCGAACAGCTGGATGCCTATGCCCGCGTGCGGGCCGGCCAGCCGATCCCGGTTGCGGGCGGTGAGACCTGGCACGGGCGTTATGGCATGTGGCAGGCGCTGTCTGCCGGTGCCGTGGATATTCTCCAGCCCGATCTCTGCGGCTGCGGTGGTTTTTCCGAAACGCAGAAGATCGCCACGCTTGCCACGTTACATGGCGTGCGCATCGTGCCGCATGTCTGGGGCACGGGTGTGCAGATCGCCGCCGCGTTGCAATTCATGGCGGCGATGACGCCCGATCCGGTTCGCGTCAATCCGATAGAGCCGATCATGGAATTCGACCGCACCTACAATCCGTTCCGGCAGGCGGTTCTGAGCAAGCCGATCGAGGCGGTCAACGGCGTTGTCGCCATTCCCGATGGTCCGGGTCTTGGCATCGAAATCAACCGTGATGCCCTTACCGAATTCAGGATGCCGGACGCATGAGTGAGCTTGAACGCCAGTTGACGGGGGACGCGCCGAACCCTGCTTTTCCGAGGGGTGCCGTCGATACGCAGATGCATCTTTATCTGCCCGGCTACCCCGCCTTGCCGGGCGGGCCGGGCCTGCCGCCGGGCTCGCTTCCCGGTCCCGCCGACTACCGAAAGCTGATGCAATGGCTCGGCATCGACCGGGTCATCATCACCCAGGGCAATGCCCACCAGCGCGACAATGCCAATACGCTTGCCTGCGTTGCTGAGATCGGCGAAGCGGCCCGCGCGGTTGTCATCATCGATGCGAGTACGACCGAAAAGGACATGGAAAGCCTCACCGCTGCCGGTACCGTCGGTGCACGTATCATGGACCTGCCGGGTGGTGCCGTGAACCTGTCCGAACTGAAAGTGGTGGATGAGCGGGCGCACGCCGCCGACTGGATGGTGGCGGTGCAGTTTGATGGCAATACGCTGCTTGATCACCTGCCGCGCCTTGAAAAAATCCGCTCGCGCTGGGTGTTCGATCACCACGGCAAGTTCTTCAAGGGCATCAAAACCGATGGCTCGGAAATGGCGGCACTTCTAAAACTCATCGACCGCGGCAATCTCTGGTTCAAGTTTGCCGGCGTCTATGAAAGCGCGCGCGACAGCTGGCCTTATGAAGACGTTGCCGCCTTTTCGCGGGTGATTGCGGCCCATGCGCCGGAACGCATCGTCTGGGGCACCAACTGGCCGCATAATTCCATCAGGGAGACTTCAGCCTATCCCGATGATGCCCGTCTTGCGGAACTGGTTCTCGGCTGGTTGCCGGATGACGCTGCGCGCCAACGTGCTTTGGTGGATAATCCTGAGGCGTTGTTCAAGTTGCCACCGTCAGCTGCGGCATAATTTCCGTCGAGACGATGGGACAAGGCAAACCCATCATCCCTGACTGAAGGGTCTTGGAAAGTCGGGCTGGCAGGCGTTGTAATTTTGTTGAGAAAACTCATGAAAGCCACTGATTATTTTGATCAATTCTCAAAACGATACCGGCACTACAAGGGTGGCAGCTGGTGTTATGAGGATGGATGTATCTATCGGGGGCTGCAGCTTCTGTTTCAGGCAAGCGGAGACCGACGCTGGAGCGATCATCTTCATCGTCTGATCGATGTGCAGATATCGGCCGATGGAACGCTCGCCGGTTACAAGCCGGAAGAATATAATATCGATCATGTTCTCGCCGGTCGCGTCCTCTTTCCGCTGGCGGCGGAAACGGGTGAGGCGCGTTATCTGGCTGCCGCAGAACATCTGGCAGGCCAGCTCCACAGCCATCCGCGCATCAAGGCGGGCAATTATTGGCACAAGAAGCGTTACCCGCATCAGGTCTGGCTGGATGGGCTTTATATGGGGCTGCCTTTCCAGATCGAATATGCGCAGGCGACAGGTCAGCCTGAACTGATCGATGATGCACTTCGACAATTCGCAACCGCGCTTGCACTGACGGCGGATGCCGGCGGGCTTTATGTCCATGGCTATGATGAAAGCCGCGACCAGCGCTGGGCCGATCCCGCAAGCGGCAAATCACCGGCCATCTGGGCGCGTGCGGTGGGCTGGCTTGCCATAGCGCTGGTGGATGCGCTGGTCATCCTGCCGGATGATGACAGGACGGCGGAGCTTCGGGAAAAGACGCGTCTGCTTCTGGCCGGACTTGTTGCGCGGCAGACGCGAAACGGTTTGTGGATGCAGGTGCTCGATAATCCGGCCCTTGCCGGCAATTACGAGGAAACCTCCGCCTCGGCAATGTTCGCCTATGCCTTGCTGCGGGCGAGCCGGCTGCGGCTTTTATCAGGTAAAGAGGCGGATGTTGCCCGCGCGGCTGGCCGTCGGGCGCTTGATGCATTGCTGGAAACGCGGCTCAAGGCCGACGAAGAGGGTGTCGTCCGCCTTACCGGCATCGTCCATGTTGCCGGCCTTGGCGGCTTCGAGGGCAATTATCGCGATGGCTCCCCGGACTATTACCTGACCGAGCCGGTTGTCTCCGATGACGCCAAAGGCGTCGGGCCGCTGATGATGGCCTATGCCGAAAGTCTTCAACTAAAGTGATCAACGGGTGAGGGGGCGGAAACGGTTTCCGCCCTCTTGGTTTTCAGCTTGCTACACCGCTTAGAATCTGCGGCTGATCGACAGCTTGAAATTGCGGCCCGGCTGGGCGGCGATACCATCGCTGAGATAGGGGAAGTAATATTTGTCGAACAGGTTTTCGACTGCTGCATGCACTTCCAGCCCGGCCATCATACCCTCCTTCGGTGTCCAGTCGAGAGCGATGCCGTGCACGGCGTAACCAAGGCTTTCCGGCCGTGCGTAGAAGTATCCGGTACCCTGATTGACCGGTGTGCGCTCCTGATGGGCGACGAACTGGCCGTTCCAGCTCAGCGCCAGATCCCAGTCCGGCAACTTGTAACCCAGTTGAAGGTTGGCGGTCAGCGGCGACAGGTCGTTCATATAGGTATCGGGACCATAGACGTCGTTGATCGCGCCGTTGCGGGAACCGTTCATCCAGGAAAGCCCGAGATTTCCGAAGACGTAGTCGGAATCATAACTCGCCGAGACATCGAGGCCGTAAATCTTGTAGGACGGTGTGTTCCAGTAGAAGGGCACATTCTTGACGCGGGCAAGGTTGGCGCTGCCGAACCGCCGGGTGATGGGATTGGTGACATTGTTGTAAAAGCCGCCGATCGAGGCCGTCAGGCTGTCGCCGTTCTGGAACACGTCATCGAAACGCTGGGAAACACCCAGATTGAAGTTGTTGTTGCGCTCGACCTTCAGGTTACGCGAGGTTCCCGATGCCGTGGTTGCCAGGCTCTGGCTTGAATAGAGTTCGTCAATGACGGGCGCGCGCATGGCATAGGCCCAGTCGGCAAAGAAGGTGGTGCCGGGCAACGCTTCCCAGCGCATGCTGAGAGCCGGCGTCGCGCCGCTGTGGGACACGGCAGAATAATCGTGACCGGCGGCGGGTGTGTTGTAACGCGGCGCGGCATTGGGCACGCCTTGCGAGCGGATATAGTCGAACCTGATGCCCGGCGTCACCTTGAACGTGTCGGTCAGGCTGATCTCGTCACGAAAGAAGGCGGCGATGGTTTCCTGCTTGCCTTCCGGTTTGATCCATGAGGCATAACGGCCGTAATTATATTGGGCGCTGGTGCGGTTGGCGATGTCGTACATCCACGAGTCCCGCTCATGGCGCATATATTGCACGCCATAATTGGCGACGTGGGACACGCCGCCGAGCTCGAAATTGGACGTGTTTTCCGCCTCCAGCTTGAAGTCGGTATATTTCGTGTCGTCCTGCATGCCGCCGAGCGAGCCTGTCGGAACGAAACCCGGAATGGCCGGACGGGTCATGTCGAGGCTGGTGGCCGAAAAGCTCGCCATCGCCTTGAAATTCACGAGGTCGCTGTCACCGTCATAGGAATATTTCAGCGTTGAGGAAAAATCCTCCATGTCGCGCCAAGCCAGTGCCCTGAGCCGTGCCAGGTCATAACCATAGGTCTTGATGGAATAGGCCGTCAGACCGAGATCACCGCGATTGGCGGCAAGCGGGCCGTAATCGCCAGATTTGCCGTAGATGACCGAAGCGCGCAGCTCGTGGCCGTCATAGGCGGCACCGGCATTGGCGGAGAAAGAGGTGATCTTATCGTTGGACGCGTCATAGACCTGACCGCCGCCGACGCGCATATTGTCGCTCTTGCGCCAGATGATCGAGGCAAGCCCGTCATAGGTCACGGGGCCGCCGAAATCGGATTTGCCATAGATTGCCGCCGATCCGAGCCTCTGCTTGTTGGCCGACTGGAAGCTGGCCTTGCCCCATGCGCCGAAGCTCTGGCCCGGTTTCAGCATGTCGGAAGCCGTCTTGCTTTCCATGATGACAGTGCCGCCGAAGCCGCCATTGCCATAACGGACGGATGTCGCGCCTTTCTGGATTTCCACACGCTTGAGCAGTTCCGGATCGATGAAGACGGTACCCTGATCGTAACGCTCGAAATTCTTCGGTGCGCCATCCAGCAGCAGCCGCACGTCGGATTGGCGGGCAAAGCCGCGAATGGAGGTGGATTGCCCTTGCGAGCGCACACCGCCGCTGGAGCTGACGCCCGGGGTTTTCTGAAGAAGTTGCGGCAGGGAGTTGGATTGCGCGGCCTCGATGGCGGCCTGATCGATCTCGACCACGCTTGGGGCGTCGCCGTTGAAGACGCGTCCGCCCTTGAGCGTAATCGGCTGGAGCACGGTGCTTTCACCACCTTCGGAGGCGGTGGCGGAACGGTTGGCCATTTCCATGCGGACGGTTTTTTCGCCGATGAACTGGTAACGAATGCCGGTTCCCGAAAGCAGCCGCTCCAGCGCCTCGGCCGGCGTCATGGTTCCCGATACGGAAGCGCTTTTCAGACCTTTGGCGACAGAGGCGTCATAGACCATCTGCAGGCCGGACTGGCTGGCGAGACGATTGAGCGCGGTCGCCATGTTGCCGGCGGGCAGGTTGATCGCCACCTTCTGGGTTTGCTGCGCCGAGACCTGCGCGGGAATAGCCGCCACGGCGGCACTGGCAAGCAAAAGGGAAAATAACGATGCGCGGGCGCGTGTCCCGTGGCGAAAAGCGGGTTCTGGTCTGGTCATTTCGGGCACCTCTCCGGGGCGGCAGATATTGTTCTGCTCCACGAACGAACGGACCCGCTTTTTAAGGACACCCCCGGCGAAGAAATTTCAGTCAATAAAGAACCGTCAGATAAGGGCCGGCTTTGATGACGCCGATTTCCAGCGCGGCAACCAGATCCGCAAGAGCGGCACCGGGGTTGGAAAGATCGAAATTGCCCGACAGCCGCTTTTGCCGCAGGCTCTGCCGCGTCATGACGATGCGGCCGGGAAGATAACGCTCGAAGGTTTCCACCACTTCTGCAAGCGGCCTGTCCTCGAAGATGAAGCGGCCGTTGCGCCAGGCGGCGACGGAGGAGGGATCGACCGTTTCTATGCTGCCAAGCTGGCCGTTGGGCGAATAATCGATGCGCTGGTTTTCACGAACCCGGCCATTCTGGCCCTGCTTGCCCGTTTCCACCTGCACGCTGTGTTCCAGCACCGTCACGCTCGTCGCTTCGTTGCGCATATCGACATCGAAGGCTGTCCCGAGTGCGGTGGTCGTGCCGCCTGCCGCCTCGACTGAAAAAGGCCTCGCCGCATCGGGGGCGACTTCAACGAAAATTTCCCCGCGCAGCAGTACAACGCGCCGCGCCTCTTTCGAGAAACGCAGTGCAATCGCGGAATGGGCGTTCAGGGTGATGGTCGAACCATCGGGCGTGGTGACGACCTGCCGTTCCGCCGTGCCGGACATATGGTCGGAACGCAGACGCATGGGCATGTCGGTGAGGTAAAAGGCGGAAAGCAGCGAGACGCCGGCAATGGCCGCCGCTGCCGCCTTGGCTTTGCCGCCGCCGCGCCTGCGCGTTGCCTTGGCCAGAAACGCCTGATCAGCCGCCAGAAGCGCGCCGGCGTCGCCCATAAGACATCGGACACGCTCATAGGCCTTTGCATGTCGTTCATCCCCGGCGATCCAGGCATCGAAATGCGCGGCCAGCATGAGGTCGTCCGGGCTTTCCCGTCGCCGCAGGAACCAGTCGACGGCCTCTTCGCGCAGCGTCGAGGCGCTTTTTGCCGATCCCGTCACAGCGTTTCCTCCAGGCAATCAAGGCAATGGAGATAGGCCTTGCGCAGATGACGATCGACCATGTTCTTGCTGATGCCGCTTCGCGCGGCGATCTCAACCGAATTCAGGTTGCCGATGCTGTTGGCAAGGAAGACCTGCCGGCGCTGTAGCGACATCGACATGACGGCGCGGCGCAGCACTTTCAGGCGATGTTCCCGGTCGGCGAGGCTATCGGCATCATTGACCGGCTGTGGCGCGGCAAGCGCTTCCTCCATGCTGCCGGAAAGCAGCCTGCGCTCGAATTGTTCACGGCGGCGGCGGTCGATGCCGAGATTGGCACAGGCGCGCACCAGAAAGGCGCGGATGAGCGAGGTATTTTCGGGAAGCCGGGGTTTGCCGGTCAGGCGCACGTAAAGATCATGGACGATCTCCTGCGAAATGGCAGTCGTGTGTCCGCGACGGTTCATGGCCTTGCACAGTTCCTCATAATAGAGCTGTACGGCATCATCGATGCGTGCGCGGGACGTGGGCTTGCTCCACATGAGGCGGGTTCCCGGTCGGAAGGATTGAACGATCACGGGCTGCATAGGTGAAAAATCACCCCATGGCAATAAACATGACTAATTTTATCATATATCTTTTACACCCAGCGAAAGATGCGCCGGGCGGATGGTGCCCGGCCGTCTTTCAAGCCCCCGCTCTGGCGAAGATCATGGTCTGGATCAGGCCATTTTTTGTGGTTCGCGATGGTGATCGTGTCGCCGAAGCGTTCGATGATTTCCTTCGCGATGGCCTGCCCCAGCCCGACGCCGGGGATCGATTTGCGCCGCGCAAGGTCCGCCCGGAAGAAGGGACAGCTATTTTCGGCGTTTCGGCACCCTTGCAGGTTGCGGTGCAGAGTGAACCCTCACCACAGGCCATGGAGCAGGCCGGACCGCAATCCGCTGTCGCCCGTTGCGGCGCTGTCGGCGGGGTAAACCCGCCGCTGCCGCGTACGCCCAAAATCAGGCCTGAAATCAGGCCTTGTTTTTTTCGATGAAGCGGATGGCATCACCCACGGTCAGGATCGTGTTTGCGGCGGAATCGGGAATTTCCACGCCGAATTCTTCTTCGATTTCCATGACGACCTGAACGACTTCGAGGGAATCGGCACCGAGATCGTCAGCAAAATTGGCGTCGTCGACGACCGTGGCGGGGTCTACGCCAAGCTGGTCCACGATGATTTTTCTGATACGGTCTGCAATGCTGGACATAATGGGACTCCGCGAAAGTTGCCTGTCTCCGATCCGCCCGGTCAGATTTGCGCTTAGGGTATCCCACAAAAATCGAAGCCGGTTTTCGCGGGGCGTGATGCGCAAAGTCAAAGGGGCAATGCATCGATGACATCCGGACGTAGCACGCCTTTAACGTCTGCGGAAGAGTGTCGGCCAAGGGGAAGCGTTTCATAATATTGCGCAGTGTGTGCTGCGTTAAACAGTTTGTGACTGGAAGCGATGAACCGCTGCGCGGTAAACCTCGTTTTTGTAGAATAATATCGTCCAGTCTCACCGAGCCTCAACGCCATGGTCCAATCGTCCCCGGAACGCTTCATATTGCTCGACGGCATAAGGGGTGTGGCTGCCCTCTTCATCGTTCACCGTCATGCCGAGCAGCTTTTCGGAAAAAGCACGGCGTCGAGCTATCTCGCGGTGGATCTGTTCTTTGCCTTGAGCGGTTTTGTGCTGGCGCATGCCTATAGCAGGAGGTTGCTCGAGGGAGCGATTACCCCCGGCTTTTTCATGAAGGCGCGCTTTGCACGTCTTTATCCGCTTTACGGGTTGGCGCTGGCCTTGATGGCCGCCTATTTCATCTGTCTTTATGTGCTGGGCCTGCCGACGCCGATTGATGATCTTCATCGTCATATCGATCCCGTCGAGCTGGCTTTCGCTCTGGTGACGGGACTTCTCTTTCTGCCAGCTCCCTTCACGCTTACCCTCAACGGCGCGTTGTTCCTCGTCAGCCCGGCATGGTCGCTGTTCAATGAACTGGTGGTGAATGTGTTTTATGCCCGTTGGGGCGTGCGGGCCACAACGAAACAGACGGCTGCGGTGCTGGCCGTCAGCGCCATTGTGCTGATGGTGGCCGCCGCTGAGTTTGGCAGGCTGCATGCGGGTTTTCGCTGGAATGAAATGTATGCCGGCATGGGGCGGGTATTTTTCTCATTTTTCGTCGGTGCGCTGATTTATCGTTACCGTAACCGCGCGCCGCGGCTGCGGCCGGTACAGGCTGCTCTCTGTCTTCTGCTGGTCTGCTTCATCCTCGCCGTGCCGATGACGCGGGAGCTTCGACCGTTTTTTGATCTTACGGTCGTGCTTTTCATCTGGCCGCTGCTATTGTTCGTCGCAAGCCAGACGGTTCCGGGCCGCGGGACGGCAATGGTGTCGGTGTTTTTGGGGACGGCGTCCTATGCGGTGTATGTT
The DNA here is from genome assembly GCF_017313405.1 of Agrobacterium burrii. Taxonomy (NCBI): domain Bacteria; kingdom Pseudomonadati; phylum Pseudomonadota; class Alphaproteobacteria; order Hyphomicrobiales; family Rhizobiaceae; genus Agrobacterium; species Agrobacterium burrii. The sequence continues at coordinate 39,126 of NZ_JAFLNA010000015.1, forward strand.
CTGCATATTCCGCTTCTTGCCTGGACGGAGCTTCTGATGCCCGTGGTCGATGGGACGAACATGGCTTTGCCGGCCGGCATCGCTTTCCTGGTCGGGACGACCTGCCTGTCCTGGTGGCTGACGGTGCATTATGATCAGCCCGTTCAGAAATGGCTGAAGAACCGTCTGAAAAAGCCGGCAAAGATCAGCCAGACGGTTTGATCGGAGGTTAAATTTGGGCGGCTTCAGTAATGCGCAAAGATCGGAGCCGTCAGTATGAATGCCGCGACGAGGCTGATGATCGTCAGTTTCGCCGCTCGCATACGCCGCATCCTGCGGCCGCTCCAGTCATACGTCATACTCCACCCTCCACGCAGACGCAAAACTTGCCGATATGAAACCCGGTTCAGACATCGCCGCAAGCCAGTCGTGGCTCTGCAATATCCGATGCTGCAATTCCATACGGGGAGCGTCCCGTGTTGCGCTAGAACGCATTCAGGACGCTCCATTTCAGTGTTGCCTGATATATGGCATTTGCCAAGCCGTTATTTTCATCGGTGATTTTGAAGATTGCTCTTCATGCAAGGCACGAGGGTACATTTCCTCACCGATAGAGCGGCGGCAGGCCCTGGATCGCGTAACGCGGCAGCGGTTTCCACGCCTTCACACGTTCATGTTTGTGAGTGCCGAACAGAAACAGCATTTCCTCGGAAAGATCGTCCGGGTCGGTCAGTCCGTCCTGAAACAGCTGGATCACCTTGCGGGCCGCATTGTTATAAAGAAGGGCTTCATCATCTATGAGGTGGTGGTCATAACCGAGACCTTCGAGCACCGTTTGAAGCATTTTCAGGTCTCGTGATGAGATGATACAATTGTCGCATGTGGAAGACATGACGTCCTCCTTTCTGTGGAGTACACAAAGCCGGAGCGCCAAGCGTCCGTGGGGACGCTGTGGAAGGACGCTTCAACGTTTTGAAACGACGGGCTTTTCCAAAGAAAACCGTTTCCGGTGTCCCGGCCGATGCCGCCGTGCATGTCGTGTAAATTTGCGAAACGGTCCTGTCGGTCAACGACATGCGCAGGACGGGGGCTTGCGGACGGCATAGCAGCCTGACGGCGGTAACGCCCATTGATTACCGATGAATAAGCGTGCGCCCTTTGCGGGCGATAGGCAAGTTAATTCGGCTGGTGGTCGCCCGTTCGGAGATATTTGTAATCTGTAATCTTCGGCATTGCGGGCAACAAAAAAGGCCGGGGCAATATTGCACCGACCTTCCTCATATCGCTTTCAACACCAGTGCCAGTACATCCGTGGTCAAAAGTCTAAAGCGACTAAAACAACTGCGAACGACAATTTCATTCGCGCTCACCAGCAGCTGCTATATGAGCTATATAGGTGGGCAATGTGGCCAAAACAAGTCCGGAAGCTAAAAGGATGTTTTACCCTCTATAATCTGCCGGCGGCCAGCTCAAACCCTGTTATTTCTTCTTGCCATCCGCCGTCGTGGCGTTTGCGAACTTGACCTGCGAACCGGTCGGTGCTGCCTCCGCGGCTTTGGTCTTGTCCTTCTTCGGTTTGCGGACTTCCTTGTTGCTGCGCAATTGACCCTTGGCCATGGTGTTCTCCTCGTGTTGAAGCGGTATTTGATGTAACGCGTGAGCATGGTCGCTCAAGGCGGACAGGGGGGCGGAATCGCCTTCAGCCTCAGGGCGAAGGTGGTCCCGTGAGTGAATGTTTCCCGAAGGACAGGGTCGATTTGGACAGGCGGATGCGGCCCGCGGGAACGGCTCTCTTCAACACGTCGGTCTGGACGCCAAAATCGGGAAAGACCGAAAAGCAGGTATCGCGATCCTGGCGAAAGGCCGTTTCTTCAGCAGCGTTCAGAAGCAGGCGCAGCGATGCATTTTCCCGGTACCCCGCGCCGCCGGTGCGGACGAGGTTGCGTGAAAGGCTTGGTGCATAAAACTCGGAAGACATGACGTCCTCCTTTCGTTTGGGGCGAGGACTGTCTGCCCTCAATCACCAGCGCCCTTCAACAGGTTGCTGACAGGCGAAAGGTGCGCCTGTTGCGTATAAGGTTCAAGAGGTTTTTCGAGTGGACGGCGGCAAAATGCGCAACCGCGCTATTTTTTGCCGGACGGCCTTTTGGCAGGGGTGTGCGGAGTGGCGGCGGTTGCCGCCTCCTGCGCTTCGCGAAGCTGGCGAAGCCGTTCCGTCTTGCGCGCGCGCTGGTCGGATTCGGCAGTGATAATCTGTCTTGCCGCCTTGTCCGTCATCGACGCCTTATCCTGAGAGGACAGTTTTTCGGGTTTGAAAACAGCCTCTTTTGGTTCGGTCATGACGTTCTCCTTTGCGGGAAGGCAGGATTAGCGGTTAGCGGGTGCGGGCAGCCTTTTTAGGAGCCGGCAGCAGTCCCTCGCGCTGCATCTTTTTTCTCGCCAGCTTGCGGTGGCGGCGCACGGCTTCGGCTTCTTCACGAACGCGCTTTGCCGACGGCTTTTCGTAAGCTTCGCGGGCACGCATTTCGCGGAAAATACCTTCGCGCTGCATTCTCTTCTTCAAGACGCGAAGCGCTTGCTCGACATTGTTATCTCTGACGATGACCTGCAAAATATCTCCTTAAAGCAGCCGTTGCTGCTATTTTCTGATTTTGATCGTGTTCGAGTTGATCCAGCTGGATCCCGAAGCACGCGGTGCTGAACTTTCCGCATCCATTACTCGAGATGAGGACGAAGCGGTATCGATTTCATCGGATGCAATGTTCCGTTCGAAGTTCTCGTTCTGAAAACGAACCCTGAAACGAACAAGACCCTGTGTTTCCGGCAGAACCATGACGATCCGGCCGGGACCGCTGGGCTGATTGCCGCCAAGGACGCCCGCCTTGAGGACAATCGCATCGCCGGTGCGGTAAAGATTTTTGCGCATGAGGGCCTCCCATGGCCAAAAAAAGTAAAAGGCCGGGCGTAACCCGACCTCTCAGAATCATTTCGCGCCGCTGCCGTGTTGACGCCAGCGGCGCGAATGAAAAATCAGGCAGCGCGCAGATTGTCGGCGGAGCTTTTGCCCGAGCGACGGTCCTGAACGATGTCGTAGGTGACCTTCTGGCCGTCATTCAGCGAACGCAGACCTGCGCGCTCAACTGCGGAGATGTGAACGAAAACGTCCGTGCCGCCGTTGTCAGGCTGAATGAAGCCGAAGCCCTTGGTGGCGTTGAACCACTTTACAGTACCAGTGTTCATAACGATTTCCTTTCGTAGCAATCGTTGTGGTTCCCGCGATACCTTGCGGGATTGGATCGATTATTTGAGAGGAAATCCAACGAGAGCACAGGGCTGGAGCGTCGGTCACAAGCAATTGTCGATTGGGCAAATATAGCCGGAATTTTCAATTTTGCAACGTGGGCGCGGTGGAAAATACGTGAGGCCATCTTAGTATTTCTTGTAAGTAAGTATTTTACAAACATTTTCCCCGCTGCCTGGCAGCCGCGCGCCGCGCAGGATACGTGTCAACCGGCCCCCGGTGAAACATCCTTCGAGTTGTCGCCATCCGGCAAGCTGCCTGCGCCCGGCGTCTTGTCATAATCGGTGAGGGAAGGTTTGGCGTGTGGGCCAGCAGGCGGAATCTCGCTAGCCTTCGAAGGGCCTTTTTCGTCGGTTTGCGGCTTTTTTGGCTGCGTCATGGCGTGTTCTCCTTTGGAAAGAAAACGCCGGGAGAAGCGCGAGGTTCCGCTGCCGCGCATGGTTGTGCGCAGGTGTTAAGCCTTCAGCGGCGGGATCGCGGTTTTTTCTCGTCCCTGTTCATATCGCGTCCCACCCATTTGAAGAAAACAAAGAGGCTGGCACCGATGATGATAAGCGGAACGAAGGATTCAAAACTGGACATAATTCACTCTTTCTTCCCCCGGCCATCATCTTACCGGGATGGAAGAAGCACGTAATCTGCGGAATATCGTCCGTTCTTTTTGCCAATTGCAGCGTGCGGCCCGCTATCGAAGGGGCCGCGCGCCGAAGATTCTACAGCGGCAGAGATTTCACGGCCTCAGAGCCGCCCTCACGGGCGCTCTTCAGCGCCGCCACACCACAGAGAACCGACATGGCGCCGGCGCGTGAGCCGGCCCGCTGCCGCAGCCGGTCGTTCGAGCCGGGCTTGAAGATCATGTCGCGCATGCGGTTGTCGCCGCCATAATGGCCGCCCGGCTCATGCGGCACCCAGATGCGTTCGACGCCGCCGCCAAAGCTTTTCACGACAAGGATTTCGTCGGCGGGCGGCTCAGTCCAGGGCTGCTTTTCATATTGGCGCATTTCGATTCGGCCCTTATGGCCGTTGAAGGCAATGTGATGACCCTCGATCGGCATATAGGTGTTGAGCGAATAGGACACCTGCACGCCGCTGGCATAACGGATCGAGGCGCTCATCGTATCAGGGATATCGATCTCCTCGCGGAAGACGCAGGCGTCGCGCATATAACCGTCGATGCTCGAAGGGTCTTCATAAAGCGCATCGAGAAAGGGATCGGCGCCGAGATCCATGAAATAATCGCACTCATCCTTGTGCGGACAGGTGCGACAGCGCGTTCCGCGGAACGGGCCGTTCTTGCCATAATGCAGCAATTGCCCGAAACCCTTCACTTCCACGGGGTCGGAATCGAGATACCAGTTCAGAAGATCGAAATGGTGCGTGGCCTTGTGGACGAACAGGCTGCCGGAATGTTCGGTGAAGGCGTGCCAGCGGCGGAAGTAGTCCGCGCCGTGCTGGTTATCCAGATACCAGTGGAAATCGACTGACGTGACGGTGCCGATCGCGCCGTCATCGATCAGTTCCTTGATTCGCGCGGCCGTTGGCGAAAAACGATAGTTGAAAGACACATCGACGCGCCGGCCGCTTTTGGCCTCCGCTGCGCGAATACGATCGATCTTTTCAGGGGTGGTGGTCATCGGTTTTTCACTGATGACATCGGCACCGCCTTCAAGGGCGCGGATGATGATGTCGTCATGGGTGTCGTCAGGCGTGCAGACGATGACCAGTTCAGGTTTCTGCTCCAGCATCATGCGGTCGAAATCGTCGTAAAGCGGTGCGCTCGATCCCATCATGGCGCGGGCGCGTTCGGCGCGCATCAGGTTCAGGTCGCAAATGCCGACCAGCTCGACATAATCGCTCCAGCCGGCCAGAAGTTCGCGGCCCCACATGGTGGTGCCGCGATTGCCGGTGCCGACCAGCGCATAACGTTTGCGTTTCACCCTTTCAGGCATTGTCTCTCTCCCGGATATCTCAACAAACAGTCTTGAAACGCTCGACGACGGTGGTGAGAACCTCGTCCATCGGGCGTGCCTGCCAGCGATGCGAAAAAATCTCCACTTCCTGCGGACCATGGAAGCCGGCGGCCTCGATCATGGCGCGAAATGCCTTCAGGTCAATCACGCCGTCGCCCATCATGCCGCGATCATTGAGCGGATCGGTGGTCGGCACCAGCCAGTCGCAGATGTGGTGCGCCAATATCTGCCCGTTCCTGCCGGCGCGCGCTACCTGTTCCTCCAGTTCCGGGTCCCACCAGACATGGTAGACGTCGATGGCGACGCCGGTGCCGGCGCCCAGCCGGTCGCAGAGATCGAGCGACTGTTTCAGCGTGTTGAAACAGGCCCGCTCGGCGGCATAGAAGGGATGCAGCGGTTCGATGGCAAGCGGCACGCCGGCAGCCCGCGCATAGGGCAGAAGTTCGGCCATGCCGTCCTCCACCATCTGCCGCGCGCCTTTGAGGTCACGCGAGCCGGCGGGCAGACCGCCCACGACAAGCACAAGACAATCGGCCTTCATGGCGGCGGCTTCATCGACGGCGCGTTTATTGTCCTCGATTGCCAGACGGCGGCCCTCCGCATCGGGAGCGGGAAAAAAGCCGCCACGGCAATGGCCGGAGAGGCGGATGCCGTTCTGCTCAACGATGCGCGCGGCTTGCGCAAGGCCGATGCCATGCACCTGCTCGCGCCAGGGCGAGATGGCGGTAATGCCATGCGCAAGGCAGGCATCGACAATGGCGTCGAAGGAGCCGCCCTGACGCACGGTGGCGAAATTGATGGAAAGGCCTTCAAGGCTCATCTCTGTATCTCCCCTTGTTCTGCTGCCTCAGCCAATGCCCCGGACCGAAAGGAATGCCTTCATGCGGTGCGTCGCCAAATCCGGTTCGGCAAGCACATTGGCCTTGTCCGCCAGCCGGAAAAGCTCGGCGAAATGTTGGGTGGAGCGGGTGCTTTCCTGCCCGCCAACCATGGTGAAATGCTCCTGCAACCCGTTGAGATAGGCGAGGAACACCACGCCGGTCTTGTAGAAGCGGGTCGGGGCCTTGAAGATATGGCGTGAGAGCGCCACCGTCGGCTCAAGAATATCGAAGAATTCATTGTCCGCGCCGCGCTTCAGGCTGGCCAGCGCCTTGGAGGCGGCCGGCGCAATGGCGTCGAAAATGCCGAGCAGAGCGTCCGAATGGCCCCGTTCGTCACCGGCGATCAGTTCGGCATAATTGAAGTCGTCGCCGGTATACATGCGCACACCAGCCGGCAGGCGGCGGCGCATGGCGATTTCCTTTTCCTTGGAAAGAAGCGAAATCTTGATGCCGTCGATCTTGTCGGCATTTTCCTCGATCATGGCAAGGCAGGTTTCCATGGCCTGCATGTGGTCACCGGAACCCCAGTAACCCTCGAGCGCCGGGTCAAACATCTCACCCAGCCAGTGGATCACCACTTTCTGCTCGGCGCGGGAAAGCACCTTGGCGTAAGCCTTGAGATAATCATCCGGGGAACGGGCAGCAGCGGCCAGCGCGCGGCTCGCCATCAGGATTACCCGCCCGCCTTCTTCCTGAACAAAATCAATCTGTTCCAGATAAGAGTCGATAATCTGGTTTAGATCATAACCGCCACCATTCAGATGGTCGGTGCCGACGCCGCAGGCAATTAGTGCATCCTTGCGGGTCGCTGCTTCCTTCAGCGAACGGGAGATCAGTTCCTGCGCCTGCGGCCATGCCAGCCCCATGCCGCGTTGTGCGGTATCCATCGCCTCGGCGACACCGAGGCCGAGGTCCCACAGGCGGTGACGGAAGCGCAGGGTTGCGTCCCAGTCGATGGCGGGCGTCAGCCACGGGTCGTTATCGGCAAACGGATCGGCCACCACATGGGCGGCGGCGAAAGCGATGCGGTTGAAATCCGCAGCACTTCGTTTTTCAACAGCGACCGGCGTGCCGGACAGCCGGTAGACCTCGATACTGCGGTCGTCTTTCGGAAGCTTGAGTTCGCTCACGTCAGCCTCCTCAGGAAATAGCGGGAACGTCGAGCCAGCGGCGTTCCTTCCACGATCTCAGCCCCAGTTCGGCAAGCTGCACGCCCTTCACACCTTCCATCAGGCCATAGGGCCACGGGTCATTGTCGACGAGGTGGCGCACGAACATTTCCCACTGCGCCTTGAAGCCGTTGTCGTAGACGACATTGTCAGGCACTTCCTGCCAGGTTTTGTAGAAGTCGATGGTCTGCGGCTGGTCGGGGTTCCACACCGGCTTCGGCGTGTTGGTGCGGTGCTGGGTAAAGCATTTGGTCAGGCCCGCCACCGCCGAACCATGGGTGCCATCCACCTGAAAGGTGACGAGATCGTCGCGGCGCACGCGCACCGCCCATGAGGAGTTGATGTGGGCGATAGCGCCGCCTTCCAGCTCGAAAGTGGCATAGGCCGCATCGTCCGCATCCGCCTTATAAGCTTTGCCCTGTTCGTCGAAACGCTCGGGAATATGGGTCGCGCCAAGGCAGCTTACCGATTTCACCGGGCCGAACAGATTGTCGAGCACATAACGCCAGTGGCACAGCATATCGAGAATGATGCCGCCGCCATCCTTCAGGCGGTAATTCCACGAGGGACGTTGCGCCGGCTGCCAGTCGCCCTCGAATACCCAATAACCAAACTCGCCGCGCACCGAGAGGATCTTGCCGAAAAAGCCGCTGTCACGCAGCATGGCGAGCTTGCGAAGGCCCGGCAGGAACAGTTTGTCCTGCACCACGCCGTGTTTGATGCCGGCACTTTCGGCGAGCCGGGCAATCGCCAGCGCCTCTTCCATGGTGTCGGAAATGGGTTTCTCGCAATAGACGTTCTTGCCGGCCTTGATGGCCTTCTCCAAAAGGCTGCCGCGCATCTGCGTGGTGCCGGCATCGAAGAACAGCGTGTCATCAGGGTTCGCCAAAGCAGCATCGATATCGGTCGTCCAGCGGGCGACATTGTGCTTCCTGGCGATTTCCTCGATCTTCGCGCCATTGCGACCGACCAGAATAGGGTCGAGCATGACCCTTTCACCGTTCTTCAAAAGCACGCCGCCCTGATCGCGAATGGCGAGAACGGAGCGCACGAGATGCTGGTTGTAACCCATGCGGCCGGTGATGCCGTGCATGATGACGCCGATACGTTTCATGAATTTCCTCCCAAGGCGGCCTTCTCCCGAAAGACCTCTTCCGTCAAACATGGCGATTTGTAACCATTTGGTTATTTGTGGTCGTGAAGGATGCGATCTGTCAAGGTGTTTTTGGCCGACAAAATTCAAATTTCGAGGGAGGCCGTCGTCTGCCTTCTTCACCGCGTCGCAAAAGAAAACGACGCGCTTCGCGGATGCGAAAGCGCGTCGTCGCTGTTGTTAAACGAGAATTCGGTTCTGCCGGCTCAGACTGGCCGCACTGCAGCAAGCAGCGTGTCGACGATGTGCTGGCCCCATCTTTCCAGTTCGGCAGGGTCGGTCAGGTCGCGCTGGAAGATCGTCGACAGCGTAAACCGGTTCGAAAGATAGAACGCGCCGAGCGAAGCGATGGTCAGATAAACGTCGATCGGATCCAGACCATCGCGGAATTCGCCGGTATCACGGCCGCGCCGCAGCACCTCTTCAAGCTCCGAAATGAAATTTGAATGCATAGCCGCAATCGTCGGGGATTGCCTGAGATAGCGGGCTTTGTTGAGGTTTTCGGTCGCAAGGATGCTCAGGAATTCGGGGTGATCGAGGAAATAATGCCAGGTGAAAAGCGCAAGCTCCCGCAACCCCTCCGAAGGCGGCTTGCGGGTGAGGTCAAGTCGCCCTTCGGTGTGGCGGATGTGGCGATAGGCGTCTTCCAGAACGGCGAGATAAAGCGCATCCTTGTCGCCGAAATAATGGTAGATCATCCGCTTGTTGGTGCCGGCGCGGCGGGCGACGACGTCTATCCGTGCGCCCGCCAGCCCCTTGGCGGCCACCTCGCGGCGAGCGGCTTCAAGGATGGCGGCCCTGGTTCTTTCCGGGTTTCGAACCTGTGCGGTGGCGCGTTTGCGCTTGGGGGCAGGCGTTTTCTCAGGAGCCGGATCGGGCTGATGGTTTTTTGTCGTTTCTTCCATTTCAGCACCCGCTTGACAATGTTTGCGATCAGTGTTCCCATGTAACCAATTAGTTATAAAACGGCAAGTGTCGTTTGCACTCATCATCAATTTGGCAGTCAATAGGGAGGAGTTGCCAATGTCCGTGATGCTTCACAGGAGAAGTGTGCTTTCAGCGGGGCTTGCGGCCCTTTCACTCGCAACATTGGGGGGCGGTTCAGCGCAGGCTCAGGCCGCGCGGCTGCGGATGTTGTGGTGGGGATCGCAGGAACGCGCCGATCGCACCAACAAGGCGATAGCCGCCTATAAGCAGGCCAAACCGGATCTCGACATTGCCGGTGAATTCGCCGGCTGGAGTGATTATTGGCCGCGCCTTGCCACGCAGGTGGCCGGCCGCAATGCGCCTGACCTGATTCAGATGGATTATCGTTACATCTTCGAATATGGCCGTCGCGGCGCGCTGGCGCCGCTGGACGACTATATCGGTAAGGGCTTGAAAATCGAGGACTTCGGCAAGATGAACATCGATTCCGGTCGGGTCGATGGCAAGCTTTACGGCATCAACCTCGGGGTCAATTCCAGCGCTGTCTTCTTCGACAAGGCGGCGTGGGAAAAATCCGGCGCGACACCGCCGTCAACCGGACAGACCTGGGAAGAGTTTGCCGAAAACGCCGCCAAGCTCAGCAAGAACAAGCCGAAGCCCGGTTATTATGCCACGGCCGATGCCAGCGGCGTGGAGCCGAGCTTCGAAAACTGGCTGCGCCAGAACGGCAAATCGCTCTACACGCAGGATGGCGGCATCGGTTTCGACCCGACCGACGCAACCAAGTGGTTCACGCTCTGGGCGGATCTGCGCAAGAGCGGCGCCTGTGTGCCGGCCGATGTGCAGGCGCTCGACCAGCTCAATATCGAAACCAACCCGCTGACGACGGGCAAGGCGGCAACCGCATTCGCCCATTCCAACCAGTTCGTCGGTTATCAGAAGCTCAATAAGGCGAAACTTGCCATAAGCTCCTATCCGAAGAGCACGAAGGATGGCCCTTCCGGCCATTATCTGAAGCCTTCCATGCTCATCAGTGTCGCCAATGGCAGCGCCGGCATCGAGCAGGCGGTTGGGTTCATCAACTTCCTCGTCGCCGAGCCACAGGGCATCGACATCCTGGGCGTCGAACGCGGCGTTCCGGCCTCGGAATCCATGCGTAACGCGCTTACCCCCAAGCTCGACGAGGTCAGCAAGAGCATGGTGGAATATATTGCCGAGATTACCCCCGGTGTCGGCGATCTGCCGCCGGCGCCACCTCCGGGTGCGGGCGAATTCGCCTTCGTGCTCAAGCGCACGGCGGAGGAAGTTGGCTTCGGCAAGATTTCGCCTGAAGAGGGCGGTGACCGTCTCGTCAAGGAATCTGAAACCGTTATCAAACGGAAGTGATGGCGTATGGCATTTCGATCTGAAACTCTTGTGGGGGAGAGCCGTGGCGTGGCTCTCCCGAAACGGGGCGGCGCAAGGCGGATGTTCGATCGCAACATCCACGCCTACCTGTTTCTTCTGCCCTGGCTGATTGGCTTCTTCGGCCTCACCCTCGGCCCGGCGCTCGCGTCGCTTTATCTGTCCTTCACCAATTATGACCTGTTGCAGTCGCCGGACTGGGTGGGGGCGGCAAACTATGTGCGCATCGCCACCGATGATCCGAAATTTGCAGCCGCCATGCAGGTGACCTTTACCTATGTGCTGCTGTCGGTGCCGCTGAAGCTCATCTTCGCGTTGCTGGTGGCGCTTGCCTTCAATCGCGGCATCAAGGGTTTGACGCTCTACCGGGCGATCTTCTATCTGCCGTCGCTGCTTGGCTCCAGCGTGGCGATTGCGGTACTCTGGCGCCAGCTTTTCGCCTCTGACGGTCTCGTCAACATGATCCTGTGGCAGGCTTTCGGTTATGAAGGGCCGAGCTGGATTTCCAATCCGGATTATTCGATCTACACGCTGGTCATCCTGTCCGTCTGGCAGTTCGGCTCGCCGATGATCATCTTCCTCGCGGGTCTGAGACAAATCCCGCAGGATATGTATGAAGCTGCCGAAATCGATGGTGCAGGCAAGATGCGGCAGTTCTTCCGCATTACCCTGCCGCTTCTGACGCCGGTTATCTTCTTCAACGCGGTGATCCAGACGATCGACGCCTTCAAGGCCTTCACGCCCGCCTTCATCATTTCCGAAGGCACCGGCGGGCCGATCAACTCGACGCTGTTCTACACGCTCTACCTCTATCAGGAAGCCTTTGGTTTCTTCCGCATGGGCTATGCTTCGGCGCTTGCCTGGATTTTGGTGATCATCATCTCGCTGTTCACGGCCTTCTCGTTCCTCAGCGCGAAATACTGGGTACATTACGATGACTGACGCTGTTACCGCTCCCCGGCCGGGACAAGGCCCGCAACGCTCGCCGCTGAAATCGGTGATGCTCCACACCGCGCTGATCATCGCTTCCTTTGCGATGCTCTATCCGATCCTGTGGATGATTTCAGGTTCGTTCCGGCCGCAGGATGAGCTGTTTGGTTCTTCCTCGCTCATTCCCTCGGCGGTCGATGTCGGCGGCTATATTCGCGGCTGGACCGGGCTGCAGGTGAGTTTCGGCCAGTTCTTCTGGAACTCCTTCTTCATCTCGGTGCTCGCCACCATAGGGAACGTGGTCGGCTGCTCGCTCACTGCCTTTGCTTTCGCCCGGCTTCGGTTCGGCGGGCGCAATTTCTGGTTCGCGCTGATGCTCGGCACCTTGATGCTGCCCTATCACGTCGTGCTCATCCCGCAATATATCCTGTTTCTGGAAATGGGCTGGGTGAACACCTCGCTGCCGTTGATCGTGCCGAAATATCTGGCGACGGATGCCTTCTTCATTTTCCTCATGGTACAGTTCTTCCGCGGTATCCCGCGTGAACTGGACGAGGCGGCTGTCATGGATGGCTGCTCGCCCTTCCGCATCTACTGGAAGATCATGCTGCCGCTATCGATGCCGGTGCTGGCGACGGCCGCCATTTTTTCGTTCATCTGGACCTGGGACGATTTCTTCGGGCCGTTGATCTATCTGAACGACATCAACACCTACACCGTGCAGCTCGGCCTCAGATCCTTCGTGGATTCCACCGGCAGCTCGGACTGGACCTCGCTTTTCGCCATGTCCAACCTGTCACTGGTGCCGGTCTTCCTGTTCTTCCTGTTTTTCCAGCGGCTGCTGATCGAAGGCATCGCCACGACGGGAATGAAACGCTGAACCGACAAAACATTTTATAAGACCATCAACACTGTCGCGGCTGCCCTTGGCGCGGCGCGACAGTCGGGAGAAACAGCATGGCAAGCAGCATTACTCTGGAAAAAATCGTCAAGCGGTTCGGTGCTTTTCCGGTCATCCACGGCATCGATCTCAAGATCGAACCCGGCGAATTCACCGTTTTCGTCGGCCCTTCAGGCTGCGGCAAATCCACGCTTCTGCGCATGATTGCCGGTCTGGAGGAAATCTCCGGAGGCGACGTTCGTATCGATGGCGAGAGGGTCAACGAGACCGCCGCCTCCAAGCGCGGCATCGCCATGGTCTTCCAGTCCTATGCCCTTTATCCGCATATGAGCGTTTACAAGAACCTTGCCTTCGGGCTGGAAACCGCGGGTTACAAAAAACCGGAAGTCGAGGCGCGGGTACAGAAGGCCGCCGATATCCTGCAGATCGGCCCGCTGTTGCAGCGCAAGCCGAAGGCGCTTTCCGGCGGCCAGCGCCAGCGTGTCGCCATTGGCCGGGCCATCGTGCGCGAGCCGAAAATCTTCCTGTTCGACGAGCCGCTCTCCAACCTTGATGCGGAACTGCGCGTGCAGATGCGCGTCGAAATCGCCAAGCTGCACCAGACGCTCGGCAGCACTATGATCTATGTGACGCATGACCAGGTGGAAGCCATGACCATGGCCGACAAGATCGTCGTCCTGCGTGACGGCCGCATCATGCAGGTCGGACGTCCGCTCGATCTCTACAATAATCCCGCCAACCAGTTCGTGGCCGGTTTCATCGGCTCGCCGAAGATGAATTTCCTCTCCGCAAAAGTGGCTTCAGGCGACAGTTCCAACCGCACCATCGAGGTGGCCGGCCAGCGCATCGTGCTGGAAAAACCAGTTGCGGCCGGCGAAGGCGAACCGCTGACCTTCGGCGTGCGCCCCGAACACGTCAACCCGCAGGCGCAATCCTCGCTCGGCGAAGCTTCCATCCAGCTCGTGGAACATCTCGGCGGCTCGACAGTGGTTTACACCAGCACCCCCGACGGCCAACCGGCCACCGTGCTGCTGGACGGCCAGCGCCAAATCCGTATCGGCGAGACCATTCCCTTTGCATTCGATCTGGCCAAGACGCATCTGTTTGGGGCGGATGGGCGGCGGATATGAGAACGAGTGGGTGGCAGCTGTCTCACCATAGGGCGGCTAACGAAGTCCGCAAAGCTTGCGTTCGTTATCCTCGGGCTTGTCCCGAGGATCTGCAACGTGTTGATTTTGTTCAACGTGATTAGATCCCCGGCACAGGGCCGAGGATGACGTCGCTTGTGAGGTTGAAGTCGTGCACTAATCGGTATGACCGGCGAGAATCTCGCTTAGCGTCACCGCATCTTCCGCAAATTGGCCGATGTCATCACCCTTGACGAATTCCAGCATCGCATAAGCCGGTTTTGTCCATTCGCTCTCCGGCAAAGCCTCGACACACGACCGCCAATAATCCGCGTGCTCGGCAAGCGGTAGGCGGCTTGCGTTGGCAAGCCAGGCGAAGACGTGCAGGTGGCAGATGCGGGAACCTAGCGCGGATATTTCAGCGAGCGCCTTTTCGAGCGGCAGGCCGGGTGCCGGCTGCCAGTAGAAGAAGAGGTTTGGCATGGCCAAATCCTGCGCCAGTTGCAGGGCCGAAGGCAGGGTGTCCGTCAGTGAATTGGGGTGATATTCGAGCCCGATCGTCATGCCGTAATCTTGTGCATGGCGGGCGATCTCTGCCAGCGCCTCGGTCGCCCTGCGGCGCTCGGCCGCAGAGTAGCCGGTGGAGGGCCGTTTGCGTTGGCCTGGCCAGATACGGATATGGCCGGTGCCGAGCGCTTTGGCGGTTTCGAGAACGGCGGTCAAATCTTGCCGCGTAAAATCCGGCGCGAAGATGTAGGAGCCGTAGGAAGAGGCGGTCAGGCCCGCTTTAGCGGTCCGCTCGGCCACATCCCTTGCGTTTTCGAGATCGCCTGACGGCGCATGGATATCCGCGCCCCATTCGATTGCCCTGATGCCGTTTGCGGCGGCGATGTCGATGACCGCCTGCGGCGATAGTGAGCGGAAGGTGACGGAGCAGAGGCCCGGCTCGAAAATTCTCATGCGATGAGTTCCAGATGTTCCGGCCGTACCTGCTGTTCAAGTGCCGAGCCCTGACAGAAGCGTTCGATTTCCGCGATTGCCATGTCGCCCAGCCTGGCGCGTTCGAGGCCCACGGCGCCGGCGATGTGCGGCGTCAGGAAGACGTTGGGCAGGCTGTAGAAGGCAGAGTCCGGCGGCGGCACTTCCGGATCGGTCACATCGATGACGGCTTCGATACGCCCGGTTTTCAGTTCCGCCAGCAGCGCCTCTTCATCGACGAGCGCACCGCGTGCCGTGTTGATCAGGGTTGCGCCGTCCTTCATCCGGGCAAGCGCTTCCGCGCCGATGATATGCCGCGTCTGCGGCAGCGACGGCGCGTGCAGCGAAATGACGTCGCTCATTGCCATCAGCGCATCAAGCGTTACCAGCCGCACGCCAAGGCGCTCCGCCTCCGCTGCGCTCAAAAACGGGTCGAAAAGGATGATGTCGAGATCGAAGGGTTTCAGCAGATTGATGACCCGACGCCCGATGCGCGATGCGCCGACCACGCCGACCGTCAGGCCGAGATTGCCGATGGCCTGCGATTGCAGGTGATCGACGTTTTCCCGCCCGCGGTCGTTTCCATAAAACCGTCGGAAGCTGAATACGCGCTTGCCGGCAAGCAGGATCATCGCCTGCGTAAATTCGGCGACCGGCTGCGCATTGGCTTCCGCCGCACTGCAAACGGTGATGCCGCGCTCAAAAACTGCCTGCGAGAGGAAATATTTCACCGTGCCGGCGGCATGGGAAATCAGCTTGAGCCGTGGCATCAACGCCAGTTCCCGTGCGCCGATATCGGGACAGCCCCAGCCGGTCAGAAGAATATCCGTCCGTTCCAGCTGGTCTTTTACCGATGGATCGTGAAAGTCGCAAATCCTGTTGATATCGATGATATCGACGCTCTGCGACAGCCTTTCGAGCGCCTGTGGTGTCAGCACATGCTGTGTCCGCTCCGGGTCCATGGCAAGGCTGAGACGCGGAAGCGGGCTCGTCATCGTGGCTCTCCCGTCGCCGCCATGCTGCTGACCGGGACGCCGCGTTCCGCAAACAGGCGGTCGAGCGCCCCGATGTCCGGAAGTGCCGGAACGGCTGCCAGGGCTTTTTTGCTTTCAGGCCCGGTCAATCCCGCAAAGACGGCGCAGGCAAGCAGAGTTTCGCCGGCTGGAATGTCACCGCGCAATTGCGGCACCGTGGTTTTGGCATTGACGAGGTTGGTATTGGGCAGCGCCTTCAGTGCGATGCCCTGGCGGGATATGACGGAGCCGAGATCGATGATCGCGGAAATGTCGGTGCCGCAATCCGCCGATGCACGGCCGGTTGTCTCGGTTACGGCATCCCTGTCGCCGTCATTGCGATTGATGGCGAAACCGCCTTCGGTCACGGAAAGCGGCCGGGCGGTGGTGATCCGGTGCAGCCGGATGTGCCAGTCGCCGGCGGCAACCAGCGTCGTTTCAACCGCGACATCGGGGAAAGGTCTCCATGTCGCCCGCAGATTGTCCCCGGCCAGCAGAACCTTTTCGTTGGTTTCGCGCACGCGGTAATGCAGGCCGTCGTCAGAGAAGGCCAGCATATTGTCAAAACCATTGGTCTTGAAGCCGCGCTCATCCACTTCCACACCAAAACCATAACGGGAGGAATAGGCGAATTTGGCATATTTCTCCGACCCGCCGCGCATGGAGAGGGTTTCCTGTCCGCTGGAAAGTGCCGTGACGTTGCCTTTGGTCCGCATCATCACCATGCCGGGATGAATGAGCGGCCGGGGTTTGGTGGAGGTTTCGGGCAGCTTTTCTTCCGCCTGCCAGAAGGGGTGGCTTTCCGGCAAGGCGAGCGGCAGGAAGGCCTTGAAGGCCCAATAGGGCGAACCGGCCGAGTTGTAACTTTCCGACATGGTCAGCTGCGGATAGGTGTAACCGATGGAGAGAACGCCGTCGCGGTCGGCGATCGGCTTTTGCGCCCACCAGCGCAGATGCTGCAGATAAAGCCCCTTGATCTCGCCCCAGGGCAGGGCTTCCTCATCGGCAAAGGCAAGGCCGGCCCAGAAGCCGCCACAGGCGAAACGATAGGTCATGGACCGGCCGAAGGCGAGCGCGCCGCCATCCTCATCGAACCAGCTGGCAAAATCGCCGGCAAACAGGCGGGCGCGTTCACGGTAACGTTCGGCGTAAGCATCGTCAGGCTTGCTGAGTTTCGCGTAGATCAGGCCGTAAAAATGCATGGCGAAGGCGATATAGTGGTCGATGCGGCGATAATCGCCGTCCCGATACCAGCCGTCGGCAATGTAGAAGCCGTCCAGCTCCGCCTGGAAGGTGTCCGTCAGGCTGCGGTCGAAATCTACACCGAGATGATCGAGCGCCATGTCGACCATCACCCGGAAAAATTTCCAGTTATTGTCGGCATAATTGCGCTCGCGCGCGGTGAGCAGATAGCGGCGGACATTGTCTTTCTGCGCGTCGGAAAGGGGTTCCCAAAGATGTTGCGGCGCAAGCCGAAGCGCGAAGCCCAGAGCTGCAAGTTCCACCAGCCGCTGATCCTTCTGGCGCACGTCGCCCCAATAATCGGGATGGGCGGGATCGGTGCCGTTGGCGATGCCTTTTGCCAGAAGCGGCCAATGCTCAAAGCTGTCGCCGCTGAGCGCCAGCGGCGCGATGCCCCAGAGCGGCCGGGCAAATCCTTCCAGATCGGCCGCCGCCCGGTCAAAATGCGCGGCAGTGCCGCTGAGCGTCACCCTTGCGCCGCTCTCTGAAAAATAGGGCAGGAGCGGTGCGAAACTGTCATCCAGCGCCTTTCTGACATCGGCGCGGGTTTTAAGCGGATTGCCGTAGAGCGGATTGAAACGGGTCATCGGATCATTGTTTGCCGCATCATGCATGACGTATCGCCTTTCCCGTCTTTTTCGCCTGTCCGGCGGTCTCTCCTTCCACCAGCTGCACGCCCAGCTGCACCTGCCGGGCATTGGCGGAAGGTTCCGTCAGCCGGCGGCGCATCAGTTCCACCGCCTCGCGGGCGATTTCACGGCGGTCGACGCGGATGGTGCTGAGGCGCGGGGTGGAGAGTTCGGCAAAGGGCAGGTCATCGAAGCCGATGATGGAAAGATCATCCGGAACGGCAAGACCAAGCTCCTGCGCTGCCCCCAGCGCGCCGAGCGCAATGGCATCATTCATGCAGAAAATGCCTGTCAGGTCAGGGTTCTTGGCCAGTAGCCGGCGAACCGCATCGCCCGCCTGTCCAAAGCCGCTATCCACCGTCGTCAGCAGGAATTCCTCATAAATGGTTCCCTCCTGTTCGAGGATGGTGTGGCGGAAGCCGCGCATGCGCTCGCGTATGGTGTGGCGGTGGTGCGGGCCGATATAGGCGACCTTGCGGTGGCCGAGTTCCAGAAGCCGCCGCGCCGCCATCGCGCCGCCGTAAAAGTTGGAGGGCGAAACGCAATCCAGCGTCATCGAGGGGTCGGCGCTGTTGACCAGAACCGGCTGCAGCACACCCTGGGTAATGCGATGGATGATCTCCTCTTCGGGGTCGAGACCGATGGCAAGAAGGCCATCCGCTTCGCAGACCCGCTGCGTCAGAGCGTCATCCACCTGTTTCTGGTGCAGTAGTCGGATATCGAGTTCAAACCCGTCCGTCTGGGCAAGGCTGCGCAGCATGTCGAAAATGTCGTGATAAAAAGCGCCGATATCGCCGGTTGCCCGTTCGGCAGACATCAGGGCGAGAACCTTTTTGCCCTCCAGCGGCACGCCGCCGGTCTGGCTGGTGACCGGTCGCAGCGGATAACCAAGTTCCGCCGCAACCCCCAGAACCTTGGTCTGGATCGAAGCGCTGATGCCTTTTTCCCCGGCGAGAACACGAGAGACGGTGCTGATGGAGACGCCGGCGCGCTGGGCGATATCCGACTGGCGCGGGCGGCTGATGTCGGGCGTATCGTTCATGTCGTCTCCTGCGCTTGCAAAAAAATCTATTATGATGCAAATATTGCAAATACAGAAAATTTGCAAGAATTAAGTAGCCAATGAAAAATTTGCAAAACGCGGGAGGAGCAGATGCAAACTATCGACAGACGTGGATTTTTGGTGACGGCGGCGCTGGCCGGTCTTGGGGTCGCGGCGGGCGGTTTTCGCGCGCTGGCGGCCGAGACTCGGCTTCGTTGCGTGTGGTGGGGATCAGCCGATCGCAACAAGCGCACCAATGATGTGATCGCCCTTTATCAGAAGGCCGATCCGCAAACGGTGGTCAGCGGCGAAATGATCGCCGGCTCCGACTATTGGACCAAGCTTGCGACCTCAATGGCCGGACGCAATGTCGCCGATATCTTCCAGTTGGAACCATCCACCATCGCCGATTATTCCGGCCGTGGCGCCTGCATGGAACTGGACAAGTTCGTCGGCTCGTCGCTTGATCTTTCCAATTTCGGCAAAAGCGAGATCGATCTGTGCCGCATTGACGGCAAGCTCTACGGCGTCGGTCTCGGGCTGAACTCCTTCTGCATGATGTATGATGCCGAAGCGCTGAAGGAAGCCGGCGTTTCCATGCCGGAAGGGCAGATCACCTGGACGGCGCTGGCGGAACTGGCGCGCGATTTCAAGAAAAACGGCCCGGCGCGGCGCAATTATTGGGCCATTCCCTATGGTGCGCGTTATCATTACGTCTTCGATGTCTGGCTTCGCCAGCGCGGCAAGCTGCTGTTTCAGGATGGCACCATCGGCTTCAACAAGGAAGACGCCAAGGAGTGGTTCGCCTATTGGGAGAAACTGCGCGAGGAAAAGCTCTGCGTTTCCGCCGATATTCAGACGCGTGATGACAATACCATCGAATCCAACGCCTTGACGCTTGGCAATTCCGCCACGGGTTTTGCCTATTCCAACCAGCTTGTGGGTTATCAGGCGCTCAACAAGAAGACGCTGTCCATCGGCATGCTGCCGGGTGAAGGGGCAGGCAAGCCGACCGGGCATTATTACCGGCCGGGGCTTATCTGGTGCATATCGTCCACCTCGACCAACCCGGAAGCGGCGGCGAAGTTCATCAACTTCTTCGTCAACGATCTGGAAGCCGGCAAGGTTCTCGGCGTGGAACGCGGCGTGCCGCCGGCGAAGAAGGTGCGTGAGGCAGTGTTGCCGAGCCTCAACGATACCGAGCGCAAGACGGTGGATTACATCGAAAGCCTGTCCGGAAAGACCGATGCCTATCCGGAACCCGCCCCGATCGGCGCCAACGAGTTCGACCGTGGTGTGATGCGCCCCATCGCCGACTCACTCGCCTTTGGCCGCGCCAGCGTGGATGAAGCGGCGCAGAATCTTGTCGACACCGGCACGCGGACCCTGCGCAAGCGCGGTTGACGACAAAGGGGCATCGCCACGTGGCCTCAAAGCTGCGTGGCGATGCCTTTTTCATGCCTTTAACCTTCAGATATGCCCGAACGAGAAACAACACTGGACAAGTATAGGGTATTTAAGCCAGAAATCCTGATCTGGATCGATAAATCTGAAGATTAGAGAATGGCCCCCAATTTCCTCCTGGTTGACGCTGAAAAAGAATTCGATGTCCTGAAAGCGGCCGCATCGTTGATCCGCGTGCAGATATTGAAGCTGCTGCATGAGACGAGCGGTTTGAATGTCAACGAGATCGCGCAGCGACTGGAGTTACCCCAGTCCACCGTTTCCGCCGGTGTGGCGGTTCTTGAAGAGGCGGGGTTGCTGCGAACCGAGACGCGCAAGGCGCGCAAGGGCAGCCAGAAAATCTGCTTCGCCACCTGCGATGAACTCATCGTTTCGTTCCGAAAACCCGAGACGCCGGCCGCCTCCAATTACATCGCGGTGGCCATGCCGCTTGGTCTTTATACGCAGAGTTCGGTAACGGCACCCTGCGGCATCTGTTCGCCTGATGGTATTATCGGGCTTCTCGATGTGCCCGATACGTTCATGGACCCTGATCGCATGAAGACGGCGCTCTTATGGTTGACGTCGGGCTTCGTGGAATATCAATTCCCCAATAATGCCAAGATTCAAGGCCGAAACGTCGAGGAAATCGAGTTTTCGATGGAGGTCAGTTCCGAGGTGCCGGGAACGCACAGCAACTGGCCATCGGACATAACCCTCTCCGTCAATGGCAGGGAAATCGGCGTGTGGACCTCGCCGGGCGACTTCGGTGACAAGCGGGGTGTGTATACGCCCGATTGGTGGAAACTTTCCGGTTCCCAATATGGCATGCTCAAAACCTGGCGCATCACCGCGCAGGGAACCTATGTCGATGGCACCCGCATCTCGGATGTGACGCTTGAGGATATCGATCTGGTGAGCCATCGTTCCATCCGGCTGCGCATCGAGGTCAAGGCCGACGCGAAACATCCGGGCGGGCTGAATATCTTCGGCCGGGGTTTCGGAAATTACGATCAGGACATCGTCCTGCGCCTGCGCACGGCGGACTGAGCCGTTCAATTTTTAAAAGTATGATTTTCGCGGTTGACAGGCGCGGATTCCCTCGGCAACTATATTATCAAATATGGTTCATACCATATTTTAAGATATAAATGCGCAGGGAGGAGAGCCTATGAAAGCGCGGGTTTCAGTCCACCGGGATTTCCGGATTGGGCGTATCGACGATCGCCTATATTCCGCCTTCATCGAGCATATGGGGCGGGCGATCTATGGCGGGATTTACGAGCCCGGCCATCCGCAGGCGGATGAGAACGGCTTTCGCCGGGATGTCCTGAAATTCGTACAGGACCTGAAAATTCCCGCCATCCGTTATCCCGGCGGTAATTTCGTATCGGCCTATCGCTGGGAAGACGGCATTGGTCCCCGCGACAAGCGGCCTATCCGCCTGGACCTTGCCTGGCGGTCGAAGGAAACCAACCAGATTGGCGTCAACGAATTTGCGGACTGGGCCTCAATGGCCGGCATCGAGATGATGCTGGCCGTCAATCTCGGCTCCCGCGGCCTGGATGATGCCCGCAACTTCCTTGAATATGTGAATTTCCCTGGTGGCACCGAACTTAGCGATCTGCGCCGCAGCCACGGCACAGAGAAACCGCATGGCGTGAAAATGTGGTGCCTCGGCAACGAGATGGACGGTCCCTGGCAAATCGGCCACAAGACGGCGGTGGAATATGGCCGGCTGGCCAATGAAACCGCCAAGGCTTTCAAGGGCTTCGACCCGACAATTGAAGCGATTGTTTGCGGCAGTTCCAATGACGGCATGCCGACCTATCCCGAATGGGAACGCGAGGTGCTGGAAGAATGCTACGAGAATGTCGATCATATCTCGCTGCACAAATATTTCGGCAATAACAGCCGCGACACGTTGAATTATTTCGGCAAGATCGAAGAGACCGGTCGTTATATCCAGACAATTGCCGGCGTCATCGACTATGTGAAGGCCAAGAAGCGCGCCAAGAACGACGTCTCCATCTGCTTCGACGAATGGAACGTCTGGTACCATATCCGTGAAGACGACAGCAAACGCATCAAGAGCTGGGACTGGCCGGAAGCGCCGGCGCTGCTGGAAGAGACCTATAATTTCGAGGATGCTCTCTTCGTTGCCGGCCTGCTCAATGAGTTTATTCGCCGCTCAGACCGGGTGCGCATCGCCTGCATCGCCCAGCTCGTCAACGTCATCGCTCCCATCCGGGCGGAAAAGAACGGGCCGGCCTGGCGTCAGACGATCTATTATCCCTATCAGTTCGCCTCGCTTTATGGTCGTGGCGTTGCGCTGAACGTTGCGGTTGATTGCCCGACATATGATTGCAACGCGGCCGACGACGTCAAATATCTCGATGTCGCCGGTGTCTATGACGAGGCGGAAGGCATGGTGACGCTGTTCGTGCTCAATCGCCATCTGACCGAGGCGGCAGAGCTCAATGTCAGCCTCACCGGTTTTTCATCCGCTTCGCTCAGCCTGCATCTCTCCATGGCGGGATATGACCTGCGCGTCGGCAATGGTCCGGATCAACCGGATCGTGTCGTGCCGGTGCCGGGCAGCGGCGTCGATGTAGAGGATGGGGCGCTCAAGGGCTCCGTGCCGGCGCTGTCCTATCATGTGCTGCGCCTGAAGGTTCAGTGAGGCGGTCATGGGTGTCCGTCTCAACAATATCGCCAAGTCCTTCGGATCGTTCGCAGCGATCCGGGACGTCTCGATGGAAATCCCGACCGGCAGCTTCGCGGTGTTCGTGGGGCCTTCCGGTTGCGGAAAATCCACCCTGTTGCGCATGATCGCCGGGCTTGAGGAAACCAGTGGCGGCCGTATCGCCATTGACGACCGCGACGTCACCGCGGTCGAACCGGCGGATCGCGGCGTGGCGATGGTCTTCCAGAACTATGCGCTCTATCCGCATCTGACGGTGTTCGAGAACATGGCTTTCAGCCTGCGGCTTGCCCGCCGGCCGAAGGCGGAGGTGAATGAGAGGGTGGGCGAGGCCGCCCGTATCCTGCAGCTCGACGAACATCTGCACAAAAGGCCCTCCCAGCTTTCGGGCGGCCAGAGGCAGCGTGTGGCCATCGGCCGCGCCATCGTGCGGCAGCCAAAGGTGTTTCTGTTCGATGAACCCCTGTCCAATCTGGATGCCGAGTTGCGCGTCCAGATGCGGCTGGAACTGACCCGGCTTCACCGCAAGCTCGGCGCGACAATGATCTATGTCACGCATGATCAGGTGGAGGCGATGACGCTTGCCGACAGGATTTTCGTGCTGAAGGGCGGCATCGTGCAGCAGGCGGGCGCACCGCTCACGCTTTATGACGATCCCGACAATCGTTTCGTGGCGGGCTTCATCGGGTCGCCGGCGATGAACTTCCTGCAGGCCGATGTGGTGGAGCAGCGCGATGGCCGCGTGACGCTGACGCTCGAAGGCGGCGAGCGGCCTCTCGAAGCGCGGTTGTCACAGCCGGTTTCGCCCGGCCAGCGGCTCGAGATCGGCATCAGGCCGGAACATCTGGCGATCACGGATGAAGGCGCCTTGCCTGTCATCGTCGAGGTGGCCGAGGAGCTTGGCGATCTGTCTTACCTCTACACCCGCACCGGGGCGGGAAAGGAGCTTGTCGTGCAGCGGCAGGGCTCCCGGGAGCAGCTGGATGGCCGGTCCGTCTCGCTCAGCGCCTCGCCCGACAGGATTCTGGTTTTCGATAGCGACGGCAAAAGGTTGCGATAGGCGCGAGGAGGCGCCTGTCGATGCAGCAAACTATCCCCTGACGGGGTGTTTCAAGAAACGGGAGGAATAACGATGCGATTGATCAAGACATTGCTTATCGGCACGGTTCTGGGTTTGACCGCCATGCCGGCGCTTGCGAAACAGGATATCATCTGGTGGGACTTTCTGGCCGGTGGTGACGGCGTGCGCATGAAGGCGCTGATCGAGGCCTTCAACAAGGAACATCCCGATATCCAGATCAAGGGCACGACGCTGGAATGGGGCGTTCCCTTTTACACCAAGGTGCGAACGGCGTCTGCCGTGGGTGCGGGGCCTGATATCATGACCTATCACCTGTCGCGCGCGCCGCTTGGCCTTGAAGAAAAAGTGCTGAGCGAAATTACCGCGAAGGATCTTGAGGATGCCGGGTTGAAGACGGAAGATTTCTTCAGCGCACCGGTGGAGGCGGCCACCCAGGACGGCAAGCTTTACGCCGTGCCGTTCGATATTCACGCCCTTGTTCTTTATTACAATGCCGATCTTCTGAAGGGCTCTCCCTATCTCGATGCCGAAGGCAAGCTGACCGGCATCAAGACGATCGAGGATTTCGAAAAGGCACTGGCCTGGGCGGAGGAAAATGGCGTGCAAACGCCGATCACCTATCAGTCGGGCGGTGAAGGCGGGGTCTGGCGGGTGTTTTACACGCTGCTGTCGCAGCAGGGTGGGGAACTCGTCACCGGCAAAGAGGTTCTCGCCGGCGACAATGCTGAAAAGGCCGCCAAAGCCATCGACACCATGTCCAGATGGCGGGAAAACGGCTGGGCGCCTGAGCAGGCGGAATATGAGGCCTCGGTGGCGCTGTTTTCCGCCGGTAAATCCGCCTTCCAGCTGAATGGCGTCTGGGAAGTGCCGACCTACAAGGATCTGGAAAAGAACGGCAAGCTCGGTTTCAAATGGAGTGCGGTGGAAGTGCCGCCTTTGATGGGCAAACGCGCCACCTGGGCGGATTCCCATGCTTTCGCCATACCGAATGAAGGCGACAACACGGTTTCCGGCGAAAAACGCGCCGCCGTCATGACGGTGATCGGCTGGATGGAAAAACATGCCATCAGCTGGGCCGATGCCGGGCATATTCCAGCCTATAAATCGATTACCGAAAGCCCCGAATATAAGGCCATGCAGCCAAACGCCACCTATGCCACGCTGGCGGAGGCGGCGGTGTTTGACCCCAAGACCACGATTACCGGGGTTGCCTCTCCGGCCTATGATGCGGCGCTCAACGTCATCGCACCGGCCATACAGGGTTTTGTCGGCAGCGCGGAAGCCGTCGAGCAGATCCAGTCCGAACTTCAGGGCAAACTCAAGTAATCCACGCCTGCCCTCCGGCCCCAATGGCTGGAGGGCATCGCGCAATGCGCAGAGGCCCGGAGGCATTTAATGGCAATGATTGAAAACCGGCGGAAGAAGTCGCTGATCGCGCTGTCGATGGTGACGCCATTTATCGTCGTCTTCGCCACCTTCTTCCTTTATCCGCTGATCGAGATGGTGCGCATCAGCTTTACCGATGCGCCGTTGATCGGCGAGGGAAACTGGGTCGGGTTTGAGAACTACGCGAAACTGCTGGGCGACAGGCTGTTTCTCACCTCGCTGAAGAACAACGGTTATTTCGTTCTCTTGACCGTGGTGCCGACCACCATCATCGCGCTGATGATTTCACTCGCCGTCAGCCGGCTGTCGGGCATCGGGCAGACAATCGCCATGAGCCTGTTTTTCCTGCCTTACGTGCTGCCGGTTTCTGTGGTGACGGAGATCTGGGCTTGGATGCTCGATCTGCAATTCGGTGTTCTGCAGCCGGTCATTTCGCTGCTGGCGGGCAAGCCGGTCGCCGTGTTCAAGAACCCCTATTGGGTGATGCCGATGGTCGCTGTCGTCACCATCTGGTGGACGAACGGTTTTAACGTGCTGCTTTTCATAGCCGGCCTGCGCAATATTCCAACCGAGCTTTATGAGGCGGCGGCGCTGGATGGCGCGACGACCTGGCAACGCTTCCGCCGCGTCACCTGGCCGCTTCTGTGGCCGGTGACGGCACTCGTCCTGACGCTGCAACTGATCCTGCAACTGAAGATATTCGACCAGATCTATCTTCTGAGCGGCGGCGGCCCGTTCAATTCCAGCTTTGTGCTTCTGCTCAAGGTCTATCGGGAGGCCTTCCAGATGAACAATGGCGGTTATGCCTCGGCCGTTGCGACCGTGCTTTTCCTGTTGATCGTCATTGTTTCCGTTCTCCAGTTCCAGTTGCTGCGCATCCGGAGGAACTCATGAGCCCGACCAGAAAACTCGAGAACATCGTTCTGACCCTGCTGACCTTTTCGGCAGCGCTGGTGTGGATTTTTCCACTCTACTGGAGTTTCGTTACCTCGCTTCGCTCCGATGAGAATGTTGCCGGCAACACATCGCTGCTGCCGGACGAGTTCCAGCTGGGCGCCTATGTGAACGCGATCTTCAACACGCGGCTGCTGACTTGGTATGTCAATTCCATTGGCACCGCCGTCATCGTCACGGTCTCCGTCCTGTTCATTTCGATGCTGTGTGCCTATGCGCTGTCGCAGATCCGCTTTCCCGGCCGGCGGCTGCTTTATGGCATTGTGCTGGCAAGTTTCATGGTGCCGGCGCAGACACTTGTCGTCACGCAGTTCATCCTGATGAAGAACCTCAACCTCATCAACACCTGGGCCGGCATCATCCTGCCGCAGCTCATCACGCCCATCGTCATCATCGTCTACAAGCAGTTCTTCGACAGCGTGCCGAAAGAGATGCGCGAGGCGGTGGTGCTGGATGGCGGCGGCGAATATACGATCCTGTTCCGGGTCTATCTGCCGCTCAACTGGGGGATCACGACCGCCATGGCGATCGTGACCTTCATTTCCGTGTGGAATGCCTTCTTCTGGCCCTTCCTCGTCGTCACCTCGGAAAACATGATGACCATCCCCGTCGGCATCACCCAGGTCAACGACGCCTTCGGTGTCGCCTATGCCCGCCTGATGGCCGTTGCGATGCTCGCAGCACTACCGGTCATCATCGCTTACGTCATCTTCCAGCGGCGTGTGACGGAGGCCATCATGATTTCGTCAGGCGTGAAGGGATAAGCCGAAAGGCCTTGTCTTTTAGACTGCCAGCAATGTCTCCTTGCCGACGCTGTTGGTCTCGGTTACTCCTTCCGTTTCGATCCGCTTGCCGGTGGCGGGGTCGAAGAAATGCAGGTGTGCAGGCGGCATGGTGAGGTGGATGCGCTGGCCGGGTTTGACCGAAAGGTCTTCGCCGATTGCGGCGGAGAAGGTTTCACCGGCGATCTCGGCATGCACGATGCGGCCGGAGCCGAGTTCTTCGACGAAATCGACGATCGCCGGTACGCCCGCGCCTTCTTCCGTGCTGACAAGGCACTGTTCCGGGCGGATGCCCACGGTCAGGTCGCGGCCGCGCAGTTCGAGACCGGTTTCAGGGAAGAGCCTGACCGCCGCGCCACCCAGCATCACGGCAGGCGATTCGACTTCGACCCTTGTCGTAAACAGGTTCATGGCCGGTGAACCGATGAAGGATGCGACAAAGGTGGTGGCCGGGCGGTGATAGATATCGAGCGGATGGCCGACCTGTTCGACATTGCCCTTGTTCATCACCACCAGCCGGTCGGCGAGCGTCATGGCCTCCACCTGATCATGGGTGACGAAGACGGAGGTGGCGGAAAGGCGCTGGTGCAGCTTGCGGATTTCGGCGCGCATGGTGACACGCAGCTTGGCGTCGAGGTTGGAGAGCGGCTCGTCGAACAGGAACACCTGCGGTTCGCGGATGATCGCGCGGGCCATGGCGACGCGCTGGCGCTGGCCGCCGGAAAGGGCGGCCGGCTTACGCTCCAGATAATCGGTAAGGCCGACGATCTTTGCGGTTTCCTCGATGCGGCGCAGGCGCTCGGCCTTGGCAACACCGGCGACCTTCAGTGCATAACCAATATTGCCGGCGACCGACATATGCGGGTAAAGCGCGTAATTCTGGAACACCATGGCGCAGCCGCGCTCACGCGGTTCCAGCTTGTTGACGACGCGCCCGCCAATGGCGATTTCGCCTGATGTGATCTCTTCCAGCCCGGCGATCATGCGCAGAAGCGTGGATTTTCCGCAGCCCGATGGGCCGAGAATGACGACGAATTCGCCGGATTCGAAAGAGAGATCCACGCCGTGCAGGGTCTGGGTCTTGCCATAGGATTTGCGGGCCTGGCGAATATCGATCTGAGCCATGATAGGAGAACCTTGTTGTTGAAAACCACGCGCCGTGCCGTCACTTGTCGGACGAGACGAGGCCGCGGACGAACCAGCGTTGCAGGAAGGCCACGACGAGAAGCGGCGGGGTGATGATGATAAGGGAACCGGCGAGCGTGACGTTCCAGTCCGGCGTGCCGTCTTCGGCCGGCAACAGCGCGCGTAGCGACATCATCACCGTCTTGTAGGAGGGATCGGTGACCATCAGCAGCGGCCACAGATACTGGTTCCAGGCATAAACGAACATGATTGTTGTGAGCGCCAGCATGTTGGTGCGCGACAGCGGCAGCAGCATGTCGACAAAGAAGCGCACGGCGCCTGAACCGTCCATGCGGGCGGCTTCGGCCAGTTCGTCAGGGACCGTCATGAAGAATTGCCGGTAGAGGAAGGTGCCGGTGGCCGTGGCGACCAGCGGCAAGGTGAGGCCGGCATACGAGTTCAGCAGGTTCCACTCAACCGTCACCTCAATGCCGAACAGCCCCAGAATGGCGCGGAACGGCTGGAAAAGATCGGCGGCCACCGAATAGGTCGGCACGACGCGCACTTCGAGCGGCAACATCAGGGTGATGAACACCGTCCAGAAGAACAGATGTTTGAGCGGCGAGCGGAAGAACACGATGGCAAAGGCTGTGCAGGCCGAAAGGGCTACCTTGCCGATCGTGACCAGCGTCGCCATGATCATGCTGTTCAAAAGGGCGTTGCCGAGATTGGCGCGTTTCCAGGCGGCCTCGGCATTGGTGAAAAATTCGCCTTGCGGCATGAAGTTGAACGGTACGCTATTGACCTGCTGGATCGTCTGGCTGGCGCCGGAAATGACGACGATGAACGGGCCGATGAGCAGGAAAAAACCTACCACCATGATCGTGTAGGTCAGGGCGTCGGCATAGGGTGTGCGCTGGATCATCTCCGCCTCACTTGTAATGGACTTGCCGCTCGACGAAGCGGAACTGGACGAAGGTGAAAATCATGATGAGACCGATGAGGACGAGGCTCTGCGCCGAGGCGCCGGAATAGTTCAGCCCCTCGAAGGCTTCGCTGACGATGCGGTAGACCATCACTTCGGTGGCGCGGTTGGGGCCGCCTTCTGTGGTGGAGGCGACGATGCCGAACGTATCGGCCCCGACGAAGCCTTCGGTCATCATGATGACGGTCAGGAAGAACAAAGTGGGGGCAAGCAGCGGCACCTGAATGTCGATGGCGCGGCGAATGGGGCCGGAACCGTCCATGGCGGCGGCTTCCGTCAAGGAGCGCGGCACCGATTGCAGGCCGGCGAGCACGAAGATGAAGGTATAACCCGCCCATTTCCAGACAAAGATGGCGATGACGAGGATCAGCGCGTGCTCGCCGTATTTGGCCGGGTTCCAGATATCCGGCCACCAGGCGTTGAGGGAGGCGGCAAGGCCGCGTTCCGGCGACAGGATGAAGCGGAAGGCCATGCCCGCGGCGGGGCCGGCGATGGCGAAGGGCAGGATATAAAGCACCCGGAAGAAACTGGAGCCGGGAAGCGCACGATCGACGCAAAGCGCCAGAACGAGGCCGATGAGAATGGTGAAGAATGGGCCGGCAATGGCGAAGACCATGCTGACGAGCACCGAATGCCAATAAAGCGGATCGAGAAAGGTCTCCTCGAAATTGGCGAGACCGACAAATTCCGCAGCGCCGCCGAAAGGTGGTTCGAGCGTGAAGGCCCAGTTGATGACCGCCGCCACGGGCCAATAGAAGAACAGGAAGATCAGCAGAAGCTGTGGCAGGGCGAATAGCACGGGCAACCACGTGCTTTTGAAGACGGCGCGCTTTTCCATAAAAAAACCGGCAATACTGGAGAGATGGGTGGACTTGCCCTAAAGCTTGAGACTCTGCGGGCAAGTCCTTCGAAAATTTACGGAACTTAGTTCAGCTTGGCGCCGGCATAAGTCTTTTCGAAGCGGCGCAGGCCGGCGTTCGAGCGCTCGACGGCCTTGTCGAGTTCAGCCTGAACATCGGCATTCTGCATGAAGATGGCTTCGAGCGAGGTGGCGACTTCCTTGCGGATCTGCGTGAAACCGCCAAGGCGGATACCACGGGTATATTCCGAAGGCGGCGTAAACGTCAGGCTTTCGATGGCCTTTTCACGGCCCTTATAGGGAGCCTTGTCGTAGAAACCATTGGCCTTCATGGCGTCGAAGCCGGTCTTGGTGACCGGGATGTAGCCCGTGACGGTCGACCACCACTGAACCATCTCCGGCTGGGCGATGAAGTTCAGGAATGCGGCTGCACCCTTGTATTCGGCATCCGGACGACCGGCCATGACCCATAGCGACGCGCCGCCGACCAGCGAGTTATGACGTTCGGTGCCCTTCCAGACCGGCAGCATGGCAACGTCCCACTTCACGCCTTCCGGCATGGTCTTGGCGACGGTGCCGTGATTGGCGATCGAGGTCATGAACATCTGGCAGGTCTGCGAGGTGAAGGCCGGCAGGATGTCCATGCCGAGCTGCTTGGTCTTGACGACGAACAGCTTCTCGTCCTGCATCTTCTTGAAGAACTTGACGTGATCGACGAACTTCGTCTTGTTGATCGTCAGTTCGGCGTCGAGGCCCTGGTAACCGTTGCCCTTGGTGGCGATCGGCTGGTTATGGATGGCGGAGAACTGCTCCATCAGCATCCAGGTGTCGAAGTTGAAGGCCAGCGGGCATTCAAAGCCGGCGGCCTTGAGCTTCGTAGCGGCTTCCTGAACCTGTTCCCAGGTGTCCGGCTTGAAGGTGATGCCGGCTTTTTCGAAAGCGTCGATGTTGTAATAGAACATCGCGGTCGAGGAGTTATACGGGAACGAGTTCAGCTCGCCCGCAGCGGTGGCATAATAGTTGGCGATGCCGGGGAAATAATTGTCCCAGTCGATCTTGTAGCCGTTGTCGGCCATCAGTTTCTTGGCGGGAACGAAAGCCTTGGACAGCATCATGTCCAGCGTGCCGGCATCGTAGATCTGGGTGATGGCGGGCTGCTTCTTGGCGCGATAGGCGGCAATGGTGTTCTGCAGCGTGGCGTCGTAATCGTTCTGCGAGGTGCAGACGATTTCGAATTCAGCCTGCGAATCGTTGAACTTCTTGCAGGTTTCCTGAACGCGATCGCCAAGATCGCCGGAAAGGCCGTACCAGAATTCGAACTTGGTCTTTTCTGCGTGGGCAGCCGTGGCGCCGAAGGCGGCAGCAATGGCGACGCCGGCCACGAAAGAGGTCAGAGCGGAAGATTTCATGAGTTGAGCCCCGTTGATGGATGATGGCATGATCGGCAAGAACATCATGTTCCCAGCACGAAGCCACGGGCTCTGCTAACAGCCGTCTTTGACGGATCGCTTACACTTTGTTGAACGTTTTATGATGACTTGCCGCGCAGGACGATCTGCGCGGCGGGGAAAGGCGATTAATTCCGAGAAATCGGATTTTCCCTTATTTTTCGGGTGTTTCCGGGTTCCCGTTAATTTCGCTACTTACTGCTGAATAGTGCGGCAGCATCAACCGCGGCGTGCGGCTTCGATGGCGGCGACGTCGATTTTCTTCATGTCCATCATCGCCTCGAAGGCACGTTTGGCCTCCGCGCCGCCAGCGGCCATGGCGTCCATCAGCACGCGCGGGGTGATCTGCCAGGAGACGCCCCATTTGTCCTTGCACCAGCCGCAGGCGCTTTCCTCACCGCCATTGCCGACGATGGCGTTCCAGTAGCGATCGGTTTCTTCCTGATCTTCGGTCGATATCTGGAACGAGAAAGCCTCGCTTTGTTTGAAGGCCGATCCACCGTTAAGCCCGATGCAGGAAACGCCGGCCACGGTGAACTGCACCGTCAGCACATCGCCCTTCTTGCCGGAGGGGTAATCGCTCGGCGCGTGGTGAACGGCGGTGACCGCGCTGTCGGGAAAGGTGTCGGCGTAAAATCTGGCGGCGGCCTCGGCGTCCTTGTCGTACCAGATACAGATCGTGTTCTTTTTCATCTGCTTGCTCCTCCAGGTTGGAACTCGTCATCTTGCCTGAACAGGCAAGGAAATTTGCCGGCCCATGGCCGGCCCCCCATTCGGCATAAAATGCCTGCGGCGGATGAATGTTCCGAAAAAGCTGAAGGCCGCGCCACGGCTCCGGTTTGACTATCGTCAAAGCCAGCGCCGCACCCGGCGTCGATAGGCCTCATATGCCGGACCAAGCTCTTTCGTCAGCACACGTTCTTCAATAGTCACCTGCAGCGACACGGCGATGACAAGAGCGATGGCGACAACAAGCTGTAGAGGCGATGGAAACACCAGCACCAGCCCGGCAAACAACACGATCTGACCGACAAAGACCGGATTTCTGGAACGGCCGAAAGGACCGGTATCGACGATTGCGCCAAGATGACCCTCGGCCGCGCCGATGCGCCATGACCTGCCCATATGGTTCTGCGCATAAAGCGCGATGAGGCCGCCGGCCAGCACCATTACCATGCCGCCAATCCGGATTGCGGCGCCAAGATCGCTGCGGTTCAGAAGCCAGACCGGATTTTGCGGCTCCAGCCACAGGGTGATGAGCGGCAGCAGAGCGCCAAGGAGAAAAGCGAGGCGAAAGAGCATGGCGGGAACAGCCTGTCGCTCACGGCCTTTTGCGAAAAGCCAGATCGGTTCTCCCGTCTGCTTCGCCAGCCGCGCCGTCAAAAATAGAAATCCGGCAATATAGGCCCATACGGCGAGCGCGGTTGCAACGTCAATCATGGGTTCTCCCGAAAAAAGTGGCAAGCCGCAACGTATCGGCGAAGGACAGCCATATCCGATTCGTCTGATGCGCAGAGTATAAACAGCAATAATACGTCCTTGTTACAACGGTCTCATGGCCTTGGTGTGAGCGGATGCGGCTAAGGAAAGAAACGGTGGAGAGTTTAAATTCGGCATGAATTTTGTAGTCTGCGTGATGGAGCATAAACCTTATTCTTAAATATTATTTAATATTGTAACAGTAATATTATTGAATGATTTTAATAGAGAATCATTTATCTGCTATCGGAGGATCGCGCGTGAGTTTTCTTGATCGTGGTGCCAATGCTTTCGCGGTTCTTGCCGCGCTTTCTAAATCCCAGGCCATCATAGAATTTGACCTTTCCGGGAAAATTCTTACCGCCAACGAGAATTTCTGTCGCGCGCTCGGTTATGAGCTTGCGGAAATCGTCGGCAGGCATCACAGCATGTTCGTTGAGCCCGCGCTTGTGTCTTCGCAGGACTACAAGATCTTCTGGGCAAAGCTTTCCGCCGGTCAGTTCGACCAGCAGCAATATAAGCGCCTCGGCAAGGGCGGCCGGGAAGTCTGGATCGAGGCCTCCTATAATCCGGTGTTTCGCCGCGGCAAGCCGGTGAAGGTGATCAAGATCGCTACCGATATCACCGGGCGCAAGCTGAAGGCGGCGGAAGATGCGGGCAAGATCGACGCCCTGTCGCGGGCGCAGGCCATCATCGAATTTTCACCTGATGGCGATGTCCTGACGGCCAACGAGAATTTTCTGGCGGCGCTGGGTTATTCGCTGGCGGAAGTGCAGGGCAGGCATCATTCGATGTTCTGCGAACTGGCCTATACGCAGTCGACGCAGTATAAGCAGTTCTGGGAAAGGCTCGGCGGCGGTGATCTCGTGGCGGATGAATTCATGCGGCTCGGCAAGGGGGGCCGCAAGGTCTTCATTCAGGCCTCCTATAATCCGATCTTCGATCTGAACGGCAAGGTGTTCAAGGTCGTCAAATTTGCGACCGACGTGACCGGTCGTGTCGAAAATGTCGAAAAGCTCGCCCAGTGTCTTACAGACCTGGCTGATGGCGATCTGTCGCAGAGCATCGACAAGCCATTCATCCCCTCGCTTGAGAGATTGCGGACGGATTTCAACGCAGCCTCGGAAAAGCTGAAGAGAGCGATGACGCTGGTATCTGAAAATGCCGGCGCGATTTCCTCGGGCTCCAACGAGATACGCTCCGCCGCCGATGATCTTGCCAAACGCACGGAACAGCAGGCCGCCTCTATCGAGGAGACTGCCGCGGCGCTGGAGGAGATCACCACCGCCGTCAACGATTCCAGCCGCCGGGCCGAGGAAGCCGGCACGATCGTCGCCCGGGCCCGCGACCATGCCGAACATTCGGGCCAGGTGGTGCGCGATGCGATCGGCGCCATGGATCAGATCGAAAAATCATCACGCGAGATTTCCAATATTATCGGCGTGATCGATGAGATCGCCTTCCAGACCAATCTGCTGGCGCTGAATGCCGGCGTGGAAGCGGCGCGTGCAGGTGAAGCGGGCAAGGGTTTTGCAGTCGTCGCGCAGGAAGTGCGCGAACTGGCGCAACGCTCGGCAACGGCCGCGAAGGAAATCAAGAGCCTGATCAACGCGTCCGGCTCGCAGGTGGAAAACGGCGTCGGTCTGGTTACCAAAGCGGGATCGGCGCTGCAGGAAATCGCGGCGCAGGTTCGTGATATCAACAGCAATGTCGTGGCGATTGTCGAAGCCGCCCGTGAACAGTCCACCGCACTTGCCGAAATCAATCAGGCGGTCAATACCGTCGATCAGGGCACGCAGCAGAACGCTGCGATGGTGGAGGAGCAGACTGCCGCCAGCCACAGCCTTGCGCGGGAAGCAACGGCCTTGTTCGAGCTTCTGGGGCAATTCAGGTTCGATGAGGCGCCGCGTTCGGCATCCTCCCTGCGTAGCAGCCCGGAGGTGCGGCCGGCACCGGCTCAACCGCGCCGCCCGGTATCCCGGCCCGTTGCGGCGCGTGGTTCTGCTGCGGTTGCCCTCAATCACGATGAATGGCAGGAGTTCTAGACGGCTTCTCGCCAGAGCGGGTAAATGACACGTCCAGCCGGCCCGGCAATCGGGTCGGCTGCATGTTTTACGCCGAGCCTTTTGATAGCGCGGATGCGCATCTGCAGCGCGAAACCGAAACGACCATTGAACAGGACCGAAGGTCGGGGCATATTTTCGCGATCGCCCGATAATCGGTGCTTTGCGTCTGAAAGTGTGGGGTCGTTTGCTTGGCACGTATATGGGCAGGGATATGGACAGGCCGTGTCGTTCTCGTCTTCTGCCTGCTGGTGACAGCCGGCGGTGCCGCCCGGGCTGAAGAGCCGGCAGCGGGGAAAAACGCCTGTGCCTATAGCCATGCCGTTGCGCCGGAACTGTGCATTCGGGTGGGCAGCTACAATAGCGATCTGTGTCATGCCATCGAGGTTTTGGCCGGACGTTACGCCGTGCCGCCGGATTATTTCGCCCGGCTCATCTGGCGCGAAAGCCTGTTCCGCGCCGATGCGGTCAGCCCGAAAGGGGCCGAGGGTATTGCGCAGTTCATGCCCGGAACGGCAAGGCTGCGTGGTCTCGAGGACAGTTTCAACATCATTGCCGCGCTTGAGGCGTCGTCGCGTTATCTCTCCGAGTTGAATGGTCAATTCGGCAATTTCGGTCTTGCCGCCGCGGCCTATAATGCCGGTGAGGCGGGGTTGCGGACATTCATCGCCACCGGCCGCCTGCCGATGGAAACCCGCGATTACGTGTTTGCCATCACCGGATATCCTGTCGAGAACTGGAAAGACAACCCGCCGGAAAAGGCCGCCCCGGCGCTGGATGACGGCCGCTCCTTCCTCGACGCCTGCCTGCGTCTGGCCGACACCCGCACCATGAACGATCCCGTTCTCATCTCCTCGGCCGACTGGGCGCCCTGGGGTGTGCAGCTTGCGGCGCATTACAATCCGGCGGTGGCGAACCGGCTGTTTACCCGCGCGATTGGCGGATTGTCGGAACCCCTCAATGCGGAACGTGCCCTCATCATCAGGCAAAGAGGCGGGAATTTCGGCTCGCGCCCGCGTTATGCCGCCCGCATCGGCCGTGAGACCCGCGCCGAAGCCAACAGGCTCTGCGGAGAGATCCGGCAGGCCGGCGTCCCCTGCACCGTGTTCCGCAACAGATAAAGAAGCTTGACGCCCGTCGATCATAACAAGTTGATCGGGATTTCGGTCCGCCCTCCTTTCAGCATAAAATCATTGACCTTAGATTTGCGCCGCAGCGGCAGTAGGCAAGCTATGCGGCTGGCGATATTTTGCGAGGGGACGATTGAAAATGAGATGGATTGAAACCGGATGTCTGGCGGCTGCGCTGATGATTGTCACCGCCTGCACCTCAACCGGAGAAACCGATATTTCCCGCACGGTCGCAGCCTTCGTGGGGCAGCCGCGGGACGCGGCCATTGCCAGGCTTGGTCGCCCCAACAAGGTGGTAATCGAAAAGGGCGCAACCGAATCCTACTGGCTGAAGGTTGACGTGGAGACCTATGCCGGGCTGAGCAACCGGCGTGAATACAAGTCCGTGGATGGACAGACCCAGATGACGCAGACCGAGGGTATGAAAATCAAGGAACACCGCCGCGATTGCATCATCAAGATCACGGCGGATGCCGGCTCCATCATCAAGACCAGCGAGATCATCGGCAATCCGGCGAGTTGCGAAACCATTCTCAATCGTCCGGTTTCGTGAGCGACCTTATGTTTCTGTGAGACACGAGCCGCGCGGCAGGCAGGCGCACGGCTCGAAAGTTTGAGGAGAGGTTCCTCAGAAGCGATAGTTCAACCCGACCTTGATGGCATGCAGGTTCAACGAGTTCGAGGCATTGCGACCGTTTACAATTCCGGATGTCCCGACATGGTCCACATATTCGTAGATCGGTGATTCATAGGGCTCGCAGATTTCCGGCATGGAATCGCAAAGCCAGGCCATGTTCGGATCATTCTTCAAGCCAGGATCGACCATCTCGGTGCCCGTCTGCTCACTGGTGCGATAATCTTTGCCGGTGCCGGCGCGGGCGTTTTTGAACTTGAACGATTTGGCGCGGAAATGGCTGTAGCTGTAATCCGCACGGATCGACCAATTGTCGTTCAACGCATATTCCGCACCGAGGCCGACGGTGAAGCCGGCGCGTGTTCCGGAAGCCTTCTCCACGAAGAATGCCGTCGTTTCAGAGCCGAGAGGATTGGTCGCGCTCGCGCCGTCTGAAATATACTGGTCGCGCCACTGGGTTTCTTTCGCCAGCGCCAGACCGGCAGTGGAGTAAACGAGCAGCCTGTCATTCACGGCGTAACCGAGCTTCGCCCGCAGGCCGGCCGTCCAGTCGATATCGTAGCTGGTCGTTGCGTCCAGGTGGCCGCTCTTCGCCAGCACCGGATCGGTGGAACCGAACTTTTCGATGCCACGAAGATAGGTCTTGGTGTAATCGGCCTCGAAGCCGACGACGACGCCGTTTTCCAGCTGCCGGTCATAACCGGCCTGTAATCCGAACGCGCCGCCCCGCAGGTTGAAATCAGCGGATTCCCGTGCGGCCGCGCCGTTGAATGTGCCATCCAGCGAGGTCGTATTTCCCGCAAAATTCAGGAAATCACCGCCGGCATGGGCACCCACATGGAAGCCGGTCCAGTCACGCACGAAGGATGCGTCCGTCGGACTGCTGAAGGGCGAAAGGCCGGGCAGGGCCTCGCCGCCGCCGATCGTCGCGGTAAGGCTGGCATAGATGGTGCGGCCGGGACCGGGCTGCGTGACGAGGCCGAGCGGATCGACATAAAAACGGTCGAACAGGTTCTCCACCCGCAGGCTCGCCGTCATGTTGTCGTTGATCTTGTATTCGGTAAACAGATCGACCAGCGTATAGGGCTCCCAGTCGACAAGTGCGATGAATTCCGACGCGCCCTGCGCGGTGACGTCGCCGTGACCGATGGCGCGCGGGCCGACATAGGAGATGCGGCCGCCGACCGTCAGCCGGTCCTCGAGGAATTTCTGCGAAAGCGTCAGGTCGACCGTATATTCCGGCTGAACATGGTTCGTCGCATAGTCGCCATAGAGAGACTTGCTATCGCAGGTCTGCGTCGTGCGGCAATATTCGACATTCAGGAAGTAGTTGGCAGAAAGATCGGCCGAAAATCCGCCATTGGTGTAACGGCCGGAAAGTTCGAGACCGGAAAATTTGGCGCGCGGAATATTGCCGATATTCAGCGTCAGCTGCGGTTCGGTCACGACGGTGCGCGAGATGTAATTCTTCACATCCCAGTTGAAATAACCGAACTTGATCATGGCGGTGTCATCGTCGGAGAAGATGCCGTCGCGAATGATGTTGGTGCCGATTTCCCAGTTGCTGGAGCGTTCCGGCAGGACACCCGAATTTGCGATAACACTGTTGAAGGCCGAGACGGATTCAATGATGGATGGCGAGCGCAGCGTATTCGAATAGTTGACGTAGAACTGGGTGTTGTCGAACGGTTCCAGCGTCACTCCGGCAGACGGGCTGAAACCGCCGTCATCCACTTTCAGGCCAACCGGCTTGTCGCGCGCCTGATAACGCTCATAGGGATCAAATCGGTCTTCGACCCAATAATGGGAGTATCGCAGGCCCCCATTAAGGGTGAGCCGGTCCACCGGCTTGTAAGCTGCCTTGGCAAAGGCTGCACCTTCATGGCGGATGGCGTCGCGCGGTGTCAGCCAGCCCTCCAGTACGGCGGTGTGGTCGCTGCCTTTTGTGTCTTCGGCGCGGTAGGAAAATCCGTAATTCAGGTCGAAATCGCCGTAATCCAGGCTGAATTGCGAGCGATTGGTAGTCTCCGCTCCCCACATATTGGTATCGGTGCCGACCCGGAAGCCTGATGGCAGGCCGATCTTCTCCGGCGTCAGGCCACGCCCGCCGCGCACGGGGTTGCGGACTTCGAGATGGTTGAAATAGAAATTCGACTTGAAGTCGATGAGGTCATTGTCTTCGGGGTTCCAGTTGTATCTGGCGGTAAATGTGTCGAGGCTGGTGCTGACGGTCTGTTCCTGCTGCTGCGCCTGTCCGGTATTCGAGGTCAGCCGCGAGGCAAGCCTGTCGCCGGCCTCGCTTCTGTATCCCATGTAACCGATCTGGAATGTCTGGTCGTCTGATAGACGCGCCGTGACCTTCGCCAGAAGCGATTGTGTTTCCAGCTCGGTATTGAGGACTTCCTCGCCGCCGCGATAATTGGCCAGACCTTCATTGATCATCGTGTTGGGCAGAGTGCCGCCCCAATATTTCGTGTCGCCGATGTTTTTCGGGGACGCGACAGGACCATGGCTGCCGGCGTGATAATTGCCCTGACGGCGATGCGCATATCCGGCGACGACATCGATGTCCTCGCCCTTGTAAGCGCCGATGATGCTGCCGGAACCGGTCGTCGGCTTGAGGAATGCTGGCCTGTCCATGCCATCGGCGGACGGGGTCGCGGTGCCTGCGCCAGACTGGTAGCTATAGCCGCTCAATGCCCCTTCCGTCGGGCTGGACGAATTGGTGCCGAAGCCGCCCTTGACCTTCAGCCCCCATTTCTCGCCCGGCTTGACGATATCGTCGGCCCCGACCGTTCGCATCGCCACCGATCCGGCATTGCCGAAGGACGCGGCATCGGCTCCCTTGGTAATGTCGACGCCGGCGATGAAATCGGGATCGACATAGGTGCGGTTCGAGACGCCCTGATAACCCTGATAGACCGTCACGGAATTTTCCGCGCCGTCGATCGTCGTGGCGACGCGGCCCATTCCCTGCATGCCGCGAATATTGACGTCGATGGCACCGGCGCCGTTTCGCGCTTCGCCGGACATCACGCCGGCCGTGCCACGAAACATGTCGGCCGGGCTTGAGCCGCGGAAGCGCTCGATATCCTCGCCCGAAATGAAGGCGGTCGGGGCATCGTTGCCATATGGCGCGTCCGGACTGCCATATCGTCCGGTCTTGCCGGTGACGGTGATTGTTTCGAGAATGAGCGAGCCATCCGCAGAGGTTGCCTCCGGTGCCTGTGAGGCGTTGGAAACCGTTACGCGATCCGGCGCAGTGAAGCGGAAGCTGAGGCCGGTGCCGTCAAGCAGCCTGCCGAGTGCTTCCCGCGGCGGCAGGGAGCCGGCTGCGCCGGAGGTTTTGAGCCCTCTCGTCAAGGATGCGTCGTAGAAAATCTGGATGCCGCTTGCGGCGCCAAAACGCGTCAGCGCTACATCGAGAGAACCGGCGGGAATGGAAAACTGGCGCAGCTCCTGCGCAACAGCCTGGGTGTGGACATATAGGGATACAGAGCAGGCCAGTGATGCGCAGAATGCTGCAAGCCTCAAACGCCGTTCGCGACCACCGGATTTATGTCCCGTCGCCAATA
This sequence comes from Agrobacterium burrii, assembly GCF_017313405.1. Taxonomy (NCBI): domain Bacteria; kingdom Pseudomonadati; phylum Pseudomonadota; class Alphaproteobacteria; order Hyphomicrobiales; family Rhizobiaceae; genus Agrobacterium; species Agrobacterium burrii. The sequence continues at coordinate 79,420 of NZ_JAFLNA010000015.1, forward strand.
AAGTCATCCCCGTCTTCCCTTCCATTTCGCCGCCTTGCTGCGGCCTCTGATAGGGAAGACGACCGAGGCGCAGGAACCCGAAAAGATTTGTGGAGTTTTTTTGTAATATTTTTCGGATCGTCCGGAATCCAGGGCTGTCTCCGGTTTGAACGGTTCAGACGAGCAGCAGTATTCCGCCTGCGCCGACCGCATGAAGATGCAGGGTTTCTTCAAGGTGGGCGATAATGTCCTGCGGCCGGTTGAGCTGAAAGACGCCGGAGACGTGCAGGGAGCGCAGGCTTTGACGGGTAATGATGATCCTGCCGCGCCGGTGGCGGTTCAGGCTCGCGACGATGTCTTCCAGCGGACGGTTGTTGAAGACCAGCATGCCTTCACGCCATGCCGATGCCGTCTCGAGGTCGATTGCCGATTTTTCCCCAAGGCCAGCGTTCGAATAGACGATTGCCTCTCCGGGAAGCAGCTGCGCATCGCCGAGACAGTGCACGCTGAGCGGGCCGGACAGGCATTCCACGGTTACGCCACTGGCATTATGGGTGACGCTGAACGTGCCGCCAGAGGTCTGCACACGACCATTGCCGGCTTTGACCACAAAAGGAATATTCGCCGCCTGCTGGACGGTGAAGACTGCAGCACCTGCCGTGAGATCGAATTGCCGTTCGCCGCGCTCCAGCGACAGGGCGGAGCCGCCGTCGAGAAAAGCGGTCGATCCATCCGGGAGGCTGACATTCTGCTGCTCGCCGACACCAGTTGAAAAATCCGCGAGCATTGCGCCGATGGAGGGCAGGTAACCGAGTTCCGGCAGCGCGACGGCAATGCCGGCAAGGCCGGCGGCAAGGCTGCCGCCCACCAGAAAGGATCGTCTGGATGTGGCTTTGACGCGGGTCTGCGTCTGCGCTTGCAGGGCCGGGCCAAGATCGCGCCAGAGCGCCGACGCCTCGATGAAGGCGCGTTCGTGATCGGCGCTGAGGCTGCGCCAGTGGCGGAGCGCCTCCGTATCCTCGACCGTGGCCGCGCCGGAGCACAGCCTGACGATAAAGGACGTGGCCATTCTTCTGAGCGCATCGGATCCTTCGTTCAACACGCAACCCCTATCAAAAAACCGTCTGGATGCCGGAATTTCACATGAACCTCATTAGCTCTAACGATCACAAACGGTAAATCCGAAAATTATCTGCGCCGCTCATGTCCCATTTTCTCGATGCAGTAGTTGAGGGCGCGGTTGATCTCCATCTCCACCGTGCGGGTGGAGACATGGAACTCCGCCGCGATCTCGGCATAGGGATGAAATTCCAGCCGCGCCGCGACCAGCATCCTTCTCTGTCGATCCGGCAGTTCACCGATGACCCGCATAAGCTGCCGAATCTGGTCGCGGTCGATCACCTGCTGGTCTGGACCCGGGCGCTCGTCGCGGATGGAAAGAGCGTCCTCGATCTGTTCGGTCGTGGCCCGGTGCCTGCGTCCCCGCCCGTGATCAATTGCCAGCGACCTGGCGATGCGCTTGAGATAAGGCAGTGGTGCTGCGGATGCATTCGAGCTGTTTCTCGCCAGCTTGATCCACGCCTCATGGGCAAGATCCTCGGCATCCTCGCGCGAACCCGTCATCCGCGTCAGATATCGCTTGATATCCGACTGGGTTTTCAGGAATGCCGAAAGGAATTTGTCGTCGCGCTGCGTCATGACCGACCTGGAGATTGAACTTCAGGCGATACCCCGTGGCAGACGCAAATTCAATACTTAACTAAAATAATCATGTTAAAGCCGGCACGGCCGTGATCGCGGCGGCCGTGCATGTCCGAGCCGCCCCGGCCTGGGAAGGTGTTACAGCTGCATCTTGATCGTCAGCATATATTCGGTGCCTTTCGCCCGGTCTCGGGTGCGGGACACTTCAAGGGTGACTTTTTCCAGCTTGTGCTCGAGGCTTTCCTTGATCGTTCCGCCGGGCGTGTCCTCGCGGCGCAACGAGGTATTGCCATAACCAATGCCGATTTTGCGCGTGATGGCGTTTTCCGTATAGGTTCTTCCGAACATGGCAGACGTCTGCCCGCTGCGGACAGTCGCGTCGAACCCACGGGAATCGATGTCGCGATAGGCCGAGCCGCTGATCGAATTGTCCGACTGGCTATAGCTGCCACCCGCACTTATTCTGGCAAGTCGGTGTCCGTCGTGCTCAAGCGACACATTGCCGTCGGCGGAAGGTCCGAAACGCCCGCCGTTCATGCTGTCCTTGTAGGTGAAGCGGAAGCGGCCGCTGCGGGCATCGACCTGATAATTGTAGGAGGCGTCGCCGCTGCGCACCTGAATGCCTGGGGCCGGTTCGCTGCCAAGGATCGGCGAAACCTTGTCGGCGAAATTGAAGAGGGGTCTGGTGACCTGTTCGAATTCCGTCTGCGACAGCTGAACGGGCTTTCCCTCCGCATCGAAACCGCCGACCGCGAGGCAGGGGCGCTGATTGATGACGCTTTTCAGGGCAAACAGCGTGCAATTGTCGCTGGTCATGCCGGCAATGGCGGCGTGGACGGAGTTGCGCAGTGTATAGCTGCCGCAGCAGGAAAAGGCGTCGTTATCGGCGCTCGCATCTCTCGTATAACCGGTGAAGACGATGCCGCTTGCTCCGGTGGAAATGTTCACATTGGCGAATTGCGGGCCGCTTTGCAGCGGAAACAGCTTCAACCGGCTCTGGTCAGCGAGCGTTTTCGGGTTGGAAAGCGATGGGATCGGCATTCGTTTTCTCTCCTTGAACACGGAACAGTGTTTCCCTTCTAACACCGCAACGAGAAGGTGCAACCCGCAACCTGTGTGGGTCAGTTTCTGTGGATGAAAGCAACCGCTGTTGTTACCGTGAGCCTCTGCACATATGCTGGACTACTTAAATCACGATTTCCGGACACGGCGGACAGGCGCATAATGAGCTCCCAGTTGGATTTTTTCGGTTCCGCGGCGGCGCGGCTTCCCCAGGGTGAACGGGGGCGAAAAGCGGCCGGTCGCGAAACGGCACAGAAGAACGTTGCGGATGACGAGACGCTTGCCGGATATCTTGAATCTACGGGAAATTACCGTGTTTCACGCCGGCTCATGCCGCGTACCGTCGTTGACAAACCGCGGCCGGAGTTCCCCCGTCAGGGCATTATCCTTGATACCGAAACCACGGGCCTCAATCATCGAACCGACGAAATCATCGAGATCGGTGTCATCGCCTTCACATTCGACGATCATGGCGCGATCGGCGACGTTACCGGCGTCTATGGCGGCCTGCGGCAGCCCGGCGTCACTATCCCGGAAGAGATCACGCGCCTGACCGGGATCACCGACGAGATGGTCGCCGGACAGGTGATCGACATGGACCGCCTGAGCGCGCTTGTTGCCCGGGCGGATCTGATCATCGCCCATAATGCCGGCTTTGACCGTCCGTTCTGCGAGGCCTTCTCGCCGATTTTCCGTGAGAAGGCATGGGCCTGTTCGGTTTCCGAGATCGACTGGCGGGCGCGGGGTTTTGAAGGCAGCAAGCTTGCCTATCTGATTGGACAGTCCGGTTATTTCCACGACGGCCATCGCGCTGTCGATGATTGTTTTGCGCTTCTGGAGGTGCTGGGTCATGCGCGTGCGGGGCAGGGCGAAGCCCCCTTCGCAGAACTGCATCAGGCAAGCCAGCGCTCAAGGGTCCGCATTTATGCGGAAAACAGCCCCTTCGATATGAAGGATCATCTGAAAAAGCGCGGCTACCGCTGGTCGGATGGTTCGGATGGCCGGCCGAAAGCCTGGTGGGTGGAAGTAGCCGAAGAAAAGCTCGATGAGGAGCTGCATTTCCTGCGGACCGAGATTTACCGCTGGGAGGCCGATCCCCCGGTCAAGCACCTCACAGCTTTCGACCGCTTCAAGGCTAACTAGCGCATTCGTGTCCGAGCAACCGACATTGCCGGCCATCCGCCAGCGATCAGGAGAGCGGTGCCAGCGCGTTTCTCAGGCTGACACCCTGCTTCGGCTGCAGATCGAGATCGGCCTCGATATGATCGAGGTGATGGATCATAAGATCTGAAGCGCCTTTTGCATCGCCCTTTGCGACAAGCTCGAGAATGGCAAGGTGTTCATTGTGGCCGCAGCTCGAAATACCCGAGCGGCCATAAAGGGCGACGACCAGCGAGGAGCGGGCGACCAGTTCATCCATAAACCGCTGGAGGATGACATTGCCTGATAGAGCCGCCAGCATGAGATGGAAATCGCCCGAGGCCTTTATTTCCGCCCGGCGCGCGGCCGGGCCACGTTCATTCATATATTGCGCCTCTTCGACGAGGTGATGCTGAAACCGCACAATATCCGCAGGCGTGATGTGCTCCACCGCAGCCGCAATGATGCCCGGCTCGATCAGGCGGCGCGAGGCGAAAATCTGGCGCGCTTCTTCCGGCGAGGGCGTGGAAACGAAGGCCCCACGGTTACGCTCGGTCTTCACCAGCCCCTCGAAGGCCAAAATCTGCAAAGCGGCGCGCGCCACCGTGCGGCTCACGTCGAAAAGCGCCCCGACCTCCGCCTCCGGGAGCTTCGTTCCCGGCGCGATCCGCCGGTCGATGATGGCATTGCGCAGGGATTCGCGGATCAGGAGCGAGCGATCCTCGATTGTGGCATCCACGGCTGGGGTCTTTTCTGGCAGGGTCATGTCACGCATCCGGTATCGCTTCTTCTAACCCGGCGGTGTCGGTTTTCCTAGTGGCGCCATTGTCGCGAGCAACCGCTGATGCCGTCAGGCTCTCAAAATCCCCAGCCACACGACAACAAATGCCAGTTGATGGGCGAGATCCCTTTGCACATTCTGCAATGTCCTGTCGCTTAGAAGTATGCGGGACCCGTCCCTCTTCAGAATGGTCAGACGTTCTGCCTTGGCCAATAGGGCGGTGACCTGGGCGCGGCTTACCCCATAGGCGCGCGCCGCCGCCTTGCGGGAAAACTCACAATCTGAAGCATCGGATTTGCTGGTTTTGGCCGCAGACAGCAGATCCAGCAGCAGCGGAAAACCGGGGGCATGGCCCAGGAACATCAGGGTTTCCATTGATGCCGGGATAAACTCCTGCGGTTGCTTCAAAAGCCAGCCGACGCCATCGATAAGGCTGTTGATGCCGATGTCATCTTTCGCCGGCCTGTCCATAACCGGTTGCGCCTCCCATGGCGCGGCTGCGGCAAGATAAGCCTCGGCGAGCGTCTCGATCGCCATGATCAGCCAGCCACACAACGACCACGGACGTTCGCGGTTGTCGTCACGGGGTTGATGCCGCCGGGCGGCGCCTTCGAGTTCCAGCCAGTCGATCAAGGCCCGTGTCCTGCGGCTGGAGGCCCAGCCCCGGGGGACGACGATCGCCTGAACCGCAGCCAGGGTAAATTGGCCGCCATGGATCGACGCCAGAGCGATGGCGCACAGTATCGTTGCGAATGCGCCGAAATCACCGATGGCGCGGACGAGGCGCGGCTCCTGCTTGAAGACCGTCGATATCTGCGAGCAAAAACGGATGGCAGTGTCGTCAAAAGCGGCATCATTCAGGATCCGGTTTGCAAGGGGTGTCAGCCTCTCCTGAAGCATGTCCGGCTGCGGCCGAACGGGGTCTCCTTGCGGGAGCGATTTTGAATCCTGCGCAACTGCTTTTCCAGATGCCTTTCTCTCACGGAATTCTAAGTTTCGCTACTTTATGGCGAATTTCAAAATATGAATTTTGTTCGCCGGCTGCGGCCGTTCAGGCTCGCATGACAGCTGAAATGTTCCGGGTTCGGGAGATGCGTGCAATTTGTTGCACTCCCGCGCCGCTCTCCTTGAGGGTATTAAAAAATACTCTCATAAATTGAGTGTTAAAGGACGCATTGAAATATGTGCCCTTTTGGAACGGTTTGCGAGGGCGGCGATAATAACAATTTTATCGTCTGTTTTTATTGCATAATTTTATTTGGCTTCGGACATAAAATCTTTCGTTGGGCAATCGAAAACACAATCTTTGATGGTTGTTTTTTCGGCCTTGACGGAGTGGCGAAAACTGCATTCCGAAGCCGCCTGGCATCCGCATGTTTCTACCGAGTTTCTGGCGCGTCCGGCAGCAATGCCGGGTGGGCCAAGGCACGTCCATTCACCACAATTCTCAGAAGGAGGATAAAGCGATGCAACTTCGACATGTTATTTTTGCCGGCCTTGCGGCAATCGCGATGCAGTTTGATATTCCGTCCATGGGCCAGCCGGCCATTGCAAATGCGGCCGCCCTCACCACCGAGCAGGTGGCGGCTTTCCAGTCAAAACTTGAACAGGCGGAAGCAAGCCGGGAGCTGCTCGGCCGCCGATCCGTGTGCCTGATGGAACATCTGACGGCGCAACAGCAGCTCAGCGCCGAACGGGAGAGGGCGCTGGGAGAGGCCATGTACCTGCAGATCGAGCTGGAACGGCAGGTGGCGCAGTCCGAAACCAGCGTGAAGGGCTACGAGGAGCTGGTTCAGTCCGAGAGCGAGAACGTCAGGGCGCGTCAGGCCACCTTCGAAAAAGCCCGTAGGGAAAGGGACGAGCAGGCCAAGAGAGTAACGATATGCAGCGGCGTCCTCTTCTTCCTGCCGGGAATTTGCCAGGCCGGTGACGCCGCGGTCAAGGCGTTCGGCTGGATGAACGACGCGGAGAGGGAATACCGCATCGCACAACCGCGGCTGGACAATGCCCGGGCGGCGCTTGAGGGCGTTCGCAACCAGCTCGAAAACAATCGCCGCCAGCTGATAGCGGCGCAGCAGAGCCACGCGGAAAACCAGAGTGCGGTGAAAAATCTGGAAGAGCAGATCACCAGGCTCAAAGCGGCGATTTCCACCATCAACGGCAAGGTTCAGGACTTCAACATTCAGGTCGGCAACTTCACCAATGCTCTGAAGGAAGCGAGCGAGGTCAATCCTGACGACGCGAAAATACGCCAGGTCGACCGGTTGTCCGCCGAGATCGACGGCCTGACCAAGGACGTGCCGCAGTTCATTTCCTCCACCGAGGCCGGACTGCCTGAAGACGCCAGGAAACAATGCGGATCGTGAACGATCAACCCCATGACTGTCCGTAACAACCATTAACAGGAGCATGAAAATGAATAATGTCGTGACCTTTGAAAGCCGGGAAGCCAAAATCAAAAGCGAGATCGACGCCAGTGTCGATACGATCCTTTCGCAGCCGAAGTTTAATCTTCCCAAGTCAGATACGGCGCTCGTCCGGTCCTATGTCGACAAGATCCAGGGAACTTACGATGTCGAGCGGGCCAAGCGCGATACCGACAACGCGATCGATCTGCTCTACATCGCCTACAACACCACCCCGCAGGAGGAAGGCGACGTTCGCGTGCGCATCAGCGCGATCATGAACAAGCTGATAACGGCGCAGCAGAAAAGCGAACTCACCATGCGAAACGCGATGGATGAGGCCGGCAGGATCGGCAAGGCGATCGCCGATCTGTTCCCGGACTGGCTCGACGTCCGGGAGGGAAACGATCAGGCCGAGATCAAGGCATTTGTCTCCAATGATCTGATTAAACTCGCCAAAAACGTCCGCGACAGGGCGCTGAGTGTTCGCAACGAGCTTCTGGTTATCGCGTCCACCTATGATGTCATCATCAAGGACACGGTGCAGACAACGGACAAGAGCGAAACCGTTTTGAGCAAACGGCTTGTCGACAAGGCCGCGATTGAACGGGAAATCACCGAAGCGGGCGCGCGACGCGAACAGCTTGAATCGCTCGTCAACGACCTGAGGGTGCAGGTCGCCGAATTCGAGAAAAAAGCGAGTGAATACGAGAAGCGCGCCAATACGGCAGAGCAACGCGCATTTGTCATGTCGATCGTTCGTGTTGGCGCGCAGATGATCTCAAGCGCCATTCCCGCCATCGCCATGGTGGCTGGTGGTCCTGCCTCGATGCTGGCGTCTTCGGTCGGCGGCGCGCTTTCGGGGCAACCCAAGGGTGGTCAGGATGCCGATGGGCAGGGGCAGGGCGGAGGCTCGCGCAACCCGGCGACAGGCGGCGGCAAGAGCGATGCAGCCGCCAAGCAGAGTGAGCTTTCCGAACAGAAAGCCGAGCTCCGCAAAAGCCAGGAAAAGCGCGATGCCTTGAAGGGCGATATCAAATCGCTGGAGGAATCGAAGTCGAAGCTGGCGGATGAGGCTACAGGCGCCGATCCGAAATCGAGCAAGGCGGTCGAACTTGCTGAACTCGAAAAACGTCTGAAGGCGCGGTCTGACGAACTCAAGACGCAGGAGGAAAAGGTTGCAAAGCAGGAAACCATCGTTTCCAGCCTGCAGGCTTCGCTCGATGCCCTGGACAAGGGGCTGGGCAAGCTTTCCGACGAGCAACAGCAACAGGCGGCGAGCCTGCGCGAAATCCAGATGCAAATGATCGACAAGGCGGAAGCCTATGAAAAGGAACGCCGCACCCAATCCGCCGAACTGGTGAAAATCAACGCCCTGCTCAAAGGCAAGCAGACCGAAGACGACAAAATCCAGCTTGCGGTCCAGTCGCTGAATGTCAGTCTCTCGGCCCTGAAGCGCATGAAGGAGATCATCGAGGAGGTTGCATTTTTCTTCAAGACCTTCGCCGACTTCATGCAGGCCATCGCCGATGACGCCCAGCACCAGATCAGCGGCATCGAAAGCGTTGCCGAACTGGAAGTCATTCGAAAGAACCGCTTCGCGCAGCTCGTCCGCTCCGTCGATGAGTTTTTCGTCAGGCAAACCGGTCAATGGCATGCGGTTGTGATTGTCTGCGACAGGTTCAGCCGCAGTTTTGCGGATGGCTGGTCGAAGCTGAACAAGCTGCAAGGCAAATATCTCTCGGGCATCGAACTGACGAACTATATGGCCGAGGCCTCGGTGAAACTCACCGAGATCGTCGCCGAACGCGAAGCCGCAGCAGATGCAAAGATCGCATCGTTGCAGGCCTATCGTGCGGATCTGAACAAAAGCGCCTGATGCGCCAGAGACTGCCATTCCTGTCCCGGCCCGGCAGGAAGCGTATCCATGGTCTCAGCCGGAATCGTCCCCTTGGCATGGATCATGGGCAATGTCCTGCCGGCGAATATGCCGGCAGGACGGCTAGGAACGAAATCTCACCATTCACCAACGCAAAATCAACGACGGGCATCCGGACGCCATCGAAGCGCAACCTGTGCTGCGTCATTTTCAAGAAGGAGAAGACCGTGCCGACAGTCAACAACCCTCCCGTTTTGGTCCCTCAGGGCACCCCCGCCTGGTGCTTTGCCGCCGTCGAGCAGATGGTGCGGGCCTATCGTGGGCTTCCTGCGGCCACGCAATACGACATTGCGAGACGCAATACCGCAGCGCTCGCGACCGTCGACCCGCAGGTTCAGGAACGCTGGGAGCTGGCGCAGGTTCTGGATCAATCCGCTGGCATCCTTGAACTGGGCGGGGCAAATCCGAACAGCAATATCGTCAAGCTGGTTTCCAGCCAGTGGAATGCCTTCGATCACACAACGACCAACGGCCACTTCGTCAATGGTCTGACCACCGATATCGTCAGACACGAGATCGACAACAACCGCGTCTTCGTGATCGGCACGGAGTACCATTATTACCTCGTCTACGGCTACACCGTGGATGGCAAGGATCTCGAACTTCATATCCTCGATCCATGGCCGGCCGGGCGGGGTGGCACCAGAACACGCATCGGCCTGCAGGAGTTCCTGGGAATGCCGGCCCGCGTCGCCATCACCTTCGGCTAGGCCGCCAACCACACTCCCTTCGATTGCCGGTCGGCACCGAAGCAACCAAAAATTCCACCATGCGATCCTGCACGTCAACGTCCGGGACAGGTGGCTCATGTCCAAAAAAGGAGACACACATGCCAATTCTCAGCAATTTCGTGGTCAAGCATATCCGGCCCTTCGGTAAAGCGGGTTATAATGCTTTCGGCAATGACCAGACCATCGAGTTCCTATCAAGCCTCGGGCTTAGCACGGGGGATATCGCCAATATCTTTGCCGCATGGCGTCTTGCGGCCCTGGCTGATCCTGTCGGCGAGAGCAATCTTCTCGTTGCGGCAGCAAATGCGCTGGCGCAGGCGCGATGGGAAAACCTTTATGAGACCCAGATGAGCACGGTGCTTTTCCTCGATGATGTCCAGCTCGAATCCCTCAGCCATCTCGAACCCGGGGCGAACCGCAATTTTTCGTGGCGATCCCCGACCCCCATCGCCGCCGCAGTGACTATCCACAACGGCAGCAACAGGCATCACATCATCTGGGAGGCAACGGGTTTTTCCGGCGGCACCGATGAAAATGGCTGGATTTCGCACTTCGCCGACCTCTTGCCGACCGGGCGATAGGCCCTTCGCCGGATAGTCGCCAAACGACACCGGAAAGTTATCGTAACTTTCCGGTGTCGTTGCGGCCAGCCCCTTCATATGCCTGTCATAATGGTATCTGATACCGAAACCGTTTTTAGGCTGATATGTGTTGACGAATAGCCGTTGCACGCAGGGAGTTCTTTGGTGAAATCGTCAACGCGAATCATGGAGACCGAAGTGCGCAGCCATAGGCACGGCACGCCCGGTGAAGTTTTTGCCGCTTTCCTGAAACTCGGTGTCACTTCTTTCGGCGGTCCCATCGCCCATCTCGGTTATTTTCGCGATGAGCTGGTCGTCCGGCGCAAATGGATCGACGAGGCCGGTTATGCCGATCTCGTGGCGCTTTGTCAGTTTCTTCCCGGCCCGGCCTCCAGCCAGGTGGGTTTCGCGCTCGGGCTTTTGAGGGCCGGGCCGCTCGGCGCTATGGCGGCATGGACGGCTTTTACCCTGCCATCCGCCATCCTGCTTTTGCTGTTCGCCACCATCGCCGCTTCGATCGAGGGGCCGGTGGGCACCGGCCTGCTGCATGGCCTCAAGATCGTCGCCGTCGCCGTGGTGGCGCAGGCGGTCTGGGGCATGGCAAAAAGCCTTGCGCCGGATCGGCAGCGGGCCAGCATCGCGCTCGCCGGCATCGTCTGTGTGGTTTTTCTGGCTGGAGCCTTCGGACAAATCCTGGCGCTTGCCGTGGGTGCCATTGCCGGGCTTGCTTTCTGTCGCAACGGTGCGGTGCGGGAAGCTGCCCATCTTCAGTTCCGGGTGCCGAAAAGCGTCGGATATATCGCGCTCGCTGCCTTCATCCTGCTCCTCGGCCTGTTGCCGCTGCTTGCGGCGGTGGCGGGATCGCAGGGTCTCTCGTTGTTCGATGCGTTTTATCGCGCCGGCGCGCTGGTCTTCGGCGGCGGGCATGTGGTCCTGCCGCTGCTGCAGTCCGAAGTCGTCGCCACCGGCTGGGTGACGGAGGATGCATTTATCGCCGGATATGGAGCGACACAGGCCGTTCCCGGCCCGCTTTTCACCTTTGCCGCCTATCTCGGCGCGGTGGTTGGGCCGCAGCCAAACGGCGTTTTCGGTGCAGCCATCGCCCTTGTCGCGATCTTCCTGCCGGGCATGTTGCTTCTCATTGGCGCACTGCCCTTCTGGGAAGGGTTTCGCCGGCATCTTCTGGCGCAGGCGGCCATGCGTGGTGCAAATGCCGCCGTCGTCGGCATTCTTGGTGCTGCACTTTATGATCCGGTGTGGACCAGCGCCATCTTCACCCCGAAGGATTTCACGCTGGCCCTTGCGGGTTTCATCCTGTTGACGGTGTGGAAGACCCCGCCATGGGTCGTGGTGGTGATCTGCGCTGCCGGCGGTGTTCTGCTGGCGCTGCTGTAAGCCTCCTCAGGTAAGCCCCGCATGGGTCAACATCCAGTCCGAGAAGGCCTGCATGGCGGATGTCTGCGGTTTTGATTGCAGCCGCGTCAGCCAGTAGCTTCCAAGCGATATGGTGACGGGGAAGGGCTGGATGATTGCCCCGGACGCCAGATGCCGCGAAAACATCGATGGCGGCGCCAGCGCCACGCCCAGCCCCTGCAGCGCGGCCTCCATCATGCCGAGCGAGGTATCGAAAACGATCCCGGCATTCACCTGCGCTGTGGGCGTCACGCCGGCGGCCGCAAACCATGTGCTCCATTCGTCGGACCGGTAGCTGCGCAAAAGCGTCGCCTCGACAAGATGGGCAGGTGTTTTTAAAGTCTCCGCCAGTTTGGGCGTGCAAAGCGGCGAAAGCGGCGCATCGAAAAGCCGGAAGGCATCGGTGCCGTGCCATGAACCCTGACCGAAGCGGATGGCAAAATCCAGCCCTTCGGCCGCCATGTCCACCCGGTTATTGTTGGTGGAAACCCTGATATCGATGAAGGGATGCTGCTTTTGAAAGTCCTTCAGCCGCGGCAGAAGCCAGCCGACGGCAAAGGTGCCAACAACCCCCAGAAACAGCAATTCACGCACCTGTCCGGCCTCGATCCTGTCGAGCGTCGTCGCCATCTGATCGAAGGAACTGGAGACGGTGGGCAGAAGCGCTTCACCCTCGGCAGTGATTTTCAACCCGCGCGGAAGCCGCTGAAACAGCGAGACGCCCAGCCGCTTTTCCAGCACCTTCACCTGCTGGCTCACCGCCGCCTGCGTGACGCAGAGTTCGATGGCCGCGCGCGTGAAGCTGAGATGTCTTGCCGATGCCTCGAAGGCCCGAAGACCGTTTAAGGGAAGGAATTGCCGAACCATTTGAGGCCTAGATTTTCTTGTATCTCTTCCGAGATATCATGGTTTGTTCGTGCAAAGTAGGGCGGCTAAAGCTCTTTCGCTGGGACGGTGCAAACGCCGGTCATCTACCTGAGGTTTTGGAGAATGCGAAAGATGAAACTCAATCACGGAAATATTGCCTTTGCCGCGCTGCTCTCGGCCGGCCTGTTCACACAGGCCTCCGCCGCCGATGAGGCGAAGTTGAAGGCGATAACGGATGCCGTGATAAAGCCGGTCATGGAGAAAAACGGCATTCCGGGTCTGGCTGTCGCCATCAGTGTCGGCGGCGAAAATCACGTCTTCACCTATGGCGTCATGTCCAGGAGCACCGGCCAGCCGGTCACGCCGCAGACCTTGTTCGAGCTCGGCTCGATCAGCAAGACATTCACGGTGTCGCTCAGCACCTATGCCGAAATGAATGGCCAGCTGTCGCTGTCCGGCAAGGTTGCGGATTATCTTCCGTCCATGAAGGGCAGACCGTTCGGCGATGTTACGCTGATGCATCTCGGCACCCACACCGCCGGCGGCTTTCCGTTGCAGGTACCAGATAACGTCAAGACGGAACAGCAGCTTCTGGCCTATCTCAAGGACTGGAAGCCCTCCTACAAGGCCGGGACCCACCGCACCTATGCCAATCCCAGCATTGGGATGCTGGGTTATGTCACCGCAAAGGCAATGGGCCAGAGCTTTGATGATGCGATGCAGGGCACGCTGTTGCCCGGACTGGGGCTGAAGAACACCTTTACCGTGGTGCCGAAGGCAAAGATGGGGGATTATGCGCAGGGCTATAAGCGCAGTGGAGAACCGGCCCGCGTGACGCCGGCCATTCTCTCCTCGGAGGCTTACGGCGTCAAATCGTCGGCAAGCGACATGATCCGTTTCGTCAATGCCAATATGGGTCTTGAGACGCTGGACGGAAAAATGCAGCAGGCGCTCCTCAACACCCATACGGGATATTTCGGTGTCGGCGCGATGGTGCAGGACATGGTCTGGGAGCAGTATGCCTATCCGGTTGCCCTGAAGACGCTGGTCGATCTGAATTCCGGCACCCTTTTGAAGACGGTCCCGGTTTCCGAAATCACCCCGCCGATGAAACCGCGTCAGGATGTCCTCATCAACAAAACGGGTTCCACCAATGGTTTTGGCGCCTATGTCGCTTTCATACCGCAGCAGAAACGCGGCGTCGTCATTCTGGCCAATAAAAACTATCCCAATGAGGACCGTGTCGCCCTGGCCTATGAGATTTTGGCGGCGCTTGACAAGGCGCAATAATACGCGCGGGCCGGTCTGCTGCCGGCCACTCCGGCGCGGGAGTTGAATTGCTCCCGCGTCAAGGCGGATTGCGCTTTCGTCGAAACGCCCGCTGGCGTCAGGAACCAAGCGTTAACCGACCTGCCTGAAATTCCCGCTTTGGTAACGGCGATGAAACGTGCCGCGTCGAAAATGACATCCGACAAATAATCGGACCATAAATGACGATGCGTTTCACCCAACTCAGGCTTGCCGGACCGGCCGCAGTGCTTATTGCCATATTGCTGGCGGGGCTGGCGGCCATTCCCTATTATGGTGTTGCGCGTCTGGACGCGGAGCTTCGCCAGCGGCAGGAAACACTGGTCGGGCGCAATATCTCGATATGGATTTCCGATGTGGAGTTTGCCCTGACCGCATGGACGATCTGGGATGAATCCATCGCCAAGATCGACAATCTGTTCGACCTCGAGTGGACCGACCGAAATATCGGACGGTCGCTCATCGGCACCTCACGCACCCGTTTTGTCAGCATTCTCAACGGCGACGGTGATGTGATCTACTCGAAGACGGATGACGAAGTGCTGCAACGCCCGTTTTTTGCCCGGGGTGCGCCAGTGATTGCGCAGGATGCGCGCTCGCTTGTGGATGCCGTTCGTGCAAAGGAACGCGGCGAAAGGCCGGAGGGCATTCCGCAGCCGATCGCCTTCAGCAAGATCGAGGTGATCGGCGATGACGCCGTCCTTCTGACGGCCAGCCTCTTTCAGTCGGATTTCAGGACAGCGACGCCCCGCAGTGAGCGCGCGCCAGTGCTGATTTCCGCAATCCCCATCGCCGGCAGCCTGCAGGAGTTTCTTGGAAACCGCTTCCTTCTGGACGATGCCTCCGTCGGGCCGGCCGGCAGCGTTCCGGCGGATCGCGCAAGGGTGGAGATCGCCATGGGGCCGAATGGGCAGACACAGGCGTTGTCCTGGCAGCCGTTGACGCCTGCGCGGGATTTGCTTCGCCAATCCCTGCCGCTTGCCGTCACGGTTCTTGTCGTCCTCATAGCCGGCGGCATCTTCGCGGTGCGGATTTCCCGCCGTGCGGTTCAATCGCTTGTCGAGGCCGAAAAACAGATGCGACATGCCGCGACGCATGATTTCCTCACGGGGCTGGCCAACAGGTCGCTTGTCTCTTCCGAATTCGCAAGGCTGTCCCAGCAGGGAGACCTGACTGTCGCCTGCCTTGATCTCGACGGTTTCAAGGTCATCAATGACAGCCACGGACACGCCGCCGGTGATGCATTGCTCAAGGCGGTCGCCGCCCGCCTTCGCGCAGCCTGTCAGGACCGCGACGTGGTGTTCCGGTTGGGCGGTGACGAGTTTGCCGTGTTGATGCCCGCCATTTCCCCTGCCGAAGCCGAAATGCGCTGCCGGCAGCTGTGCCTGCTTCTCTCCGAGCCCTATGTTGTCGATGACAGCGTGATGATCATCGGTGCGTCCTTCGGATTGAGCAGCGTCATCGGGGCGGAAACGTCCTGCGACGAGGCCTTCCGCTGTGCTGACGAGGCGCTTTATCGCGCCAAGGGTGAAGGCCGCGGCAAGGTCATGACATCGGTCTGCGAGATCGAACCCGTTCGCCGGTTTGGCTGAACTGAGGGGTGGGTAACCCCTTGATGCCCGATGACAGCAGCCGGCAATCGCGCTACCGGAGATAGGATGCGCCGCCACCGATTCGGTCCGGGACGACGGTCGCATATCACATAAAGACAAATCTTTTTATGCGGCTGCGATCTGCAACGGGGACGTTCGTCAAATCGCGCTGGCCGCTTTCTGGGGGACAGACGACGATGAGCGATACAGGTGGCTATTTTCCGCGCTGGCGATTGAAAACCGAAGGGCGCATCATGCCTGATGAGCGGTTGCCCGCCGGGCAGACTGCGGTTCTCGGTTTGCAGCATGTCGTCGCCATGTTCGGCTCCACGGTGCTTGCGCCGCTGATCATGGGGTTCGATCCGAACGTCTCCATCCTGTTTTCGGGCATCTCGACGCTGATCTTCTTTATCGCCGTCGGTGGCCGCGTGCCGAGCTATCTCGGTTCGTCTTTCGCTTTCATCGGCCCCGTGCTGGTGGCGACAGGTGCGGCCGCGGGTGCGGCAAGCCCGAATATCGCGCTTGCGCTTGGCGGCATCATTGCTGCGGGCGTGCTTTATGCCCTGATAGGCGTCATCGTCATGATTGCCGGCCATAACTGGATCGAACGGCTGATGCCGCCGGTTCTGACCGGTGCCATCGTTGCCGCGATCGGTCTGGTGCTGGCGCCGATTGCCATTGCCAGCGCTTCCGGCACCGGTCCGGGCAATCCCGATGGCGATCAGCTGTCGCGCTGGATTGCGATTTTGACCGTCACATCCGTCGGCGCAATCGCGGTCTATGCGCCCGGCATGGCGCGACGCCTGCCCATTCTCCTCGGCGGCGCCATTGCCTACATCGCCTATCTGGTGCTGGCCAACAGCTTCGGCCTCGGCAAGCCCGTCGATTTTTCCGGCGTTGCGGCCGCCTCCTGGTTCGGGCTGCCAACATTCACAACGCCGGAATTTTCCGCCCCGGCTATCGCGCTGATTGCGCCGGTCGTCGTCATTCTGGTGGCGGAAAACCTCGGACATATAAAGGCGATCGGCGCGATGACCGGCCGCAATCTTGATCCCTATCTGGGCCGCGCCTTCATCGGCGATGGCATCGCCACCATCTTTTCCGCCGCCTTCGGCGGAACGGGAATGACGACTTACGCCGAAAATATGGGCGTCATGGCAATCACCCGCATTTTCTCGACGCTGGTGTTCCTTGTGGCAGCACTGGTCGCCATCCTCCTCGGCTTTTCGCCGAAATTCGGTGCGCTCATTCAAACGATACCGGGGCCTGTCATCGGCGGTCTTTCCGTCGTGGTGTTCGGCCTGATCGCCGCGACCGCCGGGCGCATCTGGGTCGAGAACAAGGTCGATTTTTCCGAACCGCGCAATCTCATCACCGTGGGCATCGCGCTGGTGCTGGGTGCCGGCAACTTCAAGCTCAATGTCGGCGGTTTCACGCTGGATGGTATCGGCACGGCGACGATCGGCGCCATCGTCTTTTACCATCTTCTCAGCCTTGGCGCTCCGGCCCAGGGGAAATCACGCTAAAGACTGAGGCTCGGAAGAACCGCTCGAATGTGATCGCCGAGGGCCTTGGCCGCCGATGATGTCTGGGGATCGGAAAATGCGATGGCTATTCCGATCGTCGGCAGTGGCGGCAGGCCGTTTTTGATGATGTGAAGGTCGGGCGGAACGGCTGTTTTCGTCAGTACGCTGATGGCGTGGCCGGAGCGGGCGATGGCGATGAGGCCGGCAAGGCTGGTGCTGGCAAAGGCAACCCGGTAGCGGCGATTGGCGCTTTCCATGGCATCGCAGGCCGCGCGGTGATCCAGCGTCGCCGGTGCCGAGAGCGCCAGCGGCAGCACGTCCTTGGCCAGAAGATCCGGTTCCGGCCTGTCCGCCACCCAGACGAAACTCTCCCTGCGCAGAACCTCGGGATGATCAGGATCGGCCTGTGAGACCAGCGCCATGTCGATCTGGCGGCGGCGCAGCAGCGGATGCAGCTCGATGGTTGGCGCGCAGACCATCCGCAGGTCGACTTTCGGGTAGGTTGCGCAGAAGCCCCGCAGCAATTCCGGCAGGAAGGCGATGGAATAATCCTCCGGGCATCCAAGGCTGACGGTTCCCTGAAGGATCGCCTCGCTCATATCCGCAAGGATTTCATCATGCCGGGCAAGCAGCGCATTGGCATGCGCAAGCAGCTTTTCTCCCGCCGCAGTGACCCGCACCCCTGAACCCGTTCGCTGCAGCAGGCTGTGGCCCACCTGTTCCTCAAGTCGCTGCATCTGCGTGCTGAGCGCCGATTGCGTGCGCCCGACCTGCATGGCGGCGACGCTGATGGAGCCGGCGCGGGCGACGATGACGAAGTTTTTCAGAAGCGTAAGGTCGAGCATGGCGATATCAAAATTATCGATATCTGCTTCAGATACTATCAATTGGACTGCCTGCGCAAGGGCCTGTTACCGTTCGTCAGGATCACCTCTTGGGGAACGCGCCATGGACAACATTTCGAAAAACGCCATTTCGTTGAACGACGAGCCGGCCTTCTGGGCCGCCGCCAACAAACACCTGACCCGCTATGGGCCGGCCTTTGAAGACATCATCGTCGAACGCGCCGCGGGAAGTTTCGTCTACGATGCGGATGACCGCGCCATTCTCGATTTCACCTCTGGCCAGATGAGCGCCCTGATCGGGCATACTCACCCGGATATTGTCGCCACCGTCAACCGGCAGATGGCCTCGGTTGCGCATCTCTTCTCCGGCATGTTGTCGCGCCCGGTCGTCGAACTTGCAGCGCGGCTGGCGGCGCTGGCGCCCGGTCTCGACCGCGTGCAATTGCTGACGACAGGGGCGGAATCCAATGAAGCGGCAATCCGCATGGCAAAGCTCGTCACCGGCGGCCATGAGGTCGTCGCTTTTGCCCAGAGCTGGCATGGAATGACCGGCGCTGCGGCGTCTGCCACCTACAGCGCCGGCCGCAGGGGCTACGGCCCGGCGACGGCCGGTTCGCTCGTCATTCCCGCCCCGAATGCCTATCGTCCACGCTTCCGCAACCCGGATGGATCGAATGACTGGCAGGCCGAGCTTGACGATGCCTTCGAACTGATCGATCGCCAGTCGACCGGCAATCTCGCTGCTTTCATCGCCGAGCCCATCCTGTCGAGCGGCGGCATTCTGGAACTGCCGCTCGGTTATCTCGCCGCCCTGAAGAAGAAATGCGAGGAGCGCGGCATGCTGCTCATCCTCGATGAAGCCCAGACCGGCGTCGGCCGGACGGGGCACATGTTCGCCTTCCAGCGTGATGGCGTGACGCCGGATATCATGACGCTCTCCAAGACGCTGGGCGCCGGCCTGCCGCTCGCGGCCGTGATGACAAGCGCCGAGGTGGAGCAGAAAGCCTTCGAAAGGGGCTTCCTGTTTTATACGACACATGTGTCCGATCCCTTGCCGGCGGCTGTCGGCGTGACGGTTCTCGACGTGGTTGCGCGTGACGGTCTTGTGGAACAGGCGATTGCCCGCGGAAACCGCCTGAAGGACGGGCTTTTGTCGTTACAGCAGAGGTTCGAGTGTGTGGGTGACGTGCGCGGTCGCGGGCTCCTGCTGGGGCTGGAAGTCGTTGCCGACCGGCATACGAAGGCCCCCGGTTTTGAACTCGGTGCGCGCATCATGCACGAAGCGATGCTGCGTGGCATGAGCATGAATATCGTCAAACTGCCCGGCATGGGCGGCGTCTTCCGTATCGCGCCGGCGCTGACCGTGTCGGATGCCGAAATCGACCTCGGATTGGACATATTGGCGGATTCGATCCAATCGGCGCAGGCGACGCGATAGGGTCTCGACGACGCTCGTCTTTACGCTCGCCTGGAGCTCAAAGGTTTCAGGCGAGCAGGTCTTCGTCGCAGCTGGTGCCGATGCTGACCGGAAAATTGTATATGTCGGTTCTCAAAAACCGCTAATCTGAAAGCCGGACGCCGCCGTTTCGGCATCCGGCCGTCGTCGGCGCTCAGGAAAGCGACTGTTTGAGGACGGCCAGCGCCCCTTTGGTCAGGGCGTCGTCCGCGCCCATCGATGTCCTGAGCCCAAACACATCTGCGGCAACCAGATAAAGATCGTTCAGCCCGTCATTGCCGACGATAGCTGCCTCGTCTCCCTCCGCATACCATCCGGCATCGCGGGCCTGCCGAAATTCCTGCCCGATGACCAGTCCCCGCACATAGGAGCGCAGCTGATCCGGCGAAAGCCGGCCGGCAAGCCCGCCGGTTCGCGCCGAAAACAGCAGCGACAGCATGGCGGCGGATCGTTTTGCCTCCTTCAGACCCCAGCGATAGGCCTCCGGATCATCGACCGGCGGCTGCGTGGAACCGCGCGCGATGAAGGAATGATTGATGAGCAGGTTGAAGATTTCACCGGTCACGAATGTCTGGAAACCGTCGATCCGCCCCGCCTTCACCCGCGCCCATTTGCTGTGGGTTCCGGGAATGATGAGGGTAGCGTCTTCGCCAAGGCCGCGGCCGACGATCTGGGTTTCTTCGCCGCGCATCACATCCGGAAATGGCTGGCGGGCGGGGTCGTTGAGACCCGGCAGGAAGACAAGATCGGACCCGTTCGGCAGCGACCTGCGCACCGTGCCGGCGGCAAGTTCCGCCGGACCTGCCGGGCACGGCACATAAGCGACTTCGACCCAGCCGTTGCGGCTGGTGATCATGCCCAGTGCCGCGACGGGCAAGGCCCCGTAGCGCGAGAACCAGGGTGCGAGTGCAGCCATCAGCGCGGCCTCATGCTCACCCTTGCCAAGGCTCGAAATACCGTCGGCGGTTTCAAGATGATCGAGTTCTTCGCCGCCTTCACCAACGAGCGCTGCCCTCAGTGATGTCGTTCCCCAATCGACGATGATCGATGTCGCCGGTGCTGCCATGTCTTGAACCTCCTCGTTCATTTCATCTTGGGGCTTGTCATAGGGCGCGAGTCTATGTAGTGTCAATTAGTGAATTCAAGGTATCAATATATGATACTTAATTGGGAGGAGAAAGATGGTGGCTGGCCTCAAGGGGATTTTGCCTGTTCTGCCCACGCCGTTTCTGGCAGATGGCGGCATTGACGAAGCGGGTATGAAGCGGCTGGTGGTCTTTGCGCTCGACAAGGGCGTGGATGGTGTCGTGTTTCCCGGTTTCGCCAGCGAGGTGGAGACTTTGAATGCCGCCGAGCGCGCTACGCTGCTGAAGATCGTCGTGGATGTGGTGGCCGGGCGGGTGCCGGTCGTGGCCGGCGCCAGTGCGGCCGACTGGCGTGACGTGGTCGAGCATGGGCGGGCGGCATCGGCGCTTGGCATTCGCCACCTGATGGTGCAGCCGCCGAAGTCGGTCGGCACGGATGCGCCGGCGCTGATCGAATTCCTCGGCAGGATTGTCGAGGCGCTGCCCGAAGTTGAAATCATCCTGCAGAACGCGCCTGCGCCGCGCGGCTCCGACCTTTCGCCGCAGGCGATTGTTGAGATCGTGCGCGCCTTGCCGCGGGTCACCTATGTCAAGGAAGAGACGCTTCCCGCCGGCCCGGCCATCAGCCACATCATCGCCCATGCGCCTTCGACGCTGAAGGGCGTCATCGGTGGTGGCGGCGCGCGTTACATTCTCGACGAATACGCCCGCGGTGCGACGGCGGCCATGCCGGCGCTGGAGATCGCCGAGGAACATGTGGCCATCGACCGGGCGCTTGTTGCCGGGCGGCAGGAAGAGGCTCGCCGGATCTATGTCCGCACCCTGCCGCTTCTGGTGTTGCAGGCGGTCTATCGCATGCGGCTGACCAAATATGTGCTCGCCCGTCGCGGCGTGATCGAAGGCGTCGGCGTGCGTGCGCCGACACCTGAGCTTGATGCGGCCGCCATTGCCGATATCGACGCCAATCTGGTCGAACTTGGCCTTGTTGCCGCGGAGGCCGCATGAACAGCCCTATCGCAACCGTTGAAGTCTTCACGCTGACCCAGCCGCGCAAGGTGCCCTATCTTGGCGCGCTCAGGGAAGGCGAGGTGGTCAATCCCAACGGCTACATCGTGCGCAAGGGCAATCGCACGGTCTACCCCACCTTCGACCGCAGCGTGCTGGTGCGCATGACCACCGGGGCCGGCATCGTCGGCTGGGGCGAGACCTATGGCATCGTCGCCCCCGGCGCGGTCGCCGCCCTCATCAATGATCTTCTCGCCGGTTTCGTGATCGGCCGCGATGCGTCCGATCCTTCGGCTGTTTATGACGACCTCTACGACATGATGCAGGTGCGCGGTTATACCGGCGGCTTTTACGTCGATGCGCTTGCCGCGCTCGATATCGCGCTCTGGGATATCGCCGGGCAGGAAGCCGGCAAATCGGTTCGCGACCTTCTCGGCGGCGGGGTAGATACGTTTCCGGCCTATGTTTCGGGCCTGCCTGAACGAACGCTGAAGGCGCGTGGGGAACTGGCGAAATACTGGCAGGATCGCGGTTTCAACGCCTTCAAATTCGCAACGCCGGTGGCTGATGACGGCCCGGCGGCGGAAATTGCCAATCTCCGGCAGGTGCTTGGCGCGCAGGCGAAGATCGCCGCCGACATGCACTGGAACCAGACGCCGGAACGGGCGCTGGAACTGATTGCCGAAATGCAGCCCTTCGACCCGTGGTTTGCCGAGGCTCCCGTCTGGACGGAGGACATTGCCGGTCTGGAGAAGGTTTCGAAAAATACCGATGTGCCGATTGCCGTCGGTGAGGAATGGCGCACCCATTGGGATATGCGCGCCCGCATCGAACGCTGCCGCATCGCGATCGTGCAGCCGGAAATGGGCCATAAGGGCATCACCAATTTCATCCGCATCGGCGCTCTTGCCGCCGAGCACGGCATTGACGTGATCCCGCACGCTACCGTCGGCGCCGGCATATTCCTTGCCGCCAGCCTGCAGGCCTCGTCGACATTGCCGATGCTGAAGGGACACGAATTCCAGCACTCGATCTTCGAGCCGAACCGCCGCCTGCTGGAAGGCGACATGGATTGCCGCGAAGGCAGATATCACCTGCCGTCGGGACCGGGACTTGGGGTAAGACCGTCGGAGGCGGCGCTCGGTCTGATTGAACGTATCTGATTTGGTTTTTTGGAGGAGGAAACCATGACCAAAAGAATGAAGAAGCTGGCGCTCGGCACCGCGACCGCCGTTTTGATGACGATGGGCGCTGTTGCGCCCGCCATGGCCGATACCGTGCTGAAGTTCATTTCCTGGCAGACCGACGATGCCGGAACGGGTGAATGGTGGCATTCCGCCATCGCCGCCTTCGAGAAACAGCATCCGGGGGTGAAGATCGAATTCACCAAGGCGGAGCGCAGTTCCTACGCGGATACGATGACCACGCTTTTCGCCGCCAACCAGCCGCCGCAGATCGTGCATCTGGCGTCGTTCGAATTCCAGATGTTTGCCGATAGCGGTTGGCTGGAACCGCTCGACCCGTGGCTGAAGAAGGATGGCATCGACATGACCGGCTGGGCCGGCCAGCAGAAATGCGAATGGAACGGCGAAACCGTCTGCATCATGACCAACTATTTCGGTTTCGTCATGGCCTATAACAAGAAGCTGCTGGAAGAAGCGGGCGTTGCGGTTCCGAAAACCTATGACGAGTTTCTGGCCGCTGCAAAAGCCACGACCAAGGATCTGAACGGCGACGGCATCATCGACCAGTTCGGCACCGGCCACGAAACCAAGGGCGGTCCGGGGCAATATCTGACGGAGATGCTGAACTATATCCTCGACGCCGGCGCCTACTGGACCGACAAGGACGGCAACATTACCATCGACACGCCACAGATGGCCGAGGGCCTTTCACGCTGGAAAACCGTGATGAAGAGCGGCATCAGCCCGGTGGACATGAGCGCCAGCGACGTGCGCAAGCTGTTTGCCGATGGCAAGATGGCCATGCGGCTCGATGGACCATGGCTTTACGGCACGACCGAAAAGGGTTCGGCCAAGAGCGACATCGTTTATGCCGCACCGCCGCTCCATCCGCCGCTTGGCGGATCGTCCAACGTGCTGGCCATGCCGGCCGATATTCCCGACGACCAGAAGGCATTGGTCTGGGATTTCATCAAGCTGACGATGACGCCGGAATTCCAGCGCAGCTACGCCACCCTGGGCGGCAACACCCCGCCAAGCCCGAAGGCGGATGTCTCGGGTGTTGAAAAGACCATCCCGCATTTCCCGGTGCTGATCGAAACGATGAAGGCTGCCTCTGAGGCCGGTATTGACCGCATTCCGACCGGGCTTGAGCTTTTCTACAACGAGTTCAGCAAGATGGTGATGGAAGAAAGCCAGCGGATGATCATTCAGGATCTCGATCCGGCGGCGGTGGCGAAAACCATGCAGGCAAAGGCCGAAGCCATCAAGGGTTGATCCCCCATTGTCCTGATCTTGTTGTCCTGCCATGGCCCGTCAAGGGCCATGGCCATCATCCGCATCCGGCAGGAGGACCATCCATGACCGAACCCGTTCGGGCTGGGCGTCGCAAGTTCTTCGATCTTGCGCGTCCCAGCCGGCAGCATCTCCTCGGCTATATTCTGATCGCGCCCGCGGTCCTGATGGTTGCCGCCATCATCGTCTGGCCGCTCGTGCTGGCCATCGACCTGTCGTTCCAGCAGGTCAAGATACCAAGGCTCGGCGGCGCCAGCCGGCCGTTTTCGCTGAGCAATTACACCTGGCTGTTCTCGTCGCCGGAATTCTGGCTGGCCTGCTGGGTAACGCTGAAACTGGTCATCGTCGTTACCGCCGGCAGCGTTGCTGTTGGCCTCAGCACGGCGCTTCTGGCCAATAACCGTTTCAAGGGCCGCACCATTGCGCGGCTGGGAATGGCGCTGCCCTGGGCGGTGCCGGAAATTATCGCGGTCGTCATCTTCGCCTGGATGTTCGACACGTCCTTCGGCCTGTTCGGCTGGCTGGCAATCAAGCTCGGCTTTACCGACCAGATGATCCCTTGGGTTAGCAGTTCCACGGCCGCCTTCTGGGCAGTGGCGATCACCATGGTGTGGAAAGGTTTTCCTTTCGTCTCGATCATGTGTCTGGCCGGCCTCCAGTCCATTCCCGCCGATTATTATGCGGCGGCCAAGGTGGATGGCGCGAGTGTGTGGCAGCGTTTCCGCTGGATCACCATGCCGCTTTTGATGCCGGTGCTGGGCGTGACGCTGGTGCTGACGCTGTTGTGGGTATTCCGCGACTTTTCCATCATCAAGGTTCTGACCGGCGGCGGGCCGCTGCGTTCAACCCAGACACTGTCGATCATGACCTATGATCAGGCCTTCCAGTATCACAATTTCGGCCGTGCCGCCGCCGTCGGCGTGCTGACGCTGGTGATCTGCATCGTCGCGAGCCTCTTGATGCTCGGCCGGCGTTCAAAATCGATCTATTGAGGAGGCTTTGATGAAACGGACATTTTTACAGAGCCTTGCCCTTTACGCGACTGTGATCTTCACGCTGGTGATGATCCTGTTCCCGGTCTACTGGCTGCTGGTTACCGCACTTTCCACCACCGATGAACTCTACCGCCTGCCGCCGACCTTCTGGCCGGACGATCCGCAGTGGGACATCTTCGCCCGGGTCTGGGCGGCAAAACCGATCCTGCTGTGGCTTTGGAATTCCATGCTGGCAGCCATCGGTTCGGTGGCGCTGTCGATGCTGGTCTCGGTCAGCGCCGGCTATGCGCTGTCACGCTATTCGATGCGGGGCGGCGCAACCATGGGGATGTTCGTGCTCACGGCAAAGATGCTGCCAGCGACGCTGCTCGTCATTCCGCTGTTTTCTATCTTTTCCAGCTTCGGCCTGATCGGCAGCCTGTGGACGCTGGTTCTGGCGCATTCGACGATGATCATTCCTTTCGCCACATGGATGCTGAAAGGCTATTTCGACACCATTCCGAAGGAACTGGAACAGGCCGCCATGGTGGATGGCTGCTCGCCGATCGGCGCGATGGTTCGCGTCGTGCTTCCCATCGCCACACCGGGCCTCGCCGCCACCGCACTCTATGCCTTCGTGCTCAGTTGGGCAGACTATGCCTATGCGCGCACCTTCCTCGTCAACTCGCCGGACAACTGGACGGCCAATCTCGGCATCACCACGATGCAGGGCGAATATGTCACCTATTGGAACGACATTTCCGCCGCATCCGTGTTCATCGCGCTGCCGATCATCGCAATCTACCTGTTCCTGGAACGTTATTTGGTCGGCGGCCTCACCGCTGGCGCGGAGAAATAAGCATGGCCAATATTTCCATTCGCAACGTCAGCAAGTCCTATGGCGCGCTCAACGTGCTCAGGCCGTTTTCGCTTGAGATCGAGAACGGCGAGTTCGTGGTGCTGGTCGGGCCTTCCGGCTGCGGCAAGTCGACGATGCTGAAAATCCTCGCCGGTCTCGAACCGGCAAGCGAAGGCCAGATCTTCATCGGCGATAACGAAGTGACGGATCTGGCGCCGGGTGACCGCGACATCGCCATGGTGTTCCAGAACTATGCGCTTTATCCGCACCTCACCGTTCGCCAGAATATCGGCTTCGGCCTGAAGATGCGCGGCACGGACAAGACCGAGATCGACCGCCGGGTTGATGATGCGGCGCGCATTCTGGAAGTGACACCCTATCTCGATCGCAAGCCCAAGGATCTCTCGGGCGGCCAGCGCCAGCGCGTGGCACTTGGCCGTGCCATCGTGCGCCAGCCACAGGCCTTCCTGATGGACGAGCCGCTGTCCAACCTCGATGCAAAGCTGCGCGTCCACATGCGTGCCGAAATCGGCGCATTGCACAAGCGCATCGGTGTCACCACCGTTTATGTGACGCATGATCAGGTCGAGGCGATGACGATGGCGGACCGCGTCGTCATCATGCAAGGCGGCATCATCCAGCAGATCGCCGCACCCGACGAGCTTTTCAACAATCCGGCCAATCTTTTCGTTGCCGGTTTCATCGGCTCGCCGGGCATGAATTTCCTCAATGCGGAACTGCGTGACGGCACTGTGACCCTGTTTGGGCAACCGGTTTCCCTGCCGGGCGCTGTCGACCGTCAGGGCAGCGTGATCGTGGGCTTGCGGCCGGAACATCTCGTTCTGGGCGATGCGCCGGTCACCTTCGATGTTCGCCCGACGCTGGTGGAAAGCCTGGGATCGGAAAAATACGTCTATTTCGATGCGGATGGCGCAAGGGTTGCGGATGGCGAGGAGGGCAAGTCCAAGGGGCTGATCGCGCGCGTTTCGCATACCGGCAACCTTCCCGGCAATGAGGCGCTCCGGCTCGGTTTCGATCCGGCCCAGCTTTATCTCTTCGATGCAAAGACAGGAGTACGGCTATGATCCTCGTTACCGGATCGGCAGGCCGTGTCGGCCGTGCCGTTGTCGCCGCCTTGCGCGCACAGGGCCGCACCGTTCGCGGCTTTGATCTCAGGCCATCGGGAACCGGCGGCGAGGAAGTCGTCGGGTCGCTGGAGGATGCGCAGGCATTGTCCGAGGCCATCAAGGGCGTGAGCGCCGTCCTGCATCTTGGCGCCTTCATGTCCTGGGCTCCGGCGGATCGCGACCGCATGTTCGCCGTCAATGTCGAGGGCACGCGCCGACTTCTGGATGCGGCTTCGGCGGCTGGTGTGCGGCGGTTCGTCTTCGCTTCGTCTGGTGAGGTCTATCCGGAAAACCGGCCGGAATTCCTGCCGGTCACCGAGGACCATCCGCTTTGCCCCAATTCGCCCTATGGTCTGACCAAGCTTCTGGGCGAAGAGCTGGTGCGCTTTCACCAGCGAAACGGCACCATGGAAACGGTGATCCTGCGGTTTTCGCATACGCAGGATGCGGCGGAACTGCTGGATGAGGAGAGTTTCTTTTCCGGTCCCCGGTTTTTCCTGCGGCCGCGCATTCGCCAGCAGCAGAATTTCGGAAACACTGCCATCGCCGAACTGCTCCAGTCCCGCGATATCGGCGAACCCGCGCACATTCTGGCGCGCAATCAAAACGGCCGGCCGTTCCGTATGCACATCACCGATACGCGCGACATGGTGGCGGGAATTCTGCTTGCTCTCGACCATCCCGACGCGGCGGGTGGCACCTTCAATCTCGGCGCCGATGAGCCGGCCGATTTCGCCGCGCTTCTGCCGAAGATTGCGGAGCTGACCGGCCTGCCCATCGTGACAGTCGATTTTCCCGGCGACGGCGTTTATTACCATACGTCCAACGAGCGGATCAGAAACACTTTGGGGTTTGAAGCGGAATGGACGATGGACCGGATGCTGGACGACGCGGCGGCCGCAAGGCGGCAGCGACTCGCGAAGGAGCAGAGGCAATGAAACCGGAGACGCCGGGCGGCACGGCGGCGTTGGCCAAGGGGCTGACCCTGCTCGACATGGTCGCCGATGCGCCGGAACCACTACGTTTTGCCGAGCTGTTGCGCGCCTCCGGCCTGCCGAAGCCGACATTCGCGCGCATCCTTCGCACCCTCATCGCTTATGGCCTCGTTCGTCAGGATGAGGCCCGTGGCACCTATGTCCTGGGCCAGCGTTTTCTGGAAATGTCCCATAAGGTCTGGGAGAGCTTCGATCTCGTCTCGGCGGCGACGCCGGAACTGGAGCGGCTGGCCGCCGAACTGGGGGAGACGGTTGCACTGTGCCGGCTTGACGGCACCATGACGCAATATCTGGCCGAACGCTCGCCGAACGGTCTTTCGGTGCGCGTCGAGGTGGGACGCCGCGTTCCCCTGCATTGCACGGCACCGGGCAAGGCGCTGCTCGCCTTTCAGGATCCCGCCGTTGGCCGCGCCCTGCTGGATCGCCTGACGCTCGATCTGCAGACACCCAAAACCATCACCACCCTCGATGCGCTGCAGGCCGATCTGACGCTGACGCGGGCGCGGGGTTATTCGATTTCCTACGAGGAGCATCTGCCGGGGGTGAATTCGGTCGCCGCCCCTGTCATGGGCCGGGACAATACGCCGATGGGTGTGCTCGTTGCGCTCGGGCCGTCTTCGCGGCTGGATTCCTCCAATATTCATCCCGCCGGGCGCGAATTGATTGCCGCCGCCCGCCGGATTACCGGTGCAGCTGGGGCCGTGGCGATCAGCTCGCGGCCGCGCCCGCGTTCGGCAACGGGTCGCCCCAGCGCCGAACTCAGCTGCATTCTGCCATGGGGCGCGCAGCTGGGGGAAAGCCCGGTCTGGCACGAGGGGGAAAACGCGCTCTACTGGGTGGATATCCTGCATCCGGCAGTGCACCGCTTTGATCCCGCCACTGGCCGCAACGAAACCTGCGAGACCGGCAAGCTGGTCAGCGCCGTCATTCCGGTCACCGGCGGGCGATTGCTGGTGGCGTCGCAGGATGGCGTCGAATGGCTGGATTTCGCCTCCGGCCGGCTGACACCCTTCGTCAGCCCGGAGGCGGGCATCGCCGACAACCGCCTCAACGACGCCAAATGCGGTCCGGATGGCGCGATCTGGGTCGGCTCGATGCGCATCGATGCCTCCAAGCCCACGGGTGCGCTTTATCGCATCAATGCCAACGGCGCATCCGAGCGCAAGGAAGGCGGCATCATCGTTTCCAACGGTCTCGGCTGGAGCCCCGATGGCAGGACGTTCTATTTCGTTGATACCGTGCCCGGCCTCATCCACGCCTATGATTGCGATCCGGCGACGGGTGCGCTGTCGCAGCGCCGTGAATTCGCCCGCATTCCCGTGGCCGATGGCCGGCCGGATGGTCTGGCCGTGGATGCGGAAGGAGGGGTCTGGTGCGCCATCTGGGATGGCTGGTGCGTGCGCCGTTATCTTCCGAACGGCAAGCTGGACCAGGTGGTCGACATGCCGGTGCCGCGCCCTTCCAGCATCGCCTTTGGCGGGCCGGACCTGTCGACGCTGTTCATCACCAGCGCCCGCACGCGCCTGCCGGCATCCACACTCGCCGACGCGCCGCTCTCCGGCGGCCTGTTTTCCTGCCGCCCGGGAATTGCCGGCGCGCGCATCTCACTGTTTGAAGGATAAAGGATGCGTCTCGAAAGCGTCTTTGGGTTGAAGGGCCGCACGGCGCTCGTCACCGGTTCCAGCCGCGGCATAGGCGCCGCCATTGCCGAGGGGCTGGCGGGCGCGGGCGCCCATGTCATCCTGCATGGCGTGAAGCCGGGTGCCGCCGCGCCCGTGCAGCACCGGATCGTCGCAAGCGGCGGCACGGCGCAGGAACTGGCGGGCGATCTGTCCGAGCCTGGTGCCGGTCGTGACCTCATTGAGCGCGCCGAGGCGGTCGCACCGGTCGATATTCTTGTCATCAATGCCAGCGCCCAGATCAATGCCGTGCTGTCGGAACTGACGCCGGACGATCTGGCGTTTCAGCTGGCGGTCAATCTGGGCTCGACGGTGGATATGCTGCAGGCGGCCCTGCCGCGCATGGCGGCCCGCAAATGGGGCAGGGTGGTTTCCATCGGCTCGGTCAATCAGCTGCGGCCGAAGGGCATCGTTACCGCCTATGCCGCCACCAAGGCTGCGCAACACAATCTGATCCAGAGTCAGGCGCGGGATTATGCCCGCGACAATGTGTTGCTCAACACGCTTGCTCCCGGCCTCATCGACACCGACCGCAATGCCCACCGTCGTGATGAGGACCCCGAAGGCTGGGCGGAATACGTCCGGACGCTGAACTGGATGGGCCGTGCCGGGCAGCCGGAAGAAATGGTGGGTGCCGCCATCTTCCTGTCGTCGCAGGCCTGCAGTTTCATGACCGGTGAAACCGTGCTGATGACGGGCGGTTACTGATCACGCTCTCCTTCGCGGGCCCCCGCATATTGGCGGATACGCGCTGACCACGAGCTACGCCGCTCACGGATTCTTGGGCGGAACGCCGCGAAGCCGCTCGAGAAGATAGGCGTGGGTTGCGGCATTGGCGACGATCAGCGTGCCGGTTCGCTCATAGATATCAGGCCCGCGCCCCCACCAGTCCGTCACGATGCCGCCGGCTTCCTCAACGAGCAGGATACCGGCTGCGGTGTCGACAAAGCCCGTCTCCTCGTAATAACCGGTAAGCCGGCCGCAGGCCACGTAAGCGCAGGAATTGGCGGCGCTGCCAACGACCCGCACCGCGCCGATGGGGGCACGAATATCGTCGAGACGCTGATAGGCGCCGGGATAAAGCGAAAGATTGGGTGTTGGCAGGCCGGTGCCGACGCACATGAGCGCGATATCGCTGCTGGCATTGACGCGCAGGCGTTCGCCGTTGAGATATGCACCTTCGCCCTTGATCGTGGTGAACATCTCGTCGGCGACGGGATTATAGACGAGCCCGCAGATCGTCTCGTTGCCGCGGCGCAGCGCAATGGTGATGGTGTAGTGCTGGCCATAGATGAAATTGGTGGTGCCATCGATGGGATCGACCAGCCAGCGATGCTCGGCATCCGAGCCGTCAACCGGAGCGAATTCCTCGCCGGTCAGCCCCCACGGATACCGGCCGAGCAGGCGTTCGCGGATCAGCGTTTCGGACTGCCTGTCCGCATCGGACACGAAGTCGCCCGGTCCCTTGACGCCGATCTCGATGTCGCGGAAGCGCCTGAAATGCTCGAGCGTCAATGCGCCGGCCTCGCGGGTGGTGGCGATCATGTCTTCCAGAATGGCGGTGTAATTGACGGTCATCGGCTGAATGCCTCGGTTAGCCCTTCCGGGTCATCGGTGGTGATCTGGTCGACCTTGAGCCGCAACAGCCGCTCGACATCGGTGATCGATTGCGGCGTGATGCGGTTGATGGTCCAGGCATCGACACGGCGGCCGGCGGCGTGGATGGGGGCGATGATATCGATGCCGGCGTCTTCAGCGGCAAGGACGATCCGGTAATCGAGATAGATCATTCCGGCAGCCGGTGCCGTGGCGAGCGCCTGTTCGATGAAGCCGGAAAAGTTTCCGTCCCGCTGCAGCGCGGTGAGTGTATCGTCCTCACACGGGTCATATCCGGTCTTGAGATCGGGGACCGATGCGGCAAGCGCGGCGATGGCGTCGAAATCACCGCCGGACAGGATCATTGAACCCGCCAATGGCGCGATGCTTGCGCTGAAACCGGCGATGACCTGCGGGGTGAGGGCGTGCCGGTCTTCCTTGAAATCGAGCTGCAACAGGGCATCGGGATGGATGATCTCGCGGGCGAGCAGGGTGCAGAGGTCTTCTAGCAGCATCACCCTTGAGGATACGGGCTGGCCCTGATTGTCGCGCAGATGCAGCTGGCGCAGGCTGGCGGCGGAGGCGTCTCGCACCCTTCCGGTGCCCGTGGTTTCCCGCTCCAGCGTCAGATCATGCAGCACGGCGCAGCCATGGTCGGCGTGAATGACGAGATCGACTTCGATGCTCGCGCCAAGGCACATGGCCTCGATGATGCGCTCGCCGGTGAAGGCGGGATCGGCGGCGCGGCGGCGGCCGCGATGCCATTTGAGCCAGGTGCGATGGCCGTCGCGTTCGAGGAGGATAGGCATGTTCATGGTCAGCTCCGGTAGATTTGCCGGTTGTCGCGAAAGGCCGTGACGGCGCGCGGCAGGATATCGACCCCCTGTCCGGCCCGGAAGAGATCGGGATGGGCGACCATCGATTTGATCCTGATACCATCGGGCAGATCGAGATCGACGAGGCCATGGGTGCCGTAATCGGTCACCCGGTGAACGCTTGCCTGCGGCGTCTCGGATGCCGTCAGATCGACGGCCTCGGGGCGAATGGCGAGAATGGCGGGACCGTCGGAGACGGGCAGCGGCACAGTCATGCCGGCATGGGTGAAGGTTCCGCCCGAAACCACGCCTTCGATCAGGTTCATGGTGCCGATGAAGCCGGCGACGAAGGGGGTCTGCGGTTCGCGGTAGATGATGTTCGGCCGGTCGATCTGTTCGGTCCTGCCATCCTTCATCACGACAATGCGGTCGGCCATGGAAAGAGCCTCGTCCTGCCCATGCGTGACGAACAGCGTGGTGATGCCGAGACGCTGCTGGATATCGCGCACCTCTTCCCGCAGGCGCTCGCGCAGATGCTGGTCGAGGCTGGCGAAGGGCTCATCCAGAAGCAGGATTTTCGGCTCGAGGACGAGCGAGCGGGCGAGCGCCACGCGCTGCTGCTGTCCGCCGGAGAGCTGGCTGGTGGCGCGTTCGCCATAACCGGAAAGCCCAACCAGTTCGAGTACGGCCTCGACCTTCTCCTTGATGAGGGAGGCTGGCATGCGCCGCAGCTTGAGGCCGAAGGCGAGGTTCTTGAAGACATTCATATGGGTCCAGAGCGCGTGGCTCTGGAACACCATGCCGGTTGGTCGGCGCTCCGGTGACAGATGGGTGACGTCTTCACCGTCGATGGTGATCTGCCCGCCGGTCGGCTGTTCGAAACCGCCGACCATGCGCAGCAGCGTCGATTTGCCGGAACCGGACGGGCCGAGAAGGCAGACGAGTTCACCATCGGCGACGTCGAGCGAGAAGTTGTCGACTGCCTTGGTGCCACCGACGAAGGTTTTCGTGACCCCGCGGATATGAAGTACGGACATGAATATTCCTAACCGCCGAAGCCGCGGGCGAAGGCGCCGCCGCCGATGACGCGGCGGGCGAACATGAGGGCAATGAATGACGGCACCCAGAGCACGACGGACAGGACCGCGCCATACTGGATGACCATCTGGTTGTTGATGTAGCTGATCATCAGCACCGGCATCGTGCGGATGCCGGGTGCGCCGATGAGCCATGCCCCTTCGGTTTCATAGAAGGTGCCGACGAAGCTCAGGAGCACGGCGGCGGCAATGGTCGGCCCGGCCTGCGGCAGCGTGATCGACCAGAAGACCCGCAGGGGACTGGCCCCGACATCACGGGCCGCCTCTTCCATGCGGCGGTCGACGGCCTGAAACGCGGCGACGGGTATCCAGATCATGAACATCAGCGTGCCAACGAGCTGGATCAGAACGACGCCCCAGAAGGTGCCGATGAGGTTGAGCTGCAGAAAGATTGCCGCAATCGCCACCAGCAGCCCGAATTTCGGGAAGGCATGACCGGCAAGGAAGGAGAAGAACAAGAGGTTGCGGCCGGGAAAGCTCATGCGGGCAAAGGCATAGGCGGCAGGAAGGCAGATCAGCGCCGAAAGCAGGGTCACAACCGTCGATAGTTGCAGGCTCAGCATCAGGGCGTTCCACACATCGGGGCGTCCGAGCGTCTGGCCCCAGAAACGGAAGCCGAACTGTTGCGGCACGACGTTGGGGTAACGCCAGACTTCGGTGAAAGCCCAGGTGCCGACGACGATGAGCGGCCCGACGATCGCAATGGTCAGAAGGACGGCGAAGAATATGCCGGGCCAGTCGAGGCGCGCGCGCGCCGATGCAAAAGCGGCCATGTTACCTCCCCTGATTGCGTGCGACTGAGCGCACATAAAAGAGGCCGAAGGCGATGCAGAAGCCGAAGGCGATAACGGCCTGGGTCATGGCGCCGATGGGATCCTGCACGTCGCGAAGGGTGCGCTGCATGAAGGGACCAATCATTTCCGGCGATGCGGGACCAAGCAGATAAGGAAGGGTGAAGGAAGAAAAGATACCGAGCACCGAAAAGGAAAGCGCCACGAGAATGGAATTGGAAATGCGCGGCAGGATGATGTGCCAGAAAACCTGCAGCGCATTGGCGCCCACATCCCGCGCCGCTTCCACGGACTGGTTGGCGACGCTGCCGAGACCCGCCAGAAGGATCAAAACCGTCAGTGGGATATTATCCCAGACAAGGCCGATGACCGGCCCCCAGGGGGTCAGATAGGGCGTGCGGATTTTCGGCAGGTCGACCGCGTTGAGCAGAATATCCACCATGCCATTCGGCCCAAGCACGCGGATGAAGGCGAAGGCGAGGATGATGGAGGGCACGAACATCGGAAAGATCGCCAGCGCCTGCACATAGGCCGAAAGGCGGCCTTGGGAAAAGCGCAGATAAAGCGCGATCGGCAGGCAGATCACCAGAAGCAGCATGGCGCAGACCAGAGTGGTCCAGAGCGTGACGGCGAGATTGTCGAGGCTGTAGCGATCCGAAAAGAAGAAGACGTAGCTCGAAAGATTGAACCTCGTTTCTCCATTCGTCCCGGTACGCCAGACGGTGCGCCCTATGGCGTTGATGGCCGGCCAGATGACGAGCCAGATCATCAGGAAAACGGGAATGGCGACGAGCAGGAGGCCGATTGGCCTCCTGCCTGCCATATTGTCGATGAGCGGGCGGACCGCTCCTTCTGCTGCCTCGGTCACGACTTGCGGTCGACGTTCGGAGCAACGTGACGGTACCAGCCGTCATTGATGGCGGTTTCCCATTTGCCGGCCGGGAAGGTCGGAATGGTCTGCGGAATGATGTCGGCGAAACGCTTGCGCAGATCGGCTGGGACATAGTCCCAGGAAACGCCGGGGAAACCGCCGAGTTCGGTGAGGATGGCGCCCTGGATTTCTTCGGAGAGAACGAAATTCGCCAGCTTGAGGGCGGCATCGCGATTGGTGCCGTTCGCCAGCACCACGGCCCGGGAAAAATCGCCGCAAAGCGCGAGATCCTGAAGCTGAACGAGGCCCGTTTCCGCAGGAAGCACACCCTGATCGATCGCCTTCAGAACCTGATCGGACCAGACGGGCGTCATCGTCACGACGCCTTGCGACAGCAGCTGCAGAGACTGGGTGTTGCCGGAGGCATAGGCGCCCTTGTCATAAAGCGACGGGGCGATATCGGTCAGCAGATCCCACGCCTTGCCCAGTGCCTTGTCGCCGAATTCCTGGGTGTAGTTGTCGACCGTGAAAGCCTTGGGGTCGAGACCATTGGCCTGATGGATGGCGCGGCGAACGAAGTTGCCACCGGAACCGCCCTTGTCGGGACGGTTATAGACGAACTGGCCGGGATTGGCCTTGATCCAGGTGACCAGCTGCTCCCAGGTCTTCGGGGCATCCGCGGGCTTCAGCTTGGCTGTGTCATAGGCGAGCAGAACCTGGCTGCCGCGATAGGGCAGGCTGTATTCGCTGCGGATGGCAAGCGGGTTGACGCGCGAATAGTTGGAGAGACCGGCTTTCGCCATGTTCACATAGATGCCGGCATCGATCGCGCCTGCGGGCAGCAGCGGATCGGAATGCTCGAAATAGTCAGCCTGCGGATCGGTGCCTGTCTGCTTTGCTGCAATGGCGCGTTCGCCGATGGCGATAATGCCGGCATTATCGCCGGCGTCCACGAGGTTGAGTTTGATGCCCGGATTGGCCGCCTCGAAAGCGGGCTTGACCGTGTTGGTCCAAAAATCGAGGATGTTACTGTCGGCGCCAGTATACCAGTCGATCGTGCCCGGGGCGGCGAAGCTCATGCGCGGCGCAAGGGCGAGGCCGGCGGCGGCGCCTGCTGCTGATATCATGAAGGTGCGGCGTTTCATCTCTGTCTCCAGTGCTCTCGGCGAGTGGAATTGTTGAGCGCTGACCCTTTTTGGAAAGATCGGAACGGCGCTGGCCCGCCTTTGCACAGCCGTGCACTTTTTAACGGACCGGCGGCGTTTCTAATGTCTTTCATTAACGCTTTCGTGACACCCGGCGGCACTGGTGGCCACTGACCGGCACCGTCGCGGTTTTCGCTCGCTCTCAGCAGGCGAACAAATTCTGCGTGAGGCGAGGAATTCTCACTTTGCACGAGCAATAAGGAGGCGTGAAAGCTGAACCATGGCCGTTGTGTTCCCCTCTGGAGTGTAGCGGGTGGCGGCCCGGCAGCACGCGCGATCTCTGCACTTGAGCGGACTTGTCGGTCGAGAGCTTCCCCTTGGGCTAAAGGCGGTGAGGGCCGGTAAACCAATCGTTCCGGCCCTCACCAAGATACTCGCTGTGTCGGCCGGGATCAGCCAGCGACTGGCGTATTGAGGAGCTGCTGCTCCCAAAGATAGGCGATGCCGCTGCCGCCGAAGTGCTGGATGAGAATCTCGGTCAGCTCTTCGACATGCTTGGTGCGCGCCCAGTCGCGCTGCCATTCGCCAGCGAGCGCCATCACGGTCATCGGGTTCGCGCCGGCCGCGATCATCCGCTGGACGGCAACTTCGTGGGATTCCTTCGAAATACCGCCCGACGCGTCGGTGATCACGGTCACGTCCCAACCTTCGCCGGCGGCCTGGATAACAGGCATTGCCACACAAACCTCGGTCCACAGCCCGGCAATGATCAGCTGCTTGCGGCCTGTCGCCTTGACCGCGTCCACGACCTTCTCGTCCTGCCAGGTGTTGACCCAGGTCCGGTCGATGACCTCCTGGCCCGGAAATACGTCGGTGATCTGCTTGAAGAGGAGTCCGCCGCGCGCTGCGATCACGCTGGTGAGAATGGTCGGAACATTGAAAGCTTTTGCCAGCTTCGCCAGCGCGGTCGTGAGATTGACCACAGCCTGCGGATCGTGGCTGTTGAGATTTGCGAGCTGGTAGGGCTGATGGTCGATCAGAACGAGGACCGAATCTTCGGGACGAAGAAGAGAATCGAGGCCGTTACGAAGGGTCATCAAGACTTCCTTTCTCTGCCGTCATGGACGGCGATGGGTTCAAGAGGGACACGCGTCAGTGGGCGACGTGCCAGGAAGCAATTTGCTGTTCCTTTTGGTGGGGCGATAGTGCCATAGTCTGGCGAGCTGTGTCGCGAAACGAGGAACACCGGAATGGACATCGAAGATCTCCAGACATTCGTCGCAGTCGCTGATGCCGGTGGTGTTTCGGCCGCCGCACGCCGGCTCGGCGTCTCCAAATCAATCGTCAGCCGGCGGTTGTTGCGGGTCGAGGCCGAACTTGGCGTGCAGCTGCTGGCGCGAACGACCCGCGGCGCGGCGCTCACGGAAGCGGGGATCACGTTCAGGGAACACGCGGCAAGAGCCACCGCCGAGATCGATGCCGCCAGGGAAACGATCCTTCCCACCGGCGAGCTGCGCGGCCGCTTGAGGGTCGCTATGCCGCTTACTTTCGGCCCGACCCACTTCGCCCCCGTGCTCGTGGAAATGGCGCATCTGCACCCGCAGCTTCACATTCATACCTCCTATAGTGATCGCTTGGTCGATCTCATTGCAGAGGGTTTCGATTGTGCGATCCGGAGTGCCTACCTTCAGGATTCAAACCTGATCGCGAAGCGCGTCGGGCCGATCCATGGAAAGCTTGTCGCCAGCCCGGCTTACATCAAGGCGCACGGCGCCCCTGAAACGGTAGAGCAGCTCGGTAACCATCAGGCGCTGATGCAGGGAACGGAAGCCTGGCAGTTTTTGGATGGCGACAAAATCGTCACGGTTCAACCGCAGGGCAGGTTCAAGGCCGACAGCGCCACAGCACTTGCCGCAGCGGCGGCGGCAGGTCTCGGCATCGCCTGGCTGCCCGATTGCATCACCCATGCATATGTGACCTCTGGCGCATTGGTGCCGATCATGACGCGCTATCCCGTCCCTCCGGGCGCCACCTATGTCGTACGCCCGCCCAGCCAGCATCCCACCCGCAAAGTGCGGGTGCTCACCGAAATGCTGACTGAATATTTCAAACGGAACCCGGAACTCTGGGGCGTGGATAGTTGAAAAGGAGCATATCGGATCCCGGATGAAGTATCGGTCGTTGGATTTGGCGATTATTCTGCGGCCACCAGATTTCACCACCGCTAACGACGGTGCGGGTGTTTGGTCGCGAAGCTGGAGCCGCCGCCCTTGCCTTGGTTCTTGAGCGGATTGACCGGCCGCGAAACCAGGATCAGCCGCCGCGTAGCATAAGGATCGTGTCGCGCCTGATTGAGCGGAAATCCACCGCGCAGGCTTTGTTGCGCAAGCCGCAGAGTTGAGAGAGGAATTTCGGCAGATAGCTGACCGCAGGGGCATTTCCGTCATTATTCCGGAGGCACGAACAGGCCGAGCTTGACGTCCCGAAGCACCACATTTGTGTGCATTCGGCGGATCTGCGGGTTTTCGGCCATGATCAGCGCGGCAATATCGTCATAATGCTCGACGTCGCGGGCGGTAACGATCGCAATCAGATCGACCGCGCCGGTAACGTAATAGACCTGCTGGATGTGATCCTGCTTCTCCACCCAGACGCGAAACTTCGCCAGCGCGTCATAATTGTCCCGCTCGATCTCCATGCCGACGATGAACACCATCGATGTTGCCGTCGCCTTCCGATCGACGACCGCAACTTCCGCTTTGATAATCCCGTCCTCGCGC
Organism: Agrobacterium burrii; assembly: GCF_017313405.1. NCBI lineage: Bacteria > Pseudomonadati > Pseudomonadota > Alphaproteobacteria > Hyphomicrobiales > Rhizobiaceae > Agrobacterium > Agrobacterium burrii. Next base: position 118,042 of record NZ_JAFLNA010000015.1, read on the forward strand.
AGGCGTTTCAATCGTCTCTGCACGGCTGAGGCCGACAAACCCACGCGTTCGGCGATGGTCTCAGCCTTCATCTGGCAGTCGCGCTGAACGATATCGAGAATGTCACGGTCAAAACGATCCAGTTGTTCCATTATGCAATCCAGTCGGGTTTTCGCAGCGGCAACTCATGTATTTCGCCTTATATACCGCAAAGGAAAGATTATTTTGCATGAAAAATGCAAATTAGATGGAAATTGCGCGAAAAAACCGCGTCCTTTTGTCATTATTCTCCGCAAATTCATTTTAGTCGGAACCATGCATGCCAGACCAACCCTTTCCTGCTCTTCGCGTCGAAGATCTCCACAAAAGCTTCGGCCCGCATCAGGTTCTCAAAGGGATTTCGACGCAGGCCCATAAGTCTGATGTGATCTCCATCATTGGTTCCTCCGGTTCCGGCAAAAGCACCTTCCTCAGATGCATCAATTTTCTGGAAACGCCTGATCGCGGTCGCATTGCCGTGAACGGTGAGGAGATCGCGCTGAAAGCCGGGCGCGACGGGCGGTTGCAGCCGCGCAGCTGGCGGCAGGTTGAACGGCTGCGGACCGGGCTCGGCATGGTCTTTCAGAGCTTCAATCTCTGGGCGCATCGCACCGTGCTGGAAAACGTCATCGAGGCGCCGGTGCATGTCATGGGCATGCCGCGGCGGGAGGCGGTCGAAAAAGCTGAGGCCCTGCTTCACAAGGTCGGGCTGTTCGAAAAGCGCGACACCTATCCGGCCTTCCTTTCCGGCGGGCAGCAGCAGCGCGCGGCGATCGCCAGAGCGCTCTGCGTCGATCCTGATGTCATGCTGTTCGATGAGCCGACATCGGCGCTTGATCCGGAACTGGTCGGCGAGGTTCTCAAAGTTATCCGCGATCTCGCGGAAGAGGGCAGAACCATGCTGATCGTCACCCACGAAATGCGCTTCGCCCGCGATGTCTCCAACCGCGTTCTCTTCCTGCATCACGGGCAGATCGAAGAGGAAGGTCCGCCGGAGCAGATATTCGGGGCACCCGTCAGTGCCAGATGCCGGGAATTCACCGGCCTCATCGCCCACTGACGCCCCAACATCATCGACAACACCATCAGGAGAAACCTCGCGAATGAAACTGCTTCCCATGTTTTTCGCCGGCGCGGCATTTGCAATGTCGGCTGTCACGGCACAGGCCGAAGTCCGCTTCGGCATCATGAACGAATCCTACCCGCCCTTCTTCGCCAAGGATGCTTCGGGCACATGGCACGGATGGGAAATCGACCTGATGAACGCGGTCTGCGAGGAGATGAAGGAAAAATGCTCCATCGTCGATATTTCCTGGGACGGTCTCATTCCGGCGCTGCAGAGCAAGAAATTCGATGTGATCTGGTCGTCGATGTCGAACACGGCGGAACGCTCGAAGGTGATCGACTTCACCGACAAATATTACAACACGCCGAGCACGCTGATCGGCCCCAAAGACCAGACGCCGGGCGCCGCGCCTGAAGATGTGAAGGGCAAGACCATCGGCATTCAGGTCTCGACCATTCAGTCCGAATATTACAAGAAGTATTTTGCCGGTGTCGCTGACGAAAAGACCTACCAGACGCTCGATGAGGCATTTCAGGATCTCGCTGCCGGCCGCATCGACTATGTCTTCGGTGATTCACTGGCACTCGACGCCTTTCTGAAAAGCGATGGCGGCAAGGATTGCTGCGTGAAAATGGGCGACGTTGCCGATGACAGGGAGATACTCGGAGCCGGCGTTTCGGGCGGCCTGCGCAAGGATGACACCGAACTGAAAGCCAAGCTGAACAAGGCAATAGCAGCGGTTCACACCAACGGCCAGTATGAAGCGATCACGAAGAAATACTTCGATTTCGACATCTACGGCGCGAAATAAGCAGTCAGCAGATGGCGAACTCGCAACAAGGTATTCTGGACCTGCTGTCTCCCTATCCTCCGGGATGGGGCGGCGTGCTTTTGGCAGGTGCGGTCGCCACGGTCGCCATCTCGGCCTGCGCCTTCGCGATCGGGCTGTTGCTCGGCACGGCCGGGGCGCTTGGAAAGCTTTCGGGTCATCCTCTGCTCCGGCTCCCGCTTAATCTCTATACGACGGTGATCCGCTCCGTTCCGGAATTGATCCTGATTGTCGGGCTCTATTATGCGGGCACCGATGGTCTCAATCGGCTGCTTGCCGCTCTCAACCTGCCGCCTGTCGAGGTCAACGGCTTCATCGCGGCCGTCGCCGTGTTGGGGTTCGTTCAGGGCGCCTACATGACGGAGGTGCTGCGCGGCGCGATCCTCGCCATCCCCGCCGGGCAGATCGACGCCGCCAAGGCGTTTGGCATGGGGCCGGTCCTGAGGTTTCGTCGCGTTCTGCTGCCGGCACTTCTGCCCAATGCGCTGCCGGGTCTTGCCAATCTATGGATGTCGGTCACCAAGGACAGTGCGCTGGTTGCGGTGGTCGGTTATCAGGAACTGGCGCTCGCCACCCGTCTCGCCGGGGCAAGCACCAAACACTACTTCCTGTTCTTCCTGGCGTCGGCATTTCTGTACCTTGCCATCACGCTCGTTTCCAACGTCGTCGTCAAATTGATCGAAGGACGGGTGCGGCGTGGACAGCCGCGCCTTGCCTGAGGAAAGCACCCCATGAGTTTTGACTGGATACCGAACTATTGGTCGCTGCTTTTGATGGGCGCGTGGCAGACCGTGGCGCTGCTGGTGATCTCCGTGGTGTTCGGCTTCATCCTCGCCATCGGGCTTGCTTTCGCACAGGTCAGCGGGGGCAGGCTGACGCGGCTTTTGGCTCGCGGCTACTGCACGTTCTTTCGCGGCACGCCGCTGCTGATCCAGCTCTGGCTGCTCTATTACGGCGTCGGTTCGCTGCTGCCCATGGTTCCCGGCATCCGCCAGAGCCTGTTCTGGCCGATTTTGCGCGAAGGCTTCTTTTTCGCCGCCGTCAGCTTCACGCTGAATTACGCGGCCTATGAGGCCGAAGTCTTGCGCGGCGCGCTGCTTGCCGTTCCGAAGGGCGAACTCGAGGCCGGTCGGGCCTTTGGCCTTTCGCCGTGGAAGCTGACCCGCCGCATCTGGCTGCCACGCGCCATTCGCATCGCCCTGCCGACGATTGCGGGAGAGATCATCATGCAGCTCAAGGCGACACCGCTCGCCTTCACGGTCACGGTGATGGATCTCTACGCCGTGGCCAATAAGGTTCGCCAGGACACGTTGCTGGTCTACGAACCGCTGCTCGTCGTTACCTGCTTCTATCTTGCCCTGACGGCCGTGATCGCCCGTGTCTTTCGAGGTCTCGAAGCACAGGTGCCGGTTCGCCGCTAGCTGATGGAAGATCCAACACATTGTTTTGAAAATCCCGTTGCCGGTGACGGCGCGGCAGCCTGAATGGAGATGAACTCATGAGCACAATACGAATTCTTGACGGCGGTATGAGCCGTGAATTGCTGCGGCTGGGGGCTGAGCTGAAGCAGCCGGAATGGTCGGCTCTGGCGTTGATGAATTCACCTGACATCGTGCGCGAGGTACACAAGGAATTCATCGCCGCCGGCACGCAGATCATTACGACGAACAGCTACGCCCTCGTACCCTTCCACATCGGCGAGGAAAGGTTCCAGAATGAAGGACCGGCGCTGATCCGCCTCGCAGGCCGTCTGGCGCGGGAGGCCGCCGATGCGGCTGGGGATCGGAAAGTGCTGGTCGCCGGTTCGCTGCCGCCGATCTTCGGCTCCTACGAGCCGCAGAATTTCCAGCCTTCGCGAGTGCAGGACTATCTGAAAGTGCTCGTCGAAAACCTTGCGCCGTTCGTCGATGTATGGCTCGGCGAGACGCTGAGCCTGATCGCCGAGGCGGATGCCGTGCGGGAAGCGGTTGCGGCAACGGGCAAACCACTCTGGATTTCGTTTACATTGGAGGATGGCGAGGCAGCGCTAAGGGGTGACGAACCAAAACTCCGGTCAACCGAGACTGTGGAAAATGCCGCCTCCTGGGCGGCTTCATCGGGTGCCGAAGCCATCCTGTTCAATTGCAGCAAGCCCGAGGTCATGCAGGGGGCCGTGGAGGTGGCAGCGCGTGTTTTCCGGGAGAAGAGTGTCCGCCTCGAAATCGGCGTTTACGCCAATGCCTTCGAAGGCGAACAGGGTGAGGCGGCCGCCAATGAAGGCCTGCACGACACGCGCAAGGATCTGAATGACGATGTCTATTCACGTTATGCCTGCTCCTGGGCCGAGGCCGGCGCGACGATCATCGGCGGCTGCTGCGGCATAGGGGCTGCCCATATTCATCGGCTGAGGACGACGCTTTTAGCTTGAGGCAACCGTATTCCTCGGTCAATGCGGACAGAAGGAGGGCGGTTTCCCGATGAGGGAGATCAAGGGCGGCCAGGGAGGCCGCCCGGAAACTCACCGCAGCCGTTGCGGGGTCGCGTCCGCCGGTATCAGCGGCACATAGCTCTCACCGTTCAGTTGTTCGCGATGCTCGGCTTTTGCCGCGGAGATCAAGTCAGGATCGAGCATTGCCTGCACGGCGGAGGCGGCCATGACCTTGCCGGCCTGCAACATGCCCTTGTGGGCGTAACCGGAGGTGCCCTGCGCCACCATCTGCCAGGTGTGCGGCGGCGTGCCGTAGGCTTCGGTCGCGACATAAACCTGTCCGGTCGGCACCAGCCAGCTGACATCGCCGACATCGGTTGAACCGTGCAGGAACGTTGGCTTTTCCTCGAAATCGTTCAGGTCCTCCGAAAGGACCTTGCCGCGCCTTGCGACACGGGTCTGCACCTCCGCCGAAAATGTCTTTTGAATGGAGCCGGCAAAATCCTTCTCGCTGTTGGAGAAAGCGGCGACGCCGATCTTCTCGAATTCCCGATGCATCAACCGGGCGAGCGTCACATTCGGTACGAGATCGGCCGACGCCGCATCGAAGGTGATCTGCAACTCCGTTCCCGTCATCAGTGCGGCACCACGCGCAACATCCTTCACCCGTTCGGTGATGTCGCGAACCTGATCCATCCTCGGCGCCCGGACCTTGTAGAGCACCTGCGCCTGCGATTGCACCACGTTGGGCGCCCGTCCACCCGTGTCTGTGATGGCATAGTGGATGCGGCCGTCCTGAATGATGTGTTCCCGCAGATAATTCGAACCGACATTGGTCAGCTCGACCGCGTCCAGCGCAGACCGTCCGAGGTGCGGTTCGAATCCGGCATGGGCGCTGGTGCCGCGGAAGGTGAAATATAGCTGGTTGGTGGCCAGCATGCGCGCATTATAAGCGAGGTTTTCATCCCATGGGTGCCAGGTGAAGGCCACATCGACATCCGCAAACAGGCCCTCGCGGGCCATATAGGCCTTGCCGCCGCCGCCTTCTTCGGCCGGGCAGCCATAATAACGGATCGTGCCGCCAAGCTTCAGTTCATCCTTGCAGGCCTTGAGCGCCATTATGGCCGCAAGCGCGCCGGTGCCGAGAAGATTATGGCCGCAGCCATGGCCGTTTCCACCCTCGGTGATCGGCTTGTGACTGGCGATACCGCCCTCCTGGCTGAGGCCCGTCAATGCATCAAATTCACCCAGAATGGCGACGACGGGTTGGCCCTCGCCATAGCTGGCGACGAAGGCGGTTTCGATATTGCCGGCGTTGCGGGTGACGTCAAAGCCTGCCTTTTCCAACTCGTCGGCCAAGAGGGTGGCCGATTTTGTTTCCTCGTAACGGATTTCGGCGAAAGACCAGATGGCATCCGCCACGGATTTCAGATTATCCGCCTGGGCGGCGACGGTGCGTTCGATGATGTCGATATAAGTCATGGTCTTCCTTCAGGCGGTCTGTTCGACGGTTTTGTTGCCGTGAATGGCGGGGAAGGTGGTGGCAATAGCGCAGACAATCACGGCGCAGCCGACGATGACGCCAAAGGCGATGCCGTAATTCTGGCCGGTGGCGGAAAGAACGGCGCCGATAAGCATCGGCGATGCGAATGAGCCAAGCTGCGCCAGGGAGTTGATGAGGCCGGTGGCCGTGCCGATCGAATTCTGCGGAAAGTGTTTCATGATGCTGACGAAGACACTGATCGAAATGGCGTTGAGGAATACGTTCGACACCGACAGATAGGCAAATGCCAGCGGAATGGATGGTGCATTCGCCATCAGGTAGATGAAGATCGCCGACACGGCCGAGCCGATGCAGATGAGGTACTTTTCTTTCTGGTGGAAGTAGCGGTCAAGCAGCCAGCCGCAGGTGAGGAACGAGACGAAACCGAGCGCCGGCGGGATCATCGAATATGCGCCCATTTCCACCATGCTCATGCCCTTGACCTTCACCCAGTAGGACGGCAGCCAGGATTGCAGGCCCCAGAAGACGATATTGGTGAAGAAATAGACCGAGGCGATCTTCCAGGTCAGCGTGTTTTTCAGCAATGCGGCGATGCGCTGCTTTTCGGAAACCTTGGGGCCGGCATCTCTGGCGGCCAGCGTCTGCGAGCGTGGCTTCATGACGGTGAAGAGCGCAATCGACAGGATGACGCCGACTGAACCCAGAACGAAGAACATGATGCGCCAGCTATAGAAGGAAATCAGCGTGGTGATGACGATCGCACCGAGCGCGAAGCCGACGGAGGCGCCCGATTGCAGCACCGACTTGGCACGCGCCATCTGGGTCTTCTCGAAATTCTCGGTGATCGCGACCGATCCTCCGGCCGGGAAAATGGCTTCCCCGGAACCCGTGATCGCCCGCGCGGCGGCCAGTCCGACCGCGCTGGTGACGACCCCAGAGGCGACGGTGCCGAGCGACCAGACGGCCACCGCCGAACTCAATACCCGGCGCGAACCGAAGCGGTCGACGAGATATCCGCCAACCAGTTGCGTCATTGAATAAGCGAGGAAAAAGGCGCTGATGATCATGCCCTGATGATCGGTGGCCAGACCGAATTCTTCGCTGATCGGGATGATCGCGTAGTTGATTGCGGTCTTGTCCAGAAAGCCGACGACCCAGCAGATGAACAGCATTCCAATAATAATATGACGGCGTTTTATCGCAGAAAGCATTTTAGTGGTTCCCTTTGTATTTTGCTTTTTAACGTTTGTGTCACCGTCACGAAAAATTCATATGTTGAAACCGCCATAAAAATCTGAAATTTAATGTGCGTTAACACAGGGAGCGTTGCGCTTGAAAATTGATCTCCATGCGCATCGCGTCCTGCGGGAGCTGATGCAATCGCGGGCCGTTCAGCTCAGAACCATCGATGCCGATGGCCGGGAATCGTCTAGCCTGATTTCCCATGTCATTGAACGCGAAGAAGAAAGCCTCAATCTTTCGGTCGATCATTCCTATTATACCGCCAAGCGCACCGGGTTTGCGATCCGCGGGGAGGGCGGCGAGGAGATAACGGGGCGAATCCTTCAGGCTGTGCACGAAGCGGTTATCGCCCTTCAGACAAGAACTTTCGAAATGCTGGCTTCGGTCAATTCAGCGGTCATCAATTCGCTGGATGAAAAGGAGATCGTCCATAACGTCCTGCGGGAAGTGATGAACGTGCTGCCGCACTGCGACGCCGGGGTCTTTCGCTTGTTTGACGAGGAGAGCGGTTTTCTCATTCCTGTTTCGCATGAGGGGTTGCCCGACGATTATACCCATTATCGCGTCCAGCCGAATGAGTCCGTTTCGGGCGTGGTTTTCGCCACCGGCCAGCCGGCCATTCACAATGGCAGGCAGAACATCATTGCAGCGCACCGCGTCATGCGTCCCGAAAGCCAGTCTTTCATGGAGCGGTCGGAGATCGCCAATGCCTTGCTCTGCGTTCCCGTCATGGCGGAGGGTAAGCGTCTGGGCACATTGACGACACTGTGTTTTTCCAGCGACGGTGCGTTTTCGGTGTTCGACAGGACGGTTCTGGAATCGCTGGCGACGCAGATCGCAGTCGCCTATCAGCGCTCGCTTGCCTATCAGAACGCCGTTGCCACGTCGCATCGACTGGAGCAGATGCGCAGCGATCTTGCACGCAAGAATGCCGAGCTGGACCGTGCCGTCGCATTGCACGAGGCATTGTTGCGCATCTTCGCAGCGGGAAGTGGCATGACGGAGCAGCTTCATGCTGTTGCCGATCTGTTTCGCGTCGATTTCCGCTTTGAGAGCGTACTGGGTCTTGATTACCGCTCCGCCGGGTGGACGGAAGAGGGTGAAACACTGCGGCAGACAGTGGAAGTCGCCGAAGCGCCTGTCGGCCAGTTTCATTTCAGAGCCTCGGGGGATGCCGGTTTCCACCAAGTGCTTTTCGGCACATTGGCGACATTCGTGGCGCTGGACTTCGTGCATGACATGTCGCGGATGGATGTACTGAATGCGCGCCGGAAGGCGCATTTCGAAGCGCTTGCCGCCGGCGTCGATCCCGATGGCCGTCGCAGCCATCAGGGCTTTCGGCTTGATCGTTACCATCAGCTGTTTGTGGCGCGGGGTCCGCGCCGCGATGTTTCGGCCAATCCACGGCTGTCTCTCTACAAGTCCCAGTCAGATTTGCAGCAGGCAATGACGGCGTCGAATTCCCTTATCTTTCACGAAGACGAGCAGATTGTCATGCTGGTTTCCGCCTCCACCGTTGCGGCGCTGGAGCGAAACCTGCGGGCGGTTGCCGAGATTGCCGACAAGGAGGCCATCTGCGTCGGCACGAGCGAGATTTATGACGCGAATGAAGGCCACCCCGCCGCGCGGGAAATGGCGGCGCAGGCAAGCGAGGCTTTGCTGCGGCGCGGCCAATCGGGGCTTCTGCGCCACCGCGACATGGGTGTGGAACTGTTGCTGGAGGGCAGGGCGCGGCAGGATATCGTGGAATTCACCCGACAGATTCTCGCACCGCTGCTGCGCGATCCCAGGCATCGCTCTCTGCATGAAACCCTTTCGCGTTACATTCAGGAAGGGAAGTCCGTTGCCCGCACGGCGCAGGCGTTGAACATCCACAGCAACACGCTCTACCAGCGGCTGCAGCGGGTGGAAACGCTGACCGGCCGCAGGCTTGCCGATGCCGCCGATTTTACGCTGCTCAGCCTCGCCTGCCAGCTTCACGCCGATTATTCGGGTGAAGCCGCCGCCCTCAGATGACGTGGGCGTTGTGCAGGGCGGTCAGCACCTCGTTCTTGAGGCTGGCGAGGTGTGGTGACCTTCGGTCGCGCGGGCGCGGCACGTCCACCTCGATCCGCTGCTGGATGCGGCCGTCATGGGCACCCATCATGTAAATGCGGTCACCGAGATAGAGCGCTTCATCGATATCGTGGGTGACGAGCAGGAAGGAAATGCCGCGCTGTTCGACGATTTTCAGCACCAGATCCTGCAATTTCATCCGGGTGAAGGCGTCCACCGCACTGAAGGGTTCATCCAGCAGCAAGATGCGCGGCCGGGTATAGAGCGCCCTTGCGATGGCCACCCGCTGCGCCATGCCGCCTGAAAGGGCCTTCGGCAGCGCGCCAGCGTGGCCGCTCAGGCCCACATCGTTGATCAGGCCCTCCACCCGCTCGACATCATATTTCCTGCCGGCGGCATAACCGATGTTTTCGGCAACCGTCAGCCAGGGCATCAGGCGCGGTTCCTGAAACACGAAGGCGATGGGCGGCGAGGCCTGATCCTCTTCCGCCTGCTGAACCTTCACCGTGCCGGAAAAACGCCGGTCGAGACCGGCGGCGATACGCAGCAAGGTGCTCTTGCCGCAGCCGCTGGGGCCAAGCAGAACCGCCGCTTCACCATCGCCAAGCGTCAGGTGGATATCCTGAAGGATGATCGTATCGCCAAAAGCTTTTTCGCGCACATCGACATTGAGCAGGTTCATCGCAGCCGCCCTCCTTCTTGAAGGGAATAGGTGTCACGCCAGCGCAGGCAGCGCTCCTCGACGATCTTGAACAGGCTGTCGGAAATCTTGCCCAGAACCGCAAGGCAGATAATGGCGATCATCACCAGATCGGGCCGCGAAAGTTCACGCCCGTCGGACAGCATGTATCCAATGCCTTCGGAGGCGGCCAGAAGCTCGGCTGCGACGACACTCAGCCAGGCGAGCGACAGCCCGTAACGCAGGCCGGTGAACAGATGCGGCAAAGAGGCGGGAATGAAAATCCGCCACACCAGAACGGGCAGCGGCTGGCGATACATCTCGCCGACCTCCACCAGCTTGCGGTCGACATTCCGGATGCCGGAGAAGAGGTTGAGATAGACCGGAAAAAACGCGCTTTTGGCAATCAGCACGATTTTCGAGGTCTCGCCGATGCCGAACCAGATCATCAGCAGCGGCACCCATGCAAGGCTCGGAACGGCTCTGAGCGCCTGAAACGTCGGTTCGAGATAGCGCTCGGCGGCAATCACCAGTCCGACCAGCGAACCGACGATGACTGCCAGCAGAGAGCCGATGACGAAACCGACAAAGACACGCGCGGTACTGGCCGCGACATTCGTCCACAACGGGCCTTCGGCAAGCCGCATAAACGTCTCGTAAAGCTCGGAGGGCGGCGGCAGCACATAGGGACTGACCCAGCCCAAACGGACAAAAAGCTCGAGCAACACCAATGAGCCGACCGGCACGATCGCGCCGCGCAGGTCGAAGCGGCCAAGCAAATTCCCCGCCCGCTGCAAGAACGGCAATCGGGAGGGGAATTGTTTCGCAGTCTGCTTCACGCGCTGGAATTCGCGCGGATGGGAATTCATGCGCCAAGCGCCTTTTTCGCCGGCGCCGGATCTATCAGCGATGAAAGGACATTGTCGACATTGACGCCTGGCCGCAGCACGTCGTCGCCCAACAACGGCGTAACGATGCGGATCGAGTTCAGCAATTCCTCGCCCGGAACGGGGTCCTTCCAGTCGCGCTTGTTGATTGTCAGCTCGGTGATCTTGGCATCGTTGCCGGTGACCTTGGTGACGAAATCGATGAATTCGCGGTTATTGTCGCGGATCCACTTCTGCGTTTCCACCCAGACGCCGAGCAGGCGCTCGACCGCTTTCGGGTGCTTGGCCAGAAACTCTTCCGACACGCTGAAGACGCTGCCATCACGCCAGCTGCGCTCGTCGAAAATTGCCCTGTCGCCGGCAAGCTCGGCCTGGGATGTATGCGGATCGATACCAACCCAGGCATCGACCTGCCCCTGCTGCAGCGCGTTGAAGCCCTCAGGATGTTGCAGGTTCACGACCTTCAGATCGTCGATCGACAGTTTGTTCTGGTCAAGCGCGCGGACGAGTGTGAAATAGGGTGCCGTTCCCTTGGTGACCGCAATGGTCTTGCCCTTGAGATCGGCGACGGTCTTGACCGGCGAATCCGGCCGCACCTGAATGATCGAGGAGCCGCCCCAGCTTGCCACATAGATAACCTTCAGCGGCACGCCGTTGGCACGAGCCAGAAAGGCGGATAGTGCGGCCGAGCCGGCGAAATCCGTCGAGCCGACCTTCAGGAATTCCAGCGAATTGTTGCTGCCGCGAGATTGCACCCAGGTGATCCTGGTGCCGACATCCTTGAAAGCCTCCTCAAGCCAGCCCTTGTTCTTTATCAAAAGCGTGTGGGAGGAGTAAAATCCCCAGTCCAGCTTCAGCTCGGCGGGGAAATCCGGGGAGCTTTGTGCCAGCGCACTGCCTGAGACAAACGGTGCTGCGAGAGCACTGGCAATGCCGAATTTGAGGATCTGGCGGCGGGATTGTTCGGTCTTCATATTACTTCACCTAATTTATGTATTTTGTGTAATTAAAAGGTACGGGCGGGTGTTTTTGAGGTCAATCCGCCCTTCTGGAACCTCATGCCAAACTTCAGGGCGGGTGTGGAAAATCTCCCTAGCTTTGTCGCAATCGGCGCGATGGCCCGTTACTTAAGGGAAAAAGCGATTGGCCGGCCGTTGCAGCCCCAAATGGTCACGCAAGGTCGGCCCCTCATAGTCCTTTCGAAACAGCCCACGCCGTTGCAGTTCCGGCACCACCTGGGTGGTGAAGTCGTCGAGGCCGACGGGGAGGAAGGGGAAGGTGACGTTGAAACCGTCCGAGCCTTCTTCGTGGAGCCATTGCTCCATCTCGTCGGCGATGGTTTTGGGTGTGCCGACGAAGGCGAGACCGGCATAGCCTCCCAGCCGCTGGGCCAGCTGGCGCACAGTCAGTCCTTCGATTCTGGCGAGTTCGATGACCCTTTCACGGCTTGATTTGCTGGCATTCGTTTCCGGAATATCAGGCAGCGGACCATCGGGGTCGAAGCCGGAAACATCGTGACCGAGCGCGATCGACAGCGAGGCAATGGCGCTGTCATAATGGACGAGACTGTCCAGTCTGGCGCGTTTGGCTCTCGCCTCTTCCACGGTATCGCCGACCAGCACGAAAGCGCCCGGCAGGATGACAATGTCATCGCGAGAACGGCCCGCGGCGACAGTCCTGTCCTTGACGTCCTTATAAAAGGCTTTTCCTGCGGCAAGCGTGGGTGTTGCCGCAAAAACCACCTCGGCGGTTTCGGCGGCAAGCTGGCGTCCCGGCTCGGATGCGCCTGCCTGAACGATCACAGGCCACCCCTGCACCGGACGGGCGATATTAAGCGGCCCGCGCACGGAAAATTCTGGTCCCTTGTGATTGAGCACATGCATTTGTTCAGGATCGAAGAACAGCCCGCTATCGACATCCCGGATGAAGGCGTCGTCCGAGAAGGAGTCCCATAGGCCGGTGACGACATCGTAGAATTCGCGCGCCCGCGCATAACGCTCGGTGTGATCAGGCTGCTCGTCGCGGCCGAAATTCCGGGCTGCATCCGGATTTGAGGTGGTGACGATGTTCCATCCGGCGCGGCCATTGCTGAGGTGATCGAGCGAGGCGAAACGTCGTGCCACATGATAGGGCTCATCGAATGTGGTGGATGCGGTGGCGACTAACCCGATGCGGGAAGTAACAGCGGCGAGCGCCGAAAGCAGCGTAAATGGCTCGAAAGACGTCACGGTATGGCTGCGGCGCAGGGCTTCTGTCGGCATGTTCAGCACCGCCAGATGATCGGCCATGAAGAAGGCGTCGAACTTCGCGGCTTCAAGCTGCTGTGCAAACCGCGCCAGATGGGCGAAATTGAAATTCGCATCCTGGAAGGAACCCGGATAGCGCCATGCGCCCGTGTGGAGACTGACGGGCCGCATAAAGGCGCCGAGATGCAGTTTGCGATCATTTGCCATGGGGCTTCACTCTTTCGTCGTGGGTTCTGATCCGGGCTGCTGGTCTTGCCGATGGTCTCTGGCAGGCGAAGGCAGGCCCGGTCGTCATCGCGACGATATCCCTGCCGGGGACTTGGCGCGGCAAAGACTATTCCGATTATGAATTGCAAACCGAAAGATTTTTTCCGAAATTCTTTATTTTGCGAGATAGCGTGGCCGGTGGGGCAAGAGCTTCACCCCCAGTTGGTCGCGACAGGCGGGCCACCGAGCCGCGCTTCCGGCGGCTTGCGCCAAAATTTGCTGAAAACCGCAAATGATTAGAAGAATTTTGCTTTCCGCATTCGCACTTCTGTGTTTCTTATAATGCTTAAATAGAATTTTTAACGCGCATTAATTCAGAAATAACATGATGGAAGATCGCAAAACCAATGCTGTGTCCGCTGATGCGGGTGGCTTGCCGGCGCTCGAGGCGAGGCTTGCGCAGGAACTTGCCCTGCTCGAGCGGCCGGCAAAGCCGTGGGTGCCGCGCACCCATCTCGGCGGTGCCGAGGTGCTGGATGTCGCCGTCATCGGTGCCGGGCTCTGCGGGCTCACCGCGCTTGCCGCCCTGTCATTTGCCGGGATCGACAATATCAGGGCTTTCGACAAGGCGGCGAGCGGGCTGGAAGGGCCGTGGGTAACGAGCGCGCGCATGGAAACATTGCGCACCCGCAAGGAACTCGCCGGGCCGGCGCTCGGCGTGCCGTCCCTGACATTCCGCGCATGGTTCGAAGCGCAGTTCGGCGCAGCCGCTTATGAGGAGATGCAGCTTATCCCGCGTGAAGCGTGGATGGCTTACATGGTCTGGTATCGCAATGTGCTGGCGCTGCCGGTGAGCAACGATACCGAACTTGCCGGCCTCGGTTTGCGTGAGGATGGTCTGCTCGACCTCGAACTACAGGGGCCGGGAGGCCGCGGCAATGTTCTGGCGCGTCGGGTGATTTTGGCAACGGGGCTTGATGGTCTCGGTGCGCCGCGCCTGCCGGATGTGGCGAAAAAGGTGCCCGCGCGCTTCGTGCGCCATAGCGGCGATATATTCGACGTGAGCGCATTGCGCGGCAAGCGTGTTGCCGTGGTCGGCGCCGGCGCTTCGGCAATGGACAATGCGGCAGCAGCGCTGGAGGCAGGGGCTGCCCGCGTCGATCTCTTCATTCGCAGAGCCGATATTCCGCGCGTGGAAAAATTCGGCGGCGTCGCCAGCCTTGGCATGACCCATGGTTATATCGGCCTGCCAGATCCAGATCGCTGGGCCTTCATGGTCGAAGCGGAGCGCACGCAGATACCGCCGCCGCGTCACAGCGTCCTCAGGGTCTCGCGCCACGCCAACGCCTTCTTCCATCTGGCCAGTCCCATCCTCAGCCTGACCGAACTGGGCGATGCGGTGGAAATCGAGACGCCGAAGGGTCGCTATCCGGCGGATATTATCATTTTTGCCACCGGCTTTGATGTCGATTTTGCCCGGCGGCCGGAATTTGCAACCTTACGCGGCCGCGTCCTGCTCTGGCGCGACGCCTATCAACCGCCTGCCGGACAGAGCAACGATGCGCTGGGGTCCTATCCCTATCTCGGCGCGGCCTTCGAATTTCTGCCGAAACCGGATCTGCCCGCCACGGAGGCGGAGACGATTTCCCGTATTCATTGTTTTGCCTATCCGGCCGTCCCGTCCCACGGGAAAATCACCAGCGGCGTTCCGGCCGTCAGCCAGGGGGCGGAGCGTCTGGCGCAGGGCATCGCCCGTTCGCTGTTCGTGGAAGATCGCGCCCGCCATTTCGATACTTTCATGAACCACGACGCCGCTGAAATCACCGGCGAGGAATGGCGCGACGCGGATGCGCAGGACAAGATAAGGGAGCATGCCAATGGCTGAACCGGTGCTGAAACTGGAGATATTTTACGGCATCTCCTCACCATGGGCCTATTTCGGCGCGCCACGGGCGGTCGAAGTCGCCCGCACCCATGGGGCGGCCATCGTGCTGCGCCCCATCCGCATCATTGAGGCCAATGGCGGCATTCCGCTGCGCAACCGCCCGGATGCCCGACAGAATTATCATGCCGTGGAGCTGGACCGGTGGCGTCGTTATCTCGACATGCCGCTCAATCTTGCACCGAAATATTACCCCTGCGCCACCATCGAACGTGCAGCCCAGCTCGTCATCGCCGCGCAGAAGGCCGGTCTTGATGCGATCGGGCTGTCCTTCGCCATCCAGCGCGCATTGTGGAGCGAAGATCGCGACATTGCCGATCTCGACACACTCCGCACTATCGCGCAGACCGTTCTCGGCGCTGAAGCTGCGGCACTGGTGCGCGATCCGCAGCGGCAAGACATCGTGGCGGAGTGGCAGGGAAATCTTGCCGAAGCAGAGCGCCTCGGCATTTTCGGAACACCGACCTATGTGGTGAACGGCGAGCTTTTCTGGGGCCAGGACCGTCTGGAATTCGCCAGCCGCGCCCTTGGGGCGCTCAAGCAGCAATTTTCACAATCCGCCGTGAGGACATCCGCATGACCGATGCCGCAAAACTCCATAATGAAGCCATTGTCATCGACGGTTTGCAAACCTGCCAGTGGAGCCGGTCTATATTCGAGGACATGCGCGCGGGCGGCCTCACCGCCGTCAACGTTTCGAGCGTGATCTGGGAAAATTTCCGCGAGGGCATCGGTTATGTCAGCGAATGGAAGCGTTTTCTGCGGGAAAACGACGACCTGATCCGCCCGGTGCGCACGGTGGCCGATATTCACGCGGCCAAGGCGGAAAACAAGACGGGCATCATCATCGGCTGGCAGAATACCTCGCCGCTTGAGGACAGGCTTGATTATGTCGAGATATTCAAGGATCTCGGCGTCGGCATCATGCAGCTCACCTATAATACCCAGAACTATTCCGGTGCCGGTTATCTGGAAGAAAACGACAGCGGCCTGACAGGATTCGGCCGTGAAGTGCTTGGGGAGATGAACCGCGTCGGCGTGCTCTGCGATCTCAGCCATGTCGGCGACAGAACCACGGCGGATGTCATCGCCCGCTCGAAATCGCCGGTCTGCATCTCGCATGTGCTGCCGCGCGCGCTGCGCGATGTGAAGCGCAACAAGCCGGATGAACTTTTGACGGCCTGCGCTGAAAAGGGCGGCATTATCGGCATCAGTCTTTTTGCACCGGGTCTTGCTGCCGGAAATGATGCGACGGTCGAGGATTATCTCGATGCCATGGCCTATGTCATCGATCTCGTCGGCGAAGATCATGTCGGCATCGGCACGGATTTCTCGCAGGAGCGGCCGCGCCCCGGTCCCTGGCAACTCTGGGCCAACCGTGACAAGGGCACGGCGCGCACGCTGACGGAATTCGCGACCGTCAAGATCTCCAAGCCGAAGGGCATCGAGCGCATTGGCGAGGTTCCCAATATCACCGCCCGCATGCTGGCGCGCGGCTGGAGCGAAACGCTCGTTCTCAAACTTCTCGGCCAGAACTGGCTGCGCGTGCTGGATGCCGCCTGGCGGCCCATAAACTGACAATATCAAAAAAAACGGAGGCAATTGAAATGAAAAATGCTCATCAGCGCCGTAAGGCCGCGATTGTCGCCGGCATCGTTGCCGCCGGGATCGCATCGCTCTCGGGCACCGTCTTTGCGCAGGATGCGACGAAAGGCACCGTCAATATCGTCGGTTTCTCCGGCGTCTTTGCGGATAACTATCAGAAATTCATCATCGACACCTTCAAGGCCCAGCATCCCGGCATTGAGGTGAATTATCAACAGAGCAAGAATTCGGCCGAAACGCTGGCGTTGCTCACCCTTCAGCGCGCCGAGCCGAAGGTCGATGTCGCCCTGATCGACGTTTCGGTTGCGATCAAGGCGAACAAGGAAGAATTGTTCACCAGGCTCGACGCCGCCAAGGTGCCGAACCTTGCAGACCAGCCGGAATGGGCGCGCATCGACGGCGACCGCGCCATCGCGTTCTCGCAGGACAATCTTGCCATCCTTTATAATACCGAAACGGTGAAGGAGCCGCCGACAAGCTGGGCCGATCTTGCCGATCCGAAATACAAGGGGAAGATCGCCGCCAAGCTTTCCGATACCCGCGGTGTCATCCTGTTGCCGATCCTCACCAAGTTGAAGGGAGGCGACTACAAGACCTCCATTGATCCGGGCATCGATTTCCTGAAAGAGATTGCGCCGAGCGTCTCGACCTTCGAGCCGGCGCCGGATTGTTATGCGGTGGTGCAGAGCGGCGAAGTTGATCTTTCCATTTGCTGGAATGGCCGCGCGCAATATCTGCATGACACGCAGGGCGGCAAGATCGGCGTAGCCCTGCCGAAGGAAGGCTCCATCGGCCAGACGAACACGATCGGTCTCGTCGAAGGTTCCGCCAACAAGGAGGCCGCCGAGCTTTTCGTGAATTATGCGCTGAGCGCCGAGGCGCAGGCGACATTCGCCGAAAAGAGCTTCTACGGCCCGGTCAACAGCAAGGTTTCTCTGAGCGAGCCGGTCGCCGCACGCATATATGGCAGCAAGGAAGCGCAGGCAGCGCAGTCTTCGCTCGACTGGAGCTTCGTGGCGGACAAATATTCGGCATGGATACAGCGGATCAACCGCGAGGTCATCGCGGCGAATTGAGACAGGAAGCAGAGGACGCCATGGCCGATCATCATGTCGAGATCGACAATCTCGTGAAGACCTATCCGGGCGCCCTCAAGCCCTCCGTGGATCACGTGAGCCTTTCCCTGCCGCGCGGGGAAATGCTGGCGCTGCTGGGGCCATCCGGCTGCGGCAAGACGACGATCCTGCGTATGATCGCCGGTCTTATCCCGGCAACATCGGGCGAAATCCGGCTGGATGGCCGCGATATCTCCGCAACCGCCGTCCATAAGCGCAATATGGGTATGGTCTTTCAGGCCTATGCCCTGTTTCCGCATATGAATGTGTCCGAAAACATCGCCTTCGGGCTGGAAATGCGCGGCATTCCAAAGTCGGAGCGCAAGGACCGCGTGGCAAGGGCGCTTGATCTGGTCAAGCTTTCCGGCCTTGGCGAAAGGCGTGTCTCCCAGCTCTCCGGCGGCCAGCAGCAGCGGGCGGCGATCGCCCGCTCGCTCGTCATCGAACCTGCGCTGCTGTTGTTCGACGAGCCGCTCTCCAATCTCGATGCGAAACTGCGCGATGAGATGCGCGATGAAATCCGCGACATCCAGAACCGCACGGGCGTTACCAGCATTTTCGTCACCCATGATCAGGATGAAGCCCTGTCGATGGCCGACCGGCTTGCCGTCATGTCGGAAGGTAGGCTTGAACAGATCGGCACGCCGCGCGAGATTTTTGACCGGCCAAAAACGGATTTCGTCGCCTCCTTCATCGGTGCGGGTTCGTTTCTCGCGGGCACCGTGGTTGCGCCCGGCCGGGCAGAAATTCCCGGTCTCGGTGTCCTGCATTTCTCTGGCGCAATCCCTGCCGGCCAGAAAGCGCGGTTTCTGGTCCGTCCGCACCGCTTCGTGCTGGGCGAGGGCGTCAACGCCTTTTCCGGCATCGTCGAACACGTTACCTATCGTGGGCAGGTGTTGACGCTCGGCGTGCGCGCGGGCGAGCATCGCCTGCAGGCCGATCTGCCCACCCATGCCGCCGCCCTGCCGGCCAGGGGCGAGCGGGTGACGCTTTCCGTTGCGCCCGAGGATGTGACGCTGATCGGGGAGGCGGCCTGATGGCGGGGGCAAGCCATTCTGCCAGTGGCGGTGCATCGCATCGCGGCATCCTGCTTCTTCTGCTCCTGCCGGGTCTTGTCGCGCTGCTGACGACCTTCCTGTTGCCGCTCATCTGGCTGGTGCGGGCATCGTTCGCGTCCTCGGCGATGGCCGCCCTTCGCGGCGGCGACTGGACGCTCGAATCCTACCGCACCGTTATTTTCGACCCGTTCTACTGGAAAATCGCCTGGAACACGCTTTATCTCGGCGTGAATGTTGCTGTTCTGGCGGTCGTTCTTTCCTATCCCATCGCTCTCTTTCTTGCCCGCACCCAGAGCCGCTGGCGCGGTGTGTTGACCGCACTTGCCGTTGCGCCGCTTCTCACCTCGTCGGTGGTGCGCACCTATGGCTGGATGGTCATTCTGGGGGACAGGGGTGTGATCAACACGGCGCTGCAATCCTCCGGGCTGACGGACGGCGTCGTCCGGCTGACCAATAATTATTTCGGCGCGACCGTCGCACTGGTCGAAATCCTGATGCCCTATGCGATCCTTGCGATGCTGAGCGGTTTCGGCCGGCTGAACACGCAGTTTGAGGAGGCCGCCGCCATGCTCGGGGCAAACCGGCTGCGGGTGTTTACCCGCATCGTGTTGCCGCTGTCGTTGCCCGGCGTTCTGACCGCCGCCCTTCTGGTCTTTGTGCTGGCCATCTCGTCCTTCGTCACGCCGCGCCTCATGGGCGGTGGCCGTGTCTTCGTCATCGGCACGGAGGTTTATAACGAGGCGACGGTGACGCTGAACTGGCCGTTGGCGGCCGCACTTTCCGTGCTGCTGCTCGTCCTGTTCGGCAGCGTGATCGTGATTTACCAGCGCGCGATGCGCGCGCTTGAGACGTGAGGCCGACCATGGACGCGAAATTCGGACGTCTCGCCCACGCGCTGCTGCTGACGCTGCTCTATCTGTTTCTTCTGGCGCCGATCATCGTCGTTCTGATCATTTCCTTCGATACGCGGCAATATCTGGCCTTTCCGCCGGAAAGTTTCTCCTTCGGCTCCTATGCCAAGGTGTTCGCCAATGCCAAGTTCATCAGCGCCTTCTGGCGAAGCCTCGGCATCGGCCTGCTTGTCGGGTTCGTTTCGA
Organism: Agrobacterium burrii; assembly: GCF_017313405.1. Classification (NCBI taxonomy): domain Bacteria; kingdom Pseudomonadati; phylum Pseudomonadota; class Alphaproteobacteria; order Hyphomicrobiales; family Rhizobiaceae; genus Agrobacterium; species Agrobacterium burrii. The sequence goes on from NZ_JAFLNA010000015.1 coordinate 137,999, forward strand.
TCTTTGCGGGGCTGCTTCTGTCTCTGGCGCTGTCGCGGCACGAATTCCGCGGCAAGGGCGCGCTCAATTTTCTGATCCTTGCGCCCTTCCTCGTGCCGCATATCGTGCTGGCCGTGGGTGTGATGCTGGTGCTTGGGCCACTTGGCCTGCTCGACAGCTATACCGGCATCTTCCTCGCCCATCTCGGCATCACCACGCCCTATACGGTGCGCACCATCACCATGAGCCTGATGGCGGTGGATCGCCGTATCGAGGAAGCGGCGCGCGTTCACGGCGCATCGCCCGCCATGGTATTGTGGCGCATCACGCTGCCGCTCGTGCGACCCGGCCTCATCGCCGGCGCGGTCATCGCCTTCCTGATTTCCTTTGACGAAGCGACGATCTCACTCTTCATCGTTTCTGTGAAGTCTTCGACACTACCGACTGAAATATATCACTATCTTGAATATTCCACCGATCCGCAGATTGCCGCTCTTTCCGTCATCCTCATCCTCATTTCCGTCGGTGTGGTCGTGGCGGTGGAGCGGCTGATCGGATTGCGCAAGGTGCTGTGACATGACGATTGTTCAAGTGGCAGCCGGCGCGCTGCAGGGTATCAGGGAAAACGGCATTCACGCCTTTCTCGGCGTGCCCTATGCCGCGCCAGTCACGCCGGAGCGGCGTTTCGAAGCGCCGCAGCCGGTTTTGCCGTGGCAGGATGTGCGCGATGCCACCCGGCTTGGCCCCGTCTGTCCACAAATCCCGACCTATGGTCCGGTCGGCACCGCTGCGACCTCGAAACTTGCATTCGGCGAGGATTTTCTCACCGTCAACATCCGCACGCCGGACCCGGCGGGCCGGTCGCCGGTGCTGTTCTGGATCCATGGCGGCGGTTATGCTGTCGGTTCGGCCAATGAGCCGGTGCTGCAGAGCGGCGCTTTCGCGGCAAGCGGCATCGTTGAGGTCACGGTCAATTATCGCCTGGGTGCACTGGGTTTCCTCCATGTCGAGGGCAAGCCTGACAATCGCGGTCTGCTCGATCTCATTGCTGCGCTCGAATGGGTGCGCGACAATATTGCCGCCTTCGGTGGCGATCCTGACCGCGTGACGCTGGCGGGGCGCTCGGCGGGCGGCTTTGCGGTCGCGACGCTGATGGCCATGCCTCGGGCGAAAGGGCTTTTTCACCGGGCCATGCCGCAGAGTGGGGCAAGCACGGCAATTGCGTCCCTTGAGGACGCCGCCAAGCTCTCGCACCGCTTTCTGGCGGCGGCGAATACGGACGATGCGTCGCTTGCGGCTTTTCCCATGGACAGGCTGCTCGAAATCCAGCGCGATCTCTGCAACCAGTCCTATGGGCAGCATGATTTTGCCCGCGACGGGACGGCGGCGATGCTCGGCGTGCCATTTGTGCCTGTTGTCGATGGGGTGAGCCTGTTGGAACACCCGGAAACTGCCGCGCAGGCAGGGCGCACCGCCGCCGTGCCGATGATGATCGGCTGCACGACTGGAGAGTACGTTACCCACGCGACGGCGCAGCCGAAGATGGATTTCACACTCTGCGCGAAACTGCTGCATGAGCGTGTTCTGCCGCTTGGCCTTGCCGGTTCCGGCATTGTCGAACGCTATCGTGCCGCCTTGCCGGGCCACAGTGCACGCGGCATCTGGCGCGCGGTTGCCGGCGATCTGGTTTTCCAGCTCCCCGCTATCCGTTTCGCCAGGCTGCATGCCCGTTTCAACCCGGTCTATAAATATCTCTACGGCCCGCTGGAGGCCGATGAACTCGGTGCGCCGCACGGGGCGGAAGTCGGCTCCGTCTGGTATCGCGATGGCTCCAACAGCCGTGACCTGCCGGAGCGTCAACGGGTGACGGATGCGGGTTTTGCAAAGGCAATCCACCAACTGTGGGTCTCATTCATAAAGGACGAACGGCCCGCCGCGCCGAATGGCGAATGGCCGCTTTATCACGCTGAAAAGCCGATGGTTCTGCGGGCGCTTGTGGCCGGGTTTGGCGCTACTCTCGATCCCTTTGACCGGCGTGCGGCGCTTTGGTTGCAGACGGGCGAGCCGGCCGGTATAGCGCGTTGACGATACGGAAAAGCACATGTCTCGGGGTGGAGTGGAAAATGGTGTCTGACTATCTCGATACGCGGCAGCTCGAGGCTTTCGTGGCGGTGGTTTCGATCGGCAGCATTACCGGTGCGGCAAAAGCGCTGGGCAAGTCGCAACCCGTCGTCACGCGCCTCATTCAGGACCTTGAGGGCGAAATCGGTTTTGCGCTGCTGCATCGCAACGGCCCGCGCATCACCCCCACCGAAAAGGGTGTCGCCTTTTTTGCCCAGGCGGAACTGTTTCTCAGCGGTCTCAGAACGATCAGCGAAAGCGCACGGCACATCCGGGCCGCGCGCCGCACGGCCATCGAGGTGGCGGCCATTCCGGCGATTGCCTCCAGCCTTCTGCCGAGGGCGCTCGCGGCCCTGCCGACCGACAGGTTTCCCGATCACGTGCATCTGCAGAGCATTTCTTCGGAAAATGTCGTGCAGGCAGTGATGGCCGGCACGGCGGATCTGGGTGCTGTCAGCCTTCCGCTCGACAATCCCGGCATCGACATCCACTGGCTGGGGGAGGTGCCGTGCGTCGCCGTGGTTGCGGAGGATCATCCACTGGCGCAAAAGGCGGTGATCTCTGCGGAAGACCTTGCCGGACACCGGCTTATCGCCTCCGCCAACCCCTTCCGCCTTCGCATGCGGATCAACGACGTACTTTCCAGTCTCGGTGTCGATCTTTCCTCTGTCATCGACAGCAATGCGACCTATGTTTCCCTTTCGCTGGCGCGCATGGGGCTTGGCGTCGCCATCGTCGAATCGATCACCCTCTGGGGGCTGCCGGTGGAAGGGGTCCGCGTTCTGCCCCTTTCATTCCACATACCGTTCCAGTGGGGCCTCGTCACGGCGGCCGGCCGGCCGGTCATCTTCGAAGTGGAACAACTGGTGGCCACCGCAAGACAAATGGTGGCGGATATTCCGCAAGCCGTCGTCTACGACAAAATATCGCAAATCCCAGTATCTGACTGAATTTTCTCCGATGCGGTCGCTTCGACTGCCAAGCCGCAATTGCCATCTATGACAGGAGCTCCCTGAGAACGGCCACCACGAGATTGTGGTCTTCGACATTGGGAAGGCCACTGACCGCAACTGTACCGATGAGCGTTCCACCTTTCAGTATCAATGGAACGCCGCCGCCGCTTGCGACGTAGTCGGTCGGCGGAAGCTTGAATTTTTGATTGAAATCATAGCCCCCTTCCTCCGCCTCCAGTCTGAGCTGCAGAGAGCTGCGATGAAAACGGTGAACTGCTGCGCATTTCCGGCGAGTCCAGTCGAAATTGTCGATCGTTGCGCCGCCGACAAGCGTTGCAAAAATAACGTCCATGCCGTGGCGAACCTCGATAGCCACCGGCAAATTGCCCTCATACGCCCTATGACGAATTCGTTTTCCCAGCGTCCAGGCGAACTCGTAGTTGAATGCCGACAGTTCCAGCGACTTTTGCTCTTCGGCCAAGGCCGCCAATGATGGTGTTGGTACTGTCATGTTAGCGGTTCTCCTGTTTTGACATTGGGATTATTCGGATCATGACGTAGCATCGTCATGGTGTATCAAACATGATGCCGAAGGGCATCGACGATCACCTTCATCGCCGGCGACATCTGGCGTCGGCTGGGGTAATACAGATGGTAGCCGGTGAAGGGCTCGCTCCAGTCATCAAGAGCCGCCTGCAATCTGCCCTCAGTGATATGTTCCTCAACGATATCCTCCGGAACGTAAGCGATCCCGTAACCCTTTATGGCCGCATCGATCTGGGACATCGAGGAATTGAAGCTCAACTGCCCGTCAACCCTGACCCGCAGCTCGTGTCCGTCCTTTTCAAACTCCCAGGCGTAAAATCCGCCCCAGGTTGCCTGGCGTGTGTTGATGCAGGTATGGCCGACCAGATCCTGCGGTGTGGCGGGGATGCCGTGCCTTGAAAAGTAGTCCGGTGAAGCCACGGCCCTGAGACGCCAGTCCGGGCCGATCCGCACGGCGATCATGTCCTTGTCGACGCTTTCCCCTAAGCGCACGCCGGCGTCGAAGCGTTCCTCAACGATATTGCGCATGCCGTTGTCGCTATAAAGCTCGACATGGATGTCCGGATAGGCCGAGAGAATACGGCTCAATTTCGGCCAGACGGTCATCTGCAAAGCATGGTCGGACAGGGTGAGGCGCACGGTGCCGGAGGGCTTTTCCCTGAAAGCGACGAGGTCCACCAGATCGGCTGCAATGCCCTCAAATCGTGGCGCAAGTGACAGAAACAGCCGCTCGCCGGCGTCTGTCGTTGCAACGCTGCGTGTCGTCCTTGTCAAAAGACGAACGCCCAATCGGGCCTCCAGCTGCTTGATGGTGTAGCTCAATGTCGATTGCGACGTTCCAAGCGTCGCCGCGGCCTTTGTGAAGCTGCGTTCCTTGGCCACCTCCATGAACCACAGCAGGTCCTTCATGTCCTCGCGCTGCATCAAAGCCTCGATTGATATTGAGTTTCGATAAGTTCATGCGGATTAGCACGGATTGTCGGCAAAGTCTCCCGGCAATATCTTCCGGTCCGAACACAGAAACAAATTTCGACGGGACCGAACGAGTGACCCTTATCTATAATGAAAACATAGAAAGCAAAGGCGCGGCGTGGAGCGCCGTTCTGTGCATGACGCTGTGCGCTTTCGTATTGATCGCGTCGGAATTCATGCCCGTCAGTCTGCTCACGCCGATTGCCGCCGATCTCGGGGTTTCGGAAGGAAATACGGGGCAGGCGATTTCCATCTCGGGTATTTTTGCGGTGGTGACCAGCCTGTTCATTGCCAGCCTGACGCAGCGGCTTGACCGGCGTATCGTCGTCCTCGGCCTCACGGCGTTGCTGATGGTATCGGGTCTGGTCGTGACCTTTGCGCCGTCTTTCCCCGTTTTGATGCTCGGCCGGGCATTGCTCGGCATTTCGATCGGCGGCTTCTGGTCGATGTCCACCGCCATTGTGATGCGGCTCGTTTCCCGCGAGCAAGTGCCAAAGGCGCTAGCTTTGCTCAACGCCGGTAACGCCGTTGCGGCAACGGTTTCTGCACCACTCGGAAGCCTGCTGGGCGCCTATATCGGCTGGCGCGGCGCCTTCTTTCTGGTCGTGCCGATCGGGCTGCTGGCGCTGCTGTGGCAGTGGATCACCCTGCCTGCACTTCCACCCCGGAGCGAACGCAAATCCGCCAATGTTTTCCGGTTGCTCGCCCGCCCGCCTGTCGCGGCAGGCATGACCGCGATCTTCCTGTTGTTCATGGGGCAGTTCGCGCTTTTCACCTATCTGCGACCATTTCTTGAAAAGGTCACACAGGTTGGAATTGAGACGCTGTCGTTTCTCCTTTTGATCATGGGGTTGGCGGGGGCTGTCGGGACATGGGTCATCGGAAGGCTGCTGCACAAACGCCTGTTCAGCATTCTCGTGATCATCCCTTTGCTGATGGCCGGTATCGCTCTTGTCATGGTCGCCTTGGGCGATGTGAAAATTGCCGTCATCGCCGCACTTGTCGGCTGGGGTTTTCTTGGAACCGCCGCGCCCGTCGGCTGGGGCACGTGGCTCAGCCGTATTCTCCCCGATGACGCCGAGGCGGGCGGCGGGCTGCAGGTTGCCGTCATCCAGCTGGCGATTACGGCCGGAGCCTCGTTCGGCGGCGTTTTATTCGACGCTTTCGGCTGGTGGTCGGCCTTCACCATGAGCGCGCTGCTGCTCAGCGGTTCCTCGCTCGTTTCCCTTGTCGCCTGGCGGGTGACACGGAGACTAGCAGGCGCATGAGATTTGCCCAGCCGAAACGACGTGAACTGCTGGCGCTGGCAATCGCTGCAATCATCGTCCCCGGCCGGGGTTTCAGTAAGAGCGGCCCCAACAATCAGGAGCGGACTGAAGTGAAAATCAAGCTGACATCAGGAGAAAACACGATGACGGCGGTACTTTACGACAATCCATCGGCACGCGACTTCGCATCCATGCTGCCGCTCGATCTCAGGATTGCTGACTTCAGCTCCAACGAAAAGATCGTTTATCTGCCGCGAAAGTTGACCGTCGAAGGCCATGGGCCATTCGACAATGAGCGACCATACGACCTCTGTTATTACATGCCCTGGGGCAATCTGGCGATGTTCTATGCCAACTACAGGCATCCCGGCCTGATCCGGCTGGGACGCTTCGAACAAGGCTATGAAGCGCTGCATCTCCCCGGGGAGTTTCCGCTGCGTATCGAACGCATTTAATCCACACAGGAGACCTCCCATGACCAACGACATTAAAACGACCGAGACACTCAACACCGGCAGGCGCAACCTGATGAAGGCAACGGGCATCGCCGTTGCCGCAATCGGCATGGTGCAGGCTGCAGGCACGACACAGGCCTTCGCCCAGACAACTGCCTGGGACAAGGTTTTCCCGAAGAGCGACAATGTTGACCACGAGAAGGTCTCGTTCAAAAACCGTTATGGCATCACCCTGGCGGGCGACCTTTACCTGCCGAAGAACCGCGCAAACCAGCCATTGGCGGCCCTCGTCATCAGCGGTCCGTTCGGTGCCGTGAAGGAGCAGTCCTCGGGACTTTACGCGCAGACCATGGCGGAGCGCGGTTTTGCCACGCTGGCGTTCGACCCGTCTTATACCGGAGAAAGTGGTGGCGAGCCTCGCAACATCGCTTCGCCTGATATCAATACCGAGGATTTCAGCGCGGCGGTGGATTACATCGGCCTGCAATCTTATGTCGATCGCGAGCGTATCGGCGTCATCGGTATTTGCGGCTGGGGTGGCATGGCGTTGAATGCGGTTGCTTCAGACAAGCGCGTGAAGGCCGTCGTGGCCAGCACCATGTACGACATGACGCGGGTGATGTCGAAAGGCTACAATGACAGCGTCACCCTTGAGCAACGCACACAGGCGCTGGAGCAGATGAGCCGGCAGCGCTGGGTGGATGCCGAGAAGGGAACGCCCGCCTACCAGCCGGCCTATAACGAACTAAAGGGTGGCGAAGCGCAGTTCCTGATCGACTACCATGACTACTACATGACGCCGCGTGGCTATCATGCGCGTGCCGTCAACTCCGGCAATGCCTGGTCGCAGACCACACCGCTGTCGTTCATGAACATGCCGATCCTGACCTATATCGCCGAGATATCGCCGCGTCCGGTCATGATTATTCATGGCGAGAAGGCGCATTCCCGCTACTTCAGTGAAACCGCTTTCGCCGCCGCAGCTGAACCGAAGGAACTGGTGATCATTCCGGATACCAATCACGTCGATCTTTACGATCGCGCGGACAAGATCCCGTTCGACCGGATCGCCGGTTTCTTCAACCAGCATCTGGCTTGATCGAATGCACAGTGTGTCGGCTATAGCAGCCGGCACACATCACAGGATAGGCCGACGCGCCCCGCGCGCGTCGGTGGGTTTTCGGTCTCTACCCTTGCGGGGCTGTCTGTTGCTCGACCTCACCGTTTGCGACCGTCGCAGCATTCGGCAGCAGGATGAAAATTGCGATCCCGCAGAGCGCCGTCACTGCGGCAAGCCACCAGCAAAGCGTCGAAAACGCAGTCTGATAGGCGTCGCCCAAGACACCATCCCCGATGTGGGACGATATTGCCGCAGCCCCGCTCAGGTCGCCGACTGCCAGCCGTTGCCCTGTCTCGTTTAGAAGAGATACGGAGAGCGGCGTCAGCCGTCCGAGCGAGGCTGAAATCAAGGCGGAAAGAGCAGCGCTGACGATTGCCAGCGCAATGCCTTCACCGGCAACCCGCACAGTGCTGAATATGCCCGTCGCCATTCCCGCGCGTTCCACCGGCACGACGCCGACGGACAGGCCGTCCATCAGGCCCCAGGGCAGGCCGGCTCCAATGCCGATGACGAGCATGGGCAGAACGATCATGCTGCCATCTTCTGCGGTGAAACCGGCAAGCCAGACGAGACCGGCAGCGGCGATCAACAGGCCGGTGCCGCAGAGCAGGCCGGGTGAAACATGACGGGCCAACATCGTCGCCACGATCGGCACGACAAGCATCGGGGCCGACAGTCCCAGCATGATGAGCCCCGCCTTTATCGCTCCCTGTTGCTCGATGCCGATCAGGCGCAAGGGAATGATAACCAGAAGAACGACGAAGCAGGCACAGGTGGCGATCGGCAACAATTGCACACCCACAAACCGCGCATAACGGAACAGCGACAGGTCCAGCATCGGCCGCGCCGTCCGCATCTCGATCATGATGAAGGCCGCGAGCGAAATCGCAAATCCGAGGCTGAAAACGGTAACGCCAGTAGGCCCGAGAACGGGAAACTCGATCATCATCACGGTGAACAGGGTAAGTGTGAGGGTAAAACTCGCTGCTCCCGGCCAGTCGAGCTGCGCAGCATCGGGATCTTTCGTTTCTCGCATCCGTGGCGGGCCGAGGATCAGGGCCAGAAGGCCGATCAGGCCGCCGGCGAGGAATATCGCCCGCCATCCGATGGTCTCGATCATCAATCCCGTCAGCAGCGGACCGGAGGCAAGACCGACGCCGAAGGTCGTTCCCAATAGCCCAAAGGCGCGCGTTCTGGCATGGCCGTCGAATTCCTGCGCCAGCGCCGCCGTTCCGCCAGCCAGTGCGGCAGCCGCGCCCACGCCCTGACCGGCGCGTAACAGGTCGATGATCCAGACTGAAGGCGCCAGCCCAAGCGCGAAGGAAAAGCCGACAAATAGCGCAAGGCCAATCAGAAACACGCGCCGTCTGCCATATCGATCCGCCAGCGCGCCGGCCGCCATCAACAGGCTTCCGAAAGCCAGCATGAAAGCATTGGTGATCCAGGTGAGAGATTCCGGCGATCCGCCAAGATCGCGTCCAATCGCCGGCGTCGCGACCGCGCCGGCGGAGAAGTTCAAGGGAAGTGTCAGGGCGGCGAGACATACCGCCGCCAAAACCGAATTTCGGCTGACGGGTGGCCTGTAAGAAGTGTCGATCATGCGAACTCCGATAGTGAAAATGATGTCGCGACATTTTCATCCGACGAATGCAGTTCGATAATCGGCCTTGTCGGCCTTTCATTGCGGATCAAAATTCTCTAATGAACGACTATGGATAAGTTGAGCGAGATCGATGCTTTTGTGCGCGTTGCCGAAAGGCTTAATTTCGCCAAGGCCGGGCAAAGCCTCGGACTGTCACCGTCTGCGGTCGGAAAAAGTATCGCCCGGCTGGAGGCGTCGTTGGGCGTGCGGCTGTTCAACCGCACCACACGAAAGGTCACGCTGACCAATGAAGGGGCGATGCTGTTTGAGCGGTATCGCGCCATCTTGACCGATCTGCGCGACGCCCATGAGGCGGTCACGGATAATCAGGCTCTGCCGCGCGGCAGTCTGCGGGTGACGCTTCCGACGATCGGCTACCGATTTCTGCTGCCGATCGTGCCTGAATTCCGTCGACGATATCCTGATATCGAGCTGGAACTCGACTTCAACGACAGGCGGGTCGATCTGATCGAAGGCGGCTTCGATGCGGCAATCCGCAGCGGCGAGCTTGACGATTCGAGCCTGATCGCACGACGTCTGGGACCGTTCCGTTTCGTTTTATGCGCGTCGCCAGCCTATTTTCAACGAATGGGCATGCCCCGTCATCCTGACCAACTCTCGAACCATGAAGCTTTGCGGTTCCGCTTTCCGACCTCCGGCAAGCTTCAGGAATGGCTGCTGGAAGATGGTGATAACCCCCTGTCGACCATGCGTGTCGCTCTCACCTGCGGCAATATGGAAGCGATACGGGCGGCGGCGATCGATGGGATGGGCCTCGCCTACATGCCTGAATTTCTGGCGATGGACGCCATCCGGGATGGTCTGCTCGAGCCAGTCTTGAACGAACATCTCGCCGCGCCGGGTCAGTTCTCGATAGTCTGGCCGTCTGCCCGGTTCATGGCTCCAAGGCTGCGGGTTTTCATCGATTTTGCAGTCGAAAAACTGTTCGTCGAAAACTGACGGTGCTCCACCCGAAATCGCTTCTCGAATAAGGTTGCAGCGCAGCGAATTATGAGCACTTGCATATATTAGGTAACACTTCATTCAGTGGTTTTGTGAAATCTAAACAGGCAGGTTCCAAGGTTTCATCGGCGGAGCCGGTAGAACAAGCGGCCCCCTCGGTCTGCCTCGTGGCAGCTCGGACAAGGGCATCCGCTTGTCGCCCCATGAGGAGGGGCAACAGCTACCCGCGATGTTTCATTTTATGTTTCCCCGGCCTCCCTAACGGGCGGCTGGCGGAGCGCTTGCCTTGAGGCCATTCATGTCTTTCCTGAAGAATACCAAGATAAAAACGAAGGTCGTTTTTGTCATTTCGCTGATGAGTTTGATGTCGCTGTCCGGAATTAGCTACGTCAGCCTGCAATACAAAAACACCGATCAGGTCTATAGCGATTTCATCGCCAATGAGGCTCTTGCGGCGGTGCTGAACGCCAGAACCAGCGGCAATCTCAATGCACTCGGCATGCAGATGCTTCGCGCCAGCCTCAATGATCCGGCCGGCAGCGATTTCGAATCGGCGGTCAAGACTTTCAGGGCAGACCGCAAACAACTCGAAGAACGCCAGAACAAGATCATGGAGCTGGTGCCGGCCCGCACGGATGCGGCCCGCGATATCCTGAAAGGTGTCGTTGAAGTCGAGGAGATCGGCAATCAGGTCATCACCCTGATGCAGGCGGGAAAAACCGCTGAAGCGCAGCAGATGGCGCTGAACGTCCTTCGGAAAATCGGCGAAGTGTCGCCGAAGATCAGCGCAGGCAACGAGCAGCTTATTCAGGTGATGAATGATGGCAGGCAGCAGCTCACCGCCAGCACGAATACGACGATCTGGACAGCCCTGGTCAGCATAGCACTCATTTCGCTGGCATTGATCGCACTCGGCCTGTTTGTCTCCTCGCGTGGCATCACCACCCCGATTGCGCGGCTTCGCGCCCGCATGGGATCTCTGGCGGCCGGTGATACGGCAAGCGAAATCGACGGAATGGACCGCAAGGATGAAGTCGGCCAGATGGCCGCTGCCGTTCAGGCGTTCCGTGAGAATGCAATCGAGCGCATCCGGCTTGAGAACGAGACGGAAGCCAACCGCTCGACTTCGGAGAAAGACCGGATCGAGCGCGAAAAACAGAAGGCCAGGGAAGCCGCCGACGTGCAGTTCGCCGTCGATAACCTTGCCACGGCTCTTTCGAAGATTTCCCAGGGCGATGTGACTTACCGCATTGCTCAACCTTTCGCATCCGGCCTCGACGGCATTCGCGGCGACTTCAACAGGGCGGCCGAACAGCTGCAATCGACGCTGACCCAGGTGGCGCAGAATGCGCGCGGCATCGATGCCGGTGCGGGCGAGATCAGGTCTGCCGCAGACGATCTGGCAAGACGTACGGAGCAGCAGGCGGCAGCCGTTGAAGAAACCGCGGCGGCGCTGGAAGAGATCACCGTCACGGTGAAGGATTCCACCAAACGCGCCCAGGAAGCGGGTCAGCTCGTCAGCCGCGCAAAGATCGGCGCGGAAAAGTCCGGAGAAGTGGTGCAGAAAGCCGTCTCCGCGATGGAGCAGATCGCCAAATCCGCCGATGAGATTTCCAACATTATCGGCGTGATCGACGAGATCGCCTTCCAGACCAACCTTCTGGCCCTGAATGCCGGCGTGGAAGCCGCCCGTGCCGGTGATGCGGGCAAGGGCTTTGCCGTTGTCGCGCAGGAAGTTCGTGAACTGGCGCAGCGTTCCGCGGGTGCGGCCAAGGAGATCAAGAACCTGATCACGACATCGAACGGTCAGGTGCAGCAGGGCGTGCAACTGGTTGGCGAAACCGGCCGGGCGCTGGAGTTGATCGTCACGGAAGTGCAGGAAATCAACCGGCACGTCGCGGCAATCGCGGAATCGGCGCAGGAACAGTCCTCCGGCCTCCAGCAGATCAACACGGCCGTGAACCAGATGGATCAGGACACCCAGAAAAACGCCGCGATGGTGGAGGAAAGCACGGCTGCAAGCCATGGCCTTGCACGTGAGGCTTCTTCGCTCAACGGGCTTATTGCCCAGTTCAAACTGTCCGAAGGCGGTTACAGTGAAGCTTCCGCCCCGGTCCGCACCGTCTCTTCGTCAGACAGGCCCACAGCGTCCCCGGCGCGCGCCCTCGGCAGCAGGATCAAGGCGGCGTTTTCCGGCAATGCCGCACTGAAAACTTCTGCAGATAGCTGGGAGGAGTTTTGATGATTGTCGCGCCGGCATGACGATGGTCTGATATAAGAACGGGCGGTTCGGAGACGGGCCGCCCATTTTTGTCGCGACAGTCGGACAACGGAACGATTGAAACGATTATACTGAAATGCGACATCTTGTCAGCCGGCCCCGGTTGGCGTACTCGAAACCGATAAAAGACCCAGACCTATTGACGTGACAGTTCGGTGGTGCTGGGTTTTGGCTCCATACATATCAGGACGTTGGGATTGCGATGAACCTTTACTTGGATTACCTGGCTGAGATCAAAAGCAGAGAACAACAAGGGCTCGCTCCCAAGCCGATCGATGACGGCGCATTGACAGCTGAAATCATTGCGCTGATCAAGGATGCCGGTAGCGAATACCGGACGGACGCTCTCAAATTCTTCATCTACAACTCCCTGCCGGGCACCACGAGTGCCGCGGGCGTCAAGGCGGCTTTTCTGAAGGAGATCATCCTTGGCGAAGCGGTCGTGCCAGAGATCACGCCCACCTTCGCGCTGGAACTGCTGTCGCACATGAAGGGCGGTCCCTCCGTCGAAGTGCTGCTCGACATCACGCTCGGTGATGACGCGGCACTTGCCGAGCAGGCAGGTGAGGTCCTGAAGACCCAGGTCTTCCTTTACGACGCCGACATGTTCCGGCTGCGTGACGCCTTCAAGGCGGGCAATGCCATCGCCAGGGGTGTTCTTGAAAGCTACGCCAAGGCCGAATTCTTCACCAAGCTTCCGGATGTCGAAGACGAGATCAAGGTCGTGACCTTCATCGCCGCAGAAGGCGATATTTCGACCGACCTTCTGTCGCCCGGCAACCAGGCGCATTCGCGCTCCGACCGCCAGCTGCACGGCCAGTGTATGATCACGCCGGAAGCGCAGGCGGAAATCGTCGCGCTTCAGAAACAGCACCCCGACAAGCGGGTGATGATGATCGCCGAAAAGGGCACAATGGGCGTTGGCTCGTCGCGCATGTCCGGCGTCAACAACGTGGCGCTGTGGACTGGCAAGCAGGCCAGCCCCTATGTGCCTTTCGTCAATTTCGCCCCCATCGTGGCCGGCACCAACGGCATATCGCCGATCTTCGCCACCACCGTCGACGTGACTGGTGGCATCGGCATCAACCTGAAGAACTGGGTGAAGAAGCTCGGTGAAGACGGCAAGCCGATCCTCAACAATGACGGCAACCCGATCCTCGAGCAGAAATATTCGGTCGAGACCGGCACTGTCCTCAAGATCGACGCCAAGAACCGCAAGCTTCGTGACGAAAGCGGCAATGAGCTGGTCGACGTCGCCGGTGCCTTCACGCCCCAGAAGATGGAATTCATGAAGGCGGGCAGCTCCTACGCCATCGTCTTCGGCAAGAAGCTGCAGACCTTTGCGGCTCAGACGCTCGGCGTCGAGGCTACGCCGGTCTTTGCCCCGAACAAGGAAATTGCGATCGAAGGTCAGGGCCTCACCGCCGTTGAGAAAATCTTCAACCGCAACGCCGTCGGCGTAACGCCCGGCAAGGTTCTGCATGCCGGTTCGGACGTTCGCGTCAAGGTCAACATCGTCGGCTCGCAGGATACGACCGGCCTGATGACCGCGCAGGAACTTGAGGCGATGGCGGCAACCGTCATTTCGCCGCTGGTGGACGGCGCCTATCAGTCGGGCTGCCACACGGCCTCCGTCTGGGACAAGAAGGCGCAGGCGAATATTCCCAAGCTCATGTCCTTCATGAACAATTTCGGCGTCATCACCGCGCGCGACCCGAAGGGCGTCTATCATTCGATGACGGACGTGATCCACAAGGTGCTGAACGACATCACCGTGGATGACTGGGCGATCATCATCGGCGGCGACAGCCACACCCGCATGTCCAAGGGCGTCGCCTTCGGTGCCGACTCGGGCACAGTTGCGCTGGCGCTGGCGACGGGCGAGGCGACCATGCCAATCCCGCAATCCGTCAAGGTCACCTTCAAGGGTGCGATGCAGCCGCATATGGACTTCCGCGATGTTGTGCATGCGACGCAGGCGCAGATGCTGAAGCAGCATGGCGACAACGTCTTCCAGGGCCGCATCATCGAAGTCCACATCGGCACGCTGCTCGCCGACCAGGCCTTCACCTTCACCGACTGGACGGCCGAGATGAAGGCCAAGGCGTCGATCTGTATCTCTGAGGACGAAACGCTGATCGAGTCGCTGGAGATCGCCAAGTCGCGCATCCAGATCATGATCGACAAGGGCATGGACAATGCCGCTCAGACGCTGAAGGGCCTGATCGACAAGGCGGATCATCGTATTGCCGAGATCCGCTCGGGCGAAAAGCCCGCTTTGACCCCTGACGACAATGCGAAATATTTCGCCGAAGTTGTCGTGGATCTCGATGTTATCGACGAGCCGATGATCGCCGACCCCGACGTCAACAATGCCGATGTATCCCGGCGTTATACCCATGATACGATCCGCCCGGTGTCCTATTACGGCGGCACCAAGAAGGTCGATCTGGGCTTCGTCGGTTCGTGCATGGTGCATAAGGGCGACATGAAGATCGTCGCGCAGATGTTGAAGAACATCGAGAAGGCCGAAGGCAAGGTCGAGTTCAAGGCGCCGCTCGTCGTTGCCGCGCCGACCTACAACATCATCGATGAGCTGAAGGCGGAAGGGGATTGGGAAATCCTGCAGAAGTATTCCGGCTTCGAATTCGACGACCTGAAGCCGAAGACCTCCAACCGCACCGAATACGAGAACATCCTCTATCTGGAGCGCCCGGGCTGCAACCTGTGCATGGGCAACCAGGAGAAGGCGGAAAAGGGCGATACCGTTCTGGCCACCTCGACCCGCCTGTTCCAGGGCCGCGTCGTGGAAGACACGGCCGAAAAGAAGGGGGAGTCGCTTCTCGCCTCGACCCCGGTCGTCGTCCTGTCGGCAATCCTTGGCCGCACGCCAAGCGCTGAGGAATACAAGGCAGCCGTCGAAGGGATCGACCTGACCAAGTTCACCCCGTCGAAGGGCACGCCGATCGATTCCCTCTCGGTCCATTATTGAGGTTTCGGCGCCGGGAGGTGAAAGCTTCCCGGACATGACGCGTTATCTGAAGCGCGTCATAGCGATCTGACGGATGCCTGCCGAAGGGCGGGCATTCGAAACCATACGCTGGTCCATCGCAGCATGGAGGCGGCCATTGTCGCATCGCTGGCCCGACGGCCGCACCGTTGATGACAAGATGGTCCGTCTTTTCGGCCGGTGCGTGAAAATATGTCGGGTGCCTTCCGTCGGCTGCGGAAGAGCCGAACCCATGGAGCGATATTCAGGCTTCCATCTGTGATTGCTGTTAATACATGACTTCCGATTTTCGGAATAACTTATTAAATAAGCTTGTAAAAATCCTATTCGAAGTTTCAACATTCCGCCCCGAAAATGGTGCGACAAAATGTATATTCAGGTTTTCTCAAGCTCAGGAAACTGAGCTTGAGATAATTGGCGGCCGATAGGCCGGCTTATTCGGCGGTTGCCTGAATATCGACCTTGTCAAGAAGCAGCATCGGGTTATCGGAGGCTGCAGCCAGGTCAAAAAGACCAAGGCCATTTGGGCCTGTTGATTTGACCGTGACGGTCAAGGTTCCCGGCGTGTTGATGAATTGGACGAGTGCGTTCACCGCATCCTGGAGTTTCGGCTGTTCGGCGGCCACCTGCTGCAGCATCACGTTGGCAACCAACGTCAAAGTGCCACGCACCTGATCCTCGGTCATCTCGTTCTGCAGGGCATAAAGCTTGATCGCCTTGGCCATCATGCCCTCGTCCTTGATCGTGAATTTCACCTCACGACCGGCAAGCCCGAAAAGCGCAGCCTGGGCGCGACCGAAGTCGAAGGAGAAAAACTCTTCCGTGAACCCGCTCACCAGACCGGAAAAATTGACGCTGCCAATATCCTTGCTGCTGAACGAGACTTCGCGGATCACCAGATTTTTGTTCGGCTCGTCCCAGCCTGCGGCCATGGCATACGACAGGGCGATCGACTCCAGACCCAGTTTGCGCGCTTCAACAAAAACTTCCTCGGTCGAATCTGCCGGGATGGGCAGGGAGAGGTCTTCCTGCCTGATCTCTATATCGGTCGGGATGCCATTGAAGGGCTTTGTCAGGCCCATTTCGAAATTCTTGAGCGCGAACTTGATGCGTTCAGGCGTGCCTGCGGCCTCTTCATCCGTCTTTTCCGGTGCGGCGATATCAACGTTGATGCCACCGACACGCACCCTGCCAAGTTCCGGTATCAGCCGATTGAACGGAAATGTCTCCATCTTCGTTTCATCGAAGCCGACGATCTGGGAGAGACCTTCGATTGTCGAACTCCAGTCAAAGCCCTTGAGGCTTGCCTCGGCGACTTCGATCTTGCCGTCGCCATCGCCAATCGACATGCCGTTCAGGCCGAAATCGAGCTTGCGGCTGTCCATCTGCATGTCGATGCGCTCGATGGTGGCCTTGACCCGCTTGCCGTCCGCCCCTTCGCTTTGATCAGGCGCGTCGACCTTGAAGCCCAGCAGCTGCATGTTGCTCTTGCCCATCATGTCCAGAATGGACACGACCTTGCCGAAAAATGCCTGGCGCTCCTGTGGTGAAAGCTCATCGGCATTCTGGGTTGTCGTCAGCGCCTTCAGGGTTTCCAGCAGCGGCTCTGCCGGCATGCGAGCGGTAAAGCCGTCGCTGCGTATTTCGTCGTAGCTGAAGCGACCGTCACCGTCGGAGAAGGAAATGTTGCTGACGGAGAGTGGTCCGTAAAGAGGTTTTGCCTCCTTGTCTTCGGGCCCTGCCTTTTCCGTGTAGAGCCTTGCAAGGTAGGCGGCGTCGAAGTCCTGGCCGGTTATTGCACCTGTCGAGACGACCATGTGCTTCTTTTCCATCGTGCCAGTGCTGTCCGGCAAAGCCATCTTGATGTCATAGCTGGCATTGTCGACCGTATAGCGGGCGACCCGGCCATCGGCGATGTCCACGAGAGCCGCGTTGTTGTACACGGTCTTCTGCTCGGTGTCGGCGATGGACTGGGTGAATGTCAGTTCAGGCGTGGAAATGCGCGTCGCTGCAAAGCGCTCCATGCGTCTGGACAGGGAGTTTGCATTGCCATCGCCAGATGCCGCTGCCACTTTCTTGAAGGCGGCATTCTCCACACGGGCATGCGCCATGGAGATCTTGCCGGTCGGCACGTCAATATCGATGCCATTCATATCGAGCGCGCCTTCCAGGAAAGGAAGTCTGGGACGCCCGTCGATCGCTGCGATCTGGATGTTCTTGCCGTCTTCAAGCGGCAGGGTCAGCTCGCGAATATGGATTTGTCCGAGAAAATCGACGTTCACGGAGCGGGCCGTTGCGCCGCTGCGGGCAATCAGTTCATCGACTTTTGCTTCGTAGAAGGCTTTACCACCGATGACACCTGCAGCCGCGATGGCAATAATTGCAACCGCTGCCCATAAAGCCTTGCGCCGGCCCTTGCCGACTGGAGTGTTTACCTGTTCCACGAAGTTGGTCCTCTGTAATGCGAATTAACATTTCGCGTCTTTTAGACACGCGAAAGTTGCCGCGCAAGTGTACGGCCGAGACAGCTGGACATTATTTGCAATAGTATATCGTGGCACCAGCGGCGTCATCTGCGGCGCTTAAGGCTTCGGTCACTTCCAGAACATCAGCGCCATGCCGGCCACGACCAGCGCGGCCCCGGCCCATGCGCCGGGTGCCGGCAATTCCCGTGTTCTCAGCCACAGCAATGGCAGGATGATAACAGGCGTTGTTGCAGACAGCGTCGAGACGATGCCGATCTTGCCGCCGGAAAGTGCGAAAAGAAGCAGTGTCATGCCGAAGGCAAGCGCGATGATGCCGGTAAGCGCCGTCTGCAGGAAAATGCTCTTCGTCAGCGGTCCATTCGGCCGAACTGCCTTGATGGGCAGCATGGTAAGCGCCGTCAGGCAGAGCGCCGCGGCCCCAACGCGCAGCATGGAAGCGGTAATCGGATCGATCCCGGTCGCCATGACGGGTCTTGCGATCAGCGAGCCGACGGCCTGACTGAGTGCAGCCAGAAGGCCGAGGAGTACGCCCAGCCAAAGCGGTCCCTTCACTCTCTCCCATTCGTGCAGCTGCGCCTTGCGCTTGCCGAAGAGGATTGCGAGCAGAACACCACACAGCGTCAGGCCTATGCCGGTGACCGTTGTTGCGGAAAGCTCCTCGCCAAGCACCGCCCATCCCAGCAGCGCGGCAATTGGGGCATTGAGGGCAAACAGAATTCCCGAGCGGCGTGGTCCCAGCCGATTGAGACAGGTGAACAGCAGCGTATCGCCAACGAAGATGCCGATGAAACCGGATAGCAGAAGCGCCGATAGCGCCTCGGGCTGCAGTTCCCACCAGGTTCCAGAAGCGAGAACATAGACCCCCAGCAGGGAAGCGACAAAAAGCTGCCGCGTCCTGTTGAAGGCGAGCGCTCCCAGATGCCCCGCCGGACGTGCCGCCAGAAGTCCGGTCATCGCCCAGCAGGTTGCGGCGCCCACGGCAGCCAGTTCATAAATCGGCATTTTTTCCCCGTCGCTTCATGGCGCGCTTGCGGCCACGGACACTATCCCTGCCTGCACCCATCGCAGATTCCGGGTTCGCCCGCCATACCATAAGCATCGTCATAAACAGCGTGGAGCAGCGCCTAGTTCACCGTCCGTGCCGGGCGAGCCCGCGGTCGTGCCATTCCTGATGTCTGTGTGCACCGTCATAGAGACTACGAAATGAGCGGTGAGGCCCGGGCCTGCTTCCTGTTGCCACCCGCAGAAGCGCCCGTCCACGCCAAGGCCAATGCAGACGAAGCGGCTGGCCCCGCTCCGTCGAAAGGACAGTCTTATCTACAGCACTTCACGCGCCGTTGATGATGTTGCAAATGCCCTCACGGATGACGTTCTTGTCCGCAATCTGTCCTGCCTGAATGTTGAAAACAGCGTCGATCCGCACGCTGGCGCCTTTCTGCCGGGCCACAACCCGCAGCGTCTGAATTCTGCCGCTGCCGCTGGTCTCCTGGTGCGCATCAATGGAAGACAGCGCCTTGTTGATTTGGATGCCGGAAAAACCTTCCGCTGCCACAGCCTGGGCGAGCTTTTGAAGCACGGCGGGCGCTTTTGCCTTCGGCAATTCCTGCCATGATTTGTAAGAGACAGCCGTCACCATGGGCACGCCGGAGACAGCGAAGTTCTTCTCGCAGGATGCCGCAAAGGCGGGGCTTGAGAAGCTGATCAGGCCAAGAGCTGCTATGACATATTTCATTTCGAGTAATCCAGTTGTTGGTGAAGGTTGAGAGCTATCGGCCGCATCAGAATGCCGACCGTTTTCCTCTGTAGGTTGATGGGGGCGGGAGAGCTTCATGGGCCTGTGCAAGCGTTTCAAGCCATGTGGCCAAACCGGCGGGAACCTCCTCATTGCCCGCCTCCAGTGCCTCGATCCACGAAAGCTCGCATTGCAGTGCGGACGCAATGTTGATCGGCGTCCAGCGGATGACCCGCAGGCATTGATTAAAGCGTTCTGGTAACATGATGATTTGATATTTTCCCCGTCTTTTTCCGGGCAAGGCTCACTCACAGAGCTACGAGAGTCAATCCTTTTCTGCAACTTTTGATGGACGATTTCCGACTCGACAGTTGCATCTGCCGCCGGCTGCCGACCCCAAGGCGCTGGAGAGACTAAAGCCTCGTTTGCCCGAACGACATGCCGGCGCGAGGCATCGGCGCCTTATTCCCGGCACCACTCCACCAAGGGAAACTTAGTTGATTCACTAAGTTTCCCTTGCGCCACCACGATGGACCGTGATAGTTAGCAACATGACTAAGCATCATCCGGAGCTATCACTGATCTTCCAGGCTCTTGCCGATCCAACGCGGCGGGCAATTCTGGCGCGGCTTGGCGGAGGGCCGGCGCCGGTCATGGAGCTGTCCGCTCCCACGGGGCTGCGTCTGCCCACGGTTATGCGGCACCTTTCCGTGCTGGAGGAGGCGGGGTTGATCATCACCTCCAAGGATGGGCGGGTGCGCACCTGCGCGATCGTGCCTGAAGCGCTGGAGCCGGTACGCACGTGGCTCGATGAGCAGCGGGCCATGTGGGAGAGCCGGCTTGACCGGTTGGAGGCATTTGCAATGCAGGCCATGAAGGAGGATTCCGAATGACGACAAAGCCGGATCAGGAAGGCGCACGCGCCGAACCGCATCTGACACAGGACCGTTTTGCGACGCTGAGTTTCGAACGGGAAATTGCCGTTCCGCTATCGGCTCTCTGGCAGGTCTGGATGTCACCCGCCGCCCGGGCGGTGTGGGCTTCTCCCACGCCTGCGGTCACTGTGGAGTTCCTGGAGGCGGACAGCAGGGTGGGCGGCCGCGAAGTTTCGCTCTGCAAGGTCGCCGGCCAGCCGGATATTCGCTGTGAATGTGGCTGGCTGGAGTTGCAGCCGGCTCGCCGCAGCGTGAATTACGAGGTGGTTTCCTCTGGCGGCGTAACGCAGTCAGCAGCGCTGGTCACTGCTGATTTTCAGGCTGCGGAAGAGCGTAGCCGCTTGACCGTAACGGTTCAGCTTTCCTCGCTGGCAGAGGATATGCGGGATGGTTATCAACAGGGTTTCAGCGCAGGTCTCAACAATCTCGTCAGTGTGGCCGGGCGAACCATGGTGCTGGAGCGAATGATAAAGGTGCCGCGAAACATTGTCTGGAAAGCCTGGATGAACGAGAAGACGCTGCCGCAATGGTGGGGTCCTGACGGGTTCTCCTGCCGGACGAAGAGGATTGATCTGCGGACCGGCGGCGAATGGGTCTTTGACATGATCGGCCCTGACGGCACAGTCTTCCCGAACCACCATCGTTATGTCGAGGTCCGCCCTGAAGAAAGGCTCGCCTATACGCTGCTGTGGGGCGAAAACGGGCCGAAACATGCCGACGCCTGGGCCTCCTTCGAAGATCAGGATGGCGCAACGAAAGTTGTGCTGGGCATGGTGTTCAGCACGGAAGCCGAGTTCCAGCAGGCAAAGGGTTTCGGTGCCGTGGAGCTGGGTCAGCAAACGCTGGGCAAACTGGAGCGTTTCGCCAGGGCGCTATAGATGTACCGGGCCGTCAGCTCCCTGTGCAGAGGTCTCGATACTGGCCTCTTGTCCAGAGCGGCAATTACTCTTCAAAGCCGCTCTGCGCGTGCGAGATCGTCTTGCAGGTTCCGCTGTCCTTCTCGCCAACCATGCGCTTGTCACGAATGACTGAACCCTTGGCTATGTCGATCTCCCACGCCACCGAGCCTTCATTTAGGCTCGCTTTATCACCGGCAAAGGTGCCTTTTTCCATTCTCCGACTTCCAGAAGCCGGGACATAAACTCCAAATGTCCCGGTGGCTTCGTCGAGAGCGAAATTGAAGACCTGAGAGATTCCTTTCGAACCTGCGAATTCGCAACTGAGGTATGTCGGCGCGGCAAAAGCGCTTGAAACCGAGAAAAGCAGGGCGGCAGCGGCAAATGCAGTTCTTGTGGTTACCTTCAATTCCTGGTCCTCACTCATGTTCTTCTGTTCGATTAGTCGTATTTCGCGCGGTCGGCAAAATAAAGCGCTCCTATTTCGGAAACAATCCCGCACGTCCTGCAGCCGCGTTGCCGGTGAAATGCGTGACGTTGGGTTGCCCCTCCAACCACTTCGGAACATCGACGTTTTCGAGGATGATCAACTGAAGGTTGGGCGGCATGGCGGAAAACGCCTTGAATGCGCGATCCTTCAAGGGAGTGCTTGCGATTGCACTATCACCTGCATCTGAGGGGTCGCGATAGGTGATGAACAGCGAGTCTAAGATCAAAAAGCCTGGATGAGCTCTAGCGCGGTCCCTGCAAAACTTCATCAACGCGATACTGAACGCGCCGTGGAGCAGGGCCCTGACACCCTTACCGTTCGCCGCTCTCGCCTTTCCACTGACCGATATGTCCATTTTAGGCAGTTCGAAGAATACGCGTTGGGCATCTGGAAATTGCCAAGACTCGAGTTCGGCTTCAACCACCTGGCTGAACTGGTCTAGTGTTGCTCCATCAAGCTGTTGCTGTGCGACGATGGTGCTACTGTCATAGCCTGGACTGACACCGAGTTCAGTGCGCTGCACGACAAGCGCATCCCGCCGGCGCACGAGTTCGAGGCTCTTTTGCACGTTTAGCTTTCGCGCGATGACGGCGCTGGTGCGTGAGCGAATGGTCTGAACCGCCGGCACTTCGCGAAGAATGTTCTCCTGAAGGCTATTCATCTGCGGTAGAAGTTCGCGCATGCGGGCCGTTCGCGCGCCCCTTTCCGCTTCAAGCGCCTCAACCGTTTCCCGCAGCTCTGCGGCGCGTTCGCGAACATCAGCAATCTCAGCCTGCGCTGCGGCAGTTATATCTGCAACGTTCCCGTCGCAGGCCTCATCCGGACGGTGGTATTCGGCAGCCGATCCACAAACAGGGCACAGAACTGGGTCTTCCAAAGTATAGTAGGCGCCTGCCTCGACGATAGATGCCAGGCGAGCTTCGTCCGATCGATAATGTTCGGCCAAAAGCTTGAAACGCTCGGTTAGCGTATCGATTTCCCCGACTCGGTCCTGCAGCGTTTCATATTCGCGGCGCAGTTCCAAGCGGGTGCTGGTCAGCTCACGGTAGGTTGCCTCGGTACTTTCCTGAACCGAGAAGGTCTGCCTCAGCTCGACGTCAAGATCGCTGTCTTGCTGCAGTAGCTCCTCATGATCCTGATCTGATTCTTCGATTTCGCGCTCCGCATCGCGAATCTGCCTATCGAGGAGTTCGAGTTGCGCTGCCTGCCGCATAGGTTGATCGGCACTGGTCTTTGCTGCATCCAACGCAGAATCATCTACACCCGTCAGCATGTATTTGAAGACTGACGTCTCCGCAGTCTTTGTGACGAACTGGCCAGAAAGGACGGGCGAGGAAACGTCCTGGATCTTTGTCTCGCTGACGAGGGCGTGGCGCTCGAGATCGCGGAAGCTCAGATCGCGCGTCTTTCCGCTGGCGTCCGTGCGCACACGAGCGTTTGCCGCTCCGACTTGGGCAAGGAGTAAGCGTGACAGAGAATTCTGGGCACCGTGCTGGGCAGAAACTGACACACCATCATTCTGCCCTGGCCGAATACGCGTTAGCCCGTCCAAAACCTTCACGTTACCGCCTTGCAAGGCGCGAACGAATGTCTTCTCCGATCCATCGTCTAAAACAACACCGACGTGAGCAAAATCGTAGCCCGCTTGTTCGATGATTGGCTCTGGTGGGGTCTTGGCACCTAGTACATAGTCGATAAGGCGCAGGATGTGCGTTTTGCCGGTGTTCGAGCCACCATAAATGACGTTTAGACCTGGTCCGAAATCGACGGATGCGGGGGCGCTATGAGGGCCGGTAATGTATAGAAAGCGCAATTGCATAATTAGCTCGTTGCTCCCTGATCAGTCTGGAACTCGGTATCCCATAAATCCATGCGCGACCGCACCAAATTATCTATCTCCCCGTCGGAAAGCGGGGCGACCTCACTTGCCAGCCAATCTGCTCGCTCCTTCAATGCGACGCTGTAGTCGCTCCGCAGAAGATCGATGAACGCCCCAGCCTCCTCTCCTGCACGATAGCGAAAACCCTCGCTTGTAGCTGAGCGCACCACCAAGCCTCGCGTGCCCATGAGCGCGAGCCCGGAACTCACCAGACCACGTCGAACGAGAAGCTCTGCACCGCGGGAACTCTCACTCGGATGTAAGCTCTCCGGACCATCGATATCGCCCGTGTGCACCACCAGATGATCCAACACGACGAGACGCCGTAGTCCCACGCTTAAGGGAAAGCAAGCGGTCAGAAGGATAAGGGATCTTACACCGCTTTCGAATGCAGTGTTAAAAATGCGTGGCTTGGACCGGGTTGGGGCAGTGGCGGCCATTCTATAGTTTCCAACTCACGCGATCTTCGTTCGCAAGTTGATGACAAACGCCTTGCTTCACGCGCACCTTGGCTCGCGGCGCGAGTACGCTGGCAGGTTGGGCCTGGCCAGCAGTTGCGAGCGCGACGGTGAGCCGTGGGTGGGCCTCCGTCTCAGCATCAAGTACCGGCTCGATGGCATCGTGGATTTGTTCGGCGAAATCCTCAATTGTCCCAGGTTCGGTCTGATCACGATAGTGTGCCATGAACGCCTCAGCATCATAGAATCGGACGCGCTGTTTCTGGAGATCCGCCTTCCACGCTGCCTGAGCGTTAAGGTCGGCGGCGCAACTGATTTGGGTTCCGGTTTCTTCCGAATAGACATCTAAAAGTTTGGTGACATACACCGATTCTTTGGCCGCTATCTCGGCCGGCGTCACTCCTGCAGGAGCTGGCGGCAATACGCCATTGAATCGGGACGCCCAATAAGCAGTCTTGCGATGGTCATCAAGGATTTCGTCAATTGTGGCGTAAGTGAAAGTTGTGAAGTCGTAAGCCTCTACATATACCTCTAGCGCGCCAGCGAGCAGGTGTTTTTCGTTTGCGACCACGTTGCCGGCGACGCGCTTGTTCCACGTAGCTATGACTTCCGCCTTGAACTTGTTAGGACGAAGCAATAGATCGCGTAATTCCGTGCTTGGCCCGCGAGGCGCGACAAACGAGCATTTGCGAGGAGGTGTGAATGCTCCTTGGAAGGCATGGAAGATGATTTTTCCAGCGTCCTCACATGCTTTGGGCGTTGAAAGCGGGACTTCGTAGTGCTTGCATTGGTAATTGTCCCACTCGCCTTGGCAGCCAGCGGATGAGTACAATCCTATCACATCGCGTCCCTGATCACCCGATCCACCAAGACGCTTGACGGATGCATAGCCACTCAGACCTTTCTGCCATTCGGAGATGAAAATTTCCCATTCGGTGGCATCATATGCGCGCACGAGCTTCACAATAGGCGCTAAATTCACGTTTGTCCCCCGCCCAGTGTTTCTAGCGGCCTTTTTCCAATCCCGGAAAACCTATTACACGCTAGGTTGAACTGTTCGTAATAGTTCACCTCTTTAGTTAAAACAAACGCGCGACCAAGACGCAACCCCTATAAGGCCTTAACCGGTCTGCCGTTCATCGACTACGCGATCACGCGAAAGGCCAAGGCGGCGTGGATGATCGGAATGAGGGCACGAAACAGTCTTTCAATGCTCTAGTCTGTCTTAAGATTGCTTTGGCATGATTCTTCTCTGTCAGGGAAATTGTCTTAATTAATTTCTTGGGTTCCGGTTATGTTTTTCGTGCTGAAAATTCGTATTAATTTTTGTTTTTCAGATGCTTAGTGATTTTTTGTGTAGTTTCAGTGTGCTGCATTTTGTGTGAAGGGATTTTTATTTCCTCATTCATCCCCGCCCTTTTCGCTTGCTCTATAATGTCCCTGTTCTGCAATGAACTGGGAGACATTCCAGTTTTGAAGCGGAGCCAGCACCGGCTGTGAGAGAAAGACGTCACTCTCATATTTCGGGGCCTGACAGGCAAAGTCCTCTGACAGTGGGCGAAGGAGAGATAGAATCTGGTTTGTGGTGGACCTCTCTATCTCTCCGAAATTCATTGGCTGAAGGACCTGCGTTGATAGGCATAAACTGCTGATGCGGGGCACTGATAAGTGTCTTTATTTTCCACAGGCGGCAATTTTCAGTGCCCCGTTGCAATGCCCATCTAGCTGAAAGGCTGAGGGGAAAAGAGATGAAGCTCATAACACGGTCGCAAATGCGGCGCGTGATAGGAAAGGTGTGTCCAAATGGGTCTCTATGAAATGTACGTCCTTGCAGCTCGTGCAGATACAGCCCTGATGAGGCGAAGGGTGGCGAAGATTATGAATCGTCGACGGAAAGCAATATATACACAACCAGAAGAAGAATTTGGATTTGGAAACCGAGATGAAGAGGGGAGTACCCCTTCGACCTGGGAGGATTCCATAAACATATATTTATATAGATATATACGCAGAAACATATAAAATATATGCTGCGTTGAATTGTATAGGAATATTGAAGGCGGATGAAAATCCGCGGCCAGAATCTTGCTTTTACGACCTGCAATTTGTGGATTGCGGGACGATAATGCGTAAATATATGATTTTTATGTTGAAAATACCGATATGGATAGAGAATGATTATACGCGGAAACTATATGAGTGAGGTGGAATTGATTGGAGCGGTCGGATTTGAGTGGTAATCGAT